>CAVYAH010000106.1:0-90712 GCA_963766415.1 uncultured Alphaproteobacteria bacterium | reverse complement strand
CCCAGGCCTGAATCGCCATGGTTAACGCGGTTCAGCCACGTCCTGGATGGCGACGTTCTCATCAGAGCTGGCGTGGCGCCTACTACCTGCTGCCCCAGGCGGATCGCTCGCCAGCGCATCGCGCGCCGAAGCGTCGAGCGTCGACCAGCGCCAAGAACTCCATCCTGCCGAAAAGCCCGCTTCGACCAGGGATCTTCAGCGGGTCGATGAGGATGAAGGCCGAGAATTGCGCCGCGAAGAATATTCGAGCGCGCGGAAGCGCGCGACGGCCCGGCGACGCTCGTCCTCCAAGAACAGTCGCCCACCATCTTGCGCGACGAGAGGGCCAGCGATCATCGCGGACCGTAGCACTCCAAGGATCCCGACGGGCACATGGAGGTCCTGGACCATTTGCCGGATTACCGCGAGCTGCTCGAAGTCCTTCTCGCCGAAGACGCCCAGACCGGGTCGCAACCGACAGCAACAGCTTGGCGACGATGGTCGCCACTCCGTCGAAATGACCCGGCCGAGCTTCGCCTTCCCACCGATCCGAGACGCCCGACGCGGACCCTCGTTGAATCCTCGGGAGAAACATCGCCAGGGCCTGCAACTGATAGGGATCGCAGCCGGCCTCCTCGAGCATCCCAGCGTCCTCAGCTTCACGGCGCGGGTAGCGCGCAACCGCGTCGTCGAAATTGCGCCGCCGGGTTGACGAAGATCGTCGCCGCGGACGCTGTCCGCGTGCCGCTTGGCCTTGGCGGTCACGCCATATGGCCTGCACGAGACAGAAGGTGCCCATTGTCGGGACCAGCGCCAGTTCGCCTTCGAGCGCGCGACTCGCGTCGGTGCCAATTCTTCACTCGAACGAACGATTTGCACCCGGGTAGAGCCTCAGTTAATCTTCAGTCGGGCGGCGTTTGCATGTCGCGGGAAAAAGATCAAGCATGAGCGAGCCGCATTTCAATTGTCTTGCGCAACCAAGGGGCGGTACCGGCAAGTCCACGACGGCCGTCATCTCGATCGTGCTCGCCGCTTCCGTCATCCGCGCTGTTGCTCCACATCCTCGACGGCCGCCAGCGCGACCGATCACCGTGATCTGGAGAACCGCGACGCCACCATGCGCCGGCTCAACCAGGAACTTCCGGCAACGGTGACCGAAGTGCTGGAGGACCATAGCGATCATGGCTTCGCCGCTGCGCTCGAGCGCCTGTTCAAGGACGCCGGACCGTGATCGTCGTCGATACGCCGGGCCGAAGACGACGAGATCGCCAAGGCCGCCATCGAGGGCGAAGAGGACGTGTTATACGCCGATGAACGAGGACTTCGTCGACCTCAACCCCACCGGCCAGGCCCACCGGCAGATCGGCAGGCGACGAAGCTGAGCTTCTATGCCGAGCTCCATCCGGAACAGCCGCACGGTGCGCGCCAAGCAGATGGGCAAGAGCGTCGACTGGGTGGTGCTCAGGATGCCTTCCAGCATATCGATATCGGACTGAAGGGGCGCGTTCGTCCTTGTCCTCGACCGGCTTGCCCGCCGGGTGGGCTTCAACGTCGCAGGCTCCGCGCGAGCGCGCTTCACCTCGCCAGCCTTCTCCAAAGGGCAGGCTGACCCTGCTCGACCTCAAGCAGATCACCGATGTTCGCCTGCGACGAGGCACTCCCTGCTGGTCAGGAACTCGGCCAAGAATCACTGCCGCGACGGAAGGACGTTCGAGGACAGGGAAGAGAAAGCTCGCCAGCGGGTCGAACCATTCGCCTACGTCTGCGCAAGCACGCACCGAGCGGTTCAACCCCACCATCCTTCGCGAATACGGCATCTCGTGCGTATCCTTGTCGGAGACACGCTCGAGAGAGTCTGAGTCGCTCACGCTCGGCCGCAACGCCATCGAAGGCCCACGGCGAGGGCGCGCACCATCGTCGCCCGTTGCGACGGACGTACGACAGCCCTACGCCTGGAAGCCCGCGCTGGTTCGCGGCCTTACCGAAGGCGGCATGAATGTGATGCAGATCCGAATGGGGCCCTCGCCGATGCTCAATTTCGTCACTGATCACGTCATGGTGGCATCCAAGACGGTTGCAGGACCTCGATCAACTGGATTAGCTGCCGCCGAAGGCCGGTCGGGATTTCGGGCAGCAGATACGGGCCAGCGTGCCGTGGCCGGTCACTGGACCAGGGTAGCGGAACGGTCTGGACAGGTTGATACCGCGAGCGAACCAGGAGTTACTGCTGGAGGACTTCTCGGGCAAGGCTTACCGCGTCCTGCGGGTGGTACGGCTGGAACGGTGCCGCGGGTCCCGTTCTCGATACGCTAGTCGACCGGCTCGCCGGGCAGGATTTCGCCATCTTCACCAACGTTGATGGTGCCTTCCCTGACCACCATCCCGATCCTGATGTCAAATGGACGGACCTCAAAGAGCTCGTCGAGCGCGAGCAACTCGATTTGGCATTGTTCTCCGTTGACGGGCGACGGAAATACCGGATCGGCGCAGTGGACGGCAAACCGGCGTGTGATCTGGGCGACCAGCTTGATGATCCTCGCCGAGCCGGTTCTTTCCGAGCTGCCAGGGGCGACGATCATCGCCGACGTGGACAAGGAAGCCATACTCGTCGACGGCATCGCCGAGCTCGGCGCACCCTTGATGTGGAAAACCGGCCATAGCCCTGCCAATTGAAGCGCAAGATGAAGGAGGCTTGGCGCCTCCCTGGCGCAGCGAGACGAGCGGCCACGTCTTCTTCAATGACGGCCTGTAACGGGTTTGACGATGGTGCTGGACCAGCTCGGCGCGGAAAATTCGAAGCTGTTTCGCAATCGGTGGAGAGCCTGACACCGAGATCATGGAGTCGATGCCGAAGACCACCGCCACTCCGGAAATGCGCTTCCAGGTCGAGCTCAGCGTGCAACTTGCGATCGTCCACGAGGTCCGCGACCGTCTCCGGCCTGTTCGCGCGAAGGTCGAGGACCATGGACAGACGGCATCCGTCGAAGAACATATGAGCCGACGGCGGCGGTCTCGCGGAGCGGCGTCGAGATGTAGAATGTGCCGTCGCCCGCGCAGAAGCCGAGAACAAAGCCCGGAGCGGGAGCGCCCGCGCCGCCTATATCGACGACGAGCTGGCCGAATCGGGCGTGGAGCGCATCGAAGCTGGCGCATTGAGTGACGCGGGCATGGCGTTGCTGTAGTAAGCGCGCCAGCGCTGGACCAGGTTGCTCATCCGAAGCAGCGAGCACCAGCAACGGCTCGAACGGACGTTCGATCACGCGCCGGGATTTATGGTGTTGGTCGAGGGCCGGATGACAAGATCACTCATCGTCGATGATGCGTTGAAGCGCTCGTCGGAAGGCTGCAGCCCCGCCTGGGAGCCGGTGCCGAAGTACTTCCAGAATTCGATTTGCAGGGCATCGACGACATCATGAACGGCGTCGCCCGCTCGGCCGAAGCGTTCGTCGGGCGCGCCATGCCGCTGGAGCATCGAACGGTCCCGGACCGTCCACCCAGCAGGCGCCCGGTCAACGCGGCGTCCAGCTGATCGCCGACCTGCTCGCGGGCACGAGGGCGGAATATTCCATCCATGTCCCTAACGTCACCGAGGACAAGAAAAACGTCAGCCGCTTCCCGCAACGCGCAAACAGCCGCGTGCTCGAGCTCGCGATCGGCGATGCGCCGCTGAACGACCCATCCCAACGCATCCGCATCGTCCAGGCTCAACGGAAACGACGGGCGTCCTCGGATCCACCCTGGTCTACGGCACGCAGATCTGCAGCACATCCGGACCGGTGCAGCGCCAAGCCTCCCGCCGGAATATTGCGCCGCGTTGGACGCCGAGCACAGAAGATCCAGCCGCGCTCCGCCCCACTGCCGCCCATCCTCGCGCAGCGGGCTTCGGCATCCTGAGATCCGCCCCATCTCTGCTCCGGCCCCACGACAAGAATGCTCGCCCTTCGCCACGGCCTGCGAGCATGCTCGTCGACGCCCATCCTCACCCGCCGTCAAAGGCTAGGCACCTTCGCCAACATCACGACGATGAACCCACGGTCCGCGACCTCGACGCCAGTAGATCTCCGCCACTCAGACCGCAGCGCTGGTCATAGATCGCGAGCAGGCAAAGATGGCTCTTCATAACATCTTCGAGGAGGGGCTCGAAGAGGAATGAACTGATAGCGCGACCGCCAGCGCCTTCGCCTCGCAACAAGACCTAGCTAGGCCATCTCCGCAAAGCGTTCGACCGACGACAGTTCGTGCGCCGTCTCCATCGAGCTGCCGCTGCCGCCTGCATATGCTGGTGCGGTCGCAGCGCCTCCGGCTCGTCCAGCGTCGCTGAGCTGGACCTCGACGATACCGGGCAAGAGCTGTTCGTTCCGGTAGAAGAGGCCCGTGCCGAAATCGGCGCAGAAATCGCGGATCGCGGAGCCGGATGAATTCGAAGGTTTCGGCTGCGCCTTTCTCGAGGTCAGCGCCGAGTTCTGGAAATCCCGCCCAGCAGACGACCGGCGCGCCCGATATTCGCCTGCAGTCAACGCAGTGGGGAAGATCAACATGGACGGGATTCGGCTTCGAGACGACAGCGGATCGCGCCGCAGTGGCAGCGACCGACATAGGACATAGCCCCCTCCTCGCTTGAGTGACGTGGCGGCCTTTGCGCTCTTCCAAAGGCGCGAGCAACCTTATCGTCAATCATCCTCGTCCTCATAACCAATCAGGTTCGAGCTCGCGGGCTTTGATCTGGTGGATCGTGCACCAATGCATGAGCGCGTCCTCGCGCCCGTGGGTGATCCACACCTCGTCGGCTCGAGCTCGCGAATGGTCATCGTCAGCTCGTCCCAGTCGCATGATCGGAAATCACCAGCGGCAATTCGACGTTGCGTTGTCGAGCGCGTTGACGGATGCGCATCCAGCCCGACGCCATGGCAGTCACTGGCTCGGGCAGCCGCCTTGACCATCGATCGTTGAGCGCCGCTGGCGGGGCAATTACGACATGACCCGCCATTTCCTGCTTGGTGGCGGCGTAGCCGTGTGGCGAAGCTCGCCGAGCTCTATTCCGAAGCTCTCGTAAAGCTGGTTCAGTCGCTCGATCGCGCCATGGAAATAGATCGGATCGTGATGCCCGCGCGATCGAAGCTCGGCAGATGATCCGCTGCGCTTTCGCCAGCGCATAGGCGCCAACCAGCACGCAGCGGCCAGGATTCGGAATGCAGGCGGCCGAGCAGCCGGTCGATTTCGCTGCCAGTCTCGGGATGGCGGAACACGGGAAGCCGAACGTGGCCTCGGTGATGAAGACATCGCACGGCACCGGCACGAAGCAGGCGCAGGTCGGATCAGGTCGGCGTTTATAGTCACCGGACACCACCACCTTCTCGGCCCTATAGTCGAGCACGATCTGCGCAGATCCGAGGACGTGGCCGGCGGGGACAAAGCTGACCTCAACGTCGCCGACGCGAATGGTCTCACCATAGGCGATCGGCTGCGCCCTTCTGCGGGCCGTACCGGCATTCCATGATCGCCAGCGTCTCCCTGGTCGCGAGCACGGCGCCGTGACCGCCGCGCGCGTGGTCGGAATGGCCGTGGGTAATCATCGCGCGCGGCCCTGGGCTGGGTTGGATCGATCCATGCGTCCGCCGGGCGCACGTAGATGCCCTCCGGGTGGGATTCGATCCAGGAACCAAGTCGCGCCATTGCGGGCTATAGGCGAAAGGCCACGCGGGAGTTCCGCGCAACCCGGAGGAGGAAATGCATGGACCATGCCGCAGCCCTGGATCATGGACGTCATCGGTCCCGCGATCCTGCTCATCGTCCTGATCTGGCTCGTGATCAGGGTCGCGCTCGAACCGCGACACAGCCGAAGGCCGTCGCTCCGACGAGGGTGCACGCGAGGTCTACCGCGAGGAGGAGCAGCGCCGGCGCGAGGGGACTGACGACCTCTGACGGATACTCCCGCCAGTCGTCGAACGCTGGTTTCATTCGAGGGGCTGGCGGCCGCGCCGGCACCAGCTCGAAATGCTGGACCTGGCGCGGCGAGGGCGAAGCGCGCTCCTCGTCGCCGCGACGGGCGCAGGAAAAACGCTCGCCGGCTTCCTTCCGACCATCTGCGATTTGGCGGAGCAACCGAGCGAAGGGCTACACACGCTCTACGTCTCGCCGCTGAAGGCGCTGGCCGTCGACGTGCAGCGTAACCTGATCGGCCCGATCGAGGACATGGGGCTTCCGATCCGGGTCGAGACCCGAACCGGGACACGCCGTCTGATCGCAAGGCGCGGCAACGGATCAAGCCTCCACAGCTGCTCCTGACCACGCCCGAATCGCTGAGCCTGCTGCTGAGCTACTCCGATTCGTCGCAAATGTTCGAAGAGCTGAAGACCATCGTCGTCGACGAGCTCCACGGTTTTGCCAAGGAGAAACGGGGCGACCTCCTGTCTCTGTCGATGTCGCGGCTGCAGAGGCTTGCGCCCTGATCTGAAACGGGTCGGCCTGTCGGCGACAATCAGCGACCCCGACGCCTACCGCTCCTGGCTCGCTCCCGACGCAGACCTCGAACTCGTCGATCTCGTCATCGGCGAGCCGGGCGCCGAGCCCGACCTCTCGATCCTCATCCCTCAGAACAAGATCCCATGGGGTGGGCATTCGGGATATCATGCCATCGCCGAGCGTGATGCGCCTCATCGAGCAGCACCAAGACCACGCTCATATTCTGCAACACGCGCGGCCTCGCCGAGCTGATCTTCCAGAAGCTGTGGGAGGAGAACGAGCAGGTCCTGCCGATCGGCATCCACCATGGCAGCCTCGTCAGTCGAGGCTCGCCGCAAGGTCGAAGCCGCGATGGCGGCGGGAAAGTTGCGCGGCCTCGTCGCAACGGCGAGCCTCGATCTCGGCATCGATTGGGGCGATGTCGACCTCGTCGTGCAGATGGGAGCGCCGAAAGGCTCTTCGCGCCTGCTTCAGCGCATCGGCCGCGCCAACCATCGTCTCGACGAGCCGAGCAAGGGCACCATCGTCCCGGGCAACCGCTTCGAATATCTCGAGGCGCGCGCCGCGCTCGACGCGATCGGTGACGGGGAGCTCGATCCAGAGGTTTTCGGCCGGAGCACTCGACGTGCTCGCCCAGCACATTCTGGCATGGCGGTCGCCGCGCCCTTCCAGCAGGACGCGTTGCTGGAGGAGGTTCGCTCAGCGGCTCCCTACGCTGGCCTCGAGCACGAGACATTCGAGGAGATCCTCAACTTCATTGCGACCGGCGGTTACGCTCTCAAAGCCTACGACCGCTTCCGCCGCCTTGTTCCCGAGCCTGGCGGCATGTGGCGGATCGCCAGGCCCGGCGTCGCCCAGCAGCATCGCCTGAACGCGGGCGTGATCGTCGAGCAGCCGTTGCTGACGGTCCGCTTCCGTAACGGTCGCAAGCTCGGAACAATCGAGGAAGGCTTTGCCTCGACGCTCGCACCCGGCGACCATTTCTACTTTTCCGGCCTCAGCTTGGAAGTCGAGCAGTTCAAGGACACCGACATCATCGTTCACGCGTCGTCGAAGCGGTCGCGGGTCGTGACTTACGGCGGGCAGCGCATGTCGATGTCCACGCACCTCGCCAACCGCGTTCGCCACATGTTGTGCGATCGGAACGATTGGAGCCGCTTTCCCGACGATGTGCGCGAATGGCTGGAAGTGCAGTCCGAGCGCTCCATGCTTCCAGAGCCGCACCAGCTTCTCGTCGAGACCTTTGCGCACGAGGGCCAGCACTTCATGGTCGCCTACAGCTTCGAAGGCTGGAATGCGCATCAGTCGCTTGGAATGCTCATCACGCGAAGGATGGAAAGCGCGGGCCTCAAGCCGCTGGGCTTCGTCGCCAACGACTACGCGCTCGCTTGTTACAGCCTGGAGCCGATCAAGGATCCCAAGTCGCTGTTCTCCGCCGATATCCTCGAGCAGGAATTCATCGATTGGGTCGAAAGCTCGTATCTCCTGAAGACGGCATTCCGGGAGGTCGCGGTGATCGGCGGTCTCGTCGAACGACACCATCCGGGCAAGAAGAAGTCTGGCCGGCAGGTCAGCTTTTCCACCGATCTCATCTATGACGTGCTGCGCCGCTACGAGCCGCAGCATCTGCTTCTTCGTGCTGCTTGGGACGACGCGCGCCGCCGGATGACCGAGCTTGGGCGTCTCGTCCGCCTTGTCGACCGGGCGTCGGAGACCATGCTTCATGTCGAGACGGGACGGATCACTCCGATGGCCGTGCCGCTCATGGTCATCGTCGGGCGCGAATCACTTCCCCCGGGCGCGGAGGCCGATGAAGCGCTTCTGACGCAGGCTGAAGCGCTCGCAGAGGCAGCCATGCATTTGTGATTTCTTGTTCATTGCGGGTTCGCGAGGCTTCTGCGAGGCTCCGTAGATGCGTGCCCTTGTTTTGCTTCTTCCGCTCACGCTTTCCGGCTGCGTCGTCGGGACAGTCGCCAGCACTGCGGTCGATGTAGTGACGCTTCCGGTGCGAGCCGTTTCGGCGGGAGTCGATGCGGTGACGACGAGCCGGTCGGAGCGGGACGAGAAACTCGGCCGCGAGCTGCGCAAACAGGACGAGGAGCGCGGGAAGCAGTGGCGCCTCGCCTACGAGCGCTGCCGCAAAGGCAAGCCGCTTCCGACTGACGATTGCGCAGCGTTCCAGCAGCGCTGAGGTGCGATACTTCCTCGACACAGAATATAACGGCATCGGCGGCGCGCTGCTCAGCCTCGCGCTCGTCCCCGACGACGGCGACGAGCTTTATCTGACGTTCAAGACGTCGGATCCGCTGCTCGAATGGGTCGAACGGCACGTAATTCCCTATCTCGATTCAGTCTCCGAGCAGCTGTCCTGTCCCCGCCTAACGCGCGACGGACGCGGCACATGCGCTCGAACGTTATCTGGGGCACGACGAGGACCCGCTGATCGTCGCCGACTGGCCCGAAGACATTGCGCAGCTCTGCAACCTGATGATCACCGGGCCCGGCGACATGATCGAAACTCGCCACGTCACCTTTCATCTGGCGCCGATGAGCAACTTCAGCACTGCTGCCAATAGCAAGGTCCCGCACAACGCGCTCCATGACGCACGAGCGCTACGTGATCACATCGTCGGTATGGAGTGAGTCTTATTCTGCGGCGGTCGGGAGGCTGGCCCTTCCGCCGTCGCGGTCGATCCAGGTGAGATCGCCGAGCTTCAGCTCGCGGCCATCATGGGCCTGCACGCAAATCTTGCGCACCGGCCGGTAGTCGCGCCGGTCCGCAAGGACGATCTCCATCTTGCCATAGCCCCATTCCTCGCCCCATTGGCGAAGCGCCAGAAGCACCGGCAGCAGCTCCGCGCCCTTGTCGGTCAGCGAGTAGATCACCCGTCTCTTGTCGGCCGCATCGGACGAACGTTCGAGTATCCCACCCGCGACCAGCTTCGAGAGCCGGTCCGACAGGATGTTGCGGGCGATTCCGAGCCCCGCCTGGAATTCCTCAAAGTGCTGCAATCCGTTGAATGCGCCGCGAAGGATGAGGAAGGCCCATTTTTCGCCGATCAGCTCCACAGCTGCCGGAATCGGGCACGACAATGCGGCTTCCTTGAACCTGTCGATCGCGGACGTGAGCGTGTCTGCCGGCATAAGCCGTTCTCTCCCCTGTTGAATCTCATGAAAGCACACAACAGTTCCAAAAAATAGTTGCAATTTGCAACTAGGATCGCTACTAGTTTCAAATCGCAACTTTATCACAGGGGTCAACGCGATGCTACGTTCCGTTTTTCTCTTCTTCTCGGCCTCGCGATCGCGGCAGTGCCCGCAGCTGCGGCAAATTATTCCGCGACGCTGACAGCGCCCGCATCGGGCCGCTTCATCGCTCGCGACATCACGTGGAATTGCGGCACCGCAGCCTGCCAGGGCGCGACGGGCGAGAGCCGCCCGGTGGTTCTTTGCCAATCGCTCGCAAAAAAGGTCGGACGCATCGAGACCTTCCTCGTCGATGGACGCGCCTTCACTCCTGCCGAACTCGAGCGCTGCAACGCGTCGGCAAAGGCGCAGCCGGCACATTCGCTCGCCCAGCAGTAAACTCTCCCCCGGAGCGCCTCCCACTACCTAAGGGGGCGCCTCTTCCTTTTCGCGCTTGCACAATCATGCCCCCTCTGCCCATCTTAGAAGGGTGCTGCGGCAGTATGAACTCATCGAGAAGGTCCGCTCCTACGATCCCGACGCGGACGAGGGGCTGATCAACCGCGCCTACGTCTTCTCGATGAAGGCGCACGGCGACCAGCAGCGCGCCTCCGGCGATCCCTATTTCAGCCACCCGATCGAGGTCGCGGGTATCCTCACCGACCTGAAGCTCGACGACCAGACGATCGCCACCGCTATCCTTCACGACACGATCGAGGACACGGTCGCAACGCCCGAAGAGATCGAGAAGCTCTTCGGCAAGGATGTCGCGCGCCTGGTCGACGGAGTGACTAAGCTAAGCAAAATCGAGGCGCAGTCGGAGAACGAGCGCGCCGCCGAGAATCTGCCGCAAGTTCCTGCTGGCGCTCAGCGACGACATCCGCGTCCTCCTCGTCAAGCTCGCCGACCGCCTGCACAACATGCGGACGCTCCACCACATTCCCGCAGAAGAGAAGCGCCGCCGCATCGCGCGCGAGACGATGGATATCTACGCGCCGCTCGCGGAGCGGATCGGCATGTACGAGATGATGACCGAGATGCAGACGCTCGCATTCCGGGAGCTCGAGCCGGACGCCTTCGCATCGGTGACACGGCGCCTCAACCAGCTGACCGGAGCAAGGCGGCGATCTCGTCAGCCGTATAGGCCTCGGCTTGCAGCTCTACCTCGCCGACAACGACCTTAAGGCCGAAGTCATCGGCCGCCAGAAGCATCCTTTTTCGATCTGGAAGAAGATGGCCGAGCGGCACATCAGCTTCGAGCAATTGTCCGACGTCATGGCCTTCCGGATCATCGTCGACAACGAGGCGGACTGCTATCGCGCGCTCGGACTAATCCACAGCCGCTGGCCGATGGTTCCGGGACGCTTCAAGGATTATATCTCGACGCCCAAGCGCAATGGCTACCGCTCGCTTCACACCTCGGTCATCCATGATTCGAAGATGCGGATCGAAATCCAGATCCGCAGCCGCGAGATGCACGAGCAGGCGGAGCGCGGACTTGCCGCTCACTGGGCGTACAAGGAAGGCAAGCCCCGAGCCGATCTCCATGTCCCTGGGTCGATGACCTCGTCGAGATCCTCGAGCACGCCGAGAGCCCCGAGGAGCTGCTCGAGCATACGCGGATGGCGATGTACCAGGACCGCATCTTCGCCTTCACGCCGAAGGGCGAGCTGATCCAGTTGCCGAAGGGCGCGACACCGGTCGACTTCGCCTACGCCGTCCACACCGATCTTGGCGACCGCACCGTCGGTGCGAAGGTCAATGGTCGCGTCGTCCCCTTAAGGACGATGCTCGAAAATGGTGACCAGGTCGAAATTCTCGCATCGGAGGCCCAGCATCCGCAGCCAAGCTGGCTGCGCTTCGTCGCGACGGGCAAGGCTCGAGCGGGCGTACGCCGCTTTGTGCGGCACAAGGAGCGCGAGGAAACGATCGAGCTTGGACGCAAGATCTACGACGAGATCGTCGCGCGCCTGCCCGCCGAGCTCGACAAGGATGCGCTGAAGCGAGCGCTCAAGAAGCTCAAGATCGAGAACCAGGACGAGCTGATGATCGCGATCGCGCGCAAGCGCGCCAGCGACGAGGCGCTGATGGAAGCGCTGATGCCGGGCTCAGCCGGCGGCGATGTCGCGCCGCGGCCGATCGGCCAGAAGAAAGCGATTTCGATCAAGGGCCTGACGGCCGGCGTCGCTTATCACCTCGCGCAATGCTGCCACCCAATTCCCGGCGACCGAATTGTCGGATTGCGGCGCGAAGATGAGGAGATCGAGGTTCACGTGATCGGTTGCGACACGCTGGCGAGCGGAATCGACGCCGATTGGCTCGATCTCGCCTGGGGCGAGGGATCGGACGGCGGCGCCGCCCGGCTGGCCGTGATCCTGCGCGACATTCCCGGCGCGCTCGGCACAATGTCGGGAATTCTCGGCGCCAAGCACGCCAACATCATCAACCTGCAGCTGGTCCACCGCGACGGCAGCTTCCAGACCTTCCACCTGGACATCGAGGTTCACGACCTCGCGCACCTTCACGCGATCATCGCTGCCCTGCGCGACGCTGATCCAGTTTCGAGCGTGGAGCGGATCTAGACCCGCGCCGCTTCCCGCTGCTGGCGCACGTGCGCGTCGCCGCCGGCAAGCACTGCCAGCATGACGAGATCCGAGGCTCTTGCCGTCATCGGGGCAATCTGAACCGGATGCTCGAGGCCGAGAATGTAAGGGCCAAGCACATTCTCGCCGCCGAGCGCCCGGAGCAGCTTCGCCGAAAGGCTTGCAGACTGCAGCCCCGGCATGACGAGGATGTTTGCGGGCCCGGTGAGCCGGCTGAACGGATAATATTGGCGCTGGTAGTCGTAATTGAGCGCGACGTCGGGAGCCATTTCGCCTTCATATTCAAAGTCGACATGGAAGCCGTCGAGGAGCTTCACCGCCTCGCGCAGCCCTTCGATGTGCATTCCGGGCGGATTGCCGAATGTCGTATAGCTGATGAACGCGACCCTGGGCTCGAGGCCCATGCGCCTTGCGAAGGACGAAGAGCGCATCGCGATCGCCGCATATTGCTCGGCGGTCGGGCGTTCGGTGACCGCGGTGTCGGCGATCAGCACGGTATGGCTGCGGCTGACAATCACGTTGATTCCAAATGGGGTCGCGCCCGGCTCGTCGTTGATGACTGTCCGGACCTGCTTCAGTGACTGGCTGAATGGACGCGTCGTTCCGGTGATCATCGCATCCGCTTCGCCGAGCGACAGCATCGCCGCAGCGAAATAATTGCGGTCCTGGTTCACCAACCGCTCGATCTCGCGGCGGAGCATGCCGTGGCGCTGGTGCTTCTCGTAGATATAGTCCACCGCGCGACCGACGAGCGGCGAGTTGCGGCTATTGAGGACCTCATATTCCTTGGGGTCGTCGACTCCCATTTCCTTCAGGAGGTCGTAGACCTCTTCGCGCCCGACGAGGACTGGAGTTCCGTAGCCCGCTTCCTTGAACGCGATTGCAGCGCGAAGGACGTTTGGCTCCTCGCCCTCTGCAAACAGAACGCGTTTCGGGTTCGTGCGCGCATTCTCGTACGCCATGCTCATCACCGACACGGTCGGGTTGAGGCGCGCGCGCAATTGCTGACGATATGCCTCCATGTTCGCGATCGGCTTTTGCGCAACCCGGGACTCCACGGCCGCTTCCGCAACCGCCGAAGCAACTACCTCCATCAGCCGCGGGTCGAACGGCGCGGGAATGATGTAGTCACGGCCAAAGCTCTGCGAACGCCCGCCGTATGCCGCTGCGACTTCTTCCGGCACCGGCTCGCGCGCGAGTTTGGCGAGCGCCTCGGCCGCCGCGATCTTCATCGCCTCGTTGATCGCCGTCGCGCGCACGTCGAGCGCGCCGCGGAAGATGAATGGAAAACCGAGGACATTGTTGACCTGGTTCGGGAAGTCCGATCGGCCAGTCGCGATGATTGCATCAGGCCGCGCTTCCATCGCGTCAGGCGG
Source organism: uncultured Alphaproteobacteria bacterium (assembly GCA_963766415.1). Taxonomy (GTDB): domain Bacteria; phylum Pseudomonadota; class Alphaproteobacteria; order Sphingomonadales; family Sphingomonadaceae; genus Sphingomicrobium. The sequence goes on along the minus strand of CAVYAH010000106.1, from coordinate 77,106 downwards.
CCAGATCTCGGGATCCGGATTGGCCATGGCGAAGATGATTGGCTCCTTTGCCATCGTCTTCACCATCTCCGGCTTCAGCGCTCCCGCCGCGGACAGGCCCAGGAACACGTCCGCGCCGTCGAGCGCCTCGGCGAGCGTTTTCTTGTCGGTCTCGACCGCGTGCGCCGACTTCCACTGGTCGAGGTCGGTCCTGTCCTTCGAGATCACGCCCTTGCGGTCGCACATGATCACGTGATCGCCCTTGACGCCCATCGCCTTGATGAGCTCGGTGCAAGCTATCGCAGCGGCGCCGGCGCCGTTAACGACGACCCTGACCTCTGGGAGCTTGCGATTGGTCACCAGGCAGGCGTTGATCAGTCCCGCCGCCGTGATGATCGCCGTGCCGTGCTGGTCGTCGTGGAAGACGGGAATGTTCATCCGTTCCCGCAGGGTCTGCTCGATGATGAAACAGTCGGGAGCGGCAATGTCCTCAAGATTGATCCCGCCGAAACTCGGCTCGAGCAGCTCGACCGCGTCGATGAACCGCTGCGCGTCCTCGGTCTTCACCTCGATGTCGATGGCGTCGACGTCGGCGAAGCGCTTGAACAGCACCGCCTTGCCTTCCATCACCGGTTTCGAGGCCAGCGCGCCAAGATTGCCGAGGCCCAGAATCGCTGTGCCGTTGGAGATAACGGCGACCAGATTTCCCTTGGTCGTGAAGTCGTAGGCGCAGGTCGGATTATCAGCGATCGCGCGCACCGGAACGGCGACGCCCGGCGAGTAAGCGAGACTAAGATCACGCTGCGTCGCCATTGGCTTGGACGCGATGATCTCGAGCTTCCCGGCCGCCCTTGCGAGTGGAAATCGAGCGCCTCGGCTTCGGTATATCTGACGTTGCTTTCGGACATTGCGCCGCGCCTTAGCGGAGAGTTGGCAGGTAAGTCACGCGCAAGCCTTCCGGTTCGCTTTGCAAGGCTGCTTGCGTTGATGCATGGCTGAAGCTGGGGAACAAGTCGAACCTGGAGCCGATCGGCCGCAAAGGAGGCTGGGCTCGCTCCCGAACGCGTCCTCCATCACGAAGCTGAAACTGGGTAATCGACCAAGGAATCTCTCGCTCCGCTGCGCCTTTCTGGTTACCCCTTGAACAATGGCCCGCGCCGACGCCCCAACCCCGATGATGGCCCAGTATCGGCGCCTCAAGGAAGAAGCGGGGGACGCCCTGCTCTTCTACCGGATGGGCGACTTCTTCGAGCTGTTCTTCGACGATGCGAAGATCGCGTCCGCCTGCCTCGATATCGCGCTCACGAAGCGGGGCGAGGATGCGGGCGAGCCGATCCCCATGTGCGGCGTGCCCGCTCATTCGGCCCAATCCTACCTTGCCCGGCTGATCAAGGCCGGGAACCGCGTGGCGATCGCCGAGCAGACAGAGAGCCCTGCTGAAGCCCGCAAGGCGCGTGGATCCAAGGCACTCGTCGAGCGTGCGATCATCCGCCTCGTTACCCCCGGCACGCTGACCGAGGAAACGCTTCTCAAATCGTCGTCGGCCAACTGGCTGGCGGCGATCGGTCGGGTGGGCGATGAATGGGCAATAGCCGCCGCCGACATCTCGACCGGCCGGTTCGAGCTGGTGAGCTGCGGTCCAGGAGAACTCGCCGCGGAGCTTGCCCGGTTGTCGCCCGCCGAGACGATCGCAGAATTCGCCAGTGCCGGGTATCCGCACTTCCGCTGGCAAGGGCGGGTTCGACAGCCTGGCTGGCGAGCGATCGCTCAAGGGCCGCTTCGGCCTCACGACGCTTGACGGTCTCGGCACGCCCTCGCGCGCGGAAATTGCTGCGGCGGGCGGCTTGCTCGCCTATCTCGATGCGACCCAGAAGGGCGCCGGGATTCTGCTCGACGCCCCTCGGCGCCTCAGGCGCTCTGAGCATATGGCGATCGATGCGGCCAGCCGCGACAGCCTCGAGTTGACGCGATCGGTTGGCGGCGGGATTGCGGGAAGCCTGCTCGGTGAAATCGACCGGTGCCAGACCGCTGCCGGGCGCCGTCTCCTCTCTGAAGACATTTCCGCGCCGCTGACGCACCGGATCACCATTGAAGAGCGGCTCGCGCTCGTTGCCTGGCTGCACGAAGACGCGATCCGGCGCGAGCGTGTGCGGCAAGCATTGAAAGCGATGCCGGACTTTGCTCGTGCGCTTGCGCGGCTGGCGGCCGGCCGCGGCAGCCCGCGCGATTTGGCGCTGCTGCGCGACGGGCTCGCCGGCGCGGCACAGCTACAAAGTGAGCTGGAAAACGAACCCGAGCGGCCAGGACTGCTCGACGAGCTTCTGCCTCTCCTCGGCGGCCACTCGGCGCTCGTCGAGGGCTTGCGGCTTGCCATAATCGAATCTCCTCCGATCGACGCATCAAAGGGCGGCTACATCGCCGAGGGTTATGATCCCGCGCTCGATACACTGCGCGAAGCGGCGTCGAACGGACGCCGAGCCATCGCCGCGCTTGAAGCACGGTACCGCAATTCGACCGCCATCAGCTCGCTCAAGATCCGGCACAATGCCGTGCTCGGCTATCATGTTGAGGTCTCCGCAAGGCACGCCGACCGGCTGATGGCGCCTGAAAGCGAATTCACTCATCGCCAGACGCTTGCAGGCGTCGTGCGCTTTAATTCCGGAGAGCTTCACGAAGAAGCAAGTCGAGTGATCGAGGCGGGCGCGCATGCGCTGGCGGCCGAGGCGGCGCACGCCGAGGAGCTGACGTCCCACGCGGTTGCCGCGGCGCAAGAGATCACCGCGACGGCCGAGGCGATCGCACGGATCGACGTCGCAGCTGGCCATGCACATCGCGCGGCCGAAGGCGGCTGGGCGCTTCCGCACCTTACCGACGAGCCCTGTCTCGAGATCGAAGCCGGGCGCCATCTGGTGGTCGAAGCTGCGCTCCAAGAGGTTGGCGAGCGGTTTGTCGCCAACGACCTTTCAATTGGGCGGAACGATCGCCTTTGGCTGATCACCGGCCCAAACATGGGCGGCAAATCTACCTTCCTTCGCCAGACCGCGCTGATCGCCGTGCTCGCACAAGCCGGCAGCTTTGTCCCGGCGGCGAGCGCGAAGGTCGGGATCGTCGACCGCTTGTTCAGCCGCGTCGGCGCCTCGGACGATCTCGCCCGCGGCCGCTCGACTTTCATGGTCGAAATGGTCGAGACGGCGGCAATCCTCGCGCAGGCGACCCCGAGCAGCCTCGTCATCCTCGATGAGATAGGACGCGGCACGTCGACGTACGATGGGCTGGCAATCGCCTGGGCGGTCGTCGAGGCGATGCACGACCAAGTGAAGTGCCGGACCTTGTTTGCGACCCATTACCATGAGCTGACGCGGCTTGCCGGGAGGCTCGAACTCGCTCTCGCTCCATCACGTCCGGGCACGCGAGTGGAAGGGCGACCTCGTCCTCCTCCACGAGGTCGCCGACGGCGCTGCGGACCGCAGCTACGGAATCGCCGTTGCCAAGCTCGCCGGTCTTCCTCCCGCGGTGGTCGCGCGCGCAAAGTCGGTCTTGGCCAAGCTCGAGGCCGGCCGAGACGCTACGGGAGGGATCGCCGCAGGGCTCGACGATTTGCCCCTGTTTGCGGCCACTGCAGAGCCCGAGCATAGGCCCGATCCGCTCTCGGTCGCCCTGGACGATATCGACCCGGACAGCCTGACTCCGCGCGAGGCTCTCGAACATTTATATCGGCTCAAGAGACTGGCAGCCGAGCAAGGTTCATGAGCGTCCTCGAGATCGACAACCGGCGCGCGATCATCGACCGCCGCGCGGTTGCCGGCCGCCTCGCTACGCTCAAGCCGGGCAAGAAGCATGCCGGCGAAGCGACGACGATCCTTCGTGGAGCGCTCGAATATGGCCGCGCCGAAGTTGCAAAGCGTCTCACGCTGGAGCCCGGCAATGGCCGTGCGGCTGCACAGGCGACCGCATTTCTCCACGACCAGCTCGTCCGCGTCGCCTATGATTTCGTGACCGAGGGACTGGTGGACGAACCGGTCGATGGCCTTTCGATCGTCGGACTGGGCGGCACCGGCCGCGGCGAGATGGCGCCGTTCAGCGATCTCGATCTCATGTTCCTGGCGACGAAGGCGCCGACCGCCGCCCAGGAGCGCGTTGCAGAGGTGCTCCTGCACCTCCTCTGGGACCTGAAGCTAAAGGTTGGCCACTCGATCCGCTCGGCTCCGCAGCTCATCGCGCTTGCGAAAAGCGACATGACCGTTCGAACCGCATTCCTCGAAGCGCGCTGGCTGTGGGGCGACGAGAAGCTGTTTGATGTCGCAATGCGGCGCTTCCGCAAGGAAGTGGTTGCGGGCAGCGCCGCAGAATTCGTCGCCGCCAAGCTCGCTGAGCGCGACGAGAGGCACGTGAAAATGGGGGACAGCCGTTACGTCGTCGAGCCGAACGTGAAGGACGGCAAGGGCGGCCTTCGCGACCTCCACGCACTCTATTGGATCGGCAAATATGTCCACCGCGTCGAAAAGCCTGCCGACCTCGTCGGCGCAGGCCTGCTAAGCGCCGCAGAGTTCCGCCGCTTCGATCGAGCCGAGCGCTTCTTCTGGGCGGTGCGCTGCCACCTTCACCTGCTCGCCGGTAGAGCCGAGGAGCGGCTGAGCTTCGATTATCAGCGACAGATCGCCGAGATCATGAACTACGCCGACCGGCCCGGGAAATCGGCGGTAGAGCGCTTCATGCAATTCTACTTCCTGAATGCGAAGACGGTCGGCGACCTGACCGGGCTGTTCCTCGCACAGCTCGACGAGCAACTTGGAAAGAAGGGTTTCCGCTTCGCCCTTCCGACCATAAGGCGCCGGCCCAAACGGCTCGGCGGCTTCGTTCTCGACCGCGGACGCATTGCGATTCCTTCGGACGACTTCTTTCGCTCCGGCCCGGTGCGGCTGCTTGAGCTATTCGCGCTTGCCGCACGCGAGCAGCTGGAAATCCACCCGACGGCAATGCGGGCGGCCACTCGCGACGCGGCGCTGATCGATCGCGGCGTGCGGCACGATATTCGTGCCAATGAACTTTTCCTCGAAGTCCTGACCTCGATCAACCATCCCGAGCTCGTCCTCAGATGGATGAACGAGGCTGGGGTGTTCGGACGCTTCGTTCCGGATTTCGGCCGCGTCGTCGCGCAGATGCAGTTCGATATGTACCACCACTATACGGTGGACGAGCATTCTATCCGGGCCATCGGCCTTCTCGCGGCGATCGAGCGCGGCGACCTTAAAAAAGATCACCCAATCTCGACTGCAATCTTCAGGCAGATCGCTTCCAGGCGAGTGCTTTATGTCGCCGTGCTCCTTCACGATATCGCGAAGGGCCGCGGCGGCGACCACAGTGTCATCGGGGCCGAAATTGCGCTGAAGCTCGCGCCGCGGTTCGGGCTTGATCCCGCAGAGACCGAGACGGTCTCGTGGTTGGTCCGCTACCATCTCTTGCTGTCGTCGACGGCGTTCAAGCGCGACCTCGCCGACCCGAAGACGATCGAGGATTTCGCACGCCAGGTGCAAAGCCCCGAGCGGCTCCGCCTCCTCCTGATCCTGACCGTCGTCGACATCCGCGCCGTTGGACCCGGAGTCTGGAACGAATGGAAGCGGACGCTTCTGCGAACGCTGTTCGAAGCCGCCGAGGAACGGCTGCGACTAGGCCACAAGCAGCATGGGCGGAGCGAGATCGTTGATGCGCGGCAGGAGGAGCTTGCACAGGCGCTCGGCTGGAAAGCGAGCGTTGTCAAAGCGCACGCGAAGCGCTTGTCCGACAGCTATTGGGTTGCAGAGCCACTCGCCTGGCAGGTCGCGAATGCGAAACAGGTCGCAGCAGCCGAAGCCCATATCGGCGATGCGACACCGAACGTGGTCGTCGAGGACGACAGCGAGAGCGGAGCGACGCGAGTGAGCGTGTTCACGCCCGACCGTGAAGGTCTCTTCTACCGGCTTTGCGCCGGCCTCGCCTCCGCTGGAGCGAACATCATCGACGCGCGGATCCACACCACGCGCGACGGGATGGCGCTTGATAATGTCCTCGTCCTGGACGGGCGAGGCCAGCCGTATCGAGACCGTCGCCAACGCGCGCGTCTCGCCAAAGCGCTCGAAGCTGCCCTCGCCAACGCCGACGCGCCGCCCCTGCCCTCGGCCGAGCCGACGCGGCGCGCGACCGCCTTTGACGTGGCGCCATCGGTAGCAATCGCTGAGCGCGCGTCCACGCGAACCACCGTCGTCGAAGTGAATGCCCGTGATCGTCCAGCGCTCCTCGCGGCGCTGACGGCGGCGATCCACCAGTGCGGCAACACGATCCACTCGGCGCACATTGCAACCTATGGCGAGCGAGCGGTCGACGTCTTCTACGTAACGGCACCGGGAGGAATGAAACTCAACGGCGATGAGATCGATGAGCTACGCGCGCGCCTGCTCGATGCCGCGCGCGAGCCGTCCAGAGCAAAAGCCGCCTAAGCTTAGCCCCGTTCGCCGCGCTCGGTCGGTGCCGGTGGTGGTGGTGGTGGTGGCGGCGGCGGCGGAGGAGGAGGCGCCGGCTGTTCCACAACCGGTGGAGGCGGCGGCGGCGGAGGCGGCACGTACGGCGGCGGGGCCGCGCGTTCGAAATCGAGCTTCCCGCGCAGGGTCACACCGAAGGTCCGCGGCTCGGCGAGGAATGAGCCATAGAGCTGGGTCGAGCGCGGATAGAAGCCTGCTTCGACGCCGCGCGTGGTCCCGCTGCCCTGGATCGGAACATCGAACGCAACCTGGGTGTAAGTCTTGTCGAGCAGGTTCTGCGCCCAGAGCTCGACACCCCAGCGCCCATCCGGCCCCTCGATACCGACGCGCGCATTGACGATTGCGAAGGCGGCCTGGGTCTTTTCGATGTCGAGGTCCGAGCCGGTATCGAACTTGCTCATGTAGCGAACGTCGGCATAGATAAGGCCGTGGATGCCGCTGCTGCCGATCGGCGGAGTCCAGGCTGCCGAGCCGGTGACAGTCCACTTGGGCGCGTTCGAAATCTGGCGCCCCGGCAATTGAAACAATGCGTTCGTCAGCGGCTTGCCATCGGCGCCGACGAGGTTGTCGCGATATTTGACATTGGCCATTGTCACGCCGGCGTTGACTGCAAGGTCACGCATCGGATGGGTGAAAGCCTCGAGCTCGAAACCGACATCCCTGACGCCCGCGCGAGTGTCGCCGGTGCATGCGCCCGTCGCCGGATTGTTGTCGCTGTCGGCACCGTTCAGGTCGTCTTTGCAGCTGTTGATATTCTCGACCACGAAATTGAGGCCGTTGAACGTGTTCAGCTGGAAGTTCCTGAACAGCTGGTGGAACACGGCGAAGTTAAGGTCGATCCAGCTGCCATTATATTTGGCGCCGAGCTCGATCGCGTCGTTCGTCTCGGCTTTGAACTCGAGGTCCGCGCCCGAAGCGAGCGCGCCGCCGCAGCCCGGCTGAACAATGCTTACGCAAACCGCACCGCTGCCTGACGTCGGAGGGTTCGTTTGCGGAGCGTTGGCGCGGAACAGGGCCGAGCGGTCGAGGTTGAAGCCTCCCGCTTTATAGCCATGTGAGTAGCTCGCGTAGGTGAGCAGCCGGTCCGTGGGCTTATAGCTCAGCACGACCGTTCCGGAGAGCTTGTTCTCGCTGTGCGTATCGCTGATGTTGAAAGCTCCGCCAGGAGTTGGAATCCCGGGGATCACGCAGGGAAGCTGCTGCAGCGCCGCGAACGGCGAAGCGGAAATGATGTCGCAGATCAGGCTGTTGTCGCTGAAATCGGCGTTCAGCTTCTTCTTCTCGTGCGTGTAGCGCGCGCCCACGGTCAGCTTGAGCTGTTCAGTGATCGAAATAATGTCGTGCGTGAAGAGCGCCCAGTCGTCAGCCTTCTGGTTGTAGAGATCGTCGAGGCCGGTTCCGTTCATCGACAGCCCCGGGTGGCCTAGCAGGGTCGCGATGTTGCTAAATCCGCTGTTGTTGAACGGCGGCGCCCCGAAGTTGACGACTCCAAAGGGAGGGCCAAGGTTGATCGGGACGCCAGCGAACGCAGCGAGCGCCGGCGCATTTGCTCCGACGAGGGGCAGCAGCGCGCTTGCGAGCGGCTTGTTGAAGCAGGTCGCTGATCCCGGTGTGAGCAGCCCCGCTTGGTGCGTAGCTGAAGCAAAGTTCGCAGCGACGAGACAGTTCGCGTAGCGGTCGTAGTCGTTGCCGTAGGAGAGATTGTCGGCAACCTGGAGTTTCTCGTTGGAGTAATAGCCGCCAACGAGCCAGTCGAGATGATTGTTGAAGGCGTTGCCCTGAAGCCGAAGCTCCTCGCTGAATGTCTTGAATTGATTGTATGATCCGCCATTGCTGTCGCGGTAGAGAATGTCGAGATTGTTGAAGTCGGCGTCCTGCCCGCGGGTATATTTGTCGTAGCGATAGGCAGTGATCGAGGTCAGCTCCGCCCCTCCGAAGTCGTAGACGGCCTCGCCAGAAATGCCCCAGTCCTTGACCCTGCTATCGTAGTCGCGGCCCGGCGTGATCGCGGTCTTCCGCTGACTGGGGTCATCGTTGATGATCCCGCCCAGCCCCATCTCGATCGCCTTGATAGTCGAGGGCGCGAGCGTCACTCCGCCGCCGCCGGCCGCGACGACATCGTGGGCCGGCAGGAACACTGCGCCGCAGCACTCTTCGTTGCGCTTGGTGTAGTCGCCGATCAGGCGGAAGGAAAAGTCGGCGCTGGGCTGGAAAAGGACCTGTCCGCGCGTCATCCACCGATCGCGGTCATTGAGCTTCCGGCCGGAAACCACGTCCTTGAGAAAACCGTCGCGCTTTACCCAGACGGCATCGAGTTCGAGCCGCAATGGTGTCGCTCAAGGGCCCGGTGACGCTGGCCTGCGCGCGCCAGTAACTGAAGTTGCCGAAATCGAGCTGCCCGTCGACCTCGGGAGTAAATCGCGGCTTGGCGGTGATGATGGAAATAAGGCCCGCCGACGTGTTGCGGCCGAACAACGTACCTTGTGGACCACGCAGGACCTCGATTCGGTCGAGCGGTCCTAGGTCGGTAAGCGCCATGCCGGCGCGGGCACGATAGACACCATCGATGAAGACACCGACCGAGCCTTCAAGGCCAGGATTGTCGCCAACGGTGCCAATGCCGCGGATGCGCGCAACGGCGGCTCCGCCTTCAGAGGTCGTCGACGAGACCAGAAGCGATGGAGAGACCTGGTTCAGCTGGCGGATGTCGGTTGCGCCCGTATATTGGAGCTGCTGGGCGGTGACCGCGCTGACCGCCATCGGCACGTTGGAGAGCGCCTGGTTGCGCCGGGTCGCCGTGATGACGATCTCGCCCTCACCGATGGGCCCCGCCCGGTTCTGGGCAGCTGCGCCCTGGGCCGCGCCCGGCGTCGGCTGGGCCGTTTGCTGGTCGGTGTCGTTGGAAACGGAGGTCTCGGCGAACGCCGGAGTCGTAACGGCGAACAGCCCGGCCGAAAGCAGCCACGCGGACTTGCGGATCATGTCTGTCTCTCCCCCACAGGCTCTTGCGCGCCCGGTCGGGGAAGACGCTAATCCCGAAACAGCGCCGAAGGGAAGCGATTGCGTCAGCGAAATGACAATAATGCCGTTCCGCTGCAGCAATTTGGCAACAGCAATGTAAGTAAGTGAAGTGCGGAGCGCCTACTTCGGCGCGAGCACCATCAGCATCTGGCGACCTTCCATGCGCGGATGCGCTTCGACCTTCGCCATTTCCGCGGTCTGCTCCTGTACTCGGCGAAGCACCGCCATGCCGAGTTCGCCGTGCGCCATCTCACGACCACGGAAGCGCATGGTGACCTTCACCTTGTCGCCCTCCTCAAGGAACTCGAACACCTTTTTCATTTTGGTGTCGTAGTCGTGGTCGTCGATGTTCGGACGCATCTTGATCTCCTTGATCTCCTGCGTCTTCTGCTTCTTGCGCTGCTCGGCAGCCTTCTTCTGCGCCTCATACTTGTACCGGCCGATGTCGAGGAACTTCGCGACCGGCGGATCGGCATTCGGAGAGATCTCGACCAGATCGAGTCCCACTCCCTGCGCCTGCTCGAAGGCTTCGCGCGTATACATCACGCCCAAATTCTCGCCGTTTTCATCGATGACGCGGACTTTCTGCGCCTGGATGAATTCGTTGTAGCGGGGGCCGCTCATGGGCGGCGGCGGCGCCATTCCTCGGCGCGGATAGGGCGGTGGTATAGCAGCGTCTCCAATGGTTGTTGGTCAAGATGCAGTTAGGCACTCGCGCGGGCTATGGAAAGTCCGCGTGAAGAAATGTGAGTTTTTTTTGCCGCGACCTGTGTCCGACTCGCGTCAGAATTAGGAAGTGCGCAGGTCTGGCGGCACCGCCTCGTCGCGCATCATCGCGATGGCCTCATCGAGGCTCATCACCACCTGCCGCTCCTCCGACCCGAGGCGGCGCATCGCAATTGTTCCTTCCTCGGCCTCGCGCTTGCCCACGACCAGCAGCAGCGGAACCTTGGCGAGGCTATGCTCGCGAACCTTGTAGTTGATCTTCTCGTTGCGAAGGTCGGTTTCGACGCGAATGCCCGCGGCCAAGAGCTTCGCCGCCACTTCGCCGGCGTAGCTATCGGCATCAGATACAATCGTCGCCACCACCGCCTGAACCGGTGCCAGCCACAGGGGCAGCTTTCCGGCATAATGCTCAATGAGGATGCCGATGAACCGCTCGTATGAGCCGAAGATCGCACGGTGAAACATGATTGGACAGTGCTTCTGGCCGTCCTGCGCGATGTAGGTCGCATCCAGGCGGTCAGGTAAGACGCGGTCCGACTGGATGGTGCCGACCTGCCAGGTGCGGCCGATGGCATCAGTCAGATGCCATTCGAGCTTGGGTGCGTAGAACGCGCCTTCACCAGGAAGCTCTTCCCAGCCGAATTCCCTCGTCGCCATGCCAGTTGCCACGACGGCATCGCGAAGCTCGCCTTCCGCCTTGTCCCAGTCCTCGTCGGTTCCATATCTCTGCTCGGGCCGCAGGGCGAGCTTCACCGAATATCCAGCGAAGCCGAGGTCTTTGTAGACGCGGTCCGCAAGCTCGCAGAAGGCGCGCACTTCGTCCGCGATCTGGTCCTCGCGGCAGAAGATGTGCGCGTCGTCCTGGGTGAACTGGCGCACCCGCATCAGGCCGTGCAGCGCACCATGCGGCTCATTACGGTGGCAGACGCCATTCTCGTAGAGCCTGAGCGGCAAGTCGCGATAGCTCTTTATGCCCTGCTTGAAGATCAGGATGTGCGCCGGGCAATTCATCGGCTTCAGCGCCATCAGGTCGGCGCTGCCCGAGAGGATCGGCGCGTCGTCGTCCGTCGAGGGAATCTCGTCCGGAACGACAAACATGTTCTCGCGATACTTGCCCCAGTGACCGCTCTTCTCCCACTGGCGGGCGTCCATAAGCTGAGGCGTCTTCACCTCGAGATAGCCGGCTTCGTCGATCCGGCGACGCATGTAAGCCTCGAGCTCGCGCCAGATCATGTAGCCCTTCGGGTGCCAGAAGATCGAACCGTGCGCCTCGGCCTGGAGATGGAACAGGTCCATCTCCGCCCCGAGCTTGCGATGGTCGCGCTTGGCCGCTTCCTCGAGCCGGACGAGATATTCGTCCAGCTGCTTCCGGTTGAGCCAGGCGGTCCCGTAGATGCGGCTCAGCATCGGATTCTTGGGATCGCCGCGCCAGTAAGCGCCCGAGACCCGTGTCAGCTTGAATGCGTTCGGGTCAAGCTTCCCGGTGGAGGCGAGGTGCGGGCCTCGGCAGAGGTCGATCCACGCCTGCTCGCCATTGCCGGTGCGGTACATGGTGATGGTCTCGCCCTCGGGCAGCTCCATCACCCATTCGGCCTTGAACGCCTCGCCCTGCTTCTCGAAGTAGTCGCGCACCCGGTCGCGGGTCCAGACTTCCCGGACCAGCGCCTTGTCGGCTGAAATGATGCGGCGCATCTCCTCTTCGATCCTCGGCAGCTCCTCCTCGGTAAAGGGGCCGTGCTCGGCGGTCGGCGCAAAGTCGTAATAGAAGCCATCGTCGGTCGCCGGACCGAAGGTGATCTGCGTTCCGGGATAGAGGTTCTGGACCGCCTCCGCGAGAATGTGCGCATAGTCATGACGCACGAGCTCAAGCGCATCCGCTTCGTCCCTGGCGGTGATCAGCGCGAGCTGGACGTCGCCTTCGAAGGGACGCGTGATGTCGCGCACTTCGCCGTTGATACGCGCGGCGAGCGCCGCCTTGGCGAGGCCCGGCCCAATGGCCGCGGCGACGTCCGCCGGGGTCGAGCCCTCGGGCATCTCCTTCACAGAGCCGTCGGGAAGCGCGATCTTGAACATCTTGGTCATTGCGCGGGTGATGTAGCGATGCGCCGACAGCCGCTCAACCGGGCTAATGGCCCTTCGGACACGATTGAAGGCCACGACCGTTCTCCCGCAATTCATGGAAGGACCGATGTCGCTTAGGCTCCTGGTCTCCCTAGTTGCTCTCATCCTGATCATGGCCGCGCTGTTGTTCGGCGCGGCCGGGACCTTCGACTATTGGCAGGCGTGGCTGTTCCTAGTCTCCTATTTTGCGGCATCGCTCGTTGTTTCTATCTGGCTAGCGCGAAATGACCCGGCGCTGCTCGAACGCCGCATGCGCGGGAGGGCCCTTCGCTGAAGGCGAGCGCAACCAGAAGATCATCATGACAATCACTTCATTCGGCTTCATCGCCCTTCTGGTCGTGGCCGGGTTAGACCGCCGGCTGGGATGGTCTCGAATGCCTGGAGAGGTCACGATCCTTGGTGACGTACTGCTTCTAGCCGGTTGGGTTGGGATCCTCGCCGTATTCCGGGCCAACAGCTATGCTGCCGCCACGATCCAGGTCGCCGCAGGGCAGAGGGTGATCTCGACCGGCCCCTATGCGATCGTCCGACATCCCATGTACGCGACCGCGCTCGTCATGCTCTTCGGGATCCCAATCTCGCTGGCCTCCTGGTGGGACGTATTGGTGCTCGTTGCCATCCTGCCCGCCCTCGCGTGGCGCCTTATCGACGAGGAGCGCATGCTGATCCGCCATCTGGACGGATACACCGACTATCGGCGCAAGGTTCGTTGGCGCCTGATACCTTATATTTGGTAGCTTCCCGAGGATTGGCCGCCGCTCTTGCCAAGTTCCTCAAACCATTGCAGCCTTCGGCCCGCTCGGGGAGGGGCTAGTCTATGGACGCGTATAGGGCACCGGCTGCGGCGGGCGAGCGCGCAGTCCGGTTCACCGGAAGCTGGCGCGAATATCTGCCGATCGCAGTTACGAATGCGCTGCTTTTCATCTGTACGCTCGGGATCTACCGCTTCTGGGCGGCCGCCCGGCAGCGCCGATATCTCTGGTCGAGAACCGAGTTCATCGACGACACGCTCGAATGGACCGGGACTGGAAAAGAGATGTTTCTCGGCTTCCTGATCGTCATCGCCGTGCTTGCGCCCTTCATCCTGTTCATCCAGTTCCTGTTCCCGGCGCTCGTCGCGAGAGGGAAGACTGATGCCGCGTTCGGGGTCATTTTCCTGTTCGAGATTGCGATCGTCTATCTTGGCGGCTTCGCGCGCTTCCGGGCGCTGCGCTATCGCTTGTCCAGGAGCTACTGGCACGGCATCCGCGGCGGCAGCAACGACCCGGGGTGGAATTATGGCGGCGAATATCTCGGCCGCATCGCGCTGTCGTCCCTCAGCCTGTTCATCGTCTATCCCTGGGCGGCGACGCGGCTCTGGAACTCACGCTGGAACGCGATGAGCTTTGGCCCGCTCGAATTTCGCTCGAACCTCGATGCGGAAGGGCTCAAGGGAAAATGGGCGCTCGTCTACCTGGCGCCGGTGGGATTAGTCGCTGCGGGGATAGCGGCTGGAATCATGGCGGCTACAGCAAAGCAGGGAGGACGGCCGCCCGCGGGATTTTTCGCGATCGCGACGGGTTTGGCGATCCTTTTCTACGTCGCGATCCCGCTGCTGACCCTGAACTGGTATGCCGCTTATTATCGCAAGGCCGCATCAGTCACTTCGCTCGGCGATCTCGAGTTCGGATTCGAAGCTACCACTTTCCAATGGCTCGGATTGTTCCTTGGCAATCTCGGCCTTGCGATCGTGACGCTCGGATTTGGCCTGACCTATTGGGGCTACCGGAACTGGGCCTTCATGGTGCGCCACATGCACGTTTACGGCACGATCGACGTGTCCCACCTGACGCAGTCGACCACGCATGCGCCGCGCGAGGCGGAGGGCTTTGCCGATGCGTTCGACGTCGGCGCGATCTGACCCATTGATCATCGGCAAGCTCTATGACGGCGTCACCGCCCACCCGCACGATGTTGCGGTCGAGGTCGGGGATGCCGCGCTTCTCATCAGGCAGGATAGCGGCTGGAGCGACACCATAGAAGCCGGCATCCTTAGGCGACTCGATGCGGGCAAGGCCTCGCTTCGGCTCGGGAGGACCGACCTTTCCGGCTGGCGGCTGATCCTGCCCGCTGACGCGGAAGGGCAGCTGAACCCGTTGCTTGGCCGGGAAGCGCGCTACGGCCGCTGGATTGACCGCGTTGGTTTAGTCCCCGCGCTCGTCGTCGGCGGGCTCATCACCGCCTCGGTCGTTGCAATTGGCTATATTGCGCCGCACTGGATCGCGCCGCACGTCCCGATGAGCTGGGAGCGCAACGTCGGCACCGCCATCGTCGGTGATTTCGGAAGCATGCGGTGCAGGAGTGCGAAAGGGCAGCGCGCGCTCGAAGCGCTGGTCGAGCGCGTGGCTCCTGGCGCGACCGCCGGTCCAAACGGGATCAAGATCGCGGCGCTCGATGTGCCGGTATTCAACGCCGCCGCGCTCCCTGGCGGTTACATCGTCGTGTTCAAGCCGGCCATCACCGAAACGGACCCGGAAGCGCTCGCCGGCGTGCTGGCACACGAGGTCGCGCATGTCCGCCGCCGTCATGTGACCGAGGCGCTGATCCGTGAACTCGGCATCGGCGCTCTGATCCGACTTTTCGCCGGAAATGTCGGCGCGAACGCCGAGCAGATCGTCTCCTTAAGCTACACGCGCGAGAATGAGGCGCAGGCAGACACCGACGCGATCGAGATGCTGAAGCAGGCGCATATCTCGCCGCAGCCGACCGCGCAGCTCTTCAAACGACTATCGAGGGAAGCACCGGAGTTCAGCGCGGAGTTCCTCGAGAGCCATCCGCTGAGCAGCAAGCGAGCGGACAAATTTGCCGCCGCCTACGATTCCAGCATGGCATATGAGCCGGCTCTAAGCCGCGATCAGGCTGATGCGCTCTTCGACATCTGCCGGAAGGCGGTAAAGCATGCTGGACATTATATACTTGACAAAGCAACGTACCCAGATACCAGCTCCCGCTCATGGTTTGCGCCTGACAGCGTTACGCCCGACGATGGTGAGCCCCGGTCTTGCTCGGGGTCTGACCTTCTAGCGACTATTTGGGGGACCTCGCTAGACTCATCGTCTCGATGAGACTGATGCTTCATGACCGAGCTTGATCATCGCCTCGCTCTTGGCATCCTGTGCACATGAGCGGATCGACAGAGCCGGAACGCACCATTTCCTGACGAGCGTCCGTGGTTCTTGAAAAATGTCGTCGGCTAGATCGTCTTGCTCCGTTTCATGCAGCTGCCAAGCGCCCTCGTCCGCCCTTGCCTCTGATCGAACCTCCATTTTCCTCCGACCATCCCTGAGTGAAACGGAACACCGTGGACCCAATCCGATTGCGGCGTCGTGGATAGGCCGCCCTGGAGTTTGTATACGCGTTCGCTGCAACGAGAGCTTCGATTATCTCTGCGGGATGCTTGAGGTGCTTCGCTAGGACGTGCATGGCCATGTTGTTGCGCGGCTTCGATGTCTATGACGCTTCCGTCACAATCGGCTTTCCGGTGTCAGTATCGAGCTTCCGAGGAACGTGGCGAAATCGCCTGCCGAGAAAGTTCGTTCCAGCTACGGTCCATTGCTGGACATCATCGTCGCCGGTGAGACAGCGGCGATCTCTGAGCGCGGACAATTTCTCGAACGGGCAGTATATGCAGAGTTTTCCATGACAGACACCGATCAAAAGCGAGAGGATGACGTGTTGCGGCGGATGCTGGCGACAAAGCCGCACCCGCACAAGGATGAGCCCAAGAAGGGCAAGTCAAAATAGATGGGTTGATTAGCTCTCGCTCTACAGGCAACATGCGCCCGCCGAACTGAAAAGGGGGTATAGTTCGTGTTGACAGGGGCAGAGTGGCGAAATCGCCGATACTACGGCGACAATCTTGACGTTCTTCGTACCAAGATTGCAGGACGATAGCGTCGATCTTTGCTACATTGACCCGCCTTTCAATTCTAAGCGCAACTACTTTCAAATTTACAACAATCAGGGCGGCGACGATGCGGCGCAAGCGCAGGCATTTGTTGACACTTGGTCATGGGGTGATGAGGCGATCGATGGGCTCGCCTTCATTACTGATATCCGCAATTTGCAAAACGGTAGACTCTCCGAGCAAACCGTTGACCTGATCAAAGGATACGAGAAGGTTTTGGGCCGTGGCGCGCTGCTCGCGTACCTCATTCACATGACGCTTCGGATTATCGAAATACGGCGTGTTTTGAAGGCAGAAGGAAGTTTCTTCCTCCACTGCGATCCTACCGCGTCGCATTACCTAAAACTCATTCTCGACAGCGTCTTTTGCGGACGCCGAGGAGATTTCATCAACGAAATTGTATGGTGCTACAATGTTGGCGGCAAGAGTAAGCGCCACTTTGCCCGCAAACACGATATTATTTTCTGGTATTCCAAAGGGCCGAATTATTTCTTCGACGGCACCAAGTCCGGCATGAAGCGCCGAAACCGGAACAAAGAGCTTTGGTGGCAAAATCGGGGTCGATAAAGACGGACGTCGATATCAGGACAAGCTAGTGAAGGCTTCCGGCAAATACTACCGCTACTATCTCGACGACCCGAAAATTCCCGAGGATTGGTGGGTTGATATCAACAGTATTCAATCGCAGAGTGCGGAGCGGCTTGGCTATCCAACCCAAAAACCTGAAGCTTTGCTAGAGCGTATATTGAGCACGGCCACGCGCGAAGGCGATGTGGTGTTAGACGCCTATTGCGGATGCGGAACGACGATTGCTGTTGCTCAACGGCTAAACCGCCGTTGGATCGGCATCGATATCACCTATCAGTCGATCTCGCTGATCCTGAAGCGGCTTCAGGATAGGCACCCCGAGGAATGGCCAGAAATCGAATCCGGCGTCCTGCTCGACGGCGCGCCGCCGCGATTCGTCGTCCGCCGTTGCGCTAGCGAAGCGGAAGGATGACAGAACGGCGGAAGGAGTTCGAGAAGTGGGCAGTCCTCACCTAACTCTGGCAACCAGGCACGCATCAATGAGAAGAAGGGGCGGATGCCGGTGTTGATGGCATCGCCGATTTTCCCCGTTGATAAGGACACGAACGGTAAAGCGATTTTCCAAGTTAAATCTGGCGGGGCTGGTCGGGCGACGGTTGCCACCCTCAACAGCGACAGGCTTAGGGCTGGTGCAGATTTTGGGATTCTGCTCACAATGGGGCAGCCCACGCGCGCGATGCGGGAGGAAGCGCTTGCAGCCGGAAAGTACCGCCACCCGCTGATCAATCGCGAGGATGATCGAATACAAATCGTGACAATCGACGAGATACTCGATGGGAAGCGTCTCGACCTTCCCATGGCTCGCTTCGACGCCGTGAAATCAGCAGAGGCTGTTGACGAGGAAGAGTTGCAACACGCCTTCCTTTAGCTAGTCCATCGTTTGCGACGTTCGCCTATCAGAGGGTGGGGGTTGTAATAATTAGGCTGCGAGCGAACCAATCCGCCGATAGGTGAGGCGCTTGCCAGCGATGCCCTTGAGGGCTTCAACGGCGCGGTCCGCGTCGCTGTAACCGCAAGCGATGCGATGGGTGTAACGGAAGTCGAACTCGGCAAGGTAGCGGTGCAGATGCTGCGATCCGCAGTGCTGATAGATGCCGCGCATGCCGCGTTTGAAAATTCGAAAAGAAGCCTTCGATTGTGTTCGTGGTAACGTCGCCGCGAGCATATTCCTTGGCGAAGTGATTGACGCTTTCATGGGTCGCGAACTCACGGCCCGGACGGATGTAGAACTTGGCCTCGTCGGTGATGAGGCGGCTCTCGCGGCGCACGTTCGTGTAGAGAATGTCGGCAACGGTGTTAGCGTTGAGGTTGCCTGCAACGTGGAAGGAAACGGAACGTCCAGTTGCGCGGTCCACTAGGCTCACGACTTGGTTCATGTTGCGGTATGGAGTGCGCGAAGGGGGCCTGCTCCTGTCCTTGCCGGTGAAAGTCTCGTCGACTTCCACGGTGCAGCCTTCGCCGCCAAGGGGCTCGTGATCCTGCTTCATGGCTTCGCGGATGCGATGCGCCATGAACCAAGCGGTCTTGTAGGTGACGCCCAACATGCGGTGCAGCTGGTGAGAGGAAATGCCCTTCTTGCTGGCAACGATAAGGTGATTGGCGAGCAGCCACTTGTGCAACGGGATCTTGGAACGCTCGAACACGGTCCCGACAGTCACGGTGAACTGCTCGCGGCACGAATTGCACTGATAGACGCCCTTGCGGTGCTTTTTGCCCTCAAGCTTGGTGGCGTTGATGAGGCCGCAATGTGGACACTCGGGACCATCCGGCCAACGGATAGCTCTCTAGGCGCTCGCGGGCTTTCTCTTCGTCCTGAAAATGGGGCTGATAGATGTCTTCCATGTCGGCCTGTCCTTTGATCCGACACTAGCCATAGTGCCTGCTTTGTCAAGTATATAATGTCCAGCATGCTGGACATTATATATGAAACGTACCAGAGACTTCGACACCAAAGGATCGGGGATCCCAAATCCGCTATCGCGTCCTGCCGCGAGGGTGACGTCGTTTACCCTTCGCCGGGGATGGGCGTGGGTGAGGGTCCGCTCGTTGTATTGAAAAGGGTCCATCCGCTGCGAGTTGCAGCACGGCAACCTCACGCTTCGGGCCGCCGAAAAAGTTTATGAACAACGCCCCGTTTTCTTTCGGCAATAGGATGGTGTGTTCGCGCACTAGGTCCGCAATTGAATGGACCCAAAGGATGAGATCGTTTGGGTCGTAGACCTTCTGCTTCCCCGTCAGCGTGTGCTTCAGGCGGCCTCGGTGCAGCGCATTCCCGCATTTTCCGTAGATTTCTTTCAGGTCGCTTCTGGTCAGTATGCGGTCGGGCTGATCGGCAATATGCCATCCGTTCCCGCTCCGGCTCACACTGACGGGCCACGGAAAAGCAGTGTTCGTTGATTTGCTCCAACTCGAAGAATATTTGGTCGGCGTGCCACGCCTCAAGCAATTCTTTACTGAGGCCGTAAGAACGGTGAGCCACCAGCGATGCCAAGGCGATCAGCTCGCACACGTAACGCAGTTGCAGGTAGCAAAACTCCGCCTCGAAAAGGGAATCAGGCTCACGTTGTCGTTTGGACACCAGGGCGAGGCGCCGGTCTATCTCCGTCAACCTCCATTTGATCTCCTCCATGCAGGAGGCGTACATTCGGCACGTTTCGGAGTTGCTACGCATGACAACGCCTTCTGAAAGAGAGAGCGACAGACGCCGCGACGAACTAATCCGACGCGCCCTCGCAACTCCGCCGATCAGCAACGAAGAGATAGTCAGGCGTTCAAAGCAACAGCCGCGCAAGCGGTAGCAGGCTACTTCTTCTTTTTGCTGCCGCCGCTCTTGCTGCCAGAAGAGCTGCTGCCCTTCTTCTCTGACTTCCTGACCTCGACGAATTTCCCGTTCTTTGCGGACCGGCCCGAAGCCGGACTGCTCTTCGTGGACTTGGGCGGACGCTCCACCATAATTAAATGGACTCCTTATGAGTAGCTCAGACTATGCGGCGACGAGCGAAATGCTTGCCGAAATTATTCGCGAAGCGGAAGTGCGCCTTCAAGCCCCGACCTATCGTCGCCATTGCCGCTGACCAACGCGCCATGACCTTCGCTGGCCTGATGGTGGCTGCCGCCGCAGCCACCATTGGCGCGGCTCTTGGCGTCTCGCGTGATGCCGTATGCGTCGCCTTCCCAACCATCGTGACGGGGCTCTTCCTTTTCGCCGCGGCGGTACTTGCTGTTGTCGCCGCGCGACCCGTTGCTTGGGACTTTACGGGCAATACTCCGAGCGCATGGATAGGGAGCATCGCTGATGGGCAGTCACGAGATGCGGCTTTGTCCGACATGGCCGACTTTTACGCCGAGATGATCGAAGCAAACGCAGACAGCCATATCCAACGCCGCGTTCTGGATACGGCTTAGTATGTGCAGCGCACTGATTTCGCTTGCGGTTGGCTTCACCGTCGCAATTAGCCGCTTGTTGTAAGGTCTCTATTACTTCTTCGGAGGTGGCCGATTGTGTTCTTTCCTCGGTCGTTTTCGGATGCTTGTCGGCGTAGCTCTTTTTCACGAACTCGCCCGAGCCTGAATCCCGATAACTCGGTGGCCCTTTGCCTTTATCCGTTGCCATACCCGCCTCTTCGCTAGAATTGATCGGCGCATCGAACGCTTAACGTGAGTTAGCCACGAGTTCAGCGCTTCCGGGGCTGACCAAAAGAGGGCGGCAACCGGTAGAAATTAGGCGCAAGCAGGTCTGCGGTAGGTGAGGCGTTTTCCGCGCGCACCTTTGATAGCCTCTGCGGTGCGCTCCGCGTCGTCATAGCCCTGGCCGCACGGAAAGTGTAGCGGAAGTCAAACTCGTGGAGATAGCGCTGTAGGTGCTTCGAGCTGCAGTGCTGGTACACGCCGCGCATCCCGCGCTTGAAGATCGAAAAGAAGCCTTCAATCGTATTCGTGTGAAGCGAGCGATCAAGCCGCGAAACGTATTCATCCTGCGAGTGATTGACGTGTCCATGCGCGGCAAACTCGCGACCAGGACGAAGGTAGAAATAGGCTTCGTCCGTAATCAGGCGGCTGTTGCGCGCCACGTTCGTGTAGAGGATGCGTGAGACGGTATCGGCGTTGAGATTGTCAGTTACGTGGAGGCTGCGCGCTACGCCCGTTGAGCGATCAACGAGGCTCACCACCGTGTTCATGTGACGAATGGCGGTGCGGCTGTGAGCCTTGTTCGGATCGCGCCCGATGTAGGTTTCATCAGCTTCAATATCGTGGCCGAGGCCGCCCATCGGCTCGTGGTCAAGGTTCATCGCCTCACGGATGCGATGATGCATGAACCAAGCCGATTTGTAAGTGATGCCGAGCGAGCGGTGCAGCTGGTGGGCGCTGATGCCCTTCTTCGAACTGTTCACCAGCGCGAACGCGAGCACCCACTTGTTCAGCGCAATCTTGCTGTCCTCCATCACCGTTCCAACGGTCACGCTGAACGGCTTTGCACAGGCGTTGCACTTATAGACGCCCTTGCGAGTGCTCTTGCCCTGAAGCTTCGTGATGTTCTCGACAGAGCCGCAATGAGGGCAGACGGGACCGTTCGGCCAGTGGAGCTGCTCTAGGTGCTCACGCGCCTTTTCAGGGTCTGTATAGATCGGAAGGGTGAGGTTCGCGGTCATGGCTCTTGTCTCTCTGCAATGACAAGTAAGCCTTACTCACCGGTACGTCAAGTATATAATTGCCAGCATGCTTGACACGCCATCGGCTCCGTTGTAAAGTACCCTTGTCTTAAGGACAAAGGAGCTTGACGTATGTTTGCTGCAAAGCAAAGCGAGTTCACCCCTGCCCAGCGGGCCCACGTCCGTAGAACCTTGTGGCTGCTGCTCGTCTACGCCGTGATCCTGCCGCCGCTGATCTGGATCCGCTCGAACACAGCTGTGGCGGGCTACATCCCGCTCCTGATGGCCCTGGTCGCATCGCTTCCAGTGCTCGGCATTTTCGCGAGCTGGGGCCGCTACCTTTCGGATGAACGCGATGAATATCACCAGGCGCTGACCCTTCGCCGGAGTGCAATTGCGACCAACGCGACGATGGGTGCGGCCGTCGTGTGGGGCTTCCTCCAGGCCTTCGGGGCCATGCCCCTCATCGAGGCCTATTGGATCCCGTTCGTCTGGGTCGTCATCCAGGGTGCTTTCGGCTGCCTCGGCCTTGTCTCGCGAGACAGCGAAGCGGCCTAAACATCAATTGATGAAGGGAATTTTGCCATGGCGTGGAATCCCGCAATGAAACGCTACAACCTGCGGATCATCTGGCTGAGCCTGCTTTACGCGGCCTTCCTCATCGCCGCCGTCTACGGCTTCAAGCATCATCTGCTTCACGGTGCTGTGGCTTATGTTGCGGCCATCCTGCCTGCGCTTCCGATCATCGGTATCTTCGGCGCGATGGGACGTTACCTGGTCGAGGAGCGCGATGAATATGTCCGCATGATCATTGTACGCCAGACCCTTTGGGCCAGCGGTTTCGCCCTCAGCGTTGCGACGATCTGGGGTTTCCTCGAGAGCTTCGATCTCGTGGGACACGTCGATTTCCTACTACATCGTGATCGTCTGGTTCTTCGGGCTCAGTGTCGGCTCGATCATGAATAAGCTGACCGTTGGCGCACCGGTGCAATGCTGATGGAGAACCGGCTCCGAATCCTCCGCGCAGAGCGCACCTGGAGCCAGCAGGACCTGGCGGAACGCCTCGAAGTGTCGCGCCAGAGCGTCAACGCGATCGAGACCGGCAAATATGATCCTTCGTTGCCGCTCGCCTTCCGAATCGCCGAGCTGTTCGAGCTTCCAATCGAGGAGATTTTCGTTTCGCCCTCGAGGCATAGTTCGAAAGCGATCTAGGCTGTCTCCACCCGCCCGAGCGCCTCGTCGATGATCTGCTCCGCGCGCATGAACAGCTGCGTGTCGACGATGACTCCCGACGCGGCGGCATTCTCCCGAACCTGGCTCGGCCGCGAAGCGCCGATGATCGCCGATGCGACGTTCGGCTCCCGAAGCACCCAGGCGAGCGCGAACTGAGGTAGTGTGAGACCAGCTTCCTCGGCGATCGGCTTCAGGCGCTGAACAGCACGCAGCACGTCCGGCCGCATTAGCCGGTCCATGAACCCGCCCATTTCTTCGCTGGCGGCGCGGGAATCCCTCGGCGGCGGCTGATCGGGATCATATTTACCGCTAAGCACGCCCTGCCCGAGCGGCGACCACACGATCTGGGAAATGCCGTTCGCTGCGCAGAGCGGAATGACTTCACTTTCCGGCTCTCGCCACAGCAGCGAATATTGTGGCTGGCTGGATACGAACTTGGTGAAACCGCGAGTACCCGCAAGGTCGATCGCCGCCTGGATCCGGTCCGCGGGCCATTCCGAAAAGCCGATGTAACGCGTCTTGCCGCTCTCAACGGCGCGGGTGAGTGCCTCCATCGTCTCTTCGAGCGGCGTGTCCCAGTCGTAGCGATGGCATTGGTAGAGATCGACATAGTCGGTCTCGAGGCGTTTCAGCGATGCATCGAGCTGCTTTTCGACCTGCTCGCGCGACAAGCCGCGATCGGTGCTGGTCATCGGGAAGTAGAGCTTGGTCGCAAGCACGTAGGAATCGCGGCCGCGTCCTTTGAGCGCTTGCCCAAGAAAGCTCTCAGCTGCGCCCCGCCCGTAAATATTCGCGGTGTCGATAAAATTGATGCCTTGGTTGAACGCCTCCTCGAGGCAGGCCCGCGCCTTCTCAGCCTCCACACCGACGCCGTACGTGAGCCATGACCCGAGCGAAATCTCCGATACCTCGAGGTCGCTGTCGCCGAGCTTGCGGTATTTCATGGTGGGGCCTCCTTCGCTGAAGCAGACAACCTGCGCGAGCGCGAGCCGTTCCGACGATTGCGCTTTCAAGTCCAAGCTGAAAAGAGGCATCAGTGATGCTGAGCCGGCTGCAGCGAGTAGAGGAGATCGGCGAGCGCGGACCTCGATCCTCGCCGGTAGACGTCGAGTGCGCTGGCCGTCCGATGATCCCCGGGGGTATCCCGAGGCTCAGGCAGACAAGACGCGAATTACTGGGCTGAATGAGCGTGCAGGGACTTCGGCATCTCGAATTCAACGGCCGCCGGATCGCATATCGGCTCCGCCAAGGACGATCCCCAACCCTCCTTTTCCTGCCCGGCTATGCGTCGGACATGGAGGGGGCGAAGGCGCTCGCCCTCGATGCATTCGCCGAGGAACACGGCGCGGCGATGCTGCGCCTCGACTATTCAGGCACTGGGTCGAGTGCCGGCAAATTCGAGGACGGAACGCTCGCTCTATGGCTTGAAGAAGCCCTCGCCGCGCTCGACCAGCTGAGCGAGGGACCGTTGGTCGTCGTCGGCTCGTCAATGGGCGGGTGGATCGCCGCTCACCTGGCGCTGCTCCGACCTGAGCGCATGCGCGCCCTGGTCGGAATTGCCGCCGCTCCCGATTTCACGGAGTGGGGCTTCTCGGCAGAGCAGAAAACGGCACTGGGGCGCGACGGCAAGATCGAAGAGCCAAATCCCTATGGCCCGGAGCCGCAGATCTTCACGCGCGCATTCTGGGAATTGGGACAGCGGCTCCGGCTGCTCGATCAAGAAATCGCCATTGATTGCCCCGTCCGCCTGCTCCATGGCGAGGTCGATCGGGAAGTGCCGCTCGAGGTCGCCTTCCGGCTGATGCGCCAGCTCCGTTCATCCGATGTCCAGCTGGAAGTCCTCAAAGGCGGCGGCCATCGCTTGTCGGAGCCGAATGAGATCCGGGCGATCCTCAACACCGTGAAAACCCTGCTGGAGCCTTAAAGCTTGATCCTTCTGTTTGCCGCCGCCCTCGCTGCTGCCCCATCATCGAGTGCTGGGCCTTGCCCGAACCTCGTGACGCCAGATGCGCTGGTTTGTCGCGCGCTTGCCGCAGAGAAGAGCGGCGATCACGCGTCCGCTGCCCAGACGTTCGAGGAAGCGGCGAAAGCCTCATCTGACAAGGATCCGCGGACAGCGCGCATGTACGCGGCGGCCGGCAACCTCTGGATCGCGGCAAACCAGCCCGGCAAAGCGGCGCTCGATCTCGACAGGGCGCTCGCAATGCCGGGGCTCGAGGCCGAGCAGCACGGCGAGGCGCTGCTCGACCGCGCTCGCGCCGCTGAGGCCCAGAACGATCTCCAGACGGCTCGGGCCAAGGCAAACGAGGCCGCGCAGACCATTTCCGCGGACCCGTTCTACTGGTATTTTTCTGCCGCGCTCGCGATCCGAGAAAACGACACGACTACAGCGCAAATGGCGATCGGTAAGGCGCTCAACCTCGCTCCGTCTGACCCGACGATCCTGTTCGAAGCGGGCCATGTCGCCGACATCACGGGCGACGACGACAAGGCTCGCAGCTACTGGATGCGCGCTGCCGGCAGCGACCCCAACGGCGAGATCGGCAAGGCCGCAGCCAAGGCGGTTGAGATGCTCGGCGTCACTCCGACCGTGAAGACCGATTCCACGAAGCCGAAGTGATGCGATAGCGCTTCCTAGCCGAGGTCGTAGTCGACGGTCGTCACGACGCGGACCTTCTGGTACGGCGAACTGCCGCCAGACGACCCGCAATCGTCGCACTCCTCGCCATCGCGCGCACCGACCGAGAAATATCCCTGGCTGGCCGTTTTGATCTTGCCCACGCCAGCGCCGCTATCGCGCGCGAATTGCTCGGCGCTGCGCCTCGCGTTCTGGGTCGCCTCAGCGATCATCTCGGGCTTGAGCGCGTTCAATCCCGTGAAGGTGTAGCTGACATTGCTTCCCGACATTTCGACACCCGACCGGAGTAGCTCGGCCTGGCGGGTATAGGCTGCGCGCACTCTCATCACATCGCCGGTGCGCAGCTGGATCGAGCGGCGAACGACAAGCATCTGCGGTCCGACTGGCTTGCCGGCATTGTCCCGCTGCTGCTCGTGGCTCAAGGTCACGTTCGTGTCCGTCACTTCGTCGGCCTTGAACCCGGCGCGCTGGAAGAAGGCGCGGACGGCGCGAGCCTGCTCGTCAACCGACTGCTGGACCGAGCCAAGATCCGCCCCCTGGTGCGAAAAGTCGACCGACCACGTCGCGAGATCGGCAGTGACGTTGCGTTCGGAAACCCCGCGCACCGTCACCGACCTGTGCTCCGCCATCTTTGAGCGACGAAGCCCATCGCCGAGCGCGTAACCACTGGTTGTGAGACCGATCGCAAAAATCGCGACCGCGCCCAAAAGGACGGCGCGGCTGTCCTGCAGCTTCTTGATCATGGGATGAAAACCCGTGCGTTCGTCCGCATATACGAGCAGCCACCGGTCATTATCGCCGGTCACGGCTACGACGAACCGTGCATTTATAGCGATGAATTGAGTGAGGCGAAATGAAATTCCTGCATTCGATGATCCGTGTCTCCGATCCGGAAGCGACTGTTGCATTCTTTCAACTGTTGGGCCTCGAGGAGCGGCGCCGAATGGACAATGAGGCGGGCCGCTTCACCCTCATCTTCCTCGGCGTTCCGGGCGACGAGGGCGGTGAAGTCGAACTCACCTGGAACTGGGACGAGAGCGGCTATGACGGCGGGCGGAATTTCGGCCACCTCGCCTATCAGGTCGACGATATCTACTCGACATGCCAACGGCTCATGGATGGCGACGTGACAATCAATCGGCCGCCCCGGGACGGTCGGATGGCCTTCGTCCTAACCCCGGACAACGTCTCTGTGGAGCTTCTGCAAAAGGGCGCAGCCCTCGAGCCCGCGGAGCCATGGGTATCAATGCCGAACACCGGCCAATGGTAGGCTGGCCCGATCGCCGCTTCCTCGAACTGGTCGGGACCGAGCATCCGATCCTCGAGGCCCCGATGGCTGGTGCGGGCGCAGTTGACCTGTGCGTAGCCGCGATCGAGGGCGGCGCCCTCGGATCGCTGCCGTGCGGAATGCTCTCTCTGGATGAGGTGCGGGGGCAGGTTGCCGAGGTGCGCTCGCGCACCAGCGAACCCTTCGCGCTCAATTTCTTTTGCCACTCGATGCCCGGCGAGGTGGACGATAGCCGGTGGCGAGCACTGCTGCAGCCTTACTATCAGGAATATGGTGTCGAGCCGGGGAGCGGAGGTGCAATGCGCCTTCCGTTCAACTCCGAAATGTGCGCCGTCGTTGAAGAGGCGAGACCGCTCGTTGTCACCTTCCATTTTGGCTTGCCACAAAAGGCGCTGCTCGAGCGCGTGAAAGCGGCCGGCGCAACAGTGATCGGCAATGCGACGAGCGTCGAGGAAGCGCGCTGGCTGGAAGAGCGAGGCGTCGATGCGATTATCGCTCAAGGGTTCGAAGCGGGAGGACATTCGGGCCGCTTCCTCGGTTCCGATCCGGCAGCAGCGCTGGGCCTGTTTGCGCTAATTCCGCTGGTGGCCGATGCGGTCCTGGTGCCGGTGATTGCCGCCGGCGGCATCGGCGATGCACGCGGCATCGCCGCCGCGCTGATGCTCGGCGCGAGCGGCGTCCAGCTGGGAACGGCCTATCTGCACACACCCGAGGCGAACATCAGCACCGCGCATCGGGACAGGCTTCGCGAGGGTGGAAGCGTCTTCACCAACCTGTTTACCGGCGGGCTCGCGCGCGGAATTCGCGGTCGCCTGATGGATGATCTTGGTGCAGTGCGCGAGGAAGCGCCGCCCTACCCGCTGGCGAGTGCAGCGCTCGCTCCGATCCGCGTCGCCGCGGAGAAGAAGGACGAACACGGGTTTGGGCCGATGTGGGCGGGACAGGCGGCGCCCTTGGGCGAAATCCTTCCCGCTGCCAACCTGACCCGGAAGCTCGCGGCCGATACGCTGGCGATCATCGGACGGCAGGGGTAGGAGCCCGATGGTGGAAATCGTTCCGGTCCGAGCTTTCAGCGACAATTACATCTGGCTCGTCCACGATTCGAAGAGCGGGGAAACCGCCGTGGTGGACCCGGGCGACGCGGGTCCGGCTCTCGCTGAAGCCGAGCGGCGCTCCTGGACCATCGATCAGGTCTGGAACACGCATTGGCACCCCGACCATACCGGCGGCAACCTCGCGATAAGACAAGCAAGCGGCGCACGCATCTCGGGACCGGCTGAGGAAGATATCCCCGGTCGCGATATCCCGCTCAGTGAAGGCGATGAGGTGAGGCTGGGCCGACACGTCGGCCGGGTGATCGAGGTTCCGGGACATACGCTCGGCCATATCGCGCTCATCTTCGACGACGAACGGGTCGCCTTTGTCGGCGACACCTTGTTCGCGATGGGCTGCGGGCGACTGTTCGAGGGAACGCCGCAGCAGATGTACCGCTCGCTCCAGCGCTTGGCAGAATTGCCGGAAGATACGCGTCTATATTGCGCCCACGAATATACGCTCGCCAACGCACGCTTCGCCCAGCACGCCGAGCCCGGCAACGAAGCCATTGCCGAACGGCTCGCCCACGTGGAGACGATGCATGATGCGGGTCGCATCACGGTTCCGACTACGGTAGCGCAAGAACGTGAAACCAATCCCTTCGTTCGCGCCACTAACGTGGAGGAATTTGCGTATCGCAGGACCGCCAAAGACAGCTTTCGTTCATGAGTGAAAGCGCTTTCGGGACGGCTGCGAAATGTTTGAGGAGGTCAAAGATGCGTCGCATTTCTCTCCTGATCGCGGGTACGATCTCTCGCGTCCTGCACGACCGCGCCACCGCCGCCGGAGACGCCGAATCCGAGGGCCATTCAGCGGTATCAGCAACTCGTCGAAGGAAAGGTGGCGCAGCCTTCGATTACCCTGCCTTCAGAGCCACCGCACGAACGACATGACGATCATCGACGGCCGGACGCTCGGCTTCCGCGTCGGCAGCGGCCATAACAATGTTTATATTGCGCATCTAAGTCCCGGCTGCGAGCTGATCACGTCTGGGAGCTATGCACTACTGGGACGCCAGGTTGGGTCGATGGGCCTGTGCCAGGGTGACATCCAGGAAGTGATCGACACGACCACGCGCACCAATGTCGGAAGCTGCACGATCACCGAGATCATCCCTTATACACGCGGCTGAGGGCTAGCGCGCGTACAGCGCCGAAAGCCGCTCGCCGTAGGCCTTCCCGATGACGTGCCTCCGTATCTTCATCGACGGGGTCAGCTGCTCGTTTTCAATGCTGAAGGGCTCGTCGGCGACGATGAATCGCCGCACTTTCTCCGCCACCGACAGATCGGTATTCACACGATCGACCGCTGACTGAAGCCGCTGGTGAAGGTCTGGGGATGATCTTAATTCCGGGTCCGGCACGAGCAGCGCTACGAGGTGCGGCCGGCGGTCGCCGTAAACCATGGCCTGCGCGATTTCATTCTGCAGGGTGAGTATCCCCTCGACCCGCTGCGGCGAAATATTGTCGCCCTTGTCGTTGACCAGGATGTCCTTCTTGCGGTCGGTGATCTTGATGCGGCCTTTCTCGTCGAAATGGCCGACGTCGCCGGTGGCAAGCCATCCGTCGCGAAGCACACGCTTCGTCTCTTCCTCGTTCCGCCAATAGCCGTGCATCACAAGCTCGCCGCGGACCATGATTTCGCCATCCTCGGCGATGCGCACTTCGGTGTTCTTGATGGGCGGTCCCACGGTATCGAGCCGAATCCCGGCGCTCGGCCGGTTGCAGGCGAGCACGGGCCCCGTCTCGGTCTGGCCGTAACCCTGGAGGAAAGTGATTCCGAGCAATTCGAAGAACAGTCCGACCTCGGGGTTGAGCGGAGCGCCGCCCGAAACCCACGCCTTCTGGCGCTTCCCAATCTTGGCGCGCACCTTCTTGCGCAAAGTCAGCGCAAGAAATTGATCCATCGGCAGGTCCCAGGGCTTTATTTTTCCTTGCGCCTTGTCGCCGCCGATCTTGAGCGCCCGCTTCATCAGATATTTCGAGATCCCGCCCTGTGTCTCGATCGACTTCATGATGCGAGCACGTAGCATTTCGAACAGCCGCGGCACGACGACCATGATCGTCGGTTGCACTTCCTCGATGTTGGACGCGAGCTTTTCGAGGCTCTCCGCGAAATAGATCTGCGCGCCCAGCGCGATCGGGAAGTGCTGCCCTCCTGTATGTTCGTAAGCGTGACTGGCTGGCAGGAAGGACAGGAAGACTTCGTCATCCCAGCCGAAGTCGGTCGAAATAACGTCCGTGCAGCCCTCGAGATTGTGGAGGATCGCGCCGTGGTGCTGCCGAACTCCGCGCGGAGCGCCGCCGGTGCCGCTGGTGTAAATGAGGCAGGCGAGCGTCTCCCGGCCGACCGCGGCGACCTCCCGTTCGAGCGCGCCGAGGTCAGCATCAAAGGAAGCGAGCTTCGGCCATGAATGGCAGCTTACCCAGTCCGGGGCCTGCACTGACTGAAGCGGTTCGATGGCGATGACATGATGGCATTCGTTGGTTGTCAGCACCGCCGGCACCAAATTCTTTGCCAGCTTCTGGCTCGAGACGATCACCGCCTTCGCGCCTGAATTCTCGAGAATGTGCGAGTGATCGCGCGGCGTATTTGTCGTGTAGGTAGGGACGGTCACGCAGCCGGCCGCCATTATCGCGAGGTCGGATATCAGCCATTCCGGCCGGTTCTCGCTGACGAGCGCGACGCGATCGCCAGGCTGCAGCCCGATCCGCTTCAGTGACGCTGCGAGCGAAGCGACATGGCGCGCCGCTTGTGCCCAGCTGATCGCCTGCCACTCGCGCTCGCGCTTGGCCCAGAGGAAGGGCTGATCGCCTTTCTCCGCGGCGCGCCTCAGGAAAAGTGCCACGAGATTTTCAAACCGTTCGAGTTGCCGAGCCAAAGTCCCCCCTATTCAGAAACGACCGCCCCTTCGCTGCGCGGGTCGGCGCCGCCTGCCCACCGACCGTCCAACCACCCGATCGCGTTGGCTTTATAGGTACCGGGCGGCAACGTCCTGACGCTTGCATGCCCAAGCGCTTCGAGCTGCGGAATCATGTCTTCGAGATACGTGCCGCTTTCAACGAAGATTGTATCGCCCGGCGCATAGATCATCGGCAACGCGACGGCCTCCTGCGGCGCAAGATGGAAATCGATCACGCCAATGATCGTCTTGATGACCTGCGCCGGGATGGTCGAGCCACCCGCGGCGCCCACAGCAAGTATGACGTGGCCGTCAGGTGCATAGACGATCGTTGGGCTCATCGAGCTGCGCGGCCGCTTGCCCCCTTCGACCCTGTTGGCGACGGGGCAGCCGTCCTTCTCGGGCTCGAAGCTGAAGTCAGTCAGCTCATTGTTGAGATAATAGCCGTTGACCATAAGTCCGGAGCCGAACGAACTCTCGATGGTCGAGGTCTCCGATGCAACGTCACCCCAGCGATCGACGGCGACGAAGTGCGAGGTCCCGCGCTCCGGCTGCAGCGCGGGCGTGCAAGTCACCTCGGCACCGGCCGGCGCGCCCGCCCGCACATGGGCCAAGCTCGCATCGGGAGAAATCAATGCTGACCGGTCTAGCCAGATAGGCTGGGTCCGTAAGCCCCGCGAGCGGCACCTTCACGAAATTCTCGTCCGCCAGATACTTGTCGCGGTCGGCGTAAGCGACGCGCTCGAACTCGGCAATCAGGTGCCATGCAGTCGGCGAACGCGGCCCAAGCGCCGACAGGTCGAACCGCTCGAGCTGTTTCAGCGTCGCATAAACTGTGAAGCCGCCGGACGAGGATGGTCCCATCCCGCAAATGCGATATCCGCGGTACGCGCCGCAGACTGGCGAGCGCGGCTCGGCTTTGTAGGAAGCGACGTCGCCGATCGTCATCGGTGCCGGATTGTGCGGCGCTCTGCTGACCGTCGCTGCGATCGCTTGCGCATTGGGCCCGACGTAGAAACTATCGGGACCGATCCGCGCAACCTTTTCGAGGAGGTTCGCGAACGCCGGGTTCTTCACCAGCGTGCCCACGGGCTTTGGCTGTCCGTCCGGCTGGTAGAAGATCGCGCGCGCATCGGCCGAAAGCGCACCGGTTGCGGGATATTTACTCAGCGCATTGAAGAGCCGGGGCGTGACCTTGAAGCCATCGCGCGCGAGCTTGATCGCCGGCTGGAACAGCGCCGCCCAGGACGAGCTTGCCATAGCGCTGGTGCGCCAGCGCCATCATCCGGACATTGCCCGGTACGCCGACGCTCTTGCCACCGGGCTGCGCGTCACTGAACTGCATCGGTTGCCCGTCCTTATAGAACCAGCGACCATTAGCCGCGTGCGGGGCAGTTTCGCGGCCATCGAAGGTCACCGGCGCTGCGCCGCGGTCCGAATAAACAAGGTAGCCGCCCCCGCCGATTTCCGAGCTTTGGGGCTCGACGACATTGAGCGCGAGCAGAGTCGCGAATGCCGCGTCGGCCGCGGTTCCTCCTTCACGCAGGATTTCGATACCAGCCGCTGCAGCGCGCGGATCGGCCGCGCTCACCATGCCCGGCGCGGGCGGTGCTGCGGAATGTGAAGGGCTGGTGCAGCTGCCGAACACAAGGGCAGCGAGAACTAACGAGTGACGCAGGCGCATGAGCGGGCGCTACCCGGTCCCGACTGCCTCGGCAATGTTGGCAAACCCTTCGCGCGCCAGGCGGTCCGCGAGCCCGCGCGCGATCCCGCGCACGATCCCTGGACCTTCATAGGCCAGAGCGGAATAGAGCTGGACGAGGCTGGCCCCGGCGCGAATGCGCTCCCACGCGTCATCCGCATTCTCGATCCCGCCGACACCGATCAGTGGCATCTCTTTGCCGCCTGCCCGCCGGAATCTGCGTAAGGCATCGAGCGCGAGCGGCTTCAGCGGCTTGCCCGAAAGGCCGCCGGCCTCGTTCGCATGGACCGGATTTTAAAGGTGGTCGTGAGATGGTCGTGTTCGAAACAATGATCAGCGGCGATCCGGTGGTCGATCGCGGCGCGCACGATGCGCTCCGGGATCGCCTTTATCGAAGTCCGGCGCGACTTTCAGGAAGATCGGCTTCTCAGAGCCGACGGCCTGCACCGAGGAAAGCAGCTCACTTCAGCGCGCCTTCGTCCTGCAACTCACGTAGCCCCGGTGTATTGGGTGAGCTGATATTGATCGTCAGATAATCAGCGGCTGGCGCCATCGTCCTTACGCCCTCGGCATAGTCGGCGATGCGGTTTGCGCTGTCCTTGTTGGCGCCGATGTTGACCCCGACCAGCCCGCGGGTCCGGTGTGCGCCTCGACAGCCGCACCAGCGCGTCGACCTGGCCGCGATTGTTGAACCCCATTCGGTTGATCACCGCTTCGTCCGGGACCAGGCGAAACAGGCGCGGCTTGGGATTGCCGACCTGAGGGCGAGGGGTCAGTGTCCCCACTTCGACGAAGCCGAAACCGAGGCCAAGCATTCGCTCGAACACTTCGGCATCTTTGTCGAATCCGGCGGCCAATCCGATCGGATTGGGGAAATCGAGTCCGGCGACCCGCGTTTCCAACGTGGGTGTGTAGGTCGACTCGGGCGTGAAGCCCGTGCCGGTACGCAGGCTGAGCAAGGCGATGGTGGCTCGGTGCGCGCGCTCGGCGTCGAGGCGGAACAGGAGCGGCCGGATCAGTGAATAAAGGGACACGAGCCTCCGTCTGTCATTGCGAGCGTAGTGAAGCAATCCGCCCGACAGCTGCGAGGTTGAGTTTTCCGGCGCAACGGACTAAATCGGAGTAGAAAGCTCCGAATTACGTTTGGATGGACATGCGCCTTAGTCATCTTGCCGATTATGCGGTCGTTCTTATGGCCGCCGCCGCCCGCCGACCCGCGGGCGCGCGACTCAGCGCGACGGAGCTTTCGGGCGACACCGGCGTCCCCCTTCCCACGACGCAGAAGCTGATGGGACAGCTCGCCGCATCCGGGCTACTGACAAGCGCGCGCGGCGCCAGCGGCGGCTTTGCGCTCTCAAAGCCCGCAGCCGAGATCACGCTCGCCGACATCGTCGAGGCGGTCGAAGGCCCGATCGCCATGACGGTCTGCTCGGAAGGCCGCACCGACTGCGCACTCGATGCCCACTGCCGGGTCAAACCGCACATGGGCATCGTCGGCAACGCGGTGCGCGGGGCGCTCGGCGCGGTAAGCCTGACGGAGCTCGCGCGATGAACGAGGCCGTCAAGAACCGCGAGATCCGCGAGAAGATCGCGCAGGATTACGAATGGGGCTTTGTCTCCGACGTCGAGCAGGAATTCGCGCCCAAGGGGCTCGACGAAGACACGGTCCGCTTCATCTCGTCCAAGAAGGGCGAGCCCGAATGGATGCTGGAGTGGCGGCTCAAGGCCTACCACGCCTGGCTCGAGATGGAGGAGGTCAGCTGGGCCAAGCTCGACATCCCCGAGATCGATTACCAGGAGGCTTATTATTACGCCGCGCCGAAGCAGAGACCGAAGCTCGCGTCGCTGGACGAGCTCGATCCGGAAATCCGCCGCACCTATGAGAAGCTCGGTATCCCCATCGAGGAACAGAAGGTGCTCGCCGGCGTCGAAGGAGCAGCGAAGGTGGCCGTCGACGCGGTATTCGACAGCGTCAGCGTCGCCACCACCTTCCGCGAGGAACTGAAGAAGGCCGGCGTCATCTTCCTGTCGATCTCCGAAGCGATCCGCGAGCATCCGGAGCTGGTGAAGAAGTATCTCGGCTCGGTCGTTCCCCAGCGCGACAATTATTTCGCCTGTTTGAACAGTGCGGTCTTCTCCGACGGAACCTTCGTCTACGTTCCCGAAGGCGTCCGGTGCCCGATGGAACTCTCAACCTATTTCCGCATCAACGCGGAAAATACTGGCCAATTCGAGCGCACGCTGATCGTCGCCGAGAAGGGCGCCTATGTCTCCTACCTGGAAGGCTGCACAGCGCCGATGCGCGATGAGAACCAGCTGCACGCCGCAGTGGTCGAGATTTACGCGCACGCGGACGCCGAGGTGAAATACTCGACCGTCCAGAACTGGTATCCAGGCGACAAGGAGGGGCGTGGCGGGATCTTCAACTTCGTCACCAAGCGCGCACTTTGCGCGGGCGACCGATCGAAGGTCAGCTGGACACAGGTCGAGACCGGAAGCGCGATTACCTGGAAGTATCCAAGCTGCATCTTAAGGGCGATCACAGCGTCGGCGAATTCTATTCAGTCGCGCTGACCAACAACCGCCAGCAGGCCGACACCGGCACCAAGATGATTCACATTGGCGCGAACACGCGCTCGACGATCGTCTCCAAGGGGATCAGCGCGGGTAGGTCGAATAACACTTATCGCGGCCTGGTGCGGGTTCTGCCGCGTGCGGATAATGTGCGCAACTTCACCCAGTGCGACAGCTTGTTGCTGGGCAGTGACTGCGGCGCGCATACCGTGCCCTACATCGAGGTGAAGAACCCGACCGCGACAATCGAGCATGAAGCGACGACCTCGAAGAATCAGCGATGACCAGCTGTTCTATGCAATGAGCCGCGGCCTCGACCAAGAAGCGGCGGTCGCACTGATCGTCAACGGTTTCGCGCGCGAAGTATTGAAGCAGCTGCCGATGGAGTTCGCAGTGGAAGCGCAGAAGTTATTGGGAATTAGTCTGGAGGGTTCAGTCGGATGATGCCGTTGTTGTTTCTCGCTGCGGCGTCTGCCGATCTCGATGCGCTCGACCAGGCGGTGACCCATTGCGAGCGTGCGGCGGTAAACCCGATGTTCGCCGGCGAAGCGGCGCGGCGCAGCGCGTTCCTCTTGGACGCCTATCATGAGCAGGAGGTCATCGTCGCCGACCGGCTCGCGCTTGCGGACCAGCGTCGAACGCTTCGCGAAGGCGCCGACATGAAGGTCTTGGAACGCAAGCAGACCGACAAACAGCTCGACCTCCAAGAATCAGCGATCGAGGACCGTCAGAAGGCGCTCAACGACAAGCGTATGCTCGAAGGCATTCGCGAGGACGCCATGGATTCCACGCGTCATTATTTCCTCCTCAACTGCCCTGCCGGCGGCGGCCAGGAAAAGGCCCGCTAGATGCTCGACATCGCCAAGCTCCACGCGAGGATCGCCGACAAGCCGATCCTCAACGGCGTGTCGCTGCACGTGCCTGCTGGCGAGGTGCACGCGATCATGGGCCCGAACGGTTCGGGCAAGTCGACGCTGGCCTATGTTCTTTCGGGCCGTCCGGGCTATGAAGTGACGGACGGCAGCGCGAGCTTCCTTGGCCATGACCTGCTCGGCATGGAACCGCATGAGCGCGCCGCAGCAGGCTTGTTCCTCGGTTTCCAATATCCGGTCGAGATTCCCGGAATCTCGTACCTCCAGTTCCTCCGCGAGAGTCTCAATTCGCAGCGGCGCGCGCGCGGCGAGGCCGAGCTGTCGGCAGGCGAGTTCATCAAGCTTGCACGC
Organism: uncultured Alphaproteobacteria bacterium; assembly: GCA_963766415.1. Lineage (GTDB taxonomy): Bacteria > Pseudomonadota > Alphaproteobacteria > Sphingomonadales > Sphingomonadaceae > Sphingomicrobium. The sequence continues at coordinate 40,906 of CAVYAH010000106.1, read as the reverse complement.
GAGCAGGCGGCGCTGCTCGGCATGGACCCCGAGATGCTCAAGCGCCCCGTCAATGTCGGCTTCTCCGGCGGCGAGAAGAAGCGCGCCGAGATGGTCCAGATGGGCATTCTGGCGCCGAAGTTCGCGCTGCTCGATGAGACCGACAGCGGGCTCGACATCGACGCACTTCGGATCGTCGGCGAAGGCATCAACCGCATTATGCGATCGAGCGACAAGGGCGTGCTCCTGATCACGCACTACGAACGGCTTCTCGAATATGTACGCCCCGACCGCGTGCATGTACTTCAAGCCGGACGGATCACGCGCTCAGGCGATATCGAGCTTGCCCGTGAGCTCGAGCGCGAAGGCTATGCGGAGGCCGCGGCGTGACGGCGCCCTTCCCCACCCACAAGCAGGAGGAATGGCGCTACGCCGACCTCGACGCGCTGAAGCCCGTGTGGGAACGGGTCGCAGCGCCCGTGACGCTGACCGTCGGCGAGGGAGAAAGTCTCGAAGAAGTCTGGCTCCCGGTCTTCGATGACGTGCAGCTACGTCGGATGCAGCTGGCGCTCGGTCCCAAAGCGAAGGTGCGGATCTTCGCGCTCAACACTGCGCCGGTTTACGGTCGCATCGAGCTGGAGGTCAGCCTCGAGGAAGGCGCCGAATTCGAGTTGTTCGGTGCGAACATCGGCACTGGCGTTTCAACCAACGAGATCGTCTCCAGCGTGAAGCATCTTGGGCCGAGCGGACGGTCGCAGCAGGTCATCCGATCAGTGCTGAACGGCAAAGCGATCGGCTCTTATCTCGGCAAGGTCGAGGTCGCTCGCGGGGCGCAAAAGACGGACGCCGAACAGTCGGTGAAAGCGATCCTGCTCGACCGCGGCGCGACCGCCAACTGCAAGCCCGAACTCGAGATCTTCGCCGACGACGTGAAATGCGCGCATGGCGCTAGCGTCGGCGAGCTCGACGCGATGGAGCTCTTCTACGCCGAGAGCCGCGGCATGGATCCGGCGAGCGCACGGGCGCTGCTGCTCGAAGGCTTCGTCATGAGCCTGTGGGACAGCGCCCAAAAAGCCGGACGCGATCTGCCGGGCGGCTCGCGAAGCGCTAAGGAGGGTCGTTTGAACGCGCCCACCCGCATCAACTCGGCACTGAACGTCCGCGATCAATTCCCAGCGATCGAGGGCTGGCACTACCTCGACAGCGCCGCGACCGCGCAGAAACCGCAGGCGGTGATCGACGCGATCACAAAGGCCTATTCACGCGATTACGCGACGGTGCATCGCGGCGTGTACGAACGCTCCGCCACGATGACGGCGAGCTACGAAGGAGCGCGCGCCGCGACCTCCAAGTTGATCGGAGGACGGCCCGGTGAGCTGATCTTCACGCGCGGCGCGACCGAGGCGATCAACCTCGTTGCGCGCACGCTACCCAAGACTGGCCGCAACCGCGTGCTGGTCTCGCAGCTCGAGCATCACAGCAACATCGTCCCGTGGCAGCTCGCCGGTTATGAAATCGACGCCGTGCCGTTGACGCCCGATGGGCAGATCGACCTCGACGCAGCTGAAACGATGCTCACGCAAGAGCATCGCGTCGTCGCGTTCGCGCACGTTTCGAACGTTCTCGGCTCGATCCTCGATGCGGAGCGTGCCGCCAAGATTGCGCACAGCAAGGGCGCGCTGCTTTTGCTGGACGGCTGCCAGGCAGTGCCGCGTCTCAACGTCAATGTCGCTGACATCGGCGCCGACTTCTACGCCTTCTCCGCGCACAAGCTCTACGGGCCGACCGGGATCGGTGCACTGTGGGGCCGCTCTGAGCTCCTTGCATCTATGCCGCCCTGGCAAGGCGGCGGGGCAATGATCGAGAAGGTCACGTTCGAGGTGACCAGCTTCCTCGATCCTCCAGCGCAATTCGAAGCGGGCACGCCGCACATCGTTGGCGCGGTGGGACTGCACGCGGCGGTAAAATGGGTTGAAGATCTCAGCCTCGACGCGATCCATGCCCACGAATGCGCGCTGGCCGCGCAAGCGCGCGAACTCTTACGCAGCATCCCCGGTGTGACGCTGTACGGACCCGAGGAAAGCGCCGGTATCGTCAGCTTCAACGTCGACGGGGTGCATCCGCACGACACCGCCACCATATTGGACGACGCGGGCGTCGCCGTTCGCGCCGGCCATCATTGCGCGCAGCCCTTGATGCGCTGGCTCGGCATCGAGGCGACCGCGCGTGCGAGCTTTGCGGCGCATAGCGACAGCTCGGACATCGAGGCACTCGTGCGCGGGATCGAACAGGTCAAACGGATCTTCGGATGAACGAGGAGCGCAAGATCGAGACCGAAGAAGTGGAGGCGGTCACGCCGCCGCCCCGCGCTCGCGTGCCGGAAAGCGCGCAGCGAAAGCGCGATTATCTCGCTGGTTTCCTCGCCGGCGAAAAAGACGAGACGAAGGGCGGGCCCGGAGGCGACCTCCAGGCGACGGTCGTCGAGGTGCTGAAGTCGATCTACGATCCCGAAATCCCGGTCGACATCTACGAACTTGGCCTCATCTACGGTGTCGACATCAGCGAGGACGGCGACGCGACGATCACCATGACCCTGACGACGCCTCACTGCCCCGTCGCGGAATTGCTTCCGAACGAGGTCGAGCTTCGCGTGCTCTCAGTCCCGGGATCCGCGATGCGGTCGTCAACCTGGTCTGGGATCCTCCGTGGGACCCGTCGAAGATGAGCGACGAGGCGAGACTCGAATTGGGAATGCTGTGAACAAGGAAACGAAACTTCGCCCCCACCCAGCCGCGATCACGCTGACGCCTGCCGCCGAAGCACGCATTGCCGAGCTGATGGGCCGTGCCCCCGATGGTGCGATCGGCGTCAAGCTGTCGACACCGCGCCGTGGCTGCTCGGGCCTTGCTTACTCGGTTGATTATGTGACCGCCGAACAGCCCTTCGACGAGAAGATCGAGACCCCTGCCGGGACTTTCTACGTCGACGGCGCGTCCGTGCTCTACTTGATTGGCTCGACGATGGATTGGCGCGAGGACGATTTCGTGGCCGGATTCGTGTTCACCAACCCGAATGCGAAGGGCGCCTGCGGCTGCGGCGAAAGCTTCACAGTTTGATCATCCGCCGCGCGACAGCGGCTGACCTTCCGCTATGGGCCGCTATGCTCGCCCGCCTCCATGCAGACATGAGGGCCGACGAATGGGAATTGGCGCTCGCCAAGCTCATCGCGCTCCGGGAGCCCTATCTTGGCTTCCTGGCCTTCACTGACGCTGGCGAACCGATCGGGATGATCGACGTGCGGGTCCGCAACTATGCTGAAGGTGCTCCTGACTTGAGCGCGCCATATGTCGAGGATCTCTGGGTTGAACCGGAGCACCGGCGGCTAGGGGTTGCAGCGCATTTGCTCCAAACGGCTGAGCAGTGGGCCCGCGACGAAGGCTTCGACTGGCTTGGATCCGACGCGCGGCTCGACAACGATGAGAGCCATTCCTGGCACCGGGCCGCCGGCTTCGAGGAGACCGAGAGACTTCGTCGTTTTCGGAAAAGCGCTACGTTAGCGAGGCAGGTCGCCGCCCTTTACCGTCATCAATCCCGCTCCTTATTCGGCAACGAACTCTTCACCGTCCACCCTTGGAGTGGTATCTGTCGGGACCGCACAGGAGGTCTCTCATGCGAAGTCCTTGCGCTCTTCTTGATCCTGGCCGCATCCGCCCCAGCGATTGCTGGGCATCCGGGCAGCGGATTCCAGACGCGTGAATCCTTCGGAAAGGGCCGCGCTGTCGCCGCCAATCCGAATGGGTGCCAAAGGACGACGACTTATCTCGCGGACCAGACCGGCCTCTATCGCGGCCAGCCGTTGACACCAAGGAAGCTGACCGAGCTCCCGCCGGCGATCGGCTACATGGCCGTTTATCGCCACATCGACGGCTGCGAGGAGCCGCTTACCATGGTCGAATACAGGAACCCGCGTCGGCGCTAGTTTAACGTTCGCGTCTGGCGCGCAGGATTTGAGGGGATCAGCATGTCACGTGCGCTCAGCCTGCCTTTCGCAATCTTATGCTACGCGATCTTCTTCGCGACTTTCCTTTATCTGATCGCGTTCGTCGGCGACCTCCCGGTGCCGAAGACCGTGGATTTGCCGCCGTCCGCGCTTGCGCCGGTAGCCGCCGGGGTCGTTGACGTAGCGCTCATCGCTCTATTCGGATTTCAGCACAGCATGATGGCGCGGCCAGGTTTCAAGCGAGCTTGGGTACGAATCGCGCCGCCGCCGGTCGAACGCAGCGTCTATGTGCTCTGCGCAAGCACCGCCCTATTGATCCTCTTTTGGTTCTGGCAGCCGATCGGCGGCACTCTTTGGGCGGTCCCGATGACGATGCAGTGGCTCAGGTACATCCTTTATGCCTTGTTCCTGATCGGTTTCGGAATCGTCCTCGTCAGCACGTTCCTCATCAACCATTTCGAGCTGTTCGGACTTCACCAGGCCTGGCTGCACGTGATGGGCCACGAGGCAGAAGCGCCTGAGCTTCGCCAGCCTCTATTCTATCGTTGGGTCGCCCACCCGCTTTACGCCGGCTTCTTCCTCGCCTTCTGGGCAAGCCCGCAGATGAGCTACGGTCATCTGCTGCTCGCCATAGGCCTGTCGATCTACATGCTGATCGCGATCCGCTACGAGGAGCACGACCTCACCAATCTCTTCGGCGAGGATTATCGGCGATATCGCTCTAGCGTTGGTATGCTGTTGCCGCGTTTCAGGCGGCGGAGCGCTTGAGACCCCGCCGCCTGCCCCTCCCCAGCTCGAAATCTAGAATCCGAGGCTGAACCGGATGGCCGCTCCGACCTCGCCGGGCGAATTTGCGATGTGACCCGGATCGCGGCGGTAGAAGAGATTACCGCCAAGCCACGCGTTCCCGTCCAGCCAGGTGCGGCCGTAGCTCAGCTCTCCGTCGATCTCGCGGCCGCTCGGACGAAGCGACATGCGCGTCAGCGTATCCGACACGAAGCCGGTCGAATAATCGTAGGAGGTTGGAAGCATTATTGCGAAGCCGCCATGTTCAACCCGGAGCGGCTGTGCGAGCCGGAAGCCAAGCGTGTCATCGCTGCTGAAGAGCCGTGCCTTCGCCAGGTCCAGGCCGTAAGCGCCTGTCTCGAACTTGCCGCCGCCAAAGTTGGTCCAGCCGCGCCGCGCGGTCAGCGTTGCGCTCCAGCCATTGCCGAATTCGTGACGCGCCTCGGTGTCGAGGAACAGCGAGCCTGCGCCGCCGCCGCCGAGCACATTGTTCATCCGGCCGCCAAGCAAGGTCTGTTTCTCGTCGAGACGGCCGAGGCCGACCTGCAGCCGGGTCGGACCGAAATGGCGGTCGAGTGAGATGCTCGACCAGCGATACGGCGATCCGGTCGCGGTCGTCTCGATCTCCTGCCAGACGTTGCCCGTCTCTCCCGAAACGGTGACGCCCGTGCCGCCGAACTCGCGGCGTAGCGCGACGCTGCCCTTGTGCTCGGCGAGGAAGCCTGGATTGCCTGCGATGTCATTGGCGACGAGGAACGACCCCTGTGAGGCGCCGGTCAGCCTGCGTTCCATCGCCTTGGCGCCGTCAGCGAAGCCGAGCGCGATCGCGGTCCTGTTGTCGAGGCGGGCGACGGCCGAGCCCGCTACGAGCCGCGCCTTGCGCTGGTCTTCAGGCCCCACATTCATGCGTTCGAGCTCGAAACCCTGGGCGAGGTCATGTCGCTCGCGAACGGTCATTGCGATGCTCACCGGACCCGCATTGCCACCAGCGACCTTCACATCGTTCTGAAGCGAGCGCGACAGCGGATGATCAACCTCGGCCCGGCGAAGCGTCTTGGCGAGGTTCAGCACATAGGCACGGTTGTAACCGTCGAGGATGATCGCACCCATCGACTGGCCGCTCACCGCATCGCCGGCCGCCGACGGCAGGTCCCCGTTGGAGCCGCTCACCGGGGCCTTGCTGTCGGCCATGGCCGTTTCGCCCTGCGGCGCAAACGCCCGTTCGATGTTGAGCGCACCATGCCCGTAGACATTGTCCACGCCGGTCGCGCCGAGGTCGTCGGCGCTGTTGAAGAGGATCTCGACGATCTGCTTGCCCGTGAGGTTCGGGAAGGCCTGCGCCATTAGCGCCACGGCGCCGCTGATCGTCGGAGCGGCGAAGCTGGTGCCGGACCAGAGGTATTGCGTGCCGGTCTGGTCGGGTGCGCGGTCGTTATAGCCGACAGCCAGTCAGATAATAGTCGGCTCCCATCCCGGCGCGGTCAGAGAAATCCGAGATGCGGTTGTGCCGGACGGTCCGCCGATCGAGCCGGCGATGATCACCGATCCAGCGAAATGCTGCGCGGGGACGAGCGCGAACGGGTCGGACGGTCGGTTGCAGTGTCGTTTCCGGCCGAAATCGACGATGACGATTCCCGCGTTGACCGCCCGCTGCATCGCGGAGAGCAATTGGGCGCTGGCCCGCGAGGCCCCGCCGAGCGACAGGTTGATGACCTTCGCGCCGGCGATTCGCGCCGCATCGATACCGTCGGCGACCGCGGAATCGAAGAAGCTGCAGCCGTCCGAGGTCGCACAGCTGCCGACGTCGTCCGCACGCTCGCTGACGATCGTCGCGTTGAAGGCCACGCCCATTGTACCCGAGTTGTTGCGCGCCGCGGCCGCGACCGCGGATACGGCGGTGCCGTGCCCGCCGTCATCACTAACGCCGCGGCTGCTCACGACATCGCCGCTCGCGGGATCGATCCTGCCAGCAAACTCGGCAAGGTCCGGATTGATGCCGCTGTCGACAATGCCGATCTTGACGCCCTTGCCGGAAGCGCCGGCGTCGTAGGCGGCGATCGCATTGGCGGCGACGGCGTAGTTCGACGAGCGATACTCGGCCGTGTCGTAGTTGGTCGACGGCGTCGGTGTCGGGGTTGGGGTCGGTGTTGGAGTGGGCGTCGGAGTCGGCGTGGGTGTTGGAGTCGGCGTTGGCGAGGCCGGCGCGGGCGCGATAGGCATGACGCCCCCGCCCCCGCCGCCACCGCAAGCCGAGACGCTGAACGCGAGCACCACTGCGCAGGCCGTGGACCCGAATAGCCTCTTCGTCATCACAAACCTCCGCCCAAGCCGTTGAAAACGCACGGCTTCCCGACAGAGCTTATGGTTTAGGATTCCTTTCGATTTGCTTAAGGTCTTGAATTCACTAGGGGTCTCAGTGGCATGGACCCGCGCTTCGCAAACGTTCGCGACTGGATCTTCGACCTCGACAATTGCCTCTATCCGGCCTCGACCGGCCTCTTCGAGTTGATCGACGAGCGGATGGGGGCCTACATCCAGCGCCTGCTCGAGTGCGATCCCGATGAAGCCAAGCGCGTCCAGAAAGCGCATTTCCATGAGCATGGGACGACATTGGCCGGCCTCATGAAAGAGCATGGCGTCGATCCGAACGACTTCCTCGCCGACGTTCACGATATCGCGCTCGACCGCGTGGCATGTGACGAACGGCTCGGCCGGCTATTGCCGCGCCTTCCCGGACGGCGCTTCGTCTTCACCAATGGCGATGCGCCTTATGCCCGCCGGGTGCTCGACGCGATCGGGGTCGCCGATCATTTCGACGACCTGCACGACATCCACGCAAGCGGCTACCGTCCGAAGCCCGATCCCCACGGCTATGCACTTCTTTGCGAGCGGTTCGGCATCGACCCGGTTCAAGCGCTCCTGGTCGACGACATGGTCCAGAACCTCGCACCCGCCAAAGCGCTGGGGATGACGACGATTTGGGTCGACAACGGCTCCGAACGCGGCAACCACAATTACGACAGCAAAGTGGTCGACGAACGCATTCTTGATGTTGGCGAGTGGCTCGAATTCTATCCTGGGGGAACATGAATGAACGAGCTCGAACCGCTCATCGATAGTCTGTGGGAGAAGCGCGACACCATCGGTCCCAATGCCGATCCCGAGCTTCGCCGCGCCGTCGGCTGGGCGCTTGGGATGCTCGATGCAGGCCATGCCCGCGTGGCCGAGAAGCGCGACGGCGAATGGGTTGTCAATCAATGGCTCAAGAAAGCGGTGCTGCTCTCGTTTCGGCTCAGCCCGATGGAGGCAATCTCCGGCGGGCCGGGAGGCGCGCATTGGTGGGACAAAATACCCTCCAAGTTCGCGGGCTGGGGCGACAAGGAGTTCGCAGACGCCGCTTTCCGTGCGGTTCCCGGCGCGATCGTCCGTCGCGGTGCCTTCATCGCGCCAGGAGCAGTGCTGATGCCGAGCTTCGTGAACGTCGGCGCCTATGTCGGCGAGGGTTCGATGGTCGACACTTGGGCGACCGTCGGGAGCTGCGCTCAGATCGGCAAGAACGTGCACATTTCTGGCGGAGCAGGGATCGGCGGCGTGCTCGAGCCGCTACAGGCGGGTCCCGTCATCATCGAGGACGATTGCTTCATCGGCGCCCGGTCGGAAGTGGCCGAAGGCGTGGTCGTCGAGCAAGGCTCCGTTCTATCAATGGGCGTATTCCTTGGCGCCTCGACGAAGATCGTCGATCGCGCCAGCGGCGAAGTCCATTTCGGCCGCGTGCCGGCTTATTCGGTGGTCGTGCCCGGCGCACTGCCCGGCAAGGACGCCAGCGTGGCGCTGGCCTGCGCAGTCATCGTCAAGCGGGTGGACGAGCGCACGCGCTCCAAGACAAGCATTAATGAGCTTCTGAGGGACTGATAAGCGCAGCTTATCGTCTGGACTTTTGCATTTGTTGGCGCATTCGAGCTCGCCGACTTAGCTCATCCGAGCCATGAAGCCCGTCGATCCGAAAGCGTTTGAGCGCAATGCTGCGGAGGCAGTGAATGTCTCCGCGGGCGATACTCCATCCATGATTTGCTCACAAATGAACGGCCGTGACTGGCTTGTCCTGTTATTCCTTGCGCTTATTTGGGGAGGCGCCTTCTTCTTCATCGGCGTCGCCGTTCGGCATGTGCAACCGCTCACGTACGTGTGGCTGCGGGTCACGATCGGCGCTGCGGGTCTGTGGGTTTACCTCATCATTAAGGGCGAGCGCATTTCCCTTCCAAGGCAGGTCTGGGGCTCGATCCTGCTTCTCGCAATTCTCAACAATGCGCTTCCGTTCACGCTGTTCGGCTGGAGCCAGACCCACATCGCAAGCGGCCTCGCATCCATCCTCAATGCCACCACGCCCATCTGGGGCGTCGTTGTCGCTCATTTCCTGACGCAGGACGAGCGGATGAGCCCGCGCAAGGTCGCGGGCGTGCTGCTCGGCTTCGGCGGCGTTGCCGTGATGATCGGTCCGTCGCTTCTGTCGAACCTCGGCACGAGCGGTCTCGCCGAGCTCGCCTGCGTCACCGCTGCGCTTAGCTACGCGCTCGCCGCTGTCTGGGCGCGGCGCTTCCGGCGCCTCGGTATTTCGCCGATCAGCGTGACCACGGGCCAGCTCACCGCCGGGGCAATCATGATGCTGCCGATGTCGATGTTCATCGATAAGCCGTGGACGCACGGCTTCCCCCCACTGAGCGCACTCGCCGCGATCACTGCACTGGCACTGCTTTGCACCGCGCTCGGGTACGTGCTCTATTTCCGGCTGATCGACCGTGCCGGTGCAACCAACGCGCTATTGGTGACGCTGCTCGTCCCGCCGGTCGCAATCCTGCTCGGCGGCCTGTTCCTCGGTGAGAGCCTCGCCCCGCAGGATTTCGGAGGCCTCGCACTGATTGCGCTGGGGCTTGCCGCAATCGACGGACGGGTGCTTACCGTGCTGGCGCGACGCCGCCTTCCACAAGCAGCTTAGCCGCCTCGGGGCTGGTCCAGTCGAGATCGCCGACGTAGCGCCATACTTCGCGGCCCTTGGCGTCATAGAGGATCGAGGTAGGAAGCACCTCCGTCCCCAACTTGCCCGACAATTGCATCTTCGGATCCTGGTAGGCGTCAAGCTCGGGCGCCTTGGACGCAAGGAACGCCTCAACGGATTGGTGCGGACCCGAGTCCTGGCTGACGGCGACGATCTCAAGCGCGCCGTCTGTCTCATGCGCCTTGGCAAGGCGGCCGAGTGTCGGCAGCTCCTTTACGCAAGGGGCGCACCAGGTCGCCCATAAGTTCACGAGGGTCGGCTTGCCGCCCATGTCCGAGAAGTTCCGGGCTTCAGCGCCACTAGAGCTGATAGCGACGTCCGGGGCTCGCTGGCCCTTGTGACTTCGGTCGACACCTTTTTGCGGGCCCGATTCTGCGGCGGATGCGCTCTCATTCTTCGCCTGCTGTTGCGGCTTTCCGCACGCGGCGAGCGCGACCACGGCGCAGCAGATCGAGAGCAGGCGCATCATTTTCACGCCGCTAGCCTAGGCGGCGCCGAACGGCTAGTCGGAGACCATGAAGTTGACGCGGGTCATCGTTCCTGCCGTGTTGGTCGCTGGTCGCTGCGTGCGGACGCCAGGTGGATCTGAAGCCCGCGGCCGGCCAGCCGCTTCCGGTCAAGCCGCTGATGGCGCGAACCACACCCACCCCGAACGACCTCCTGAGGATCCCGGCTTACGCAAAGCCGGACCGCGTCGACGAGCTGATGAAGCGCTCCGAGCCGCGCGCGCAGGATCCGTTCAATCTGCCGCCGCCGACGGGAGGGACCGCGCCGTCCCTGCCGCCGAACTCGGGGACTTTGCCGACGTCGAACCCGCCGGACAATAACGCGCAACCGACACCCGGCATGCCCGTTACTCCGCCGCCCTCGCCAGGAGACTGAACCTCCCATGCCCACCCGCGTCCGCAAGGCGGTGTTTCCCGTCGCCGGCCTCGGCACTCGCCTGCTCCCAGCAACCAAGAGCATCCCCAAGGAGATCATCACCGTCGTTGACCGCCCGCTCATTCAGTACGCGGTCGACGAAGCGCGCGAGGCAGGAATTGAGGAGCTGATCTTCGTCACCGGCCGCGGCAAGTCGGCACTCGACGATTATTTCGACATCGGCTTCGAGCTCGAAACGACCATGCAAGAGCGCGGCAAGAGCCTGGATGCGCTCGCCCCTTCGCGCTCCGCCTTCGGCGAGGTCGTCAGCGTGCGACAACAGCAGCCGCTTGGGCTCGGTCACGCCGTCTGGTGCGCGCGCCACATTGTCGGCGACGAGCCGTTCGCAGTGCTGCTTCCCGACGAGTTGATGGTTGGCAAGCCCAACTGCCTCGGGCAGATGATCGAGGCTTATGAGAAGGTTGGCGGCAACATCGTCGCGGCGCTCGAGGTGCCCGAGAGCGAGACCCATAAATATGGGGTCATCGATCCCGGCGCCACCGACGGCCGACTGACCGAGATCCGCGGAATGGTCGAGAAGCCAGCGCCCGGCAGCGCGCCGTCCAATCTGATGCTCCCAGGCCGCTACATCCTCCAGCCGGAGGTAATGCGCACGCTCGACGCCCAGGAAAAAGGCGCAGGCGGCGAGATCCAGCTCACCGACGCCATCGCCAAACTGGTCGGCAAGCAGCCCCTCAATGCCTATCACTTCGACGGGAAGCGCTACGACTGCGGCAGCGCCGCGGGCTTCGTCATCGCCAACCTCGCAATTGCACTGCAACGCGGCGACGTTGCCCCTGCAGTGCGGGAGTTCCTCGATCGCTCTTAGGGCTCGAGTTCGACGTCCCAGTAGAGATAGTCGCGCCAGCTTACGTGCAGATAATTGGGCGGGAAGGCCCGGCCGTGCTCCTGTAGCTGCCAGGTCGTCGGCCGGATCGGCTCGCGATGCGGGTTCATGTGCGCCTCGCCCGGCGTTCGCCCACCTTTCCTGAGGTTGCAGGGAGCACAGGCGGTCGCGACATTTTCCCAGGTCGTCCGCCCGCCGTGGGCGCGCGGGACGACGTGGTCGAACGTCAGCTCCTTGTCTGGTCCCGCAATAAACGCAGCGGAATTTGTCGCGCAGGAACAGGTTGAACCGAGTGAACGCGGGATATTCGTTCGGCCGCACATAGTCGCGAAGCGCGATGACCGAGGGCAACTTCAGCGCGATGCTGGGGCTGTGCACCTCGCGATCGTAATGAGCGACCACGTCGACGCGCTCGAGGAACATCGCCTTGATCGCCGTCTGCCACGGCCACAGCGAGAGCGGATAGTAGGACAGCGGCGTGTAGTCGGCGTTGAGGACCAGCGCCGGACAGCTTTCAGGATGGCGGATCAGCTCGGGATGATACATGCGACAGCCAAGCAATGCCTCTCGTTCGGTTTTCGTTCCGAACTCCAGCTCTCCGGCCCCCGTCGCACTCAAGGAGGAGAGGGCTTCCGGCCCGTCTTCCCTTGTTGGCCGCCGGATGCCAACCCGGCGTGACATGCCTATGACAGCATTTTCAATGACTTAGCGTCAGAGTTTCTTTCGGCAACAGTTGAAATGTTCATGAGCCGCTTTGCGCCGTCGCCGACCGGGCGGCTGCACCTGGGACACGCATATAGCGCAGTCGTCGGGCACTCGTGGGCGCTTAACAGCGGCGGCAAGCTCCTGCTGCGCATAGAGGATCTGGATCAGACCCGAAGCCGGCCCGAGTTTGTCGGCGCATGCCTTGATGACTTGCGGTGGCTCGGCCTCAGCTGGGACGAGCCGGTCCTCATTCAATCGAAAAGAGCCCCAATTTACGAGGAAGCCCTCCAGAAATTGCGCCGGCGGAGCCTCGTCTATCCCTGCTTCTGCACGCGGGCGGACATCGCCGCCGCGCTCGAGGCGCCGCACGGCTCGGCGGCGCATTATCCTGGCACCTGCCGCGGGCTGCCGGACGATGCCGAACGGCGCGCCTCAGCGCCGCACAGCTGGCGGATCGACGCTAAAAGGGCGCTCGCGATCACTGGATTGCCATCATGGTCGGAAATAGGCGGCCGCGAATTCCACTCGACGGGCGATGACTTCGAAGACGTGATTCTCGCCCGAAAAGACGCGCCCGCGGCCTACCACCTCGCCGTCGTGGTCGATGACGCCGCTAGCGGAGTGACGCTCGTGACCCGAGCGGCGGACCTGAGGTCATCCACGCCCGTCCAGCGGCTGCTGCAAGAGCTGCTCGGCCTGCCGAAGCCGACTTATCTGCATCACCCGCTTGTCGCCCATGCTAATGGCGGCCGCCTCGCCAAGCGCGACCTCGCTCCGACGCTCGCGGCAATGCGCAGCGAAGGCGTCGACGGACGAGCGCTCGCTGCCGACCTCCTCGACGGCAAGCTTCCGCTTGGTTTCACTTTCATGGACGCCTAAGTCACGGCCATGCACTATGTCTTGTTGGTCTTCCTCCTGCTCGCGATGGCGGCGGTAGTTTACGTTCTCGTCCGGGGCGTCATTGCGATGGCCTCGGGCAAGGATTTGAGCGGCGAGCAGTCGCAGATGTGGATGCGCCGGCGCGTCCTCTTCCAGGCGGCCGCGATCGTGATCGTCATCCTGATCCTGGTCGTCGCCGGGGCGTCTTCGGCCACTGAGTGGTCAAGCTCAACAAGATCTATACGCGAACTGGTGACGGCGGCAGAGCCGGGCTCGTCGACGGCAGCCGCGTCAGCAAGTCGAGCCTGAGGATGGCCGCGATCGGCGAGGTCGACGAAGCCAATGCGGCTATCGGGGTAGCGATTGCGGCCCTTGAAGACCAAGCCGTCCGCGACCGGCTCCTCAGGATCCAGAACGACCTGTTCGATCTTGGCGCCGATGTCGCGACTCCGGGCGAGATCGACGGCGCGTTGCGCATCGTCGCGAGCCAGGTCGAGCGGCTCGAGCGGGAGATCGACGAGATGAACGGCTCGCTTGCCCCGCTTACAAGCTTCATCCTGCCCAGCGGGTCGCGCGCGGTCTCAGCGCTGCATCTCGCCCGCGGCGTGGTTCGCCGCGCAGAACGCGCCGCGGTCGCGCTCAACGAGGCCGAACCGCTAAACCCGTCGCTGCTCGCCTTTCTCAACCGACTGTCCGATCATCTTTTCGTAGCCGCGCGTTTCGTTGCCGCCGCAATGGGCGGTGACGTTCTCTGGCAGCCGGGCGGAAACCGCGGCGAATAGCTCCACGATCCGGAACATATAGCGAACTTCTCCGTTGTACCCGACCAACGTTTCGTGGCAGGGGCACCCGCATGGCCAGGGAGGATTCGTCCCCAATCCGCAAGGCGATTGGCGAAAGTCTCTTCGCCACCCGCAAGCTGTCGCTCGAACTCGCCGCGCCGCTCAGCGACGCGGATGCGACGATCCAGCCCTTTCCCGATGCATCGCCGGCGAAATGGCACCTCGCCCACACCAGCTGGTTTTTCGAGACGTTTGTCCTGCGCGATTACGCCCGCGGCTACCGGGTGTTCGACGAGGGCTGGGCGTTCCTCTTCAACAGCTATTACGAGGCCGAAGGTCCACGCCACGCACGACCGCGCCGCGGCATGCTGAGCCGCCCGTCGCTCGATGAAGTCCGTGCCTATCGGGCTCACGTCGACGAGGCGCTCGACCGCGCGCTGCCGGATCTACCGGAAGCCGCGCTCGAGTTGATCGAGCTTGGCATCAATCATGAGCAGCAGCATCAGGAGCTCTTTCTCACCGACATTCTCGCCGCCCTCGCAGAAATTCCCTTGAACCCGCGTACGGCGAGCTTGCCCCGTCAGCCTGCTTCTCGGTGGAGCAATTGTCATGGCATCGCGGCCGAGACGGAATCGTGGAAATCGGCGCGCCCGATGAGGGCTTCGCTTTCGACTCCGAGCGCCCGCGTCACCCCACATTCCTCTCCGGCCACGAACTTGCGAACCGCCGCGTGACTAACATGGAATGGCGCGAGTTCATCGAAGGAGGTGGTTATCAAACGCCCGGGCTATGGCTGTCCGAAGGCTGGGACTGGGCTCGGCGCGAGCAGATCGCAGCGCCTCTCTACTGGCGCGATGAAGGCACCGTATTCACCCTGGGCGGCCGCCGCGAGCTCGATTGGGCTGCGCCGGTGGCGCATGTCAGTTTTTTCGAAGCAGATGCATTCGCACGGTGGGCTGGTGCGCGGCTCCCGACCGAGGCCGAGTGGGAGGACTTCGGAGCTTCGGCCGATCCGATGATCGGTAACCAGCTCGATGACGCAGGCGCCGTTCTGCCCGGTCCGGGGGACGGCATATTTGGCGACGTCTGGGAATGGACTTCGAGCGCCTTCGCCTCTTACCCGGGCTTCTCGCCTGCTGAAGGCGCGGTCGGCGAATATAACGGCAAGTTCATGTGCGGCCAGTTCGTGCTGAAGGGCGCAAGCTGCGCGACTCCGCGCGGGCACAGCCGTGCTTCCTACCGCAATTTCTTCCCGCCGGCCGCGCGCTGGCAGTTCACGGGACTTCGCCTTGCTAAAGACGCTAGATTCACAGGTCCTCGCCTTCCGCGACGACGTGCTTGCCGGCCTCTCGACGCCATCCCCGCGATCCCCGCGCCGCTGGCTCTACGACCGGCGCGGATCCGCGAGCTGTTCGACGAGATCACGCGCCTTGCGTCTTGACTATCCCACGCGCACCGAGACCGCGATCTTCCACAACATCACGCCCCAAGTTGCCGCGCATGTGCCGCGGGGTACGGTGGTGGTGGAATTCGGCGCAGGTTCGCAGACTAAACACCCATATTGCTCGAAGCGATCGCGCCAACCTTCTATGTCCCCGTGGACATCTCTGGAGACTTTCTCGCGCAGAGCGCGCGCGAGGTTCAACAGCGCTTCCCGTCGATCGAAGTCATCCCTGTGGTTGCAGATTTCGCGCGACCTTTCACGCTTCCGGGCGGCTCCGAGGATCTGCCCAGGCTTGGTTTCTTTCCGGGTTCGACCATCGGCAATTTCGTGCCGTGGAGCGCTACCGACCTTTTGCGCCAGTTCCCGCTCGCTGCTCGGCCCCTGCTCGCAGCTGCTGATCGGCATGGACCGCATGAAGCCCGTCGAGCGGCTGATGGCCGCCTACGACGAACCGGAGGGCGTCACCGCCGAGTTCAACCTCAATCTCTTGCGCCGCATCAACCGAGAACTCGACGGCGACATACCGGCCGATGCCTTTCGCCACGAAGCGCGTTGGAACGACATCCTCTCCCGCATCGAGATGCACCTCGTCGCTACCCGCGACGTGGAATTCTCGATCTCCGGCCAGCGATTTCGCTTCCCAGCCGGTTCGTCGATCCACACCGAGAACAGTCATAAATATGGTTCGCGGGGGACACGCGTCCTGCTCCTAGCCGGCGGCTGGACCCCGGTCGCCGAATGGACCGACCCCGCAGAGGACTTCGCGGAGATCCTCGCTGTCGCCGAGCCCGAGAGGTTTGCGCCGTAAAGGCCGCGCGGCTAAGCGAGGACCATGCTTCTCGCATTAGTCGACATCGCCAACCTGCTGCTCAGTGTCCTCACATGGGTGATCATCATCCAGGTGATCCTGAGCTGGCTGCTAGCCTTCAACGTGCTCAACACCAGCTCGAATGGCGTGCGCTCGATCGCGGTAGCGATCGACCGGCTCACCGCGCCGCTCTATCGGCCGATCCGGCGAATGCTTCCAGACTTCGGCGGAATTCGACTTCTCGCCGCTCGTGATCCTGATCCTGATCCAGGTCATCAAGAAGCTGCTCGCTGGCGTCGTGACCCAATATTATTTCGGCGGATGACCGCGAAGCTGATCGACGGAAAAGCCGCGGCCTTGGCGCTCCGGGAACGGATCGCCGGCGAAGTCAGGCGTTTCCGCGAATCAGCCGGCCGGGCGCCGGGGCTGGCGGTCGTTCTCGTGGGCGAGCATCCGCCTTCGGCTGCCTATGTCCGCTCGAAGGTGAAGGCGACGATCGAAGCGGGAATGGAGAGCTTCGAGCATCGCCTTCCCGCCTCGGTTAGCCAGGACGAGCTGATCGCCCTCATCGACCAGCTCAATGCCGATCCGGCGGTCGACGGGATCCTCGTCCAGCTTCCGCTGCCGGATGAGGTCGACGAACGGGTGATCATCACCCGCATTTCGCCGGACAAGGACGTCGACGGCTTCCATCCGGTCAACGCAGGCCGGCTGGCGATCGGGCTGCACGGTTTCGTGCCGTGCACGCCGCTCGGCTGCATCATCCTCTTGAAGCAGGAGCTCGGCGACCTCGCTGGCCTGGACGCGATCGTGGTCGGGCGTTCGAACATCGTCGGCAAGCCGATGGCGCAGCTTCTGCTTCAGGCGAATTGCACGGTCACCGTCGCCCATTCGAGGACGCGCGATCTCCCGGGCGCCGTTCGGCGCTCGGACATCGTCGTTGCAGCCGTCGGGCAACCCGAACTGATCCGCGGCGACTGGCTGAAACCCGGAGCCACGGTCATCGATGTCGGGCAGGAGCGCGTCGAACTGCCCGACGGAACGCGCAAGCTACTCGGCGACGTCGCCTTCGATGAAGCGGTCGAGGTCGCCGGCGCGATCACGCCGGTTCCTGGAGGCGTTGGTCCGATGACCATCGCCTGCCTGATTTGCAATACCTTCATCTCGGCAGCGCGACGCGAGCATTTCCCCTACGAGAAAGACCTATGATCGCGGCGCTCCTCCTTGCTGCGGCGACGCCGAGCGCACTCGATTCCGAACGCGCCTTCGCAAGCGATGCGCAGCGGATCGGCCAATGGAGCGCCTTCCTCAAATATGCCGACCGTGACGCCGTCATGTTCACGCCGCAGGCAGTATGGGCGCGCGATTTCCTGAAGGGTCGCAAGGATCCGTCAAAGTCTGTCAGCTGGCGTCCAAGTGACAGCTTCGTCTCGTGCGACGGCCGCACCGCAGTGAACACCGGCCCCTGGTTCCGGCCCGACGGCAAGCCCGGCGGCTATTTCGTCACGGTCTGGCAGCAGGGGCGGCAGGGTTGGCGCTGGGTCTATGACGGAGGAGTTCCTGCCCCCGTCCGCAAGCCGGTTTCAGCCCAGCCGGCCGTGCATCGCGCGACCTGCGGCGGTCACGCCCCGGGCGCGCCGATCGCGCCCCTTCCGAAGCTCACACAGAAACAGGCGCGCACGACGCCAGAGGACAATGGCCGCGGCGAATCCGCCGACGGGACACTCGGCTGGGACTGGAAGGTCGCGCCGAGCGGGTCGCGCACCGTGCGCGTGTTCCTCTGGACCAAGAGCCATTACGCTGAAGTCATCCACGGCGTTGATCCGGCAAGATGATTGAGCTGTTCGGCTCGGCGCTCGTCACCTTCCTGGTGATCATCGATCCGCCCGGCTGTGCGCCGATCTTCGCGAGCCTCACCAGCGGCGCTTCGCCGGCGCAGCGCCGGGGAATGGCAATCCGGTCGTCGCTCATCGCATGGGCGATCTTGATGTTCTTCGCACTGCTCGGACGCCCGATGCTCCATGCGCTTGGTATCAGCCTCGCCAGCTTCCGCATTGCCGGCGGGATCATGCTGTTCATCATCGCGGTCGACATGGTGTTCGAGCGGCGCACCGAGCGTCGCGAGCGCCGTGCGCACGCCATTGAGCAGACAGCCGAGGTCGAGGACGTCAGCGTCTTTCCCATGGCCATGCCGATGATCGCCGGGCCGGGCTCCATCGCCAGCGCGATGCTGTGGGTATCGCGCGCGGAAACGCCGTTCCACATCTTCATCGTGCTCGCGGCGATCACCGTCGTGATGCTGATTACGCTGGTTACGCTGCTCGCCGCTGGGCCGTTGATGAGGCTCATTGGGGACAGAGTGGAATTGGCGATCACCAGGATCCTCGGCGTGATCCTCGCGGCGCTGGCGGCCCAGTTCGTCGTCGACGGGCTGAGGCAGAGCTTCCCGCACGTTCTTGGTTAGCCGACCACCTTCCACATCTTGTAGGGCGAATCCTTTGGCAGCGGCACAGGCTGCATCCACTTGGGCACCTGGCCGCGCTCGAGCTGGCCATAGAAGCCCTTGGGCACCTCAGACATGAAGATCGTCGTCGTCGAACTCTTCGGGCAGCTCAGCACGTAGTTGGAATGATATTTGTCGACGATGATGCTGTGCGCCTGGGCTTCGCTCCCTCGCCAGGCTCTCATCACGTCAACGATCTGGCGCCAGTTGCGATGATAGGGCCCGGTGATCGCGTCATGATGGGTGAGCGTGATCAGTCGGGGGCCGAGATCCACGAAGGTGAACACCAATCCCTTTGGCTGGAGCGCGACTGGATGAAGGCCCCAGAGCGAGCCGCACTGGGAGTTGGCGCGGCCGATGGCCGCTTCGTACGGCGTGGCCTGCTGTTCGGGAATGAATTCGACAACCAGCGGCACGATCGCGCCAGCGCCCGCAATGATCACGACGATCGCGCCCGCAATACGCACCCACTGAAATCGGGAAAACCAGAAGCGCGGGAAGAAAATCCAGATGAGTGCCGCCGCGCCGACCGCCGCCATCATCTGGGCCGAAGGTCCGGTGCGGGTCTGCCACAGAAGGAGCAGCGAGGCTGCGATGCTCGGAACGGCGACGCCGATGATGCGCGCCAGGAGCTTCCTATCACGGCGCTTTATCCACGCGAGCAGGGCCCATCCGAGCGCTCCGGTGACCGGCAATGCGGCGATCAGCACGGCGACTCGCCAGCCGTGGCGATAGACGGGCCGCGCCTCCTTCACATAGCTCATCCAGAGCCGCTGCGCTTCGGGAGAGATATGCTCGGGCTTTTGCAGGCACTGCGGCCAGGTTCCCGCGTGGAAGCCGCCGATCACGGCGCCCGCGACGATCGCTAGCGCTATTCGGCGCTTCCAGTCGGCCGGCGAGAGCCATGCGAGGCCATACATGAGCGCCGCCGCGAGGAGACCGTCCGAGAGGAAGACGGGCGACAGCGCGTCGCAAACGTCGTTCCGGTTCTCATTGGATGCGAATACCAGAAAGCAGAGTGCGACGCCGCCGCCGAAGGAAAGTGCATAGGCACGGAGCCGATCACGCTCCTCCACGTCGACAACCCAGAAAAGGACCATCGCGGCACCTGCGAGCGCGAGATAGATGATCATCTCGAGCCCGATCGCCATCGACAGCGCCGAGGTGATGCCGAGTACGAGCCCGCCGCGAACCCGCTTCGGATCGGCGATTCCGGCCATGCTCAGCGCAAGCAGCGCGAGCTGCCAGCCGTGGTGGTCGATCCGCTCGGGCATGAACATGCCGTTGGTCGAACCGGCGAAGAAGACCGCAAGGAACGCCAGCGGATAGGCGAGCGGATGGATTAGCCGTCGGGCGGTGAGCGCGAGCGAGTAGAGCAGCAGCAGATATGGAAGCATGGGCGCGATCGCGACCGCCCATCGCTCCGCGCCCGCACCGCCGAGGAACGGTCGAAAGGCGAGGATCAGTCCTGCAATGGGCAAGTCCACGAGCCGCGACCAATGGATGTTCGCGCCAGTTGGCGGGTTCATCCGGTACTGGCGCAAATCGTACCAGCCCTGCCCATGCAGAAGCGCCCGCACCTGCATGATCCGCATATTGTCGTCAGTGTCGGGCAGTCGGAACCAGCGGATGTCCGCCCACTTCTGAATCACGAACCAGGCGCAGATCGCGAGCCACACGATGACGACGACGCGTTTCCAGTGACGATCGAGGATATCGACCGTCCAGCGCTCCAGTTCGTCGACCTTGGCTTGCAGCACCTTGCCTTGCAGCATTTTTCGGGCTGTAGCCGTTCGACTTCAAACGGCAAGCAGCCGGGCATGGCAACTGGATTAAACGTAAGTCAGGAAACCTTCGGTCAACTGGTCAGGTTCGCGTTGGTGGGGTTCTTCCTCGCCGGCATCTATTCGGCCATCTACTGGTATCTCGCGACCTATGTGATGCCGCCGGTCCTAGCCGTCGTCGTCGCCTTCCTCGTCGCGGTCAGTATCGGCTTCGTGCTCCACAGCCGCTGGAGCTTCCGCGGCCACGGCAAAAGCGAAGATCGCCGAATGAAGGTGAGGTTCCTGGCAGTCCAGGGTTCCGGTTTCGTCTTGAACGAGATCTTCACCTGGGTGTTGACCGGCCCCCTCTTTCACGGCCCGACGTGGTGGCCACTTGTTCCAGCGATCTTCGTCACGCCGCTCGCGACCTACATGCTCAACCGTCAGTGGGTATTCGGCTGATGGAGCGCTCGGTCTACCGGGAGATGGCCGAGCTCGATCAGCGGCACTGGTGGTATCGGGCGCGCCGCGACGTGCTCGCCGACCTCATCCGGCGCGAAGCCATGCCTCCCCCGAACGGCCGGATCCTCGAGATCGGCTGCGGGACCGGCCACAACCTGGAGATGCTAAGGGCATTTGGCGATGTGGACGCGCTCGAGCTCGACGAAGAGGCGCGTTCGATCGCCGAGCAGCGGCTCGGCCGCACGGTGATGAGCGCGCCGCTCCCAGAGCTCGCGGGCGTTCGCGACCGCGCCTACGACCTGATCGCTGCTCTGGACGTCATTGAACATATCGATGACGACGAGGCCGCGCTCACCGCGATCGCCGCCAAGCTCAAGCGGGGCGGCAAGTTCGTGATGACCGTGCCCGCGCATCAATGGATGTGGTCGGCCCACGACGTCGTCAATCACCACAAGCGCCGCTATTCGAAAGCCTCGCTGAGGCGCCTTGTCGAGGGTTCGCCGCTGAAGCTCGAGAAGATCGGCTATTTCAACAGCCTGCTGTTTCCGCTGGCTGTCGCTGAGCGCTTCTCTTCGAAGATGCGCGGCAAGGATGATGCCGACGTGAAGCTTCCATCAGCGCCCCTCAATGCCGCGCTCCAGGCGATCTTCGGGGCGGAGCGTCACCTGGTCGGGCGCTTCCCCTTGCCGCCGGGCTTGTCGCTTTTCGCCGTCGCCTCGGAGATATAGCCGAGCTTTGCCTCGGCGCGGCCGTCGCCGGCCACCTCCTGCACGATGTAGAGCGGACGCCCTTTCGCCTCGTTGTAGAGCCGACCGATATATTCGCCCATCAGCGCCAGGACGAACATCTGGACGGCACCGATCACCAGGACCACGAGCATCAGCGAGGTCCAGCCCTGGATATTTCTCCCGGCAGCCCAGGCGTAGGCAATGTAGAGGACCAGGACCACCGATCCGATCGACAGCGCGAGGCCGACATGGCTGGCGAGTTTCAGCGGCGCCGATGAGAAGCCCGTCAGCGCATCGAGCGCGAAGCGCATCATCTTCCTCAGCGGATATTTCGTCTCGCCGGCGAAGCGCTCCTGGCGGTCGTAGACGAACGGGACCTGCTTGAATCCGATCCAGGCAACCATGCCGCGGATGAAGCGCGCCTGCTCGGGCATCGCCAGCAAGGCATCGAGCGCCCGGCGGCTCATCAGCCGGAAGTCGCCGGTGTCGACCGGAATGTCGACCTCGGTCGCCCGCGACAGCAGCCGGTAGAAGCCGTGCGCAGTCGCGCGCTTGAAGGCTGTCTCCCCGGAACGGCTGCGGCGAATGCCGTAGACGACGTCCGCGCCATCGTTTCGCATCGCTTCAATCATCGCAGGCAGAAGCTCGGGCGGATCCTGGAGGTCAGCGTCGATGATGAGGATCGTCTCGCCCCGGCAGAGGTCGAGACCCGCAGTGAGCGCAAGCTGGTGGCCATGATTGCGCGATAGATTGACCGCGACGACGTGGCCGTCATCCGCCGCGAGTTTGCGCATCAGCGGCCAGCTACCATCGCTCGAGCCGTCATTGACGAGCACGATCTGGTAATCCTCGCCAGTCGCGGTGCGCGCAGCCGCGCTCAGCCGCTCGTGGAGCTTGGGAAGGCACGCCTCCTCGTTGAAGCAGGGCACGACGATCGAGAGCGCTGTCATCTGTGAGTTTGATAGAGGATGCTGCCGGGCCCGCGCCAGACCGGCTTCAATCCTTCGACGATGCTTGGGTCATAGGGGGGCACGTCGATCAGCCACACATAGTCGAAATCCTTGCGCGGCAATGCCGAGAGGGATTCGTCGATCGTCCGGTGGAGCGGATCGCGGCAGCGGTTCGGGCGCACCAGCTGCGAGGGGTCCGCGGCGAAATATCCGGCCGAGCGATATTTGAGGTCGAGCAGGTTGACGCCCTCGAGAAGCCACTGGTCGTTGGAGAAACCTTCGCGGCGAACGATGACCATCGCACCCAGATGGCTGTTGCGCAGAACCGGCCAATATTCGGTGCACGGCATGCCAGTGAGCGTGATCACGCGTGCCCCGCGCGGCATGAGATCGATTCCCTGCAGATCGGCCGTCTGATCTGCGCCAGCGAGACCGAGGCTGATCGTGTTCGCTGTCGTTCGTGCGGCGAAGAAAAGGAGGCCCAATACTGCCAGCACCTGAGCGGTCTTCCGGTCCGGCTTGCCGCGAAAGCGGATCGCGAGCAGCCCGACCGCGATCACATAGGGAGCGAGGCGCATGTCGGCATAGGCCGAGCCGAAGACGATGCGCGGGATGATCGCGAAGGTCGCAGCGAGAACAATCGCGGAAAAGGCGAGGTTGCGCGAAAGGGTAAGCTTGCGGCTGACCAGCGCATAAAGGAACACCAGCGCCGCGATAATGAGCGAACCGATGTCGAACCACTTCCAGCGATCGCGCAACGCCGAATAGATCCATCGCCATTTCATCTTCCAGTCGAACCAATCGACCGTCTGGCCGCCGTGCGTCTCGCTTCGCCAGATCAGCATGATCAGGATGGGAAGCGCCATCACCGAGGTGCGCAGCGCCGCTTCGAGTCCCGCCCGCCACCAGGTCCGGCCGCGGTCGTGAAGCCTCACCGCGTCGGCCGAAAAGCACATCAACCCGAGCAAGCCCCAGCCGTAAGTGTGGCAGAAGAAGACCACCAGCGAGATCGGTACGAACAGCCACTCGCGAACGACGGTGCGGTCCAGCCGGCCGAGCCTCAGCCAAAGGCCAAACGCCAGGAAGGCAAGGGCGACGGACAATGCGAAGTTCACGAACCCGAACAGGAAAGGAAAGCCGTAGATGAACGGAAGCGCGAAGAAAGCCGTCGGTGGAATACGCCCATGCACTTCGCGCGCTACCCAGAGGAAGCCGGCAGCGGTGAGCGGTGGGATCGCGATCACGATCAGCTTCACTGCCGCTTCTAGCCCCAGCAGCTTGCCGAACGGAATGACGAGCAGGTCGACACCGAGGTTGCCGATCGCCGCCCAGTGATAATCATAATATCGCTGCAGCCAGGGCGAGTGCGCGAGGTCCAGCTCGACGCGGTAGCGGCCCATATGCCCGAACAGGTCCACCAGCGGTGGGATCGGCGGGTAGATGAGCGGCACCATCGTTGCGAGTACGACGAGCGCCAGGCAAACGGGCAATTCCCACCACGGACGGCACTCGACGCTCACGTCGACCGACAATTTCGGTTCAACCCCCATTCGTCACAAGCCTGTAACTGTTCCCGCGCGCGCTCCTAGCGGGATCAGGTCAATTGTCCATGCGAAGCGGCTCTGAATTACAGCTTGTTAAGGGGCCGGTCAGGAGGCCGTGGTGCCAAGACGCTCCTTGCGGACACGCCAGACGGTCAATCCACGAAGGCCCGGAAGGCGAACCGGCTCGAGCCACTCGGGCGCCCGGCCCGAGTTCAGCATATCCGCAAGTCCCCGGGCCCGTGGATTGCCCAGCGGATCAATTCGGGCGCTTTCGGACAGAAAACGACATAGTCGATGTGCCGGCGTGCGAGGATCTCGCGCGAGGTCGCCAGCTTGCCAGCGAACAGCAGGATCACGTCATGGATGCCGTTATTGTTGCGATGATATCCGCTGGCAATCGCGCGATGCGGCGTGCTGGCGAGGATTGCAGGCGTGATGTCGAGCGGGATGGCAAGATTGCTGGTCGGCAGGGAATTGAGCTTCTCCACTTGCGAGCGCGTCACGCAGGAGTCTGAAGAATTCATCGCGTTCACAAGGCGCTCGTCGGCGGGCATGACGAGGGCCGGCGCCGCATAGGCTGGCGCCATGATGAATACGGCGCCGGTGGTCGCGAGCACGCGGACGGGCATCAGCGAGATCTTCCTCGCACGGTGCAGGGCGAAGTCGCAAAGGAAGGCCGTTCCCGGCATGCTCAACGTGGCTGCCGTCGTCGCTTCGCGGATGACGAAAATCGACGAGAGCGTCACGGCGCCGAGCAGGTAGGCGAAGGCGATCCAGCCCTTGCGTTGCTGCCCGTCCGATTTGGAAATGGCGAAGAGAGCGCCGAGAAGGCCGACGAAAGGCTGCGCAAGCCCGGCAGCGACGTCTCCTGGAGCAAGGTGCCAAATCGGCTGGCCCTCGTCGACGCCGGCGTACCACCATTTGGCTACAAGCGGGTCGAGCGAAGAAAAGGGGCCGCTGAGGAAATGCGGATCGACCGCGAACATGACCGCGACAGAGACGAGGCCAACTCCCGCAAGCACGGCCACGCGGAGCCGCAAATCGGCAATCGGCCGAATGGCGAACATGGAGCATAATGCCGCTACCGCGAAGCCCGTGAGATGCGCGACGTTGAGCGCATCGTGCGGGTGGGTGAACCAAACCGACGGGAAATGGGTCAGCGTAAAGAGAAGCAGGCTCGCGCCCGCGAGCGCTCCGAGATAGGCTTTCAGCCGCTCTCCGGCCGAGCCGTTGGAAAGCCACTCGAACGCAAACCAGGCACCCAGAGCAGCGACGAAGGGAAGCGCCTCGATCGAAATATTGACCCAAAATGCCATAGCGAGGCCGGCGACGAGGCCGGACCGTCGAGGCCGCTCGTCCAGCACGGCAAGCATCGCTAGAAGCGCGAGCACGATCTGCCATCCGTGATGGTCGATGCGCATGATCTTCATCTGCTTCATAGCGCCGAGCGACGCTGGAGTGGCGAGAACCGCAAGCAGCGCGGCAGAAGAGCCCATCAGCTTGAAGGCGATCCGGTGCACCAGGAACATCGCAGCGCCGAGCGTCATTAGCGGGATCGCAATGAGGGCGGCGGTCTCGGCGCCGTGCTGACCGAGGAACGGGCGAGCGAGCAGGATAACTCCGGCGATCGGCACGTCGACGAGCCTCGACCAGTGCATCGGTCCCCCGGACGGCGGATTGAGTCGGTACTGGGTCACGTCGAACCAGCTCTGGCCAGCGAGCCAGTCGCGCACCTGGATCAGGCGCATGGGATCATCTGGATCGGGGAAGGTCCATTCCTTGATGATGGGAATGGCATTCCGGATCATCAGCGCGCCCACCACCAGCCAGATCGCCAGGACGATCCACGTCTGGCGCTTGAGCTCCGCGCGCGGTGCGGCCTGGCCGGTCATGCGAAGACCACCCTCTTTCGAAGGACGTAGGTCGCCTGGAAGCTCGCGACGATCGCGATGCCCTTGGCGATCCTGGGATCGAGGCCGTAGTGGCTGCCAAGGCCGACAATGCCGGTGGTGATTCCGAGGCCGACGAGGGCCGAGAGGAGAAACAAGGCCTGCTGCTGGCGGCGGGCGGCACCGACCGTGGCAACCTGCCCCACGAAAACCATCCTGCTCGAGATGACCCAGTGACAGGCGATGCCGGCGATGTAGCCGCAGGCGGCGGCGAGGGCAGGCGTCAGCCCGAGCGAGAGCATCGCCATGAAGATTGCGAAGTCGACGCCGAGCGACGCCACGCTCGCTCCGATGTAGCGGGTGTACATCTGGTCCAGCATGTCGCTCAGGCCGCCCTCAGCCGATTCGGAACGAGGCGCTCGGAGGCAAGGGCTGCCTGCGCCCCTTCGTCGCCCGACTCATGATATTCGGCATCCTCGTTGACGGTCCAGATGTCGTAGGCGCGGCGCCCGGCCTCGATGTTCCTTACGGTGAGCATCGCCGTCATCATGGCGTGATCCTGATTGTTGTAGCGGTGCATGCCATTGCGTCCGACCAGGTGGAGCGTCGGATAGGCGGTCTCCAGTTCCGCACGGATCGCCTCGACATTGTCGCGATAATGATCGTCG
This sequence comes from uncultured Alphaproteobacteria bacterium, assembly GCA_963766415.1. GTDB lineage: Bacteria > Pseudomonadota > Alphaproteobacteria > Sphingomonadales > Sphingomonadaceae > Sphingomicrobium. Next base: position 14,195 of record CAVYAH010000106.1, on the reverse strand, counting down.
TAGACGGGATAGGCCTTTTCCTGGCGGACCACGACGCCGCCCTCGACGTCGGCGGGATCAACCATGCCAAGCGTGTGCATTTCCTTCTTCGCCAGCTCGATGAGGTCGTCGTCCCTGGACGCCCAGAGCCCGTCGCCCTCGAAGCAGAAATACTCGAGGCCGACGCAGGCAAGCGATGGATCCGGGACCATCTCCGGAGACCAGCTGCGAAAATTCTGGATCCGGCCGACCTTCACTTTCGAATCATGGATGTAGATCCAGTTGTCGGGGAAGATATCCTTGGAGCGGATCATCAGCGCGACGGTGAGGAAGTCCCGGTAGCGCAGGTTGAGCGCGTTCGAAGCAGCCTTCGGCAGCGGATGGATGCGGCTGGTCAGCTCGCGGATCGGCGCCGAGGAAATGACATGAGCGGCGCTGATGATGACGTTCTTGCCATCGCCGGTCTTCGCGGCGACGCGCCAGCGGTCGAGCTTGCCGTCGAACGAAAGCTGCTGGAGCGCGTGGTTCATTAGCACGCGATTGCCCTTCGCCTCGACAAAGTCGCGGGCGGCTTCCCACATCATGCCCGGGCCCTTGCGCGGATAGCGGAAGGTCTCGAGCAGGGTCTTGGTCTCCATGCCGTCGTTCGGCCTCTTGTTGAGGCCGAGCGAACGCTTGAGGCCGTCGAGGACCGCGCCCCCGAGGCTCAGCCCCTTGATTCGCTGAGCTGCCCAGTCGGCGGAAATCTCGTCGCAGGGCATGCCCCACACCTTCTCGGTGTAGGTCTTGAAGAAGATGTTGAAGAGCTGCTCGCCGAACTGGTTGATGGTCCAGTCCTGGAACGACTTCACGTCCTTGCGGGGAAACAGCCGGGTCTTCCCATAGGACGCCATGCACATGGCCGACCGGAAGATGCCGAGATTGCGGAGCGCCTCGAACCCGCGCAGCGGATAGGAGTAGAATTTTCCGTCGTAGAAGATGCGGCTCATGCGCGGGCGCTGGATGAAGTCGTCCGGCAGGATCTCGTTCCAGAGATCCACCACTTCACGGGCCTTGGAGAAGAAGCGGTGGCCGCCGATGTCGAAGCGGAAGCCATTGTGCTCGACGGTCCGGCTGATGCCGCCGACGTAAGTCGGGTCCTTTTCAATGACGATGACCGAATAGCCGGCCTTCGTCAGCAGATAGGCTGCGGTAAGACCGGCTGGACCTGCGCCGATAATCGCGACGTCGGCCGCGGCTTCGCTCTTGATTGGCATTGCTTTCCCCGTCCAAATGACGGGTGCAACCTGTCCGCCAAGTTCTAAATCTTGGTTAAAATTGTGGTCAGAATTTCAACGCCCGCCCACATTCAACGACCGTACAGCTTGTTTTTCTTATCCCTGCAGTCGATCCAAACGGAGGCAGATACGATGAACAAGCTCATTCTGGGCGGCGCTGCGGCGGCCGCCATTCTTGCCGGCGGCGCGGCTTTCGCCGGGACGGCGCAGGCCTCTCGGACGGCCGGGCAGGCGCCGGGCATGCATCAAGGCCATCACAGGCCTATGATGCAAGCGGCAACCCGCAGCGAGGTTCAGTCGCATGTCGCGACCATATTCGCGAAGCTCGACACCAATCACGATGGTTTCATCACCAAGGATGAGCTCAGCGCGCGAGACGCGCAGCACGAGCAGCGGGCCGAGCAGCGCGCAGCTCGTTTTGATCCCTCGAAGTTCTTCGACCGGCTCGACATCAACCATGACGGCAAGATCACCCAAGCCGAGGCAGAAGCCGCGCGCAGCCAGCACATGCAGGCGAAGGGCGGCAAGCCCGCCGAGGCTCATGCAAGCGCGTTCGGCGGCCTTTTTGCGCGCGCCGACACCAACAAGGACGGCGTGATCACGCGCAGTGAGTTCGACACCGTGGGACAGCAGATGAAAGCCCGCATGGAGCATGCAGGCATGGCCCGAGGCGGGATGGAAACGCGCATGTTCGATACGTCCGACGCCAACAAGGACGGCCGCATTTCTCTCGCAGAGATGCAGCAGGCCGCGCTCGCCCGGTTCGATCGCTTCGACCTCAACCACGACGGCACGATCAGCCCGCAGGAGCGCCAGCAGGCGCACCAGCTGTTCAGGGGCCAAGCGAAGCCGCAATAAGCTTCGAGCGGCTTCGATCGGAAGGGCCCGGCGTTAGCGCGCCGGGCCTTCTTATTTGGCGAATGCGGGGGCTTCAGCGCCGCGCCGTTTCGTCGGAGCGCGCCTGGGCTGCTCCGGCTCCGCGCCGATCTTGCGATAACGCGCCTCTGCCTCCGCCATATAGTCGCGCGTGATGGGCAGGGCGCGGCGCTCGCGGATGTACTGCACCTGGTAATTGCAGGCGGCGCCATCCTCGAACATTACGATCCCGCCTGCGAGATAATATTCCCACATGCGGAAGAAACGCTCGTCGTACATCGCTTCGATCTCTCTGCGCGCCTTGTTCGCGCGATCGAGCCAATGCTCGAGCGTCAAGGCATAGTGAAGCCGGAGGTTCTCGATGTCGCTCGCGATCATCCTGAACTTCTGGCTGGCGGCGGTCATCTCGCTGACCGAGGGCAGATGGTAGCCCGGGAAGATGTATTTGTCGGTGAAGGGGTCGGGACCGCTTGATACGTCGCCGAGCTTGCCGATCGTATGCAGCAGCATGACTCCATCGGGTTTCAGCAGGTCGCGGCACTTCGCGAAGAATTCGTCATAATGTTTGGTGCCGACATGCTCGAACATGCCAACGGAGACAATTCGGTCGAATTGCTCGTCAAGCAGGCGATAATCCTGAAGCTCGAACTTGACGTGATCCGAGACGCCTGCCGCCGCAGCGCGGCTGCGGGCAATCTCGAGCTGGCGCTCGGATAGCGTGATGCCGAGCACATCGACGCCTGCTACCTTGTGCAGGAACAGCGCCATGCCGCCCCAGCCGCAGCCTATGTCGAGCACTCGCTGGCCCGGCTCAAGCGCGAGCTTGGCCGCGATATGCGCCTTCTTGTCGAGCTGCGCCTGCTCGAGGCTGTTGTTCGGGTCGGTGAAGTATGCGCAGCTGTACTGCTTGTCGTCGTCTAGGAAGAGTTCGTAGAGCTCGTCGCTGAGGTCGTAGTGATGCGCGACATTCTTCCTCGCGCGCTTCAAACTGTTGCGGTTGAAGACCTTCAGAAGGCTCTTTCTGCCCTTCGCCTTCGACAGCGTCTTGCGGCCCTTGCCCCAATCCTCCCAGCGGTTCGCGCCGACAATCATGCGCATGAGGTCGAGCATCGTCCCGTCCTCGATGATCAGGCGGCCGTCCGTATAGGTTTCACCGAACCCGAGCCGCGGATTCTTGATGATGTCGAACGCAACCCTCCTGTCGGTGAAGCGGACGGTCAGGTGCTTGCCTCCGCCCGGACCAAAGGTCTGCGGCGGCTTGCCCGGCGTGTGCAGCGTGAGGGTACCCTTCGTCAGCAGCTTGCCGACGAGCTTACCGATCAGGGACATTATTTAGTCTCCATTCGAAATCGGTCACCGATTGGCACGCCCCAGCCCTCATCGCAATTGAGGCGACCCACAATTCATCCGCTCTTTCGGTAACGCTCACCGGCGAAGGCCCAGCGAATGGTACTCGCTATTGTGTAGGTCCCGCCTCGGACCAGCGGTGAGAGCAGTGAACGCGAGAGACCGTGCATCTCCCGCGCGAATTCCGGCAGGAGGTCGACGGCCGCATTCATCAGCAGCCCTTGCACAGGAATTTCAGCCATGGAGCGCGGGGGCGCTTCCAGCACCAGGTCGCGGAACGCGCGCGTACGTTCGTCTACCGACAGCTCGGCATGGAAATCGCGAATCAACCACTCCGCTTCGGCGCGACTGCGCGGCACGGGGTCGGCGTCCAGCAGCTGTGCGATGTCACCGCTTTCCGCGAAATAGCGATCCTGGTCTGCTTTGCTCATGGCCGGCTCCGCATAGCGGCGCCAGCTGTCGAGGAAATTGACCGCACCTGCGACATGCACCCAGGCGAGGAGCCGAGGGTCGGTCGCACGATACTCCGTCCCGTCGGGAAGCGAGCCACTGACCTGCGCGTGGATCGCGTTCACCCTCGCGATCGCCTGCAAGGCGAAATCACGGTGGGCGTAGGTCGTCGTTGCAATGAAGCGCGCCGTGCGCCGCAGCCGCCCGAGCATATCCGCATCGACGTCGCTATGGTCCCACACCCCGGCAAGCGCCTTTGGGTGCAGCATCTGCGTGAGAAGAGCGGCGATCCCGCCCACCATCATCGAGGTGACGTCGCCATGGACCCGCCTGATCACCGATCCTGGAAGGAACAGCGCCTCGTCGGATGCGGGCACAGGCTTCTCGCCCCTGGACCGGTCATTGAACGTGCTTCGGACCTGCTTCACCAGAGCCCGGCGGATCGGCGCAAGCATGAGCGCCAAATGCCATGTGCCGCCGGCCGCCGCAATCGGGAAGGCCAGTCAGCCGTAAGCCCGGACGAAGAAGACGATCGTCGTCGCGGCCGTGACGAGCAAGGTCCAGGCGCTGACGATCCCATGCGGGAGGCGCTTGCCGACCTTGGCGCCGAGCCAGCCGCCAACGACGGCTCCGACGAGCATCGGGAGGCAATAGATCCAGCGTACGAAGCCAACAGCAATGAAGATGATCGCGGCTGCGAGATTGGCGATCGCGAGCATTGCCGTGCGAAGCGAGAAGAGAGAACGAGGATGGGCTCCGGCGAGAAGGCCGTAAGTTGCCGTCATCATCAGCCCGACGCCGCCGCCGAAATAGCCGCCGTAGACCGCGAGCAAGGACTGCGCGATCACCAGCGTGCGCCTGCCGATCGTAACCCGCTCGTGCAGCCAGTTCGACGCTCTCCTTCCGAACAGCATCACGGCCAGGCCAAGGAGCAGTAGCCAGGGAATGATGAAGTCGAAGCCGCGGCTTGGCGTCAGGACGAGGAGGAGGCTGCCGATGATTCCGCCGGCAAAGGTGATCGCCGCGAGCAGCGGCACTGGCATTCCGCCGACAGGCGCCAGCTCGTCGCGATATTCGGCCGCGCTCGCCGCCGCCCCGGGCAACAGGGCAACGTTGGAGGTTGCGTTCGCCAGGTTGGCGGGCAGGCCGAGCGCGATCAGCGACGGCAGGGTGGCGAAGGTACCGCCGCCGGCAAGCGCGTTCATCGCGCCGCCGACGCAGCCCGCGCCCGCAGCTAGTGCTATTCCTGCAAGTTCAGGCGGCGCGAGCAGTGTGTGATCGGCGCTTGCGCTCCGCCGTGGTCTTCAGTTGGCCGCAAGCAGCGTCGATGTCGCGCCCGCGCGGCGTGCGCACCGGCGCCGAAATCCCCGCCTCGAACACGATGTTGCTGAACGCCTTGATCCGCTCATCGTCCGAACATTCGTAAGGCGCCCCCGGCCAGGGGTTGAACGGTATGAGGTTGACCTTCGCCGGCAGCCGATATTTGCGGATTAGCCGCACCAACTCGCGCGCATGCTCGTCGCTGTCGTTCTTCCCTTTAAGCATCACATATTCGAACGTGATACGGCGCGCATTGTTGGCGCCCGGGTAAGCTGCGCAGGCTTCGAGCAGCTGCTCGATCCCGTATTTGCGGTTCAAGGGCACGATCTCGTCACGAATTTCCTTCGTCACTGCATGCAAGGACACCGCGAGATTGACCCCGATCTCCTCGCCGGCCCGGGCCATCATCGGCACGACGCCGCTCGTCGAGAGCGTGATCCGCCGGCGTGACAGGCCGAGCCCGTCACCGTCCATCACAATCTTCAACGCGTCGCGGACGTTATCGAAATTGTAGAGCGGCTCGCCCATGCCCATCATCACGATGTTGGTGAGCATTCGCCCCTCAGGCTGGCTCGGCCATTCGCCGAGCGCATCGCGGGCGAGCATGACCTGGCCCACGATCTCCGCCGGCTCGAGGTTGCGTACCAGCGCCATCGTGCCGGTGTGGCAGAAACGGCAATTCAGCGTGCAGCCGACCTGGCTCGAGACGCACAGCGTGCCCCGGTCCGCGTCCGGGATGAACACCATCTCGAAGTCATGGCCATCGTGGGTTTTCAGAAGCCATTTGCGGGTTCCGTCTGACGACACCTGCGCCTCGACTATCTCGGGCCGCGAGATTGCGAAGCGCTCCAGGAACCAGCCGCGCTGGGGCTTGGCGATGTCACTCATCGCCGCAAAGTCCGTAACGCCGCGGTTGTAAATCCAGTGCCAGACCTGCTTGGCGCGAAGCTTCGCCTGTTTCGGCTCCAGCCCCGCAGCCTCGAACTTGATGCGGATCTGCTCCTTCGCAAGACCGATGAGCTCGGCCTTGCCATCCGCGCGCGGTGTCGAGCGCCGCGGTACGGGCACAGGGTCGATCGGCCCCGGAATAGGCATCAATGTGGTGTCGGCACTCATGGCGAGCGGCCTATGTAGTTAGGGGCGCTGGATTTTGCCAGCGCAAGCCGCCGCCGCCGCGTCAATCGCCGTCGCCGCGCCGTCGAGCGAATAGGGATCGATGAAGCGCTGCCCCGCGGCATCTCGCGATTCCACGTTCATGCCGCTCGCCCCGCGCAGCGCGGTGATGATCGCCTGTTCCTGAAACGCGCCGTCGCTCCACGCCTCGTTCCCGCGCGACACCAGGAGGAACGGCTGGTTGTCGACGTGGAGCATAACGGCGGCGCCCGGGCGGGGCATTCGGCGGAGGCGCGTGTGGAATTCGCCCCAGCGCCGGCGGTCAGGGGAGAAGGTGAAGCCGGCGATCGCCTGCACTTTCCCCTTCGCGACGATGCGTGCAGAGCGCGCGAGCGCTTCGCACGTCCCGCCGCGGTCGATCGCGGCCCATGCGCCGCCCGCGTACAGGATGTCGCCGCGCGTGCCTGCGGTGAGCGTGGCAACCATGATGAGAAGTGCAAAGGCACGGATCATTGCCGGACGCTAGCTTGCATCCAGCCCCCTTGCCACTTCGCTGTCAGTCGCCCTCGACCCTCATCAGCTTCTCGCCGGTCTCAACGATCGCGAAACATTCGCCGTCGATACGGCGGACCGGTTCGCCGGTGTCGAGCATGTATCGCCGGACGCGCAGGAACGTACGCCGGCCGCGATATTCGTGAACATAAAATCGCGCGCCGGATGCATCCTCGACAAGGATGCGGCCTGTATAACTCTCCACTGGTCCGCAACCCCTTTCGCGGACGATTCGGCAGCGCCGGATTTAACCGAAGTTAGACTTTCGTCCAGTGGGCGTAGGCAAATCAGTAGTTTATCGCTCGACTCGGCAGCATTTTACGAGGCTCAGAATCGCCTTCGGAATGCGACCGCAGCTGCCCAGCCGAGGCCGAGCGACATCACCACCGATGCGAGGCCGTAGGCGAACCGATAATGGCGCGCTGCGAGCCAAACGTCTCGTTCGAAGCCGGATTTGTCTATCTGGATGTCGCGCGTTGCGACGGCAACGACGCGGCCGCTCCGCTGCGGGTCGGCATTGGGCTCGATAAGAAAGGTTTCCGCCGTGTAAGCGCCGACCGGCACCTGGCTCGGGATCGTGACGACGGCCCGGTAGAGGATTCCGTCGGTGATTTCGACCCCGTGCGGGTTTTCCGAATAGAGGCCCGCGCGAGACCGAAGATCGAGCAATCCCGCTTCGAAATGCCGCTCCCGCTCTGGCAGCGAGCCGCCGCCTGGCGAAAGCTGAAGATTGTGGATTCCGAGCTCGTAGATCGATGCAGTCCGGTCATCGACGAGGTCACGGATCGGACGTGACGACGCGACCGCGTAATAGCTCGGTGCGGAACGGAATCGGCTAGAATCCGCGTTCATCCAGATCATGGCGATCTTTTGCTTCTCGCGGAGCAGAATTGGCTGCACCGGGCCTCGAAGGACGACTGCAACGTCCGCCGGCCGCTGAGGCATTCGACCGTCCGGGTAGACGATCGCTCCGAACAAAAGCAGTTGGGCGCCCGAGAAGCTGTAGCGAATCTGCACCTGCCGCGCCGAGATATCCGGCACCAGCATGGGCTTGTCGGCGGCGATCAGCAGCGGCGTGACCAATGCGAGAGCGCTCAAGGGGAGGCGGGAATTCACAGATATTCGATCGAGAAGATTTCGTCGGGCCGCCAAGCGAGACCCAGCAGCATCCTGAGGCCAACGAGGAGGATGATGACGGCGAGCGCAAGGCGCAGCAGGTCCGGCTTGATCCTGAGCGTGAGGAGCGCGCCATATTGAGCGCCAATGACGCCGCCGACGAGCAGCAATCCGGCGAGGACGATGTCGACCGAGCGGGTCGTCACGGCATGGACCATCGTCGTCGCGGCGCTCACCGCCAGAACCATCGCGAGACTGGTCCCGATGACAACGCGCGCGGGCATCCCGAGCAGGTAGATCATGGCCGGCACGATGATGAAGCCGCCGCCGATCCCGAGTAGAACCGTCATTACGCCCGCGCCGAAGCCAATCGCGACCGGCGCGACCGGCGAAATGTAGAGGCCCGAGGCATAGAAGCGCCAGCGCAGCGGAAGGGAGGCAACCCAGCGGTTATGCCGGGGGGCTTGAGCGTCACGCACCTTGGCGGGGACGAAACCAAGCGCGACGAGCGCATCCTTGAGCATGATGAAGCCGATCCAGCCGAGGATCAGCACATAAAGGAAGCTGATCACCACATCGATCTGACCGGTCGACTGAAGCATTCGAAAGACGGCTGCACCGACGATCGACCCCAAAAAGCCGCCGACCGTCATCACTGCTGCCATCTTCAGGTCGACCCCGCCTCGGCGCATGTGGACCATCGCGCCCGAGACGCTCGCGCCGGTGATCTGGGTTGTCGCCGACGCGACCGCGACGGTCGGCGGAATTCCGTAGAAAATCAGGAGCGGCGTCGTCAGGAAGCCGCCACCAATTCCGAACATGCCAGAGAGCACGCCTACCCCGAAGCCGAGCAGGATCATGACCAAGGCGTTCACCGACTGGCCGGCGATGGGAAGATAAATGTGCATCGGGCCAGTGGAGACTAACCGCAAACATCGGCGACGGCCAAGCGGTCACACGCCCTTAGCCTGTTCCAAGCGCAACGGAGGCGAAGGGATATCCCCCTGGCAGGCCTAAGTTAATTTTAACCGCTCCCGCGTAATTGGCTTGCCTGCATATTGTATGGGAGCGTGACAATAATGGACGAGCAGCCGAACCTGCGTGAATTTCTCAACGAAGTCAGCAGCTTCAGCGAGGAAACATCGCCTGCTCCGGCAAAAGCTCCGGTCGCTGCGAAGCTCGCGTCGATCGGCGCGGTAATGGAGATCGCCGGCTCCGGATCGCAGATCCGCATGAACGGCGCCACGCTGACGGCGCTTCAGTCCCACGCCGATCCGTCGGTCGCAATGTCGGGCCAGGTCGGCAGCCAGGTGAAGATGGTCGTCGCCAATGCCTGGCTGATCGCCAACGTCCGCACGCTTCGCGGCAATGACAGCGGCGAGTTCGTCGCCCACGTCGATTTCCTCGGCGAGGGGAGCAAAGATTCGTCCGGCCGCCTCAGCAGCTTCCGCCGCGGCGTAACGCGATATCCTATCCCGGGCGCCGAAGTGATGCCTGTCACAACCGAAGACCTTCGCGCGGTGTTCGCGGCGAGCGACGAGCTGAATATCGAGATCGGCACCGTCTATCCGACCGATGACATCCGCGGCGCTCTCTACGTCGACCCTATGCTGTCGAAGCATTTCGCGGTGCTCGGCTCGACCGGTACCGGTAAATCAACCGCCGTCGCGCTGATCCTTCACCGCATTTCGGAGCTTTCGCCCGAGGGCCATATCCTGATGATTGACCCGCACGGCGAATATTCTGCGGCCTTCAAGAATTGCGGCGAACTGTTCAACGTCGACAATCTCCAGCTGCCCTACTGGCTGATGAATTTCGAAGAGCATTGCGAAGTCATCCTGACGACCCATGGCTCCGAACGGCAGCGCGACGCGGACATCCTCGCCAAATGTCTTCTTACCGCGCGCACCAAGGGCAAGGACCTCAGCCAGCTCGGCAAGGTCACGGTTGACAGCCCTATTCCATATCTCTTGACCGATCTTCACACGATCCTCGTCAACGAGATGGGCAAGCTCGACCGGGCCGGCGATTCGCTCCCGTTCCAGCGGCTGAAAACGAAGATCGAGGAACTGCGGGGAGACCCGCGCTACACCTTCATGTTCTCCGGGATGCTTGTCTCGGACTCCATGCCGGGCTTGATCGCCAAGCTGTTCCGCCTCCCAAGCCAGGGCCGTCCGATCTCGATCGTCGACGTATCGGGCGTCCCTTCCGAGATCACATCGGTCGTGGTCTCTGTGCTCGCCCGCATGGTGTTCGACTATGCGATCTGGTCACGGACCGAAGCGCAAAAGCCGCTCCTCCTCGTCTGCGAGGAGGCGCACCGCTACGTACCCAAGGACGAGCATCAGGAGAATGGACAGGCGGTCCGCAAGATATTGGAGCGTATCGCCAAGGAGGGCCGTAAGTACGGCGTCAGCCTCGGCCTCATCACGCAGCGTCCGTCGGACCTTGCCGAAGGCGTCCTGTCGCAGTGCGGCACGATCGTGTCGATGCGTCTCAACAACGACCGCGACCAGGCCTGCGTGCGCGCAGCGATGCCGGAAGGCGCGCGTGGCTTCCTCGATGCAATCCCGGCGCTTCGCAACCGCGAATGCATTGTCTGCGGCGAAGGCGTCGCCATCCCCATCCGGGTCCGCTTCGACGACCTCGAGCCGGAGAAGCGGCCAGCGTCTTCAGACCCGAGCTTCGGGCTGTACGCCTGCTTCAGTCTGGTCGGACCCGGCCTGTTCCGCATTCCGCTTGAACGGTTTCCGGCCACCGTGTCGTTTCTGAAGACCGGCGGCCCGGCCGGCATGTTTGGACTGGATCTCCTGTTGGTGTACGCCTTCGTCGCCTGGGACACGTGGCCCCATCGCAGCCTGCATTCGGCGATGGTCTCCGGTGCATTGCTGATCGCCGCGGAAGACCTGCCGTTTATCTGGCGTTTCCTGTCCACACCAACGTGGATGCATTTCGCAACCTGGCTGGTGGGCTGGGCCGCCTGATGTCATTCGTCGTGCTGGTTTTCACACCCCGCAAGCCTGAGGTCGCGGCTACCTGAACACGCCGCGCCCGAATGCGAATAGTGCAATCTACCGCTTGCCTCGGAGGCTGGAGTGTTCTCCCGATCCAATCACTGGCTCATTGCCGCTCTTGTCATGCTCCTCGCAGCGGGCTCGAAGAAGGCTGCGTCGCCGAAGCCGTCATCGCCCTCGACTCGGGGCGCAGACGCCACTTCTTCGAGTGACATCGCCACGAACGAGACGCCCCTGCCTACTTACCCGCATCTGATGAGTGGCACCATGCTGCAACGCCGAATCCGACAACTGGATGCGTCGAGTACATGTCGTCGACCAACGACAAGTTGAGCGACGCCGTCACCTGGTATCGCTCGAAGCTCGGCGGGGCGAAGGAGACTCCGTTCAAGGGCGACTACCAAGGTGTCGATTTCACCGTGAACGGTACCGACCACGTGATGGTGTTCATTCTCGGGAACACGGGGACGAGCGTTACGATGATGCACGCGACCACGGGGAAGAGCTGCGGGCGCGGCGATGGCCGCCCGGCCTGAGTGGGCGGAAACCGATCGGCGGCTCCCGGCGTAGGGCTGCCGTTCGCTTCGACCCAACCCACGCCTGGAGGCTCCGTGCACGTTTTCTCCCTGCTGCTTCCCTTCCTCGTCTTCGGACTCCAGGGCGCGCCCAAGTCGGGCGAAGACCTGGTGCGTCAGATGCACGACCGGTATGCCGGCAAGTGGTACGGCAACGTCACCTTCGTGCAGACGACCACGTTCCCGGACCGGCCGGCGGAGACCTGGTACGAGGCGGGGACGATTCCCGGCAAGCTCAGGATCGACGTGGCTCCGCTGGACAGCATGAACGCGTTCATGTTCCTGGGCGACTCGACCATCGTCTTCCACGGGGGCAAGCGCGTCGCGGCGCAGCAGGACCGCAATCTGCTGATGACGCTGGGCTTCGACGTGTACGGCCAGGCGCCGGAAACGACGATCGAGCAGCTCCGGGCTCAGTCGATCGACCTCGGCAAGCTGCACGAAGACACCTGGCACGGTGCCAGGGTCTGGGTGGTGGGAGCCGACAAGGGCGACACCGCGACAACCCAGTTCTGGGTCGAGCAGGACCGACTGCTCTTCGTCCGGCTGATCGAGTCGCACACCAGCCGGAAGGATCCGCAGGCGCCGCCGAGCCTTCTCGATATCACGTTCGAGGACTACCGGCCGCTCGCGAAGGCCTGGGTCGCGCCGAGGTGCGTGATCAAGGCGAACGGGAAGGAAGTCCAGCGGGAGGAGTACCACGACATCCGCGCCGACGTAAAGCTGCAGGGCGATCTGTACGACTCGGAGACCTATCACACGGCGGAGTGGATCGAAGGCTCCTAGGAGGCGACCGCCGTCCTCACTCCGCGGGAAGATGCTCGAAGAGGATCCCGGGTTGGCCCGGCGTTTCCACGAGGTGATACCGCACCCAGTAGAAAGCGGCTGTTCATGCCCAACAGCCCGACCCTCATGAACGCCGGCCGGCCCCTGGGCCAGCTGTCGGCCTGCTTCGTCCTGCCCGTGGACGACGCGCTCTCCAACGGCAAGAGCGGCATCTACGACACCCTGACCTCCATGGCCCTGGTCCACCAGTCGGGCGGCGGCACCGGTTTCAGCTTCTCCAAGCTCCGGCCCCGGAACGACATCGTCCGCTCCACCATGGGCGTGGCGTCCGGCCCGGTGTCCTTCATGTCGCTGTTCGATGCGTCCACCGACGTCGTCAAGCAGGGCGGCACCCGGCGCGGCGCCAACATGGGCATCCTCCGGGTGGATCACCCGGACATCCTGGACTTCATCGCTTGCAAGGACGACACGACCAAGATCACCAACTTCAACATCTCGGTCGCGGGAATGATTTTCAGCTCTTCCACACCGCCCCGACGTACGCCGTCCACCACCACCAGTATCCCATCGCTCTGGGACGATCCGCCGGAGGGATCGCTCCCGGCATCGGGATGACCGCCGCCGCTCCCCTCCACGGTCCACGTAGTCGAGCCGCGAAAGAACCGGGGCCGCAGCTGCTGGACTGCCTCGAAGGCGTTGTTGAGATTGGGGTGCTCAGCGATTTCCTTCTCCGTCAGAAGATCGGGATCCTTCTTCTGGGCCGAGGCGGTCGAGACGCCGATCAGAAAAACGAGCGGCATGAAGACGACGAGCAAACGCGAGAGGAGTGTCATACGCAGTCCTGAACGAGTCGATAACGATACCGTTTTACACCACGACAAACGCCCGCACCGGGAACGTCCCGAATCCTCGCACTTTGGGCGGCACCGCGAAAAATCGCCCGCCCCGCTCCGGCACCGATGCGAACCCGCACATGTGCTCGACGATGGGAATCCCCTGGGCCAGCTTGGAGTCGTCGCGTTCGTGATTCCGGTACTTTAGAATTTCCTTGGCGTCTGCTGGTAGGCCATGGAATTCAGGCCGAGACCGGCGATGTACTGCAATCGCATATTCATGTCCCGGTTAATCGCAGCGCCCTGAACCAGCGGCTGCAAGTCTTGAGCGCGGCCCGCGTACGTCGCCAGAAACTCGACGGCGGAATGAAATCCGACCTCGTTCAACGATGAGGCAACAGCGCATAGCCAGGCTGATCCAGCCGTGCCTGGAGCGCATCCACTTGGATTGGTGCGGCGGTATTCTGTCCGAGCAGCACCAGGTCGAACCCGTCGTTGTTCAGGTTATTACTCCAATGGTTCCCTCGGGAAAGACCGCGAAGAAAGTAGCCAACTCGGTTTTGATGGTATCCGGGTCGCTGTCATAAATCGGAAGCCACTGCGCGACAACTCCGCCCGCGTTCAGGTGCTGCTTCACCAACTCGTAATATTCTTTCGAATATAGGACGGACGTGCCTTTCACCCACGGATGGATCGGGTCGGTGGTAAGAGCGGTAGAAACCCCACCCTATCCGCAAAAGGCGCGGATAAGGGTGGGGCACCCGCAGCTTTCTCGTTTCACGCCCGAATCTTCCCAAAACGGCCTGCATCCACCTGCGCCCCAAGAACATCTAAACATTGACAGTAACTCACTCAAGTCTTATATTCGACTCGCTATAAATTGTTAGTTGCTGGATTTCAGTGACTTACGGGCAATCATTCAGTGGGAGGATCGGCAATGGCCAAGATTATCGGTAT
>CAVYAH010000105.1:0-40734 GCA_963766415.1 uncultured Alphaproteobacteria bacterium | reverse complement strand
CGCTCGGACGAGTCCCTCCTCAACTGGCTCACTTCGCTCTGAGCATTATGTGCCCGAAAACGCCACCGCCGGTCCGTTCGCCGTCATCGCTGACCCCCACCACCGCCGGGCACATAACGGATCCGGGAACAGAACAGCCGTTTTGTGGCGCGCCACAAAACGGCTGAACACGTCGAGAATCACGTACAGGTAGAACCAGGTCCACTTCGCCGGTCCCTTGAGCTTGCTCACGTCCCCCAGCTCCATAGCTCGTTCGGCCGCTGCGCGAGCACTCGGGCTTCGCATACGCCGGGTGGGTGAGTTGGTCGCGCCGCTCCCGCACGCCGCCATGCTTGGCGGCGAGGATCCGGTACATCGTCCGCGTCGAGCACAGGTACGTGCCCTCGTCCAGCAGCGTCGCCCACGTCTCCTCCGGCGAGACATCGACGAACCGCTCGGAGTGCAACACCTCAAGCACCTGCTGGCGCTCGGGCTCGCTCAGCGCCCGCTCGGGCGTCGGCCGCGGCATGGGCGTCCTAGGCTCGGTCGGCCGGCGACGGCGGTAGACGGTCGATCGGCGACGCGCCCAACGCCCGACATGCGGGCCGGGTACCGATGATCGGCGTGAGCTCCTCGACCGTGGCCGCGATCATCGCTCGGTGCTCCTCTCGGCGCTGCCCGATCCGAGCATCTCTTCCAGCAGCGCTGAGACGTTTCCCTGGATCTCCACGACCCGCTTCATCTTCGCCAGCTCGGCCTCGGAGCGCTCGAGCTTGTGCTTCAGCTGCGCGATCTCCTGGTCACGTCGGTCGACCGGCTTGCGCCCCCGCGAGCTTGCCGAGCTCCTTCAAGGCGCCATCGCGGACCCGCTTGCGCCAGTACGTCAGATGCGATGTGTACAGCCCTCACGGCGCAACAGCTCGCCAACCTCACCCGGCCTGGGGTCACGCGTCGGCCTTGGCCAAGATCTCCAGCTTGTACTTCGCCGAGAATCGTGCTGTCGACACTGCCGCCCGTGCCCGGGATATAGCGATGATCGACGAAGAGGGGGCGCCCGGCCGGGAAGCGCTGGCGCCACCAATATTGATCCTTCACCGTCCATAGCGGAATCAAATGGTGCTCCATCGGCCCGGGGCCGTAGCTATACTCTTCGTCTCCGGCGAGGCGGAGCGAGACCAAGCGCTTCTTCTGGGATGCGGGCAGCTGGTCCATCGCTTTGGTCGCCGCATCGATCCGATCGGGTGCCGATCGGGATAGAAGCCCGGTGAGTAGCGCCGTATAGTCGTGGCCTTTCGCTATGGCCTTGCGTTCTAGATGGGCCTTGACCGGCTGCCCCGCTACGCTGGTGTGAAAAGCGGACGGGTAGGCGACGTCGCCGCCATATTCCTGTGCGAGGTCCCGGTCCGGCATCGGAAACGCGATCACCGTGTCGATGTCGCGCGGACTTCGGTTGAGGAAAACATAATGCACCTGGACCTGGTCGGCTGAGACGAACAGGTCCTCGCTGACCATGTCGATATCGTCTGTGCGCTCGAGCACCAGGCCGCCGGCCGCGGTGCTTGCCGTCGAATCGTTGGCGAGCGCTGCTGACGCGAGAATGTTGGCGCACGCGAACAGGACAATGTGGCGCATCGGCTGACCCCCCCGCGCCATTGTGAGCCTCACGCGGTGAGCCCGCAACAAAAAGGGCGCCTCGGACCAGCCGGGCGCCCTTCGTTGTTCGGTGCTGAACGCCTATGCCGCCTTTTTCTCCAACGCACCTTTCGCCTGGGCGATGATGGCGCTGAACGCCTCGGCCTCGTGCATCGCGATGTCTGCGAGCACCTTACGGTCGAGCGTGATCCCGGCGAGCTTGAGCGCGTGGACGAACTGGCCATAGGTCAGTCCTTCGGCGCGGACCGCAGCGTTGATTTCGCTGGATCCATAGCCCGCGGAGCTCTCGCTTCTTAACCTTGCGGTCGCGATAGGCGTACTGGCCGGCTTTCTCGACCGCCTGGCGCGCGACGCGAATGGTGTTCTTGCGACGGCCGTAATAGCCCTTCGCCTGATCGAGAAGGCGCTTATGTTTGGCGCGGGTGGTCACACCCCGTTTGACTCTTGCCATGGGAGGACCTCCTTACTTCAGGCCGTACGGCGCCCAGCGCTTAACCGTCTTGGTGTCGGCGTCGCTGAGGATCTCGGTGCCACGGTTTTGGCGGATATATTTGGCGTTGTGACTGATCAGGCGGTGGCGCTTGCCCGCGACACCATGCTTGATCTTGCCCGTCGCCGTGAGCTTGAAGCGCTTTTTCACGCCACTCTTGGTCTTGAGCTTGGGCATTTTCGTCTCCTGACGTTCTTGAACGGCCGCGGCAGCCCTTTTGGCCGGGCGCGTTCGGTTATTTCCAGAAGCTGGAAGAGCGCGGGCCTATAGAGGGGGATCAGCGCGCTGGCAAGGTCACCAGGGCAGGCTGGAACCGTCCCGGCGGAGGAAGCGGCCGGTGTCGGTGATCGTCAGCCGTCCGATCAGCGCGCGCATGTCCCCGACGCTCTCCTCGGATGTGATTTCCGCGGCAGCCCCCGCCCATCCTCGTCTTGACCCAGCCGGGGCTCAGCAAGACGCAGGTGACGCCGAGGACCCGCGCCTCCAATGCGAGAGAGTTCCACGCCATGTTAAGCGCCGCTTTCGAGGTCCGATAGGGAACCCAGCCGCCGCCATTATCGCCGATGCTCGCCATGCCGCTGGAGATGGCAATCATCTTGCCGTCAGGATCATGCGCCGAAGGAGCGCCTTGCCGAGCTGGTAGGGCGCGATTGCGTTGACCATCATCATCGCCTGCCAGTCGCGACCGCTCTGAGCGCCCTCGACGTTCATCGGATGATTAGTTCCGGCATTGGCGATGAACAGGTCGACGGGGCCGCCGATCGTGCCTGCAAACGAAGCGACCGCATCGGCGTCAAAGAGATCGAGGGGCTCGACCCGGACGCCGAGACCGTCGAGCTCCGGGCTGGAATGACGGGCAGTGGCGATGACGTCCCAGCCCTCGTTCGAATATTGGCGCGCGAACTCAAGGCCGATGCCGCGGTTCGCGCCGGTGATCAGGACGGTTCGCATCTTTAGCGCTAACGTTTCAGGGGATCAGTCGTGTTCCGCGGCATAATGATCGGCCCCGAGAAAATGCAGCGAGACATAGGGCTCGTCGCCCACGACCCAGCTGTCATGCCCGGACGGGATGTAGAAGATCTCGCCCGCTCGCATTTCGATTAGCCGTCCATCGTCCATGGCGGCGGTTGCGCAGCCGGAAACGACCATTCCTACATGCTCGATTTGGCAGGATCGCTGGCCAAGTGGCTTGCCGACATGGTCCGACCATCTCCAGCCGGGTTGATAGGTCGCCCGCCCGATCGTCAATCCACCGATATTCACTATCTCGAACCGGCCGAGCTCGAATTCGCGCACTTCGTCGGCAGCCTCGAAGCGCTTGAGAATGACATCGTCCATCTCTGCTCCTCTCAAGCAGCAGCGACCCTCAATTCCCCAGCCGCGCTCGGCCGTAGCAGGTCTTTCGACGGCGCTGAACCGTCGAGCCATGCGCGCCAGCGCGGCGGTGTCAGGAGCGCGATCTGGCGGTTATGATAGGGCGCGATGTCCGGTCCGGGCGGTACCGTCAGCAACGTGAACGCTTCGCCGACCGCGGGGTCATTCCGCGTGATGCCCGCGATTGCGAAGTCGCCCTCCAGCTCAAAGCGCCAGCAGTCCTTGCGCTTCTGCTTTGGGTCGTGAGGCCTAGTGAATTCATAGAAGGAATCAGCCAGCACCAGGCAGCGGTCTCGTGAGAACTCACGCCCGTCCGAGCGCATGTTGAAGACCGGCTTGCCGCCGGGCGCCGGCCACGACCAGCGGCGTTCCACCAGTTCGGCGACGCCTTGACCAGCGATGAAGCGGACGATGGGGGCCTTCTCTGTGATGCGCACATCGCGCGGCTCGAGGTTCGGAATGCCCTCAGGGAAGGTTAGTGTGATCTGGACTTTTGCAAAGAGCCTACGAATCGCGTCGGGGTTCTTTTCGATCCGGTAGAGATTGCACACGTCGTCGTAAGCTTAGTCGAACAGGCTCGAGACCGAGGCTTCATCGGAGATCCGCCGGATCGCCTCGGCGAGTAACGGGGCAATAGTCAGGCGGCGGATCTTGCTGTCCTTCGGGTCGGGCTCGCCGGTGAAGATGGAATCGGTGACCACGAGCTCGCTGAGCTCCGACTTTGCGACCCGCGCAGCCGCTCCGCCCGAGAGCACGCCGTGGGTGCAATAAGCGAAGACCTCCTGCGCACCTTGCTGCTTGAGTGCTGCCGCAGCGTTGCAGAGGGTGCCTGCCGAAATCGACGATGTCGTCGACGAGAATGCAGGTGCGCCCACCGACGTCGCCGATGATGTTCATGACTTCCGAACTTCGCCGGCGCGCTCGCGGCGCTTGTCGACGATTGCCAGCGGAGCGTTGTTGAGCCGCTTGGCGAGGCCGCGTGCTCGGACGACGCCGCCCACGTCCGGCGAGACGACCAGCAAGTCGCGATTGCCAAAGCGCGCATGGATGTCTGTCGCGATCACCGGCGATGCAAAGAGATTGTCAGTCGGGATGTCGAAGAAGCCCTGAATCTGCCCGGCATGGAGGTCGATCGAGAGCACTCGGTTGGCGCCGGCGGTGGTGATCAGGTTCGCAACCAGCTTCGCCGAGATCGGCGTTCGTGGACCCGGCTTCCGGTCCTGGCGCGCATAGCCGAAGTAGGGGAGTACGGCGGTGATCCGCTTGGCTGACGCGCGCCTCAACGCATCGATGCAGATCAGCAGCTCCATGAGATTGTCATTCGCCGGATACGAGGTCGACTGAACCACGAAGACGTCCTCGCCGCGGACGTTCTCGTTGATCTCGACGAACACTTCCTCATCGGCGAAACGCCGTACGCTCGCGTCGGTGAGCGGCGTCTCCAGATATTCGGCGATCGAACGGGCCAGCGGCAGGTTGCTGTTCCCGGCAAGCAATTTCATGTCGCGTTTCCCCAGCGGCGACTCGGCTTTAGCGAGGCAGGCGCAGTTCCGTAAAGGTTGCGAGCCGAAGGATGCTCGCTAAATCGCCTGCATGACCGAGAGCCTCCGGATTGCATTCGCGCAGATGAACCAGGGCGTCGGCGACCTCGAGGGCAATGCCGCGGCGATGCTCGAGATGCGCCGCAGGGCGAAGGGAGCCGACCTGTTGCTCTGCCCGGAACTTCAGCTGATCGGCTATCCGCCCGAAGACCTTGTTCTCAAACCAGAGTTCGTCAGGCGCGCGCACGAATGCACGGACGAGCTCGTGGCCGCGACCACCGAGCCGGGCCCCGCGCTGCTCTTTGGGACCATCGTGAATGAAGGGGGCTCAACCTATAACGCTGTCGTCCTCGCCGATCGCGGGCGCATCCTAGGGCGTAGCTTGAAGTGCGAGCTGCCTAACTATGGCACCTTCGATGAGAAGCGCATTTTCGAGTCCGGTCCGCTGCCCGAGCCGATCGAGTTCAAGGGCGTGAAGATTGGCGTGCCGATCTGCGAGGACATCTGGCAGGAGATCGTCTGCGCGCACCTCGCCGAGGCGGGCGCCGAAATGCTCCTGGTTCCCAACGGAAGCCCATATGAGCTCGACAAGGACGACAAGCGCTACCGCCTCGTGCGGTCGCGAGCGCTCGAAACTGCGCTCCCGATCGCTTACCTCAACCGCGTCGGTGGCCAGGACGAACTGGTGTTCGACGGCTCCTCCTTCATCGTCCATCCCGACGGCGAGCGCGTGGTGCAGCTGTGCGACTGGAACGAGGTGTTGCTGATCACCGACTGGGAGCGCACGAGCGAGGGCTGGCGCTGCACGACGCGCGAAACTCATGAGCTCGATGCGTTTCCGAAGGACGTTTACAAGGCGATGATGGTTGGGCTGCACGATTATGTGCAGCGGAACGGCTTCCCGGGCGTGATCCTGGGGCTTTCCGGCGGCATCGACAGCGCGCTCTCCGCAGCAATTGCGGTGGATGCGCTGGGCCCCGGCAAGGTGAGCTGCGTGATGCTTCCATCCAAATATACGAGCGAAGAGAGCCTCGAGGATGCGCGCGAGTGTGCGCGGCTTCTAAATTGCCGCCATGACGTCGTTTCGATCGCGCCTGCGGTTGCCGCTGTTGGCGAGATGCTTCCGGGCATGAGCAGCCTTGCCGCGGAGAATGTGCAGGCACGCCTGCGTATGATCGCCTTGATGGCGCTCTCCAATTCGGGTGGGCAGATGCTCCTCACCACCGGCAACAAGAGCGAGATGAGTGTCGGTTACGCAACGCTCTACGGTGACATGGCCGGCGGCTATTCGGTGCTAAAGGATGCGTACAAGACGACCGTCTTCGCGCTGTCCCGCTGGCGCAACGCCCACAAGCCCGGGGGCGCGCTTGGGCCAGATGGTCCGGTGATGCCCGAGCGCGTGATCACGAAGCCGCCGGCGGCGGAGCTTAGGCCCGGGCAAAAGGACGAGGACAGCTTGCCGCCCTACTCCGTGCTCGACCGCATCCTCGAAGGCCTGGTCGACAAGGAGTTGTCGGTGAAGGAAGTCGCTGCCGTCACGGGGGCGGATATGGCGCTCGTCAGCGAGATCGAATTGAAGGTCTTGAAAGCTGAGTACAAGCGCCGGCAGGCGCCTCCCGGGGTAAAAATCGGTGAGCGCAATTTCGGCCGCGATCGCCGCTATCCGATCAGCAATTTCTTCCACACCGGCCCAACGACGAAGCTGCCGCGATGAACGTTGTCACGAGATTTGCGCCGTCGCCAACCGGCCGCCTCCATGTCGGCAACATCAGAACGGCGCTTCACAACTTCCTGTTCGCGCGCAAAAATGCCGGAACGTTCATCCTCAGGATCGACGACACCGATCGCGGACGCTCGACGGCCGAGTTCGACCAAGCGATCCGTGACGATCTCGAACGGCTCGGCCTCGCGCCCGAGAGGGTCGTCCGTCAGTCAGAGCAATTCGACCTCTACGAACGTGAGTTCCAGAAGCTGAGGGCGGCTGGTCGGGTGTACGCCTGCTACGAGACGCCCGATGAACTCGAGCTTCGCCGCAAGGTGCTGCTCGGCCGCGGGCTGCCCCCGGTCTACGAGCGTAGAGCCGCCGATGCGCCAATTCCTGAAGGGCGGGCGGCGCACTGGCGTTTCCGCCTCGATCATGACTCACCGATCGGCTGGATTGATCTTATCCGCGGCGAGCAGAAGTTCGATCCCAAACTGCTGAGCGATCCGGTGGTTCGGCGGGAGGACGGCAGCTGGCTGTACTTGCTGCCGAGCGTCATCGACGACATCGAGCTTGGTGTTACCCACGTCGTGCGCGGCGAGGACCATGTCTCGAACAGCGCGGTGCAGATCCAGATGTTCGAGGCGCTCGGGAGCAAGCCGCCCCAGTTCGCGCATGAGGCGCTGCTCGTCGCGGCCGAGGGCAAACTCTCCAAGCGGCTCGGATCCTACGGCGCGGAGCATCTGCGCGAGGAAGGGGTTGAACCGATCGCCTTGCTCGACGTGCTCGCCCGGATCGGAACATCGCAGCCGGTGGAACCTCTCGTTTCGCTCGACGAGCTAGCTGAAAGCTTCGATTTCTCGACCTTTGGCCGAGCGCCAGCGCATTTCGATCCGCACGAGGTCGAGCTGGTCAATGCGCGGCTGCTTCACCATCTCGACTACGCCGCGATTGCCGATCGTCTCCCAGTAAATGCGACCTTGGAGGATTGGCTCGCGCTTCGCGGCAACCTCGAGAGGCTGAGCGACTTTGGCGCCTGGTTCGCGGTACTGCACGGCGAGATCGAGCCGCCCGAGCTTGGCCATGACGAGCGGCTGTTGGTGAAGGATGCGGCTGCGCTCGCTGAAAGGCTCGATTGGTCCGAAGAGCCCTGGCGAGCCCTGACCAGCGAGCTGAAGAGCAGCACCGGCAGGAAAGGCCGCGAGCTGTTTCACCCCCTGAGACTCGCGCTCACCGGGCGCGAAAGTGGACCTGAAATGGCCCCGCTCCTCGCTGGAATGGGGAGAGAGCGCGCTGTCCGTCGTCTCGAGGCCGCCGCCCGGCGCTAGCAATGTCCTTTTACCCAATTGGCAATAAAGGTGCTTTAACTGCGTTACGTTATGTTGTAACATTATCTTGCACGGAGCCGCTTTGGGAGAGGAGGTTCGAGATGCTTGCATATGCCGGCGGCCGTCCCCGCATTGGCGCGCGTCAGTCCAGCCCTAATGCCTTGTTGTTCGTGATCTGCGCTCACATCGTCGTCATCGCTGTCATCATGAGCGCGAAGATGGCACTCCCGCCGACGGCGTTCGATCCGCCGCCGAAAATTATCCGGATTCGGCTGACACCCGAACCTCCGCCGCATCCCGTTTTGATCAACCGCTCCGCACGCACCGTGATTCCAGTCTCGCAAGACGCTCGCCCGACCGAGGCATCCGCGAACCCTGAGCCTTGGTTCCCGGTCGATCCTGGCGAAGGCACTGAACCGACGATGGTTGGCGGCGCCGGCACGACTTCGATTTCAAACCCGCCGTTGCCGCCCATCCCACTTCCCATCAGCAGCGCAGTACAACTTCTCACCTCCCCGTCCGATCTGAAGCCGCCTTACCCCCCGTCGAAGCTTCTCACCGGCGAGGAGGCCTCGCTGACGCTGCGGCTGACGATTGACGATCTTGGTCGCGTCGTTGCCGTCGAACCCGTCGGCCGTGCTGACCCGGTGTTTCTCGCCGCGGCGCGCCGGCACCTCTTCGAGCATTGGCGCTACAAGGCGGCGATCGAGGACGGCCGCGCGATTTCGTCCTCGATCGTGGTCACCCTTCGGTTCGAGCTAGACGGGTGAACAGTGCGGGCTGGCGATCGAGCGCCGCCAGCCCTATCTTTCAGGCCATGTCCTTCTTCCCTCACCCGTCGAGTCCGGGCGCCGCCCTTCGCGATCTTGCGGCCTTCATGCGCCAGCGCAGCCGCGAGCAGGTGATCGGCGCCTGCCTGGCCTTGCTCGTCACCGCGATCATCGTGATCGAGTTTCTGGTCGATTCGAAAATCAACACCGCGCCTCCGCCGCAGGTCGTCGAAGTCGAGCTTTATTCGCCGAATCGCTCCGACGCCGACATCAAGGCCGACCAGAAGAAGGACCAAGCCGAGAAGGAAGCAGCGAAGAAGGCGGACCAGGAGCAGTTCAAGCAGCTCGCGAAGCAGTTCCATATTGAGTGACGACAAGGGATGGATGGCAAAGGCTGTTGCGCTCGGCGAAGGGGCGCGCGGCCGCTCGGCTCCCAATCCAAATGTCGGATGCGTCATCGTTTCGAGCTCAGGCCGGTTGATCGGCAGGGGCGCTACGGCGGCGGGCGGCAGGCCTCACGGCGAAGCAATGGCGCTCGCTGGAACCGGCAAGCGTGCGGACGGTGCAACTGTCTACGTCACGCTGGAACCATGCGCGCATGCCAGCGATCGGGGGCCCGCCTGCACCGATCTGTTGCTCGAGGCAAAGCCGGCACGCGTCGTCATCGGTTTGAGGGATCCGGATCCCCGCACTGCGGGCAAGGGTATCCGGCGCCTGCGCCGCGCCGGGATCGAGGTGACGCTCGGTGTAGCCCGCGACTCAGCGAGGCGCTCGCTCTCGGGCTGGCTAACCCGGCTGGAGCTCGGGCGGCCGCGTATCACGCTGAAACTCGCACTTTCGATCGACGGCAAAATTGCGCTTCCATCGGGCGAATCGAAATGGATCACCGGCGAGGACGCGCGCCGCCATGTCCATCTGCAACGCGCACATAGCGACATGATACTTGTTGGACGGGGCACTTTCCTCGCCGACGAGCCTCGCCTCGACGTCCGCCTTCCCGGGTTGGAGGACCGATCGCCGCGACGCGCCCTCCTAACTCGGGGCGAGGCGGTCGAGGGCTGGGAAACCTTTAGAAATCCGAAGGAGGTGTACCGGCTTCATGACGTCAACGACCTGCTGGTCGAAGGCGGTTCCGCGACCGCAACCGCTTTCCTTGCGCAAGACTTGGTCGACCGGGTCCTGATCTATCGAGCGCCAATCATCGTCGGCGAGGGCAAGTCGAGCTTCGGCTATGTCGGGCTCGATGCGATCGCGGATGCCCACGGTCGCTGGCAGCTCGTCGACGAGGAGCGGCTCGGTGTCGACCGGCTCGAAGTTTACGAGCGGGTGCGAGAAAGCTAGTCCGCGGACATGTTCACCGGGATTGTCACCGACGTCGGCACCGTTCGAAGCGCTGAGCAGCGCGGCGACCTGCGGCTCGTGATCGAAACCGCCTACGACATGGATACAGTCGATCTCGGTGCCTCGATCGCCTGTTCGGGCGCCTGCCTGACCGTCGTCGACAAGGGTGATGACTGGTTCGCGGTCGACGTATCAGGCGAAACCGTGTCCAAGACCGCGGCCGATCACTGGAGCGAGGGCGCACGCCTGAACCTGGAACGTTCGCTGCGCCTTGGCGATGAAATCGGGGGCCACATCGTCACGGGGCACGTCGACACCGTAGGAGAAGTGGTGGGTGTTTGCCCCGAAGGCAATTCGAAGCGCGTGGGCATCAGTGTCCCGAGCGGCCTTGGATCCATGATCGCGGCCAAGGGCTCGGTTGCGCTCGACGGCGTCTCAATGACAGTCAACGACGTGCGCGACGCGGAAGACGGCACCACGCACTTTTCAGTCAATGTCATCCCGCACACGGCCAAGCACACAAGCTTGGGCGAACTCGTGGAGGGACGACACTTGAATGTCGAGGTGGACGTGCTAGCCCGCTATATCGAACGGATGCTTGCCGCGCGCGCACAGTAGGAACATTGGTGTTGCTCCTTTTCATCACATTGCAATGTGATATGTAGCCCGAATGAGCACCACTCTCATCGAGCAGCTCGAGGCCATTGTCGCGACCGGCGAGGTCAGCCGCGCCGGTCTCGCGCGTGCAGCGGGCCTTCACCCGAATTCCCTGCGCAAACTAGGCCAGGCCGACTGGAATCCGACCGCCGACACACTGGTGCGGCTCGAAAAGTTGATCCAGCGCGGGTCCCCCGAGGTGCTGGTCGGGCCCGAGACAATCATCAACGAGGCGCGCAATGGCCGAATGTTCATTCTCGTCGATGACGACGACCGGGAGAATGAGGGCGATCTCGTCATTCCCGGGCAAATGGCGACGCCGGATGCGATCAACTTCATGGTGCGCCATGGGCGCGGTCTCGTCTGTCTCGCGTTGACCAAGGAGCGCGCCGACCAGCTCGGCCTCGAGCCGATGACCCGGACCAACCGGAGCCGGATGGAAACGGCGTTCACCGTCTCGATCGAGGCGCGCGAAGGGATTACTACCGGGATCAGCGCAGCCGACCGCGCCCGAACCGTCGCTGCCGCGATCGATGCGTCAAATGGTTCCGATGCGCTCGTTTCGCCCGGTCATGTCTTCCCGCTGGTCGCGCGGCCGGGCGGTGTGCTGGTTCGTGCGGGTCATACCGAAGCCGCGGTCGATGTATCGCGCCTCGCCGGCCTCAATCCGTCAGGCGTGATCTGCGAGATCTTGCGCGAGGACGGGACCATGGCCCGCCTTGACGACCTGATGGAATTCGCTCGGGCGCACGGGCTCAAGATCGGGACGATCCGCGACCTCATCGCCTACCGGCTCAAGAAGGATCATCTCGTCGAACGGGTTGCGACCTCGCCCTTCACCGCGGAGAGCGGCACGCAGTGGCAGGCACAGGTGTTCCGCGACAAGTCGAGCGGCGAAGAGCAGCTCGCGCTAATCTACGGGACGCTCGATCCGACGGGGCCGGTGCTTGTGCGCATGCACAGCCTTGACCTGTTCGCCGACGTGCTGGGCGAGAAAGGACCCAAGGCCGGCGTCCTCCAGGCGGCGATGCGCATGATCGAGGAAGAAGGATCGGGCGTCGTCGTTACGCTCCATGCTGCCGCGCCGGGCTCGCTGTCGCGGTCGATCGATCTTCGTTCAGGCAAGCCGGCCGAGATGGGCGATGCGGTGCGTGGCTATGGCACAGGCGCGCAGATCCTCGCTGCGCTCGGAATCCACGACATGATCCTGCTATCGAACGCGCGCCATTCGCCAATTGGCCTCTCCGGCTATGGACTCGCCATCATCGAAGAGCGCCCCATCAAGGTTGAAGATTAGTCGATGTCCACGATCCTTCTGGTCGAAGCACGATTCTATCCGCACCTGAATGACATGCTTCTCGAGGGCGCGCGCCGCGCAATCGAAGCGGCGGGTCACAAGCATGAGACACTTACCGTTCCTGGCGCGCTTGAGCTGCCGGGGGCAATCGCGCTCGCCGCGCGGAGCGGGCGATTTTCTGTGCCTTCGTTGCGCTCGGTGTCGTGATCCGCGGCGAGACCTATCACTTCGAACTGGTCTCGAACGAGAGCGCGCGCGGGATCATGGACCTGACGCTTCAGGGTTTCGCCATCGGCAATGGCATTCTCACCGTCGAGAACGAGGCGCAGGCCATCACCCGCTGTGATCCGACCCAGCTCGACAAGGGCGGCGGAGCAGCGCGCGCGGCCCTCGCGCTCTACGAACTAAGGGCGAAATACGCGCCTTAGCTTCTTGCGCGACGACCGCTATGCGCGCTCGGTGACTGAGCAAAAACCGCCTCCACATCCACTTGCCTTCCCCGCGCTTCTTTTTGGCAATGTCGCTTTAGCCTTCGGGCCGTGGCTGGTGCGCCTCGCCGATGTTGGTCCCGTCGCGGCGGGATTCTGGCGGCTCGCGCTGGCTCTCCCTTTCCTGGTGGTGATTGGCCATTTTGCAGGCCAGCCGGCGCACTGGCCTCGCAGAGCCCTCATCGTGACGGTTGCAATTGCCGCGATCTTCTATTCGCTCGATCTTGCCGCGTGGAATGCAGGAATTCGAATGACAAAGCTCGGCAATGCGACGCTATTTGGAAATTCGGGGAGCTTCGTCTTCGCGATCTATGGGCTGATCCTCGCGCATAGGGCGCCTTCTACGAGACAGGGTTTCTCGCTCCTGCTCGCGATCGCTGGGGCGGGCCTGCTGATGAGTAACAGCTATGAGCTCGATCCAAACAATTTCGCGGGCGATCTGCTGACGCTCATTGCGGGGCTATTCTACGGAGGCTATTTAATCTTCGTTGAACGAGGCAGAACCGAGCTCAAGCCGCTCCCGCTGCTCATTCTTGCGACGACCTTCTCGGTGCCGGTCCTATTCGTGATCAGCGCCGGCATTGGTGAGCGCATCTGGCCGCAAAATTGGGCACCGCTGCTGATCTTCGCGCTGTCGAGCCAGGTCATCGGCCAAGGCCTGCTGGTCTATTCGATCGGCACGTTGCCGCCGTTGGTGGTCGGGCTGGCGCTCCTCACACAGCCCGTGATCTCGGCGACCGTCGGATGGCTCGTTTATGGCGAGACCCTGTCGGCTACCGATGTGATCGGCGCCATTGCAATTGGCGCGGCCCTGGTCCTCGTCCGGCTGCCCGAACGGGGCTTGCGCGCATCGGCCGAGCCCCCCAGTTGAACGCGATGGCGCACCCGAGTCCGCTTGAAAAGCTTCGCCGCGAGCTGGCGCTCGCTGTCGGCGAGAACGCGATCTTCGACGGCTGGAGCCGGCAGGCCGTGGATTCCGCCGCCGGGCAGCTTGGCATCGATCCCCTCCAGGCGCGCCTCGCGATACCCAAGACTAAGACCGGCATGATCGACGTCTATATCCAGGAGGTCGACCACGGACTGAAGGCATATTTCACGCCCCGGCGACTCTCGAAGATGAAGATCCGCGAGAAGATTTGTGCGCTGATCTGGCGGCGGCTCGAGATCATGGGACCGGCGCGCGAGGCCGTGCGCCGCGCCCTCGCCATTCTTGCCATGCCGCAGAACATCCCGCTCGCACTGCGCATTTCTTGGCGAACGGCTGACCTCATGTGGCGCATCGCGGGCGACACCAGCACCGATTTCAACCATTACACCAAGCGCGTGACCCTCGGCGCGGTTTACGGTTCGACCCTGCTCGTCTGGCTAGACGACGACAGCGAGGGCTGGGCCCAAACCGCAGAGTTTCTCGACCGCCGGATCGACGATGTTATGAAGATCGAGAAGCTGAAGGCCGATTGGCGCGGATCGTCCGAGCAGCGGCTGAGCCTCTCGCGATTCCTCGGCCGGCTCCGCTACCCGCCACGTTAGCGCCTGGGCCGAACAACATTGTTCACTTCCCATGCGCGAACGTTAATGATAATCAGTCGCAAGAATGAACGCTTCGCTCCACCCCGAAACGCTCAGTCTCGACCAGCTCGAGGTCGGAACGAAGGCGCGCGTCCTTTCAATCGACTGGGACGCGCTCGACGAGTCCGAATCGTGCCGCCTGATGCATTTCGGTTTCGATGAGGGCATGACGGTCGAGCCACTTCACCTCGGTCCGTTCGGCCGCGACCCGATCGCGATCCGGGTCGGCCGAATGACGGTTGCGATCCGGCGCAGGCATGCCGGCGCCGTCCGGGTCATCCCGCTCAAGCAGTGAACCCGCTTCCGCTCGTTGCCGTCGCCGGCAGTCCCAATGCCGGCAAGAGCGCGATGTTCAACGCGCTAACCGGCGCGCGCCAAAAGGTCGGCAATTATCCCGGGGTCACCGTTGAACGACATTCGGGCCGCCTGATCCTCGCCGACGGCCGCCCGGTGGAGCTGGTTGATCTGCCGGGTGCGTACAGCCTCGAGCCGGCGAGCCCGGACGAAGCGGTGACCCGCGATGTGCTGCTCGGAAAACAGCAGGGCGAACGCCAGCCCGACGCGCTGGTGATCGTCCTCGATGCGTCCAACCTCGACAACCACCTGCGCTTCGCGCTGCAGCTGATCGAGCTTGGCCTTCCCACGATCATCGCGCTGAACATGGTCGATCTCGCGAAGCGCGATGGTCTCGAGCTCAGTTCTAAGCGGCTTTCGGACGAACTCGGCGTGCCCGTCGTCGAGACCATCGCAGTTCGCCGCCGCGGCATCACCGAACTGCAGTCGGCGCTCGACGACATGCTGTCGGCGCCGCAGTGCGGTCTGCACAAGCATGTGAAAAGCGATCTCGTGCACCTGCAGCGCCGTGCGCGTGAGATCGCGACCCACGCCGTCGTGAGCGAGGCGCCCGTCCGGCGCTGGACGCATCGGCTCGACGCCGTCCTGCTTCATCCGGTCTTCGGGCCGATCATCCTCGCGGCGATCATGTTCGTGATGTTCCAGGCCGTCTTCGCCTGGAGCGCCGCGCCGATGGACTGGATCGGCGAGGCCGTGGCGTGGCTTTCGGGAACTTCGTCACGAACGCTCTTCCTCGTGGCCTGTTGAGGTCGCTGCTGGTCGACGGTGCAATTGCGGGCGTCGGCGCCGTGATCACCTTCCTGCCGCAGATCCTGATCCTCTTCTTCTTCATCCTCCTCCTCGAAGGCACCGGCTACATGGTCCGCGCCGCCTTCCTGATGGACCGGCTGATGCATGCGGTCGGTCTTTCGGGGCGCGCGTTCATCCCGCTCCTGTCGAGCTTCGCCTGCGCAGTGCCCGGGATAATGGCGACCCGAACGATCGATGACCCGAAGGACCGGCTGACAACCATTCTCGTCGCGCCGCTGATGACCTGCTCGGCACGGCTACCCGTTTACACCCTGATCATTGCTGCCTTTATCCCGAACCGGCGCCTGGTCTGGGGCGTGGGCCTCCAGGGCATCGTGATGTTCGGCCTCTACATCGTCGGCGTCACAGGTGCGCTCCTCGCCGCCTACGTGCTTCGCCGCGGCGTGCTGAAGGGGAGCGGCGGGGGCTTCATGATGGAGCTTCCCAAATACCAATGGCCGCCGTTCAAGGACCTCGCGATCGGTCTCTTCACCCGGGTCCAGATCTTCCTGAAGCGCGCCGGCACGATCATCCTTGGCACGACCATCATCTTGTGGGCGCTCGCCAGCATGCCGCAGGCAGGACCTGGCCAGAAACAAAGCGAGGTTTCGATCGCCGGCCACATTGCGAGCGGGATTGACACTGTCGTGAAACCGATCGGCTTCAATCACGACATCAGCCTTGCGTTGCTTCCCGCAATGGCCGCCCGCGAGGTCGCAGTCAGCGCGATCGCTACCGTTTATTCGATCGATTTGTCGGACGATCAGGCCGGTACCACCAGGCTTGAGGACAGGCTCCAGCATCGCTGGTCACTGGCCACCGCCCTCGCATTCCTCGCCTGGTTCGTGTTCGCACCGCAGTGCATTTCGACGATCGCTGTCACGCGACGCGAGACGAACGGCTGGAAATGGCCGCTTTTCATGATCGGCTATCTTTTCCTGCTTGCCTACGCCGCAGCGGGGATCACCTACTGGACGGCGGTCGCACTCGGTTTATAGCGACTCCTCGAGCAGAGGAGAGTGAACATGGCGGGCGTGAATAAGGTGATCCTGGTCGGCAATCTTGGTGCGGATCCGGAGGCGCGTTCGCTCAACAACGGCGGCGAAGTGGTGAACTTGCGAGTCGCTACGTCGGAGCAGTGGAAGGACAAGGACGGCAACCGCCAGGAACGGACCGAGTGGCACCAGGTCGTCATCTTCAATGAAAATCTCGGCCGTGTCGCCAAGAACTATCTGCGCAAGGGCAGCAAGGTCTATCTCGAAGGCCAGCTGCAGACCCGCAAGTGGACCGACCAGTCCGGCAACGACCGCTATTCCACCGAGATCGTGCTGCAACGTTTCCGCGGCGAGCTCGTGCTCCTTGACAGCCGCGAGGGCGCAGGCGGCGGACGCGGGTCGTCCAATGAGGGTTTTGAAGATTTTGGTGCTGGGGGCGGATCGACACGGACGCAGTCGCGGCCGGAGCCGGCGGCGTTTGACACCGACCTTGACGACGACGTTCCGTTCTAAGCCTCGTCGCTGCCCTTCTTTAGCGCCGCCAACGCCGCGAACGGGCTCGCCTGCTCTTCGCTGAGCACGCCTGCCTCCTTCAGCGCCGCCTCGGCGCTCGCGCTTCGGGGATAGTGATCGATGCTGAGCGCGAGCGTGTCTGCAATCGCGCTTCCGAGGTCGATTGTGGCACCGTCGTAGAAGACCACGTCGCAATCTTCCTCGCCGAGTTCGACCTCTTCGTCAGGACTTGTAATCCCCGGCTCCGGCATGAACAGCAACACGAACGGCTCGTCGACATGCGCTGCGACCGGTTCGCTGCTGATGACGCAGCTTTGCTCGAGCGTGGCGACTAGCCGCCCCTCCGCCTTCACGACCGGCCCGTCGCGAAACAACGTCGCATGCGCATCGAGGCGGTCGAGCGCATTCAATGCCAGGCGGTTGGCGATCGCCCCTCGTTCCAGGTCATCGGCGACAAGGTCGAGACGCTGCCCATCGCGGATCTGGTCGAGGCGGAGATGGTGCGCGAAGCGATCGGTCATCTGAGCTTCCCCTGGCCGATATCATTGAGTGACCGGTCCTGAAGGCCGGCCCAGAAGCGCGTCAACGAACTTCCTGAATGCGCGAGGGCGCTTGCAGATACGTCCGCCTTATAGAGGCTGGCGCGTACCGCCGCTGCCCAGGCGGTCTCGCCGGCGGTGGCGGAACGCCAAAGGTCGGTCCGCCGCGCGAGCGAACCGACGAGCCTACGCACTGTCTTGCCAAGCGTCGGGTCGCCGATCCCGAGCTCGCGATGTTCGGATTCCATTACCTCGATGAACCGCTCCGTCAGCGCCACTGAAGCGAGATCCCCCGCTTCGCCGTCCGCCTCCAAGCGGACAAGTGCAAGGGCTAAGACTGTTGCCAGCACGGCGAAGCGCCCGTCGAGGCTGTCTGGCACCTCGCCTTCGACATACCAATGCGGCCGGCGCGCGAGATTGGTAACCGCATCGAACAATTCCGCACCGCGCTTCGGTTCGGCCGTTAATCTCCGGAACAGGAAGTCCAGCATAGGTCCCTTGGGCTTGGCGGCTGGGTGGCCGCGGTCTTGCGCTTTGGCGCTGCGGGCATATTGAGGTCCTTGCGCCGCCATGCAAGGCGCACAGGAATCCGGCGCGGTTGGGCGCCCGACGGAAGGAATCAAGGACGCATGAAGCTCGGCTTGTTCAGGGTCTCCGCTATCTTTTCTTTGGGCCTGCTCGGGGCGGGCTGCGCGACCAACCACGCGCACAAGGGCGCGGTCATCGATCCGCAACTCGCATCCTCGATCCAGCCCGGTGTGGACAATAAGGCCTCCGTCCAGAAGCTGCTCGGAACGCCGACGCTTCCCGGGCAGTTCACGCCGAACGATTGGTATTACGTCTCACGCGACACCAACCAGCTCGCCTTCCGCAACCCGCGCGTGGCGCGGCAGCAGGTGCTGCTCGTCCGCTTCGACCAGGGCGGCAACGTCGCGTCGATGCAGCGCACCGGCAAGGAGCTGGTCCTGGGCCTCAATCCGACGCACCGCTACACGCCGACGCTCGGCCGCAAGAAGAGCTTTTTCGAGGAGCTGTTCGGTGGGATTGGCTCGGTCAGCAGCGGCGGCCTGCCGGGTGGTGGCTACGGCGGTTGATCGGCGACCTTCCGCACTGCTGTAGTTTATCCTAAGCGGCGTCGCATGACCGCGACGCCCGCCGGCATGACCTATGCCGACTATCTAAAGCTCGACCAGCTCCTGACAGCGCAGCAACCGCTGTCCGACCTCCACGATGAGACGCTGTTCATCGTCATCCACCAGACGATGGAGCTG
Organism: uncultured Alphaproteobacteria bacterium; assembly: GCA_963766415.1. GTDB lineage: Bacteria > Pseudomonadota > Alphaproteobacteria > Sphingomonadales > Sphingomonadaceae > Sphingomicrobium. The sequence continues at coordinate 22,084 of CAVYAH010000105.1, read as the reverse complement.
TGGATGAAGGAGATGCTTCACGAGCTACGCTACGCGATCCAGCTCATCGGCGAAGATCGCTTTGCCGAGGCCTACAAGGCGATGGCGCGGATCGGCCGGATCCAAGCGGTGATGACCTTGTCCTGGGACGTGCTGTCGACGCTGACTCCGGTCGATTATCTGAAGTTCCGCGACGTGCTTGGGACGAGCTCCGGCTTCCAATCGGCCCAGTTCCGCGAGATCGAATTCGGGCTCGGCCTCAAGAACCCGGCATTCCTCGAACATTATCCCGCGGGGTCGCCGGAACGAGCGGCGCTCCAGGCCGCGCTCGACGAGCCCAGCCTGCGCGAAGCGGCGATCGCCGCGCTCGAACGCGCGGGATTTCGATATCGGCGACGCCTCGGTCGCGGCGCTCGCGACTGCCTGGCTCCAGGTCTATCGCGACGAGGAGCGCTGGTTCGAGCTCTACGAGCTGGCCGAGAAGCTGGTTGACATCGACGACTTGCTGGCGAGCTGGCGACACAAGCACGTGCTGACCGTCGAACGGATCATCGGCGGCAAGCGCGGGACAGGCGGCTCGGCCGGCGCGCCCTATCTTCGCTCGACGCTCGACAAGCGAGTTCTCCCTGAGCTGTGGGCGCTGAGGACCGATCTTTGAGTTTCAAAGCGCTGTTCTCGCGCAGTTTCAGTGCCGATCCCACGCGGCTGCATTTCGCGGCGCATAGCCACCACCTTTGGCCTGACGCCAGCTGCGAAGGTCACATTAGTGCGTGGAACGATGCGGCCCGCCTCGCCGACCGCAAATGGGACAGGGTGATGGATGAAGTGTGGCCCGAGGCTCAGCGCCATGTCGCGCGCGAGCTCGGCAGCGTCGAGCCGGACTCGATCGTTTTTTCCCCGAACACGCACGATTTCATTGTAAGGCTCGTGACGGCGGCTCCGCGACGGAGCGAGCGCCTGCGCGTCCTTACCACCGACGGCGAGTTCCACAGCGCCCGGCGCCAGCTCGCACGATGGCAGGAGCAGGGCTGGGTAGAGGTCGAGCGGATCGCCACCGAGCCGTTCAACAGTTTCTCCGAGCGGTTCCTCGGTGCGGCGAGATCCGGTGCGCACGATCTCATCCTTGTCAGCCATGTCCTGTTCGGCAGCGGCCGGATCTTCGATCTAATCGACGACGTGGCGGCGCTCGGCAGTCGCGACGGGCCGTGGGTCGTAATCGACGGCTATCATGCGTTCATGGCCCTTGAGCATCCGCTCGGCGATCAAGCAGCAGGCACGGCTTTCTACCTCGGCGGCGGCTACAAATATGCGATGTCAGGCGAAGGATGCGCGTTCCTCCACGCGCCGCCCGGCTTCGGACCGCGGCCGCCGATCACCGGCTGGTTCGCCGAGTTCGAGGATTTGAGCCTGCCGCCGGGCAGCGTCGGCTATGCGGCCGATGCCCGCCGCTTCCTCGGCGCGACATTCGACCCGTCGGCGCTGTACAGGTTCAACGCCGTGCAGCGAATCCTTAAGCAGCACGGCCTCACAACGGCTGCGATTTCGGCCTGGGTTACGGCGCTTCAGGAGCAGCTAATTGCTTCGCTCGGCGTAACTGCATTGGCGGACGCCGAGCTCTTAAACCCGTTGGACGGGAGGGAGCATGCGCGCTTCCTTGCCTTCCGAAGTCCAGCCGCGCAGCGCTGGCATCAGGAATTGAACGACGTGAATTGCATCACTGATGTGCGCGGCGACGTGCTGAGGATTGGTTTTGCAATCTATCACGACGGGGCCGACGTCGAGCGGCTCGCCGCCTTGTTGGAAGGGCTTTCATGAACCAAGTTGCGGCGCCGCGGCGCAGCGCATCGCTCGTGCTCGCGCTTCTCCTTCTAGCCTACATTTTCAACTTCCTGGACCGGCAGATCCTTGGAATCCTTGCGCAGCCGATCAAGGCCGACCTCCAACTTTCCGATACCCAGTTCGGAGCGATTGGCGGCCTCGCTTTCGCCTTGCTTTATTCGGCGCTCGGAGTGCCACTCGCCTATCTTGCCGACAAGACCAGCCGAAGCGCCGTCGTCGCAGCATCGCTTGGCGTCTGGAGCGCGTTCACCGCGCTATGCGGCACCGCCGCTGGGTTCACCCAATTGTTCTTGTGCCGCCTTGGAGTTGGCGTTGGAGAAGCTGGCGGCGTCGCGCCGTCTTACGCCCTCATTGCCGACTATTTTCCAGCCGAGCGCCGCGCCCGCGCGCTCGCGCTCTTCTCGCTTGGAGTCCCGATCGGCCTTTCCGCGGGAACAATGATCGGCGCCTATATCGCTCACGCAATCAACTGGCGCGCCGCATTCCTTGTCATGGGAGGAGCTGGTGTGCTTCTCGCGCCGATCCTGAGGCTCTTCGTTCGGGACATGCCGAAGGCCCACGTCCCTTCGGCGCAGGCGCCGCTCGTCAGCGTGTTCCGAATTGTGGCGCGCAAGCCGGCGTTCTGGCTGCTCGCCTTCGCTTCCTCGGCAAGCTCGCTGTGCGGTTATGGTTTGGCGCTCTGGACTCCCTCGGTTTTCGAACGAAGCTTCGGCCTCGGATTGCTTGATCGAGCTCAGTTCGTCGCCTCTACGTTGCTGATCGGCGGATGCGCTGGCGTGTTCGCGGGCGGGTGGCTCGCCGACCGGCTTGGTGACATGGACCGCGGCTGGTACGCAAAACTTCCCGCCATTGCCTGGACCCTCTCGGTGCCAGCATGGGGGTTTGGACTGTTCGCTCCCAACCTATGGATTGCCTGGCCGCTGCTTCTGGTCGGCAACGCGGTCAACATTCTTTGGCTCGGACCCGTAACGACTGCCGTTCAGCATCTGGTTCCGCGCCCGATGCGATCTACCGCGTCGGCGAGTTTCCTGCTCATCAATAATTTGATCGGTCTCGGTATCGGCCCGCTGCTGATGGGACGTCTTTCGGACGCGATGAAGGCCGCCTACGGCGCCGATTCCCTTCGCAATGCTGCAGTCGCTTGCCTTGGTTTCTACCTCTTGGCGGCGATCCTGATGTTATTTTCTTTCGAGTCCCTGAGGCGCTCCTGGGTCGCTGATTCACCAACCTAACTATCTGAACAATCAAGCAATTTAAGGTTCACCCCGATGCGGTAGGGTGCAGGTTCCATCCGTTTAACGGTTGGAACGGTGGAGCGAACGGACCGTTTTCCCCGTTCGAAGGAGACAAATTATGACCAGGGTTTTTCTCGCAGCCGGCGTAGCCGCGCTGGCGATCGCAGCCCCGGCGAATGCGGGGCCGCACGGCGGTGGAGGCGGGGGCGGCAAGGACCGCCAGTCTGCTTTCGCGAATCACGGCGGCGGTGGCGGAGGCCAGCGCGCACAGGCGAGTGAGCGCCGAGGCGGCGGAGGCGGCGGTTATGCCGGCCCAAGGATGGAACGCCAGTCCTTCGCGCAGCCGCGGATGGAGCGCCAGCAGCGCTTCACCTCGGTTGAACGGCCGCAACGCTCGCAGCGCATGCAGATGCACCCCGAGCACCAGCAACACGCCCAGATGCGCGCCGTGCGACAGCAGCCACAACGTCACGCGCAAGCCCGAATGGCCGAGCGCCAGCAGTCGCGTCGCCAGGCCCAGGTCCGTACCGCCGGGCGCGAGCAGGTGCGGGTGAACCGGCCGCAAGCTCAGAGCCGCATCGCCGAGCGCCAGCAAGTCCGCCAGAATCAACTCGAGGGGCAGAACCGGCTTGCCGAGCGTCAGCAGGTGCGCGGCAATCGGGCTGATCAGGTCGAGAGCCGCTTGGCGGAGCACCAGAAGTTCCAGGCAAGTCGCATGAACCAGGCTCAGACCCGCGTTGCTGGGGGCCAGCAGATGCGAGACGAGCGGCAGTTGGCTTCGAGCAATCTTCTTGCCGAGCGTCATGCGCTGCGGGCTGATCGCATCGCCAACGCTGATATATTCCGTACGAGCAGGTTGGCGCGAACGCTGGAGGCCGATCCGCGCATGCGCTTCGTCGCGCCTTCGGAAGCGGTTCGCTTCGTTGGTGAGCCGGTCAGGAACGTCGCGAACTTCGTGCCCCTCAGCGCGCTGCCGGCATCGGTCAGCTATCTGTATCCCGACACGCCGGACTATTATTATCAGTACGGTGGCGGCTACCTGTACCAGGTCGACCGTGGCTCGAGCCTGATCAATGCGCTCATCCCGCTTCTTGCGGGCGGCTACCTGCCGGGGACTTACCTGCCGCAGCCGTACATGAGCAGCTATGTGCCCAGCTATTACGGTCTCAATAGCTTCTATCCGGCGAGCTACGGTGCGGGCTACGGCTATGGCTATCCGAACCTGTGTAACCGCTACGCCTATGGCGTGGTCTACCAGGTGGATTGCTACACCGGCATGGTCGTGAACGTGATCCCAACCTACGCAGGCGGTTACGGCGTTGGACAGATGCTGCCTTCGGCATACAGCTACTACAACGTGCCGATGCAGTATCGCAGCCTCTATTATCCGACGGCTGATTATTCCTACTGGTATGCGCCCGGGGCGATCTACCAGTACGATAGGAGCAGCAGCCTCATCACGTCGGTCGCGGCGCTGATGTCGCCGGGGTTCACGATCGGTCAGCCACTGCCGACGGGCTATGGCATGTACAACGTACCGATGGCGTATCGCAGCACCTACTACGACACGCCGAATGCCTGGTACCGTTACAACAACGGCTATATCTACCAGGTCGACCCGACGTCGATGTTGGTGACGGCGACGGTCGCGTCGCTCTTGAGCTGACGGGCAGGCGATCGTCGTTGATGATCAGATGAAGTCTGGCCCGGCGGATGGAACCCATCCTTCGCCGGGCCATTTCGTTCCCAAAACCAAAATAAGGAGGCCAAGCGCATGAGAAGTCGCGCACTCGCGCTCGCAGTTGCAACCACGGCGATCCTGTCGGTCAGCGCCTGCAACAAGGGCAACAATGGCAGCGCCAACGGACCGACCAACGTCCAGTCGCCGCAGGCGGAGAAGGCCGCCGGCAACAAGACCATCGCCCAAGGGCTTCCGCCGAACAGCCAGTTCATGGCCGCGGCGAAGGCGGCGGGCCTTGACCAGACGCTTGCCGGTCCCGGTCCGTACACGGTCTTCGTTCCGACCGACCAGGCAATTGGCCAAGCGCCCGCCGGATCGTTCGACACCAGTCCGGGGAACCGCGCTCAGCTAACCGGCATCATCACCAACATGATCCTGCCCGGTACGGTGCTCGTCGCAGACATCGACAAGGCAATCGACGCAAACAAGGGCAAGGCTCCGCTCGCTACAATGGGCGGCAGCACGCTCACTGCGACCAAGGAAGGCGGGAATACGGTCATCACCGATTCCGCGGGCCACAAAGCGACGATCACCAAGGGCGACGAGCAATTTACCAACGGCGTGGTGCACGAGGTCGATGGCGTACCGATGCCTGCCAAGCAGCCGGCGGCAAACACTCCGGCGGTCGGCCAGAAGGCCGGCAAGTAAGTCAACAATCGACTAATCGCATCTCCCCACTTCCGCGCGCGGAACGGCTCGCTATAACCATGCCGTTACGCGTGCGGACGATGGGGCTTTGAAGCGATGAAAGCGACGATTGAACGGGCGATCCTTCTGAAGAGCCTTGGCCACGTCCAGGCGGTCGTCGAACGCCGCAACACGATCCCCATCCTGTCCAACGTCCTGCTTGAGGCTCGAGAAGACGGTTCGCTCCGCCTGATGGCAACCGACCTTGACTTGCAGGTGGACGAGACCATCCAGGCAAACGTCTCCCAGGCCGGCGCGACGACTGTTTCTGCACACACGTTCTTCGACATCGTCCGCAAACTGCCTGAGGGGAGCCAGGTCGAACTGACAGCCGCCGAGGGAAAGATGCAGGTCGTCGCGGGCCGCTCGCGGTTCAATCTGTCGACTCTGCCGCGCGACGACTTCCCGGTGATCGCCGAAGGCGACCTTCCCACGCGCTTTGAGTTGCCCGCCGCGACCCTTCGCGAGATCATCGAGAAGACGCGCTTCGCCATCTCGAGCGAGGAGACCCGCTATTATCTGATGGGCATCTTCTTCCACGTCGTCGACGATCAGATGCGCGCCGCTGCCACGGATGGACATCGGCTCGCCCGAATCACTGTGGCGCGACCCGACGGGGCCGAGGGGATGCCCGACGTGATCGTGCCGCGTAAGGCTGTGAACGAGCTCTACCGCCTGCTTGAGGAACTTGAAGGCACGGTCGAGATATCGCTCTCGCCGACCAAGATCCGCTTCGGCCTCGGCAGCGCGATCCTCACCAGCAAGCTGATCGACGGTACTTTCCCCGACTACAACCGCGTGATCCCGACCGCGAACGACAAGCTCTTGAAGCTCGATCCGAAAGCTTCTCGGCCGGAGTTGATCGCGTCTCAACCATCGCCAGCGAAGAGACTCGTGCCGTCAAGATGAGCGTCGACCGCGACAAGGTTACGCTTTCGGTTACCTCGCCCGAGAATGGTGTCGCCACCGAAGAGATCTCTGCCGATTATGGAGCGGACGGGCTCGAGATCGGGTTCAACGCCCGTTACCTGCTCGACATCCTCGGAGAGATCGACGGCGATACGGTCGAGGTCCATCTCGCCGACGCGGCGGCGCCGACGCTGCTACGCGAGAATGACAAGTCGAATGCGCTCTACGTCCTCATGCCGATGAGAAGTTCGAGCGAGGAAAGCCGATGGACGTCGAGATCGACAAGCCTCACGTCCATCATCGGCCCACGGGCATTCGCCACTTCGACCTCGTTCTTCCGATTGCGGCGCTGTTCGTATCATTCATTTCGATCCTGATCGCCTGGCACCACAGCCACATCATGCGTGAGCTGGTGAAACAGAACGAGCGGATCGTCGAGGCCGAGTCGCTTCCCTACCTTCAGATTTACACGAGCGATTTGGCGAGCGATCTGCGTACGCCGACCTTGCGCCTGTCGGTGCGAAATGAGGGAGTGGGGCCCGCCCGCGTCGCCGAAGTCGTGATGACGGTGAATGGCAGGCCGGCCCCTGACTTCAACACACTGGTCGATCATTGCTGCGCGCCAGGCTTGATGGCGGCGCGGAAGAACAGCCCCAAGCAGTTTCGTGGAATGCGCAATGGCGAAGTGATCCTCTCGCAATTGCGCGATCGCATGATCCGCCCTGGCGAGGAGGTGGACGCGTTCGCATGGCCGATAACAGACGAAAACAAGGCAATCGTCGACCAGCTGAAGAACGACATCGAGTTAGACGCGGTCAACGTCGCAATCTGTTATTGCTCGGTCTTCGATGAATGCTGGATCCGCACTGACGAAGACAGGCGCCCAGCGCCGGTAAAGCAGTGCCCGGTCGCGGCCGTCCCGTACCGGCAGTGATCTCACCATCGACCGACGAGGCACACAGCGGCTAAGCCGCCGAGGTGCCCGTCAACCGCCTGACCCTGACCGACTTTCGTTCCTACGATGCGGCTTCGCTCGATCTTGGCGGCGGGTTTGTCCTGCTGTTCGGCGAGAATGGGGCGGGCAAGACGAACCTTCTCGAAGCTGTGTCGATGCTGGGGCCCGGACGCGGTCTGCGGGGCGCCGCCTTGTCGGAACTGGCCCGGCAGGGCGGCAGCGGCGGCTGGGCGGTCGCTGCGAGGCTCGGTGCCGCCGAGCTCGGCACCGGCACGCTCGCGGGGGCGCCGGAGCGGAGGCAAGTGCGGATAAATGGCGCGTCTGCATCGGTAAACAGCCTCTCGGAACGGCTCTCGGTCCTCTGGCTTACACCCGCCATGGATCGCCTCTTTACGGGGAGTGCCGGTGATCGCCGCCGATTCCTCGACCGGCTCGTCCTGGCTCTGGAGCCGACCCACGCGCATCATTCGGCAAGGTACGAAGCCGCGATGCGTGCCCGTAATAAGCTGCTTCAAGAGGAACGCTGGGATGAAGTCCTGGCTCTCGTCGCTCGAGAGTCAGATGCAGGAACATGGCAATGAGGTCACGCTCGCCCGGGTGCGGACGATAAAGGCCCTGGGCCATGCGACGGGCGCTTTGCGCGGCGACGATTTCCCCAGCGCGGGACTTTGGCTCGACAAACGGGCCCCCATGGATCTGGCAGCGCACCTATCCGCATCAAGGAAGATCGACGCTGCCGCGAGGCGGGCGACGCACGGCCCTAACAACGAGGACCTCCTCGTGATCTATTCCGCCAAGGACCAGCCCGCGGCGCGCTCTTCGACCGGGGAGCAAAAGGCGCTGCTCATCCATATTCTCCTGTCGCACGCGGAAATCGTGGCCGAGAAGCGCGGCGAGCCTCCCATCCTTCTTCTCGACGAGGTTACCGCCCATCTCGACCCGAAGCGCCGCGCCGCGCTGTTCAGTCGGCTTGAGGGCCGGGGCCAGGTGTGGATGACGGCAACCGACGCCTCTTTGTTCGACGGAATCGGGGCCGCGTCGCGTTTTCACGTTGAGCCGGGCAGGGCGAATCCTGCCTGAAGTGGACTTTTCGGTCCACCTCGCTATATTGCACTGCAACAAGAGGCGCTTTCGACAAGCGGCGTGAACGGTCCGACGACCGGCCCCGCGCCTCGATTTCCTTGCTCTCCTATTCACGCGGGGCGCTTTTTCGACCCCGCTCGCGGCTTGCGCCTTCCGGTGCCGGCCGCGCGCACAATATTGGAATTTGTTCAATGTCATTCATGTCCCTGGGCTCTCGAAGCCCCTGCTCGATGCGCTCGCCGCGAAGGATTATTCGGAGGCGACTCCGATCCAAAGGCAGGCGATCCCCACTGTTCTTACCGGGCGCGACCTGCTCGGAATTGCCCAGACCGGTACCGGCAAGACCGCTGCCTTCATGCTTCCATCGCTCGATCGGCTCGCCGTCGGTCGTCGCTTCCCCAAGCCCGGCCACGTCCGCATGCTTGTATCGGCACCGACCCGCGAGCTCGCGGCGCAGATCGCGGCAAGCGCCGAAGCCTATGGCAGGTTCATGCGGCTTTCGGTCGGAGTCATCTTCGGCGGCGTACCCAACCAAAAGAGCATCCGCACCGTTGCGCGCGGCCTCGACGTGCTGGTGGCGACTTCGGGAAGGCTGCTCGATCTCATCGACCAGCGCGCACTCAGCCTGCGTGAACTCGAAATCCTCGTCCTCGACGAAGCCGACCAGATGCTCGATCTTGGCTTTATCCATGCGCTGAAGCGGATTGTCGCGCTTGTGCCGCCGAAGCGGCAGACACTTTTCTTCTCGGCGACCATGCCGAGGGCGATCAAGGAACTCGCCGATCGCTATTTGACCAACCCGGCCGAGGTGTCAGTGAACTCCGACCGCGACCACGGTCGAGCGGGTCGACCAGAGCGTCACCATGGTGAACCAGGCCGAAAAGACAGCGCTTCTCGCTCACTATCTCCGAGCGGAGCCGGTCGAGCGCGCGCTCGTCTTCAGCCGGACCAAGCATGGTGCCGACAAGATCGTGCGGATGCTCGAGGCCGCCGGCATCGCGTCTGCCGCGATCCACGGCAACAAGAGCCAGGCACAACGCGAGCGCGCGATCGCGGCTTTCAAGTCCGGCGACGCTCCGGTGCTGATCGCGACTGATATCGCCGCTCGCGGGATCGATATTCCGGGCGTCAGCCACGTCTTCAACTACGACCTGCCTGAAGTGCCGGAGCAATATGTGCACCGCATCGGCCGGACGGCGCGCGCGGGCGCGGACGGGACTGCGATCGCTTTCTGCAGCCCCGACGAGCGAGGCAGCCTTCGCGACATCGAGCGCACCACGCGGCAGCGAATTGCGGTGGCTCCGCTTCCGAACGGTTTCACCGCCGCTGCGGAGGCCTTCAAGCGGCTGAAGCCCGCGGCCAAGTCTCATCCTCAGCGCGCCTTGACCAGGGCGGACCGCCGAAGCGACGGGAAGCGGCGCGAGCAGCGCAACGAGCAGCAGCAGCAGCGCCATCCCCACCGCGCCGACGGCCGTCCGGCTCATCGGCCCGAGGGCGGCCAGCCGAAGCGCAAGTTCGGCGGCCGGCGCCGGCCTGAATGGCCAGCGGCACGCAAGGGGCTGAGGGCACATTTAGCGCGCGCGCGCACCCGTGCGCGCGCGTGACTTCCGCGCCAGAATCCCGATATCTCTACTATGGCAACAACCCCCGAAAACGGCAGCAATTCCTACGGTGCCGAGAGTATCAAAGTCCTCAAGGGTCTGGACGCTGTGCGCAAGCGGCCCGGCATGTACATCGGCGACACCGACGACGGCTCGGGCCTCCATCACATGGTGTTCGAAGTTTCAGACAATGCGATCGACGAGGCGCTCGCCGGCCATTGCGACAAGGTCCTCGTCACCCTGAATCCCGACGGCTCGGTGAGCGTCGAGGACAACGGCCGTGGAATCCCGACCGGAATTCACTCTGAAGAGGGCGTGTCGGCGGCTGAGGTCATCATGACCCAGCTCCACGCCGGCGGGAAGTTCGATAATACGTCTGACGACAATGCCTACAAGGTGTCAGGCGGCCTCCACGGCGTCGGCGTCTCGGTCGTCAACGCGCTCAGCGAATGGCTCGATCTCATCATCTGGCGCGACGGCGAGGAGCATTTCATGCGCTTCCGGCACGGCGATGCCGAGAAGCCGCTCAAGGTCGTGGGCAAGACCGATAAGCGCGGCACCCGAGTAACCTTCATGCCGTCGACCGAGACGTTCAAGCAGATCGAGTTCGATTTCGAGCGGCTCGAGCATCGCTTCCGCGAGCTCGCCTTCCTCAACTCGGGCGTGCGCCTGGTTTTGACCGACGCCCGTCATGACGAGAAAAAAGAAGTCGAGATGTTCTACGAAGGCGGCATCGGCGCGTTCGTCAAATGGCTCGATCGTGCAAAGACCGCGCTGGTCCCGGTACCGATCGCGATCGGCGGGCAACGCGATGACATCGGTATCGAGGTCGCCCTCGAATGGAATGATTCCCTACTACGAGAACGTCCTCTGCTTCACCAACAACATCCCGCAACGCGACGGCGGCACCCACCTCGCCGCATTCCGCGCGGCGCTGACCCGAACGCTCAACAATTATGCGGAGCGCTCGGGACAGTTGAAGAAAGAGAAGGTCGGACTGACCGGCGACGACATGCGCGAGGGGCTGACCGCCATAGTCTCGGTCAAGTTGCCCGATCCCAAGTTCAGCTCCCAGACCAAGGACAAACTCGTCAGCTCCGAGGTCCGGCAGCCGCTGGAAAGCCTGATTGCCGACAAGCTCAGCGAATGGCTGGAGGAAAATCCGGCGCACGCCCGAACTATCGTTCAGAAGATCATTGACGCCGCCGCGGCCCGCGAAGCGGCGCGCAAGGCGCGCGACCTCACGCGGCGGAAAGGCGTGCTCGACATCGCCTCATTGCCCGGCAAGCTGGCCGATTGCCAGGAACGCGACCCGGCGCTTTCCGAGCTGTTCCTGGTCGAGGGCGATTCTGCGGGCGGCTCTGCCAAGCAGGGCCGCAACCGCCACAACCAGGCGATCCTGCCGCTACGCGGCAAGCTGCTGAACGTCGAACGCGCGCGTTTCGATCGGATGCTGTCGTCGAAGGAAATAGGGACGATGATCCAGGCCTTGGGAGCCGGGATCCGCGAGGATTGGGATATCGCGAAGCTGCGCTATCACAAGATCGTGATCATGACGGACGCCGACGTCGATGGCGCCCACATCCGAACATTGCTTCTGACCTTCTTCTATCGCCAGATGCCGCAGCTCATCGAGAACGGGCATCTCTTCATTGCCCAGCCGCCGCTTTACAAGGTGAGCCGCGGCCGGTCGGAGGTCTACCTCAAGGATGACGCCGCGCTAGACGATTATCTCGAGGGGGCAGGGACTCGAGGGCCTGATCCTCGACGCATCCGACGGGCAGCGCTCAGGCAACGACCTCAAGGCGCTCGTCGATCATGCGCGACGGATGCGCACGCTCATGCGCTACGCTCCGCGCAAGTATGATTCTGCGCTCATCGAGGCATTGGCGATCAACCTGGCGCTCAAGCCTGGCCTCGACCAGGACGGCAAGGCAAAAGCGGTCGCCAGGGTGTCCGAATGGCTGAATGCCGGCGACGCGGAGGCGAGCTGGTCGGGCGAGGTCGCTGCCGAGGGAGGCTATCTTCTCAAGCGCCTGTGGCGAGGGGTCACCGACGCCTACGTCATCGAGCCGAGCTTCCTCATATCTGCCGAGGCACGCAAGCTGGATACGCTCGCGAAGGAGCAGGCAGCCGCTTACGCCAAGCCATCGACGCTGCGCACGCTCAAGAAGGGTGCGGCCGCCGAACAGGAGCAGACCCTCGGGACCGCGGAGGGCGAAGACGCCGCCGAAGAGGCTGCTGCCGATACGAAGGGGAAGCCAGTCCCGGTCACCCGCCCATCGGAGCTGCTCGACGCGGTCCTCGCTGCGGGGCGCAAGGGCCTCTCGATCCAGCGCTACAAGGGGCTGGGCGAGATGAATGCCGAGCAATTGTGGGAAACGACGCTCGATCCGGCGAACCGCTCATTGCTCCGCGTGGAGGTTGCGCAGGCGGACGTCGCCGACGAGATCTTCACGCGCCTGATGGGCGACGTGGTGGAGCCGCGCCGCGAGTTCATCCAGGACAACGCACTGAACGTCGCGAACCTCGACGTCTAGGAACCATTCAGGGTCGAGGGCTATTGGCGAGGGCATGAGCAGCGGCCCCTGCATCGCGCTGGCGAGCTACAACATGCACAAGGCCGTTGGGCTCGACGGCCGCCGCGACCCGCATCGCGTTCTGCGCGTGTTGCAGGAGATCGACGCCGACGTCGTCGCCCTGCAGGAGGCAGACAGGCGCGTCGGCGGCCGCGGATCGACCGTGCCCCACGAGCTCATCGACAGCCACGGGCTCTACAAGCCGGTCCAACTCGGCGTGCGGCACAAGCGCATGTTCGATCGAGCCAGAAAGCACACCGATCGGCTGCTGAAGATCGATACGCGCAATATCGGCTGGCACGGCAATGCCATATTGGTGAAGCGGCATATCGGCGTGCTCGGCTGCTCGGCGCTTGACCTGCCAACGCTCGAGCCCCGGGGTGCCGTCATGGCCGAGCTGCTGATCGGCGACCAGCCCCTTCGGGTCGTCGGCATGCACCTCGACTTATCCGGCCTTTGGCGCCGGCGGCAGATGCGCGCGATCCTCGATGCGATCGCGCGGCGACCGCAAAGGATGCCGACGGTGTTGATGGGCGACACGAACGAATGGAGGACTGCCGCCGGCTGCCTGAAGGATCTTGAGCCCGAGTTCCATGTCGCTCCGACCGGTCCCAGTTTCCACGCCCGTCATCCGGTCGCGCGCAGCTCGACCGATCATCGTTCACAGGGATCTGAATATCGAAGCTGCCGGCGTTCACATGAGCGCCGCTGCCCGCCGCGCCTCGAACCATTTGCCCATTTGGGCGCGCGTGTCCGCCTAGAGACTAGACTAGCACAGGACTATCCCGCGATTTTCCTCAGTCGCCGTCGCTGGATCGACGAGCCGATCCCCATCGAACTCGCGATATTTAACGACCGTTCGCCGCGCGGCGTCAAAGCCCCTCTCTTTTCAGCAGCCCGGCGATCGCGTCGTCGCTGAGGATCTCCGCCTCGGCGTCGCTCACCTGCTTGATCGCCGCCTTCACTCCTCCGCGGCAGCGCCGTCGCCTGCGGCTGACTGAACGCCGGATCCGAAAAATTATTTGAGCTCGAAGAGCCCGCGGAGTCGCACAGCAAATATTTGTTCGATGTCACGCGGCTGACGGTCGATTTGTGCATTCCGATCGCCTCTGCGACCTCGCGCAGCGTCATGGGCTTCATCGCCGACACGCCGCGCTCGAAAAAGCCCTGCTGCCGTTTCACCACTCTGACACGACCTTGACGCATGTCGCTGTCCGGCGCGCGCTGGTCGAGCGCCTTCAACAGCCAGTTGGCGCTCTGCAGGCATTCGCTGAGCCAGGCGCGCGATTGCCTGTCTTGAGGACCGGACTTGAGCTCCTGGTAATAGCGGCGATGACCAACAATCGCGGCAACGTCGACTGGTTGAGCTCGCCGCGAACCCCGCGCGCGCGGGGCGCACGAACACGTCGGGAGTGACCTCTGCGGATGCGTTGCCGGAAAATCGGCATCCCGGCTTCGGATCGTACGCCCGCATTCCCGGATCATCGGCCAGGTCATCATCGTCGACGCCGACAATTCGCTTTCAAATCTGGCATCCGGCCTTTCGACAACAGGTCGAGATTGTCGATCAGCTTGCCATTGCGGGTCGTACCGATCCGCCGCCCTCGCCTGGAGCGCGAGGATTCCGCGAGCGAACGAGCGCCCACGCCCGCCGGGTCCAAGCCCGGACCGCATCGTGCGCTTGCTCGACGAGCTCCAGCGGCGCGCCAGAGAAGCTCTGCAATATGCGGAGCGCACGCTCAAATAGCCTGCTGCATCGAGAGCTTCTCATCCTTGCGAGATCGCCGACTGCGCCCGAGAAACCGTGAGCTGGTCGATCAAATACTCCGCGAGTGAAGCAGCCGCATATTGGACGCGTTCGAAATCGAACGCTTCCTCTCCGCCGCCGACGTCACGACGTCCGAATAGCTGTCGGTCTCAAGTGCTTCCGTCTGCCAGTCTACGTCCAGCGGCCGGTCGTCATCCGCCTGCCCCATGATGAGATCGTCCGCCCCCGGATCGTCGGGTGCCTCGTCGCTGTCGATATCATCGCTGACGATGGCGGGTTGCTCGTCCGGTTCTTCTGACGGTGCTTCGAGTAGTGGGTTCTTCGAAAGCTCTTCCGCAATGAAGCCATCGAGCTCGAGATCACGAGCTGGAGGAGCTGGATCGCCTGGCGCAGCCGGCGTCAGGACGCTGCGATTGGCGGATGCTTAATAGGGACCCAGGCCCATGGTGAACCCTCGTTACAGGGCGAAGCTCTCGCCGAGGTAAGTCGACCAACTTCATGATCGGGGACCAGCGTCGGCGACCAGAAACAGGACCCTGCCCATCATAGATGATGCAGCGCGATCGACGACATCGAGCTCTCGCGGACGTTATGGTCGGTGATGAGCACGCCGATATCGCGGCTTCTTCAGTCGCGCACGAGCTCGCGAATGTCGGCAGATCGAGATCGGGGGCTCGATACCGGCGAACGGCTCGTCCGAGGAGCATAATCGACTGGTTCGCGTGGCGAGCGCGGGCGATCTCGGCAGTCGGGCGCTCCTCCGGCCCGAGAGGGCGCATGGCCGCGGACTCACGCAGACGCCGTCAGGCCGAACTCGCCGAGCAGTTGTTCGAGGCGATCGCGTCGCGCATGGCGATCAGGCTCGGCGACCTCGAACACCGCCACTGATATTTGTTCGCCGTCATGCCGCGGAAGATCGACGTCTCCTGCGGCAAGTAGCCAGCCCAGGATCGCGCGGCGGTAGATCGGCAGCTCGGTGATGTCCTGGCCATCAAGAAAGATCCTGCCGCTATCGGGCTTCACTAGGCCCATCACCGAATAGAAGCAGGTCGCTCGCGGACCCGTTGGGTCCGAGAAGGCCGACGACCTCGCCCTGATGGAACGTCGAGCGAGACATCGTGCAGAACTGCGCGCCGATCATACGACTTCTAGCGGACCTTCGAGCCCGCCGTTTCCGCCGCGCCTCGTTGGAGGTCCTGCGCGAAGGTGAACGCCTCGTTCACGGCCCGCCTATTGCTGCTTCTGCTGCTGGCGTTGCGGGACGGTGGACGTGGCCGCTGACCCGACCACCGCTCGAATTCACGCCGGCCACGGCGCGGCCGAATTTGAGGTCATTACCAGGCGCGCCTCCGTTTACCTGGTTGTTGCGGTCCAGCTGGACGTTGCCGATGAGCGTGATGAACTTCCGGTCGAGGTCGAGACAGCGAAATCGCCTTTGGCCTGTGGACGGCCACCTCCGGCCGCATCGAGCGGCTCTCTACTGCACGTTCCCGCTCCCGCCGCATAAGCGACGCGAGCCGCGGCGTGTCGAGCGTCAGTCGGCCTGCGTGACGTGCTCTCCAGTGAAGACCGCCCGTCCGCTCTGTCCTGGACTTCAATCCGATCTGCCGAAACGTCCACCGGCGCATTGCTGTGGCCCTTCAGCGCCGAGACCGGCTGCTCCTGCTGGACCTGGGCGACAGCAGCCGGTGCTGCGAGGAAGTGCAAGGATGATGCCAGAAAGCCGCACGCCCATCGTCGACGCTCCTGGAGATCAGCTCCCAGTGGACCCCGTGATCCAGCACGACGGTCCGGTCGCCAAGATCGTGAAGCTGCCCCGCCTGGAACTGTCCCCAGACGCATCGCGCCCGCGACCGGCTCAACTTGCCAGCTGCTTCTGCTTCAAATCGACAGTGACGCCGCCGGCTACCTTCACCGGTCCGTTGATCATCACCTTCTGGGAGTTTGAGATTCTGAACGCATGTGCAGCGGACCCTGAGTTTATGTTGAGCGTTGCGAACATGCCGCGATATTTAACGATCGGACTTCGGAACTTGGCTGGATCGCGCGATTGGCAGTCATCGTGAATTGCTGGCCCTTGTCGTCGGTCCCGACGTAGCGGGCGCTCCACGCGCATGCGGCGCGTTCTGACTTTCTCTTCTTGTCGAGAATGAAGCTGACGTCACTTTTCTTGCCGAGCGGCGCGAGTGCCACAGGAGCGGCCATCAGAACGCCGACAGCGCTTGGCAGGATTACCTTGGTCCATCGCGATGAGCCAGTCGTGCCAGCTTCCGGGCTCGGCCCAGCGCTGCTCACGCGTCGATTTCTCGGTGGCTCATGGCATCGCGCGCAAAAATATCCTGCTCGATATCGCCGGCTGGCCCGAGCAGGATATTTTTGCGCACGATGGCTAAAGCCGCCCCGAATCGACGCGTAAGCAAGCAGCGCTGGGCCGAGCCCGGAAGCTGGCACGACTGGCTCGTCAGATGGACCAAGGTAATCCTGCCAAGCGCTGTCGGCGTTCTGATCGCCGTCCTGGCGCTCGCGCCGCTCGGCAAGAAAAGTGACGTCAGCTTCATTCTCGACAAGAAGAAAGTCCAGAACGCGCCCGAGCGCATGCGCGTGGAGCAGGCCGCTACGTCGGGACCGACGACACAGGGGCCAGCAATTCACGATGACTGCCAATCGCGCGATCCAGCCGAGTTTCCGAAGTCCCGATCGTCGATATTCGCGGCATGTTCGCAACGCTCAACATGACTCAGGGTCCGCTGCACATCGCGGCGAACCAGGGGCGCTACAATCTCGACTCCCAGAAGGTGATGATCGACGGACCGGTGAAGGTAGCCGGCAGCGACGGTTACAAGCTCGCCACGCGCGACGTCACTGTCGATTTGAAGCAGAAGCAGCTGGCAAGTTCGGGCCCGGTCGCGGGCGCGATGCGTCTGGGACAGTTCCAGGCGGGGCAGCTTCACGCCAATCTTGGCGACCGGACCGTCGTGCTGGATCACGGGGCTCGCTTGAAAATCGTCCAGGGGACGGTCAGATGATGGGCGTGCGGCTTTCTGGCATCATCCTTGCACTTGCTGCCCTCGCAGCACCGGCTGCTGTCGCCCAGGTCCAGCAGGAGCAGCCGGTCTCGGCGCTGAAGGGCCGCGACAGCAATGCGCCGGTGGACGTTTCGGCAGATCGGATTGAAGTCCAGGACAGAGCGGACAGGGCGGTCTTCACTGGAAACGTCCATGTCACGCAGGCCGAGCTGACGCTCGACACGCCTCGGCTCACCGTCGCTTATGCGGGCGGGAGCGGGAACGTGCAGATCAAGCGGCTCGATGCGGCCGGAGGCGTGGTCGTCCACAGTCCGTCCGAAACGGCCAAAGGCGATTTCGCTGTCTACGACCTCGACCGGAAGCTCATCACGCTCATCGGCAACGTCCAGCTGAACCGCGAAAACAACCAGGTAAACGGAGCGCGCCTGGTAATCGACCTCGATTCGGGCCGCGCGGTGATCGACGGGGGCCCGCCCGGCGTGAATTCGAGCGGTGGTCGGGTCAGCGGCCACTTCACCGTCCCGCAACGCCAGCAGCAGAAGCAGCAATAGGCGGGCCGTGAACGAGGCGTTCACCTTCGCGCGGCCCTCCAACGAGGCGCAGCAGGGAAACGGCGGCTCGAGGTCCGCTCGATCGCGAAGTCCTATGATCGGCGCGCAGTTCTGCACGATGTCTCGCTCGACGTTCATCGGGGCGAGGTCGTCGGCCTTCTCGGACCCAACGGTGCCGGCAAGACAACCTGCTTCTATTCGGTGATGGGCCTAGTGAAGCCCGATAGCGGCAGGATCTTTCTTGATGGCCAGGACATCACCGAGCTGCCGATGTACCGCCGCGCGATCCTTGGCCTCGGCTACTTGCCGCAGGAGACGTCGATCTTCCGAGGCATGACCGTTGAAGAAAATATCATGGCGGTCCTCGAGGTCGCCGAGCCTGATCGCGATGCGCGCCGCGACCGCCTCGAACAGCTGCTCGGCGAGTTCGGCCTGACGGCGCTGCGCGAGGCGGCGGCGATGGCCCTCTCCGGAGGCGAGCGACGACGTTGCGAGATCGCCCGGGCCCTTGCTGCAGACCCGTCGATCATGCTCCTCGACGAGCCATTCGCCGGTATCGACCCCATCTCGATTGCCGACATTCGCGAGCTCGTGCGCGAGCTGAAGAGCCGCGATATCGGCGTGCTCATCACCGACCATAACGTCCGCGAGACTTCTCGATATCGTGGATCGCGCCTGCATCATCTACGATGGGCAGGTCCTGTTTACTGGTACGCCCGAAGCGTTGGTCGCCGACCAGGAAGTGCGGCGCCTTTACCTCGGCGAGAGCTTCGCGCTGTAACGAGGCTCACCATGGGCCTGGGTCCCTCCTTAAGCATCCGCCAATCGCAGCAGCTGGTCCTGACGCCCCAGCTGCGCCAGGCGATCCAGCTCCTCCAGCTCAGCAATCTCGAGCTCGATGGCTTCATTGCGGAAGAGCTTTCGAAGAACCCGCTACTCGAGGCACCGTCAGAAGAACCGGACGAGCAACCCGCGGGCGACATCGTCAGCGATGATATCGACAGCGACGAGGCACCCGACGATCCGGGGGCGGACGATCTCATCATGGGGCAGGCGGATGACGACCGGCCGCTGGACGTAGACTGGCAGACGGAAGCACTTGAGACCGACAGCTATTCGGACGTCGTGACGTCGGGCGGCGGAGAGGAAGCGTTCGATTTCGAACGCGTCCAATATGCGGCTGCTTCACTCGCGGAGTATTTGATCGACCAGCTTCACGGTTTCTCGGGCGCAGTCGGCGACCTCGCAAGGATCATCGCCGAGACTCTGGATGAGACAGGCTATTTGAGCGTGCCGCTGCAGCATATTGCAGAGCTCTCTGGCGCGCCGCTGGAGCTCGTCGAGCAAGCGCTCGATGCGGTCCAGGGCTTGGACCCGGCGGGCGTCGGCGCTCGTTCGCTCGCGGAATGCCTCGCGCTCCAGGCGAGGGCGGCGGATCGGTACGACCCCGCAATGGCGCGACTGATCGACAATCTCGACCTGTTGTCGAAAGGCCGGATGCCAGATTTGAAACGAATTTGCGGCGTCGACGATGATGACCTGGCCGACATGATCCGGGAACTGCGGGCGTACGATCCGAAGCCGGGATGCCGATTTTCCGGCAACGCATCCGCAGAGGTCACTCCCGACGTGTTCGTGCGCCCCACGCGCGCGGGGTTCGCGGTCGAGCTCAACCAGTCGACGTTGCCGCGATTGCTGGTCAATCGCCGCTATTACCAGGAGCTCAAGTCCGGTCCTCAAGACAGGCAATCGCGCGCCTGGCTCAGCGAATGCCTGCAGAGCGCCAACTGGCTGCTGAAGGCGCTCGACCAGCGCGCGCGGACGATCGTCAAGGTCGTGTCAGAGATCGTGAAACGGCAGCAGGGCTTTTTCGAGCGCGGCGTGTCGGCGATGAAGCCGATGACGCTGCGCGAGGTCGCAGAGGCGATCGGAATGCACGAATTGACCGTCAGCCGCGTGACATCGAACAAATATTTGCTGTGCGACCGCGGGCTCTTCGAGCTCAAATATTTTTTCGGATCCGGCGTTCAGTCAGCCGCAGGCGACGGCGCTGCCGCGGAGGCAGTGAAGGCGGCGATCAAGCAGGTGATCGACGCCGAGGCGGAGATCCTCAGCGACGACGCGATCGCCGGGCTGCTGAAAGAGAGGGGCTTTGACGCCGCGCGGCGAACGGTCGTTAAATATCGCGAGTCGATGGGGATCGGCTCGTCGATCCAGCGACGGCGACTGAGGAAAATCGCGGGATAGTCTGGTCTAGTCCAGTCTCTAGGCGGACACGCGCGCCCAAATGGGCAAATGGTCCGAGGCGCGGCGGGCAGCGGCGCTCATGTGAACGCCGGCAGCTTCGATATTCAGATCCCTGTGAACGATGATTCGGTCGAGCTGCGCGACCGGATGACGGGCGTGGAAACTGGGACCGGTCGGAGCGACATGGAACTCGGGCTCAAGATCCTTCAGGCAGCCGGCGGCAGTCCTCCATTCGTTCGTGTCGCCCATCAACACCGTCGGCATCCTTTGCGGTCGCCGCGCGATCGCATCGAGGATCGCGCGCATCTGCCGCCGGCGCCAAAGGCCGGATAAGTCGAGGTGCATGCCGACGACCCGAAGGGGCTGGTCGCCGATCAGCAGCTCGGCCATGACGGCACCCCGGGGCTCGAGTGTTGGCAGGTCAAGCGCCGAGCAGCCGAGCACGCCGATATGCCGCTTCACCAATATGGCATTGCCGTGCCAGCCGATATTGCGCGTATCGATCTTCAGCAGCCGATCGGTGTGCTTTCTGGCTCGATCGAACATGCGCTTGTGCCGCACGCCGAGTTGGACCGGCTTGTAGAGCCCGTGGCTGTCGATGGAGCTCGTGGGGCACGGTCGATCCGCGGCCGCCGACGCGCCTGTCTGCCTCCTGCAGGGCGACGACGTCGGCGTCGATCTCCTGCAACACGCGCAGAACGCGATGCGGGTCGCGGCGGCCGTCGAGCCCAACGGCCTTGTGCATGTTGTAGCTCGCCAGCGCGATGCAGGGGCCGCTGCTCATGCCCTCGCCAATAGCCCTCGACCCTGAATGGTTCCTCAGACGTCGAGGTTCGCGACGTTCAGTGCGTTGTCCTGGATGAACTCGCGGCGCGGCTCCACCACGTCGCCCATCAGGCGCGTGAAGATCTCGTCGGCGACGTCCGCCTGCGCAACCTCCACGCGGAGCAATCAGCGGTTCGCCGGATCGAGCGTCGTTTCCCACAATTGCTCGGCATTCATCTCGCCCAGCCCCTTGTAGCGCTGGATCGAGAGGCCCTTGCGCCCCGCAGCGAGGACCGCGTCGAGCAGCTCCGATGGGCGGGTGACCGGGACTGGCTTCCCCTTCGTATCGGCAGCAGCCTCTTCGGCGGCGTCTTCGCCCTCCGCGGTCCCGAGGGTCTGCTCCTGTTCGGCGGCCGCACCCTTCTTGAGCGTGCGCAGCGTCGATGGCTTGGCGTCAGCGGCTGCCTGCTCCTTCGCGAGCGTATCCAGCTTGCGTGCCTCGGCAGATATGAGGAAGCTCGGCTCGATGACGTAGGCGTCGGTGACCCCTCGCCACAGGCGCTTGAGAAGATAGCCTCCCTCGGCAGCGACCTCGCCCGACCAGCTCGCCTCCGCGTCGCCGGCATTCAGCCATTCGGACACCCTGGCGACCGCTTTTGCCTTGCCGTCCTGGTCGAGGCCAGGCTTGAGCGCCAGGTTGATCGCCAATGCCTCGATGAGCGCAGATATCAACCGCGCGGAGCGTAGCGCATGAGCGTGCGCATCCGTCGCGCATGATCGACGAGCGCCTTGAGGTCGTTGCCTGAGCGCTGCCCGTCGGACGCGGCGAGATCAGGCCCTGAAGTCCTGCCCCCTCGAGATAATCGTCTAGCGCGGCGTCATCCTTGAGGTAGACCTCCGACCGGCCGCGGCTCACCTTGTAAAGCGGCGGCTGGGCAATGAAGAGATGCCCGTTCTCGATGAGCTGCGGCATCTGGCGATAGAAGAAGGTCAGAAGCAATGTTCGGATGTGGGCGCCATCGACGTCGGCGTCATGATCACGATCTTGTGATAGCGCAGCTTCGCGATATCCCAATCCTCGCGGATCCCGGCAGCAATACGTACTCGTCGAGCAGCAGC
>CAVYAH010000104.1:0-8529 GCA_963766415.1 uncultured Alphaproteobacteria bacterium | reverse complement strand
ACGGCGCCGCTGTTGTAGGCCGCGGTGGCATTGCCGGTGACCGAAACCGTCAGCGTGTCGCCGAGATCCTGGTCGGTGATGCTGATGGTGCCGTCGACCGTGGCGATGTCCTGCGCCGAGCTGTCGCCGGTGCTCTCGGCGATCGCCGTCTGGCTTGATCCGCGCCGCGCGCGCCTCGCGCTCCATCGCGAGCTCGACGGGCAGCTTTTGGTCCGACTGGAGCAGCAGCACAGAGCCGGCGGTCATCGGAGCGACGCCGATTCCGAACCAGCGCGCCAACGCGCCCGCCTGGATGCACCAGCCTTCGGGCGTCTCGCGGATCGTTCCGGGCGCGATCGGCTCGCTCTTCGCGCCATAGTTGGCGATGGATCCGCCATAATCGATTGTAATCTTGTTCAATTCCTTGAACGCCCAGCCGCTAGCCTTCTTCGCGGTCAGATCGATATGCATCGGCACGTCAAGCGTCGTCAGAAAGTCGCCTAAGACGACACAAGTGCCCTCCGGCGTCTTGTAGGCGCGTACGCCATCACCGAGTTGGAGCTGGCGGATGCGGACGTCGAGCAGGAATTGGTCGTCGGGATCGGCCGTCCACGCCGGCGCAGACGCCGATTGAGCGGACGGCGATGCGGCAACGCCGCCGGCGGAGAGCGCCAGCAGCATCGCCGCCTTTCGCAGCCAGTTGCGGCCGCCGAGCACGACAGGGATCCTTCGCGCCTGCCCGCCCGCCTACCTTAGAACTGCCTGTGTCTCTGCGATCTTCTCGTTCCCGTCGCGATAGGTCTCGATATACTGGACGGTCACCGGACCCGCGAGCTCGCCCTTGTAATTGTCGTCGACGGCTATGCTGACGCGGCGTTTGCCAAGCTCGGTATAGACGGCAACCGCCTTCTGGACCGCAATTGGGTCTTTCACGCCGGGCTTCAGCACATCCACCTCGCCGAACGTCGAGCGCGAGCCCGACCGGCTGAGGTCGAGTGAGATAACGGATTTGCCGTCCCTCTTCTCGAGTGCGACGTTTGAGATGCCAGCAGCCGCCTGAAGATTGCCGAGACGCACGATCACGGGGATCGTCACGCCGTAGACCGGGATCAGCTGCAGACGGAGACCCTTCCCGGAATCGTCCGCCTTCTGGGTGACCGGAGTTCGAGTCCGGAATGGCTCGGAACAGCAGATGGACGCGATATTCGCCGTCAGGAAGCCCCTGCGGCGGACGCGCGGTGATCCGGATTGACTGAGGCTCATGAGGGGCAAGGGTTACGCGTCGGGGCGCGTAAACGATCATGTCTTCGGCCTCTTTCTCCTGCGCCGTCGGCTCGGTCACATCCTCTAGATTGCCATCAGCGGTCATGCGCCGGAATTCGACCGAGATCCGGTACGTCGCCGGCGCGTCGCCGATATTGTTGAGCACAATCTCCGAGCCCTTGCCCCCGTCGAGCACGACCCGCGTCGGAGCGACGAGCAGGTCACCGACGCCCGCGTGGGCTGGAGAGGGCAATCCGGCGACGAGCGCGGCAGCGGCAGCGGCCGGCCCAATCTTCCTGGTCAAAGCAAACATCCGGCAATTCCCCACTTTGCCCCGGTTGGAGCGTTCGCCTCCATTGTTGCTCCGGAATGGTTTATTTTCGGTCAACCATGACTGGAAAACGCGTGTCGCGCGGGACTGCCTTACTGGTAATCGGCGGTGACGTTCATCGTCCCGGTATAGGTGCCGTCGGCAGTGCTCGAGCTCAGCGTGACTGAGCCGCCGAGATCAAAGTTGATGCCAGGCGCTCCAGAAGAGGTGAGTGTCACGCTCCCTGGGTTGTCGACGACCAGCGTCAACGTCTTGGTCGAATCAGCCTGGTCCGTCAGCGTAACGTTTGGCGCAGTGATCAAGACAACCTGCTTGTTCGTGCCCGTGACATTGAAACGGGCGACCGCGGTCGAGCCGCTGCACACGACATTGGTGTTGCCGCAGCTGAGCGCGCCGGCGCGAGAGATCCCGACCGTCACGTTGGACCAGGTGCCACCGGCGAGCGTGAGCGTTCCAAGGTCCATGTTCTGAAGCGCGGTCAGGGTGAGCGGCTTCACGACGTTCACCTTGACGGTCGCGCTTTGCGTCACCGCTTGCGCAGGCGTTGCCACGGCCGCGCCAAATGCAGCGAGCAGCGGCAGCAATGATCGTGCCTGAATGGTCATCTCGCGCTTTCGGCTGTTCGCAAGTGGCCCCCTTCTGGGTCCTAATGGTTGATTTTCCGTCAACCATGCCCGTCAAGCGCCCGGCGCGCGCGCCAATGAAAAAGGGGCCGCCGGTGACCGGCGACCCCCTCGTCGAGCCAGCGCGGCAGTGCCGCGCGGCTTGAACAGACTTACTTGTAGTTGGCGGTTACGTCGAAGGTGTTCGAGTAGACGCCGTCGGCAGTACCCGACGGGATCGTCAGCTTGCCGCCAACGCCAAAGCTGGCGCTGCCAGCCGAATCGAGCGTCGGATCGGCCGGCTTGTCGGTCGTCATGTCGACATTAAGCGAGCCGCTCGGGCCATTGAGCGTCACCGAATTGGGGATGGTGAGCGTCACGTCCTGGTCGGGGGTGCCGGTGACCGTGAAGGTCGCGGCGCCAAAGGTGCCCGAACAGGTCAGGCCGCCGCAGTTGCGGGCGCCCGCCGTATCGACGTGAACAACCTGGCTAGCGAACGGGCCGACGACCGTTCCGAAGTTCAGGTCCGTGTTCTTCGTCAGCGACAGCGGCGAAACGATATTCACCGTGGCATTGGCTGGGGCCGTGTTCGCGGCGATAGCCGGCGTCGTGAGTGCCAGGGCGGCGAGCGCACCGGCGGAGATCAGGATCTTCGTCATTATGAATTTCCCCACTGGTCAAAATCCGGCTGCCCGAGTTCAAGACGCGTCACCCGTGGCGCCGCTATTAACCGTGCCCGCTTACGGCTTCCCTCAAGGGCATGGTTAATGTTGGATTAGGCTTCGCTCCGGATCGGATACTGTTGTTCGCAACGCTAAAAGACCGCGCTTTCTACTGGTATTCCACCGTGATCGGCATGTCGCCGCGATAGTCGCCGTCGGCATCGCCGCTGAGCCGCACGCGCCCGCCGAAGCGAAAGGTGAGGTTCCCGGCCGAATCGAGCCTCGGGAGCGAGGGGAGGTCGCTCACGACCTCATCGACGCTGATTCGTCCTCCGCTGACCGAATAAAGATCGATCCGCCGCGGAAGCTCGACCCGGATGGTGCGGTCGGGCGTGCCATGGACCCTGGCGATGCCGACCATCGCGCGCGGGCTGACATGCACGAGGCTGCCTTCGGCGGCGGTCGATCCATCGGGCCGGATCACGGCCGCAGCCTGGCCGGTGCCTTCGAGGACGAGCCGGTCGAAGTTCAGGTCCGCCTCGATCTCGAGGTCGATCCCGTCATCGTCGGTCGATTGCGACAATGTGGTGGTCGGTTTCGAGCACAAGCGGCACTGCCCGCTCGCCGGCGACTGACCGACGGCGGCGGCTAAGACCGCGAGGAGCAGGGCTGGAGCTTTTGAGACGCCCATGGCCGCTGGCCTACGCGCCGACAGACTAAAACAGGGTTAATCGGCGGCTAACCTTCGCGTCAGCAGGTGTTTGCACATTCGCCGCAAGCAACCGAACCATGTGAATGAGGAGCAATCCACTGCACGCCTATTGTCGCGCGACGCGCAGCTTTCTATCCCAATATCCTGAATGGCCCGAAAGCGTTCCGGACAAGGCTCCCAGAAGGGTTCGACATTGATGCGTGTAGTGAAGGGCCTTGCCTATGCGGGGCTGCTCGGGGTGCTCGCGCTCGTCGTCGCTGTTGCGGTCGCGACCGCCTATCTGCCGAGCTACGGAGAGCTGACGAAGCGCAACGATCTTGGCCAGATGATCCGTGTCCGCGCGGCCAACGGGCAGGTCCTCCTGCAGCTCGGACCGAGCTTTGGGCGCTGGCTCACCTACGACCAGATCCCGCCCGAAATGCGGGCGGCGATCATTTCCACCGAGGACCGCCGTTTCCGGAGCCACATCGGCGTCGACCCGATCGGCATCACTCGCGCGGTCGGCTCAGCCGTCGTCAAGAACCACAAGGTCAGCGCGACCTCGACGCTGACGCAGCAGCTAGCGCGCAACATCTTCCTGACCAACAACCGCAGCTTCGTGAGGAAGTTCAAGGAAGCCATCCTCGCAATGGCGCTCGAGCGGAAGTTCAGCAAGGACCAGATCCTCGAGCTCTATCTTAACCGCGTCTATTTCGGCGGCGGCGCTTACGGAATCGACGCAGCCTCGCGGAAATTCTTCGGCCACGGCGCCGACCATCTGAGCCTTGGCGAGGCAGCTATCATCGCCGGACTAGTGAAGGCACCGTCCAATTATTCACCGACCGCCGACGTGGAAGCGGCGCGAGCCCGATCCAGCGTCGTCCTCGACACGATGGTCAGGAACGGCTTCATCACCGCGGGTGACGCGGCGGCGGTCGATCCCGCGAAGGTCAGGGTCCAACAGACGACCAGCAACAACAGCGTCCGCTATTTCACCGACTGGGCACTTCCGCAGCTCGATACGTTGATCGACCAGACGACCGATCCGATCGACGTCTGGACAACGCTCGATCCCGGCATGCAGGTCGCAGCCGACAAGGCCATTCGTGCCAACGCGCCCGATGGAACGCAGGGGGCGCTGGTCGCGATGGACCGCGACGGAGCCGTACGAGCGATGGTCGGTGGCAAGGATTACGTGAATTCGATCTACAATCGCAGCACGCAGGCAGAGCGCCAGCCAGGATCGGCCTTCAAGCTGTTCGTCTATCTGTCGGCGCTCGAATTGGGGATGAAGCCGACCGACACGATCGTCGACGAGCCGGTGACGATCAACGGCTGGAGCCCACGCAATTCGACGCGGACGAACCTTGGACCCGTCACCTTGCGTGAAGCCTTTTCGCGTTCGATCAACACGATCAGTGCCAAGATCGGCCAGCAGGTCGGGTTCTCGACCATTGCCGACATGGCGCGCCGCTTCGGGATCACGACGGCGATCTCGACCTATCCATCGATGGTGCTGGGATCGAGCGACGTGCGGCTGATCGAGATGACGCGCGCTTTTGCGTCGGTCGCGAACAACGGCGTCGCGGTCACGCCCTATGGAATCCGGCGCGTAGTCACCGCCGACGGGCGTCTGCTTTACCAACATGACGCCGACGAAGGCCGGGTCCTCGTTGCGCCCTGGGTTGCGGGTGAGATGACCGACCTGCTGCAGTCGGCGGTGCTGTCGGGTACGGGCCGGGCCGCGCAGATTGGCCGGCCCGTCGCAGGCAAGACGGGCACGACGACGTCCAACAAGGACGGCTGGTTCATCGGCTTCTCGAGCGGTCTGACGACGGGCGTGTGGATGGGCCGCGACGATGCCAAGCCGGTGGGCGGGCTCCAAGGGGGAACCGCGCCTGCACGCGCTTTTCACGACTTCATGAGTGTGGCGGTCGCCAATCGCCCGGTCGAGCAGTTCGAGACGCAAGTGCCGATGCCCGACTGGCAGCTGACTCCGGAAGAGGAGATGTACGGCGACGAGGCGGTCGACACGAACGAGATCGGGCCGATGATGGTCGACGAGAACGGAATGGCGATCGGCACACCGCCTGGCGAGCAGGGCTATCCGCAACAGCAGCCGATGGTCCAACCCGATGGCTCGGGCGCGCCAAGCCAACAGGAGCTCGACCAGGCGTTCCCGCCGCAACAGCAGCAACCGCAAATCAGGAGGCCGCCGACCACTCCGCCTCAGCCTCAGCCGCGCCAGCCGGGAATTCCCCTGCAGCCGCAGCCGAAATCAACGCCCCCGACCGAGCCGTCGCAGCCGCGGCCCTATTCGACGTAGCGTTGCCTTCGCATTGGCAAGCCCAGGACCGAACAGGCGCGCTTCGAGCGCCTTGAAGTCTGGTCCGTGGTTCAGGTGAACCAAATGAGCGACCTCGTGCGCAGCGACGTAGCGGCGCACTTCGGCGCAGCGAAGATCAGCCGCCAGTTCATCCGGATCCGGCCTTGCGAGGAGCAGCTGCCCCAGCGCGTTGCGGCGTCTCCGATCGTGACCGAGCGTGGGGTGACGGCCGCGGTCGCTGAATATTCTGCTATGTCGAGAGACATGGTGTCGCGGGCGCGGCGTCTCAAGAATGCTTCGATGCGGCGCGGAACGGCAGCTTCCGGCCCGCCACAGCGCAGCTCGCCGTCGCCAAGCGCGGGCGTTCGCGGCCAGTCCTCGCGCCAGACGATGCGAACGTCCGCGCCCTCGACAGGGACCACCGCTCCCGGAACGAACGGCTCGCCCGGCTCGGCCCTTGCGAGCTGCGTGTCGATCCAGTCGCGCTGATCCAGAGCCCAGGCGAGCGCGCTGCGGCGACTCGTGCGCCACGGACAGGTCAGCTTGAGCAAGCCCGCAGCCTCGTCGAAGCGCAGGCGCAAGCGCCTCGCGGTACGCAGACGGCGGACTTCGATGGGGACTGGCAACGCCGCTTCGAGCGACGCTTCAGAGCGGCCGTTCGACCACATGATATTCGAGCTCGCCGGCGTCTTCCTCGCTCACGGTCCAGCCGCGCGTCGACTGTCCCGCCTCGTGGACGGTCTCGCGGCTCCCGGAGATCAGATAATGCCAGTCACGAAGCGGCTCGCCCGCTGCGCGCAGGCGATATGCGCAGGTCTCGGGCAGCCAATCCAACCCATTCAGATTCTTGCGGTCGAGCTTCACGCAATCCGACACGCGCTTCATCCGATTCTTATAGTCCAGGCACCGCCCGCTGCGCCGATCAAGTAACTTGCAGGCGACGTTCGTGGCGTAGAGCAGGCCCGTTTCTTCATCCTCGAGCTTGTGCACGCAGCAGCGCCCGCACCCGTCGCACAGCGCTTCCCACTCGCCGCGGTCGAGAGTGCTCAGCGGTTTTTCCCAAAACGGACCGGCGCTGTTCATGACAAGTCGAGCCTTGCTCTGCTAATCAATCCTGATCAAGCGGGGAATCTTGAGGCTAAGTCCATGAAGTCGTTCAGAATCGCTGTTGCAGCCGGCGTGCTCGCCGTGCTTTCGACGCCGGCCGTCGCTCAGCTCGGCGGCAATGACGGTCACGATTTTATAGATGCTGTGCAGAAGCGGGACGGCGACAAGGCGACCCAGCTTATCACGAGCCATCCGACGATCGTCGACACAAAGGACGACAAGGGCGACACCGGCTTGATCATCTCGATAAGGGCGTCCGATCGCGACTGGACGGGATTCTTCCTCAAGCGGGGTGCTGACCCAAACGGGCAGGGCGCTGGCGGCGACACGCCTATGATCACGGCCGCAAGGGTCGGGTTCGATGAGGCAGTCGGCTGGCTGCTCGGGCTGGGCGCCAAGGTGGACGCCGCGAACAGATCGGGCGAGACCGCCTTGATCATTGCCGTGCAGCAACGAGACGTAAGGATGGTGAAGGACCTGCTTGCTGCGGGCGCTGATCCTGATCGCACGGACAGCGTCGCTGGCTATTCTGCGCGCGATTATGCGAGCCGCGACAATCGCTCGCGCGACATCCAGAAACTGATCAACGACAAGAAGCCGAAGGGCGGCTCGACCGCCGCTAATTGAAGTCGCCGAGCGACGGATCGATCTGCGCCGCAAGCCGCCTCGCAGCTCGGCGCGCGAACCGGAGCAGCTCGGCCTTGCGGCGCGCGGGCGCAAGCGGGCGGTGCGGCGCCTGGCGGACGATCGCCGCGTCGTACCGATCGGCGACGATCAGGCCCGCATCCCCCGGCAAAAACCGCTCCTCCTCCAGGATGTGCGCCAGGTGCGGCGGAACCGCCCAGAAGAAATGGTCGCAATATTCGAGATAATCTGTCCACTTTCCGTCGCCGACGAGATCGGCCTTCGAGACCTTGATCTCGACGATCGTGAAGCCACCCTTCGAATCGATCGCCATGAGATCTGCGCGCCGCCCATTGGGCAGCGGCATCTCGCAGATCGCAAACAGGTCGTGGCGGCAGAAGAGCCGGGTAACTCCACGCGCCACATCGCCCGCGATCGGCGGCTCATCGGTAAAGCAGAGTGATTCGGGCCGACTAGCCATCCGTCGTTCGTAGAACGAAACGGCAACAAATGAAAAGGCGGGCTAGACGAAGCTCGGCCGCCGCCCGCTTCGCCTTCGACAATCCTAGCGGAAGAAGACGTGGTTGCCGATCGAGGCCACGCGCTTCAGGTGCCAGCCGGGCGAAACGTAGCGCGCGTGAAAGAAGAGCGCGTTTTCGACCACCAAATCCTTCAGGTCCTGGTCAACGATCTTCGCGATCGCGACGGCCGTCTGCCACTGCTTGCCGGAGCGGGCAACGTGCGGCAGTGAATGGCCGTGAACGAAGGAAAATTGGCCGCGCTGGAAAAGGACACCGCAATAGGTTGAAGGGAAACGGCCGCCGCTGTTGGCACGATTCGCAATCACCTGTCCGACCGCGAGCTGGCCCTTGAGCGGTTCGCTCTTGGCTTCGAAGTAGACGCCGGTTGCCAGGCATTCGAGCTCGCGGCTGCCCGGTTCGGGA
>CAVYAH010000103.1:0-5199 GCA_963766415.1 uncultured Alphaproteobacteria bacterium | reverse complement strand
CTGCTCAGGTCGGCGACCATTGAGGACAGGTCTTCCGACCGGTCGATAGCGGGCTGGGCAAGTTCGTCACTGTTCTGGTCGTCGGTCGGAGTCTCTTGAGTATCAGCATCGGGCTGAGACAGCCGCGGTTCGCCATTCGGATCGATCAGTTCTGGAACCGAGGGCGTGGCGAGCGTCGCGCCCGCGACGGAGACGAGCGTCTCACCCGTAGGTCCGGCCTGCGCCGGAGCAAACGTCGATGCGGTAAGCGCAGCACAAATCAGCAGCGCGGAACGAATAGAAGCCAAGAGTGAAACCGTAACTGTGCGGTGAATCTACGAATAACATGCGCGTTTTACTTGCGAATACTTCCGCCTACGCCTGCCGTGATTCCCCGTCTCGCGTGGCATTCTCGGAATTTGGCCCCGAGAGAATGCCCCCCGCTCTTGTTGTTGTTACGGGTTTTCACCGATGTGCGGGTAGGGTCAACCCACGGAGGTCGTTTCAGCGATGAACCGTTCAGGGTCCGCGATATCCAGTTCCACAGCCCACATATCCTCGTCGAAACGTGCTCTACGAGCGAGGAAATCAGCAATTTCCGCGGAACCCGCCGAATCGCCGGGTCCTGCAGCCTGCCACTGATAGCTTCCGTCCAGGTTCAGCACGCGCTCGAGGCAGGCGACGTGCCGGCCGCGGCTGCTGACCAAAATCAGGAGCGATCCGCGATCGGGATCGCCCTTCTTCATTACCGTGGCGAAATTCCCTTCCGCGGCTGCCCGGCGCAGAATTGCAGCGACCTCGACGCTTGCCGGAAGGCGCTCGCTCAGGCCGCGTCCCGCTCGTCGGCGCCCATCAGCACGGCGGTGAGCGCGTCGCGACTTCGAGCACCGCGCATTTTCTCGAGCGTCGCCGCGTGGCGGGTCACCCGGCTGATCGCGGCAAGCGCTTTCAGATGCTCGGCGCCGGCGTCCGGTGGCGAAAGGAGGAGAAACACGAGATCAACGTGGCGGCCGTCGATCGCTTTGTAATCGAGCGGTTCGGCAACACGCGCAAACAGGCAGTAGATCCGCTTCAGCCCTTCGATCTTGCCGTGCGGGATTGCGACGCCCTGGCCAAATCCGGTGGATCCGAGCTGCTCGCGCTCGGAAAGGCTCGCGAGGATCGTGGCTGAATCGAGCTCAAGCCGCTGGCCGGCGAGATTGGCGAGCTGCTGCAGCAGCGCCTTCTTGCTGCCACCCGGAAGGCTGGTCTTGATCGCCTCGAAGTCCAGGAAATCTGAAAGGTGCATCGTCGAACCCTAAGCCGCGGCAGCTGTCGCACTGCCGCCGGCCAAAGAAAAGATGGGGTCAAGCCTTATTAGGCTCAACCCAGCCGATGTTTCCGTCCTCGCGGCGATAGATCATGTTGAACTGACCGGTTCCGCTGTTCTTGAACAACAAGGCCGTCGTGTTCCTAAGGTCCATCAACATTACCGCGTCCGATACGCTCGCCTCCGGAATATCGACCCTCGTTTCGGCGACGATCGCAGGAAAGCCGGCTTCCTCGTCATTCGCAGCGTCCGCGGCAGAGAAAATAGTATAAGCCGCATTCTCGACATACTCCTCGGCGCTGTCGTCGACCTTGTGCTCCTTCAAGCGGCTCACGTAGCGACGGAGCTGCTTTTCTATGCGGTCTGCGGCGCCGTTGAACGCCATCTCGGCTTCGCGCGCAGCATGCGAGGCCTTGAGCACCACGCCGCGCGCCACCGGAGCGACGATGTCGCACGTATAATCATTGTTCGGGCCGCGCCCGAACGTCACGTCCGCGCCAACAGAGCGCGAAAAATATTTTTCGGTGATTTCAGAAATCCGTCGTTGCGCGCGCTCGCGCATCAACTCGCTGGTATCGACCTGGTGTCCTGCGACCCGAACGTCCACTTGACCTGCTCCTTCGAACCGGGGTCGCTTAGGACCCGCCAAAAGCCGGCGTCAACAGACGCTGGCGAAGCGTGCCCAAAGCGGATTGATAAGTTGAGCAATAAACGCACGATGCCGTTCCAGTTCCTCCGCAGCGGCAGCATGCGGGCGCGGCGGACGCACTTCCCGGGCCGTTACTGGATGCGCCGACTGTTCCACGGTTACATTTGCAGTGTCGGCAACGAGGCCGAGGCCGATCTGCCGGCCGCCGGTGAGCTCCACATAGACCTGCGCGAGAAGCTGCGCGTCGAGTAGCGCCCCGTGCTTGATGCGCTGGCTGCGATCAACTCCGAACCGCATGCACAGGGCGTCGAGGCTGTGCTTCGCGCCGGGATGCTTGGCCCGCGCCAGCTGCAGCGTATCGCGCATGCGGCTCAAGCAGACGAGCGACCTGCCACAACGCTCTAGCTCGAAATTGAGGAAGCCGAAATCGAACGCAGCATTGTGCGCGACGAGCGGCGCATCCCCGATGAACTCGAGGAGCTCATCGGCCTTTTCCGAAAAGAGCGGCTTGTCTGACAGGAAGGCATTGGTCAGCCCATGCACCATCTCGGCTTCGAACGGCATGTCGCGCTCGGGAAAGAAATAAGCGTGATAGTATCGGCCGGTCTCGATCCGATTGTAGATTTCGATGCAACCGATCTCGACCATGCGGTCGCCGCCTGCGGGATTGAGACCGGTGGTTTCGGTGTCGAAGACTATTTCCCGCACGGTCGCGAATCTCATCCCGCAGGCAGATCGAGGCAAGCAAGAATATCCCTGACCTGCACCTCAGTTGTGGATAGGTCACCACCCGTATCGATCACGTAGTCAGCGCGGCGCCTTTTCTCCTCGTCAGGCATTTGCCGGGCAAGGATCGGATTGAGCTTCTCCAACGTCATTCCTTGACGCGCGAGAACGCGAGCTCGCTGTACCTCGGGAGGTGCCGAGACGACGATCACCTTGTCAAACTCCTTTTCACCGTTCGTCTCGAACAGCAGCGGGATCTCGAAGACCAATGCGGGCGCGTCTTGGTGTTCCTTGATGAACGTTTCCCTCCACTCACGTACCGCGGGATGGACGATTGCCTCCAGCGCCGACAATTTGGCCGGATCCGCGAGAACGATCTGGGCGAGGCACTCACGGTCGAGCGTGCCGCTTCGCACGCATCCTGGAAACATCTCACCGATGTTGTGGATCAGCCCGCCCCCCGGCCCCTGCAGCTGGCGAACGACGGCGTCAGCATCGAAGACCGGAACGCCCTCCGCCTCGAACATCTTCGCGACTGTCGACTTTCCCATGCCGATTGATCCGGTGAGCGCGATCCGGATCATGCTGGGAGGAGACCTCGATCGCGAAGCGCGCCCAGGAGTGGGATCAACGGCATGCCGAGGATCGTGAAATGATCTCCCTCAATTCGCTCGAACAGCTGCACTCCGCGCGCCTCCAGCCGGAACACCCCGACAGTGTAGCCCACCTCGGGCCATTCGGCATCGAGATAGTCACGGATGAACGTGTCCGACAGCTGCCGGACTTGCAGCGTCGCCGTCTCGACGTGGCTCCAGTCGAGGGACCCGCCTCGGCCGAGGGCGACCGCGCTCGTCAGCAGCATCGGCTTGCCTGAGAAAGATCGCAGATGCTCGGCCGCTTCGTGTCGGTCGCGAGGCTTGTTGAACAACCGTCCGCTGGAACTCACCACGCTGTCGCTTCCGACCACCCAATTGCCTGGAATGCTGAGCGCTTTCGCGATTGCCAGCCTTCCGGCAATATCGCTCGCGTCAGACAAGCCGAGCTTAAGCTCCGCCTCGTCGATCGCGGGCTTCACCGCTTGATATTCGACGCCGGCAGCATCGAGCATGTGCCGGCGGATGGAGCTGGTCGAAGCGAGGATAAGCGCCAAAATAACAACCTTGTGGAAAAGCCGCGAAGGAAGGCTAGCGCGGTCCTGGGGAGCATCTCAACT
Organism: uncultured Alphaproteobacteria bacterium; assembly: GCA_963766415.1. GTDB lineage: Bacteria > Pseudomonadota > Alphaproteobacteria > Sphingomonadales > Sphingomonadaceae > Sphingomicrobium. The sequence goes on along the minus strand of CAVYAH010000103.1, from coordinate 1,323 downwards.
GGCGATTTCTGCCGCGCCGCCAGCCCCCTCTTCGATAATTCATCCACGGGGACTGAATCCATCCCCAAGCTGTGAATCATGGGCGCTATTCTTCGCGACTCGCGCGTTCCCGGAGGCGGCGCTGGCGGGCTGTTGTTGGCAATTCAGGGAGCCGCGCCTAAACCCCGCATTCCCGCGCCCAACTACATCATCAATATTAGATTCTAAATATAATAAGGGAGAGAAGAGGGTGGCTTCGATGCCGACCGAACTTCCTAACACGCATGCCGACAAGCCTCTGCTTGACGTCCTGAAGGGTCGGCGGCGCGACCCCGTCCCGATTTGGATGATGCGCCAGGCAGGGCGCTACCTTCCCGAGTATCGACAGCTTCGGCAGGCAAAGGGTGCGTTCCTCGAGCTGGTGTATGACGCTGATTGCGCGGCCGAGATCACGCTTCAGCCGCTGGATCGTTTCCCGAAACTCGATGCGGCGATCCTTTTTTCGGACATTCTGATCGTGCCGTTCGCGATCGGGCAGAACCTCACGTTCGTGGCTGGCGAGGGGCCGCGTCTGACCCCGACTTTGATCGATACGACGCTCGACGGGCTCGCGGCCTATCCGGCGCGGCTGGAACCGATTTACGAGACGGTGCGGATGGTTCGGGAAAGGCTGAGCCCAGAGAAGACCCTCGTCGGCTTTGCGGGCAGCCCCTGGACGGTCGCGACCTATATGGTTGCAGGGCAGGGGAGCCGTGAGCAAGCGGAAGCGCGGCGCCTTGCTTATACCGATCCCGCGAGATTCGCCGAGATCATCAGGCGCATCGAAGAAATGACGCTCGATTATCTTTCAGGCCAGATCGAGGCCGGCGCGGAAGCGGTTCAGCTGTTCGACAGCTGGTCCGGAAGCCTGTCGCCGGCTCAGTTCGAGCATTGGGTGATCGCGCCGACGGCGCGCATCGTTGCGGCGCTTCGCGAGCGTTATCCAGGCGCGCCGGTGATCGGCTTTCCGAAGGGCGCTGGCGGGAAGCTCGGCGCATACGCGCGCGAGACTGGCGTTACCGCTGTCGGCATCGACGAGACGGTCGACCCGCGCTGGGCTGCGAAGGAACTGCCCAAGGACCTGCCGGTGCAGGGTAATCTCGATCCCTTGGCGCTGATTGCCGGTGGCGAACCGCTGGAACGTTCTGTGCGGAGTATCCTTGACGCTTTCGCCGAGCGCCCTCACATCTTCAATCTCGGGCACGGCATCCTTCGGGACACGCGGATCGACCATGTCGAGCAGCTGATCGCGCTGGTGAAGGGGGACAATTGAGCAATCTGACTGGCTTTCTCGGCCCGGCCTAT
>CAVYAH010000102.1:0-59085 GCA_963766415.1 uncultured Alphaproteobacteria bacterium | reverse complement strand
TGATCCTCGAACCGTTCGTCGCGGGGCTCACGTGGATGATGAAGGGACTGCCGTCCTTCGACTTGCCGGTGACCGACTCGCCGGCAAGGGCTGCCTCGACGCCTTTCTGCTTGAACTGGTCAAGGAAGTAGGAGCGTACCTCGTCCGGCGAGCCCGGCGCGTTGAAACTCATGTCGACCGTCGCGCCATGGTCGTGCGCGTCGAGGTTGAAGCCAGTCACCGAACTGCCCGGCACCAGCTTCACGCCATCGATATCGAAATTCCCGTTGTGCATCATTCCTGCCGGCACTTTCACCTGGCCCTCGGCAATCGGCAGGTTGAAGGCGATATGGCCACTCTCGTCGGCGTGGATGCTGACGTTCTCGTCACCGTTCGCCGGGTTCTTTGTGTGCACGTTGCAGGACGCGAGCAACGGCAGGAGCAATAGGATCGCTGCGCGGGTCATCGGGACCTCCCTGTATTAGAATTATAACACAGTAGATCGGTCCGCCGTCAAGGCTGTTTAGAGCGCGCCATATTCGTCCCGGCGTTTCCACCACACTCCGTCGCCTTCGTTCCGGCCGAGCGGAGCCCGGTCGAGCCATTGATAGGCTCCCCACAATCCGTCGAGGCCGCGCGCGTAGGTCGAGTAGCTATGGTAGACCTCTCCATCCTCGAGCACGAACGCGCTCATTCCGGGCATTTCACGCAGGAAGGTAGGAAGGCTCACGCCGCACATCGCTGCAAATCCGCCCGGCGTGCCCTTTGCAGCCGGCTCAATCGGATCCCGTTCCTGGAAGTTGTACTCGTACCCTTCACTCTGCTGCGCTTCAGTGAACCCGACACCGTAATCGAAATTGAAATCGCTCCCGAAAGACGAGGCCCAGGGAAAGCTCCAGGCCATCTTCCTCTTGCGCTCCACGAGTTTTTCCAGCGGGGCCCGCGAGATCGCCCAGAGCATCACGTCATGGTGCGCCAGATGCTCCCAGAACCCGTTGAAGCCGTCGGCGATCATCGAGCAGGAGGGGCACGGAGCCTTGTAATCGGGACCGAACATCAAGTGGTACACGAGAAGCTGCGAGCGGCCGCGAAATAGGTCCTTGAGGCCTAGTTCACCGGCGTCAGTCTCGAACCGATAGTTCTTCTCGACCCGCACCCAGGGCAGCGCCTGGCGCTGCACAGCCACCTCGTCGCTCCTCCTGGTCAGTTCCTTCTCCTTCTTGAGGAGATCAAGCCGCGCCTTCAGCCATTCTTCACGGCTTGCGAGAGCATGTGTCCTCGTCATCGTTGCCATCGCCGCGTCCTTTCCGTTGCCGCCGCTTGAGCAGCGTTCCAATCCCTCCCGCCGAGACGGTGCCAAGAGCGAGCCATCCGGCGGTACCGATACACAATGGGCACATGGCTCAGCCGAGCGCTCTTTCGACCGCCTTGCGCGAGCGCGCATGGAGCGCCCAGAAATCCTTGACGCTACGGCCCGCGAGCCTCTCCTGCAGAACCGCAAGATGCGACATCCAACCACCGCCGAAATCCTGGAAGCCGGCCGGGCTTGTGATGCCGCTGTGGGTGAGGACGAGCCGGGTGCGCCCACTCTCCTTAAACAGCTCGTAAGTAACCTGCCCGCCCTTGCCGCCCTGGAACGTCGTTTCCAGCAGTCTCGGCGGATCGAAGCGGATCACCTTTTCTTCGAACACGCGGCCTTTGAAACACTCGTAGCCCTCAGGATAAGGCACTTCGTCTTCCGACAGCTTGTCGTGGTCGACCAAAAGGTCGAACGCACTGCCGGGGCGGGCATCCGAACCCCCCATGAACCATTGCTCGCGAAGCTTGGCTTCGGTGAGGTAGCGCCAAACCGTCTCAGGCGACGCATCGAGTAGGCGCTCGAGCCGGATTGCGTCGGGAGCAACACGCTCGATCGGTGCGAGTGAAGCTTCAGCCATTATTTGTCTCCATGTGGCGTGACAGGGTGCCGAGAATCATCGTCCAGCCGCTGCGGACCGGCTCGGAATACGCGGCCCATTTCGGCGAGATCTCATGAGTGAGCGTGAGGCTGCAGCCGTCCGGCGTATCGGCGAGAACGATGGCGACTTTCGACCATTCCCCTTCCTCGGTGCCGGGCCCCCGGAAGAGGAAAACCAGCCGGCCTGGTCGATCGACTTCGACGAACTCGCCGTGATGTTCGGCATCGCCGTCGACGCGGCGATCCACGATCGGGAACGGCCGCCCACACGCGCATCGATCTCGCAGCGGACGATTTCGCCGCCCGCTGCCGCGAATAGAAAATGCTTCGCCTGGTCGGGATCGAGCCAGGCATCGAAGACCCGGCCGCGCGGTGCAGCGATGTCGCGCTGCACGGTGAAAACAGCAGGCGCGCTCATGATCTGTCCGCCTTGCCCTCGACGAGCGCCTGTAGGCGATCGAGGCGGACTGACCAGAACTTCTCCCATTGCTTCAACCAGTCTTCCGCTTCCTTGAGGGGCGCCGTCTTTAGCGTGCAGATCGTCTCCGCCCGGCCTTGCGCCGCTCGATCAGGCCCGCACCTTCCAGCACCTTCACGTGCTTGGCTGCGCCCGCGAAGCTCATCGCGAATGGTTCGCCCAATTCTCCGACGGATTTGTCGCCGAGGGCGAGGCTCGCAAGCATTCCGCGCCGCGTCGGATCCGCAAGCGCTCGAAAGGTGGCATCGAGTTGATTATCAACCATATGGTTTATAATTAGACTCGCTCGTGAGATTGTCAACCAATTGGTTTAACAAACCGATCCGCCCATTTGTCGATGCGCCGCTTGCGATAGCTTCACGAAAGTTCAATCGTCGCACGATCCAATTCCGGAGGGGACTTTCGTTGAATCGAATTCAAACGCTTCCGCCGCTCGCGCTCCTGCTTGCGGCCACCGCGCTGAGTGCGGCCGCGGCTCCTGCGACGGGACCGGACCGCTATTTCACCGGCTCGGATCTGTTCAACCTCGAGGTCGCCGGCGATCCCCAGGTCAGCCCCGACGGACGCACCATCGCTTACGTCCGCCGCTCGAACGACATCATGACCGACAAGGCGCGGTCGACCATCTGGCTCGTCGACGTCGCCAGCGGGCAGGAGCGGCCGCTCCTCGCCGGCTCCGGCTCATATTTCTCACCGCGCTGGTCACCGGACGGCAGCCGCCTCGCTTATGTCGCCGCCGAGGGCGCAAGCCCCCAGCTCTACGAACGCTGGGTGGCTGGTGGCGAAAGCGCCCGCATCACCGGCCTGCCCGACAGCCCTGGTGCGCTCGCCTGGTCGCCGGATGGTCGGCGCATCGCCTACACAATGTTCGTTCCCGACGATCCGGCCTCGCTCGGCAAGGCGCCGCCCAAGCCCGAGGGCGCGAAGTGGGCCGAGCCGCTGCAGGTGATCGACAAGGTCACCTACCGATCCGACGACGAGGGCTATCTCAAGGCCGGCTACTACCAGCTCTTCTGGGTTCCGGCCGACGGCGGCGCGACGACCCAGCTGACCTTCGGCGCGACCCATGCAGGCGGGCCGGTCAGTTGGACTCCCGATGGCCGCTCGATCCTGTTCAGCGCCAACCTGTCGAAGGATTGGGAACGCGAGCCCGTCAACAGCGAGATCTATCGCATCACCATCGACGGCGGTTCACCAGTGGCGCTGACCAGTCGCGACGGCCCCGACGCCTCGCCTGTCGTTTCCCCCGACGGACGGCACATCGCCTACATCGGCTTCGACGACAGGAAGCTTGGCTATCAGAATACGCAGCTATCGATCATGAACCTCGATGGCTCCGACAAGCGCGTGCTGACCGGCAGCCTCGACCGCTCGGTCGGAAGTCCCGTCTGGTCGGCTGACAGCCGCGCCATCTATGTCCAGGTCGAAGATCGCGGAAGTAACAAGGTCGAGCGGATCGGACTGGACGGCTCGGCTCGCGACGTGGCAACCGGCCTCACGGGCGGCGAGCTCGACAGGCCCTATGCGGGCGGAGATTTCAGCGTTTCAAAGAGCGGCGTCGTCGCCGTTACCGTCGGCGATCCCCTTCACCCGTCAGATCTAGGCATCGCGACCGGAGGCAGCGTGAGGCACCTCACCCACCTCAATGAAAGCCTTTCGGCCAAGGCGATGGCGCAGGTGCAAAAGGTGCCGGTCACGTCGAACTTCGACCGGCGGCCGATCGACGCCTGGATGGTCACTCCTCCAAACTTCGACCCGGTGAAGAAATACCCGCTAATCCTCGAGATCCACGGCGGACCTTTCTCCGCATACGGCCCGAGCTTTTCAGCCGATGACCAGCTCTACGCTGCGGCAGGCTATGTCGTTCTGTACACGAACCCGCGCGGCTCGACTTCCTATGGAGAAGAGTTCGCGAACCAGATCGACAAGGCTTATCCGGGCCATGATTACGATGACTTGATGAGCGCCGTCGATGCGGCGATCGCGGCCGGTCACGTTGATCCGAACAATCTGTTCGTCACCGGCGGCTCGGGTGGCGGCGTGCTGACCGCATGGATCGTCGGCAAGACCGACCGCTTCCGTGCCGCCGCGACGCAGAAACCGGTCATCAACTGGACTAGCTTCGGCCTGACGTCGGACGGCGCGCCTTACTATTCGCCTTACTGGTTCGCGAAGAAGCCGTGGGAAGACCCAATGGGCTATTGGCAGCGCTCACCCCTCAGCCTCGTTGGCAACGTGAAGACGCCGACGCTCGTCGTCGTCGGCAGCGAGGATTACCGCACGCCCGACAGCGAGGCCGAGCAATATTACGAAGCGCTCCAGCTTCGCGGCATTCCGACCGAGTTCGTGAAGGTCCCAGGGGCAAGCCACGGCGGCATCGCGGCACGGCCCAGCCAGGCCGCCGCCAAGGCCAGCGCAATCCTAGCCTGGTTCGATCGCTACCGCACCGACAAGGGCGCTCGTTCGGCCGCATCGAACGAAAGGGCTTCCACGCCGGCCGCGCGCTGACTAGTCGCATTTGCAACCTTTTTTGGGCGCGTCCGCTTCGGCACTGCGCGCCCGTACACATGCATCTGGGAGAGATGAAGGTGAGGACTACCCGTTGGCTTTTCGCAACCGCACTGGCACTTGCCGCCGTTCCCGCCGCTTCGGCACCGACTGGCGGCTTCTCCACGCAGCATTTGTCTGACGTGGACAAAGCCCTCTCATCGGACGCCTTCCAGGGCCGCGGCCCCGGCACTGCGATCGAACCGACGGTAATCAACTATATTGCCGAGCAGCTGAAATCCGCCGGCGTCGAGCCCGGCGGCGATGTCGTAAACGGGAAGCGCAGCTGGTTCCAGAAGGTACCACTGCTGCAGTCGGAGATCGCTGGCACGCCCGACGTCAGCCTGAACGAGAACGGCACACTCGTGCCGCTTCGCCAGGGTCCCGACATCGCTCTGCTCGCGCCGCTGAATGGCGCCCCGCACGTCGACATCCAGAACGCGCCGCTCATCTTCGTCGGTTATGGAATCGACGCGCCGGAGCGCGGCTGGAACGACTTCAAGGGCCAGGACATGCACGGCAAGATCCTGGTCGCACTGGTCAACGATCCCGACTTTGAAGCTGCAGCCGGCGAGCCGGTCGCGGGCAAGTTCGGCGGCAAGGCAATGACCTATTATGGCCGCTGGACCTACAAGTTCGAGGAAGCGGCGCGACAAGGCGCGGCTGGAATCATTCTAATCCATGAGACCGCCCCCGCCTCCTATGGATGGGAAGTCGTCCAGAACTCGAACACCATTGCGCAGTTCGACATCGTCCGCGAGAATCCGGCCGGCCATCACTCGCAGATGGAAAGCTGGATCCAGCGACCGCTCGCCGTCCAGCTGTTCCAGCGTTCCGGCCTGGATTTCGAGCAAGCGCGGGTCGCAGCACGCAACCCGAACTTCCAGCCGATGCCGCTGAAAGCGACGCTGTCGGCGCATTACGCGGCGACGCCGAAGGTCATCGAGAGCCACAATGTGGTCGGAATTCTCCCGGGAAAAATCCACCCGGATGAGACGATCATCTATTCGGCGCACTGGGACCACCTCGGGATCGGAAAGCCCGATGCGACCGGCGACCGCATCTACAACGGCGCGGTCGACAACGGCACCGGCGTTTCGGAGCTGGTTGAGCAGGCGCGCGTGTGGGCCCACGGACCCCGCCCCGATCGCTCGATCGTGTTCCTTGCCGTCACCGCCGAGGAAAAGGGCCTGCTCGGGTCCGAATATTACGCAACCCATCCCCTCTATTCGCCCGGCAAGACAGTCGCCGACCTCAACGTCGACGCGTGGCAGCCGGTCGGCCGCCAGAAGAATTTCACCGTCCGAGGCACGGCGAAGCTCGACCTCGTCGATGACGTAATCGCGGCGGGCAAGGCGCAGGGTCGCTACTTCACGCCCGACCCGCATCCCGAGACCGGCGGCTTTTATCGTTCGGACCATTTCCCCTTCGCGAAGGTCGGCGTCCCGGCGATCAGCTTCTCGCAGGGCCTTGACCTGGTGGAAGGCGGCACCGCGCGCGGCGAGCAGCTAGCGCAGGAATATAACGTCAAGCACTATCACCAGCCGAGCGACGAATGGCGGGCGAACTGGGACTGGAGCGGTGTCGCCGAAAATGCCGAGCTCTTGCACGAGGTCGGCCTCAAGCTCGCCAATTCGCGCGACTGGCCGAACTGGTCGGCCGACAGCGAATTTCGTGCTGCGCGTGACGCTAGCAACAGCGAGCGAACCGGCGCCGCGCCCGCGCCGGCACCGACCGGAAACCCGCAGAAGGGAGAGCGCGGCTGAGCGAGACGCTCGGGCCCGTTCTTCCCGATCAGCTGGAGGGGGGCCGAGCGGCTGCCGCACGAGGCCGCCTACCGCACTCATAATCGCACTGCCGAAGGCTCGACTGGAACGAAGAAGCATCCAAGGTCGGCGGCCGTCCGATGGCGAAAGCCTGACCGGCGGGGACGCCGGACTGAAATGCTGGAGCAAGCCTTCGAACAAGCGTAATCGGCCGCGGACTGTTCAACGACAGGAGACGCAACGATGGCCGAGATCATCTTCTACACCAATCCCCAGTCGCGCGGACGGATCGTCCGCTGGATGCTCGAGGAGGTCGGGCAGCCCTACGAGACCGAGGTCATTGCCTACGATCAGATGAAGACCGATCGCTATCTCGCCGTCAATCCGATGGGCAAGGTCCCGGCCATCAAGCATCGCAATCACATCGTTACCGAAAGTGCTGCGATCTGCGCCTATCTCGCAGACGTCTTCCCGCAGGCCGGTCTTGGTCCGCGTGACGACGAGAAAGCCGATTACTACCGCTGGCTCTTCTATGCTGCCGGCCCGGTCGAGCAGGCGGTAGTCAATCACCACGTCGGCTGGGACCCTGCCCCCGAACAGGGCCGCATGTTCGGCTACGGCAGCTACGACAAGGTTGTCTCCGTCCTCGACGAGTTGTTCGCGCTTCGCGACTTCGTCTGCGGAGACCGCTTCACCGCCGCGGACGTCTACGTCGGCTCCGCGATTATGTGGGGGACGCAGTTCGGCACGCTCCCGCAGCGCGATAGCTTCAGCCGCTATTCGGAACGCCTGAAATCGCGCGAGCAGTTCCAGCGCGCCTGGGCGAAGGATGACGAAGCGCAGGCACAGATCGCCGCCGCACAGCCGCAACCCGCCTAGGGACCGCGAGGAATTCACTTTTCAAGCAATTGCAGTTCAAGTCGCCCCCGTTACGCTGCGGGCGTGGGCGCAGGGGAATTCGTAGAGCTGGAATGCCGGCCGGAGACAATCCGCGAACTCGCTGGACGTCTAGGTCGGTTCGGTGCGGTCATGGGCGATCCGGAATGGCTGGTTTCGGCCGTGTGGCTCTGCACGTCTGATGGCGAATACCTCGCTACCTCTTCGACCAGAATCTTGTCGGACGGCTACATCGCCCGCCCGCTCGCGATCGATCGCACAGACGATTTCGTGCGCCACCTGAGGAGCGATTTGCCCGACGTGGCGTCGCGGCTCATCGCACGCACCGGGGACGCCGACTTGCCCGAGCCGGCGCGTCCGCCAGAGCCAGCTTTGCTGGAACACTGCCCTCATCCTCCGCTCTCCGCCTCCGTGCTGATCCGCGTAGCAGCGCGCGAAGCGACCGAGCATCGGGTCGCATGTGGACTTTTGATCAACTTCGAAGGGCGACGCCTGCTGGTTGGGACGGACGTCGGAACGCTGGCCATGGTGCTCAGCGATGATGACGATCTGATCGACCGGTATCTCGCCGGCTGCGAGCTGCTCGCCGCTGCAGACTATCTCGACCGCTACGGCTGCTAGGCAGCTGCCGCCACGTCTTGGCAATTCATGAGGTCGCTCACCGCCGCCCGCTCAGCCCCGCTTAGTTCCGGCCGCCACAGGTCCGCAATCAGCACGACGCGGATGCGGTCACTGTCATTCCACGCCTCGTGCAGCGTCATGTCGTCGAACACGAGCGCCTTGCCGACCTCCCACCGACGCACTTCGCCGCCGACGCGGAAACCGCAGTCGTCAGGAACGATCAGCGGCAGGTGAGCGATCAGCCGCGCATTGGTGATTCCGGTGTGAGGCGCAATGCGGCTGTTGGGCTCGAGTACCGAGAAATAGAGGCTCGGCGAAATCAGCCCGAGCCTCGGCAGGTCCAATTTCCGCGCGAATTCGATTGCCTGCGGACACCGGGATGCGAACTGCTCGACCGCCGCGCCGTTCTTGATCAGCGGGATCATCGACCAGGCGCCAGGACGGCTGTTGTCCCTATCAGCAGAATGCAGTCCGCCGAGGCGCGAGGACAGCGTCTCGCTCCGGCTTTCAGCGAGTGCCAGGAACTCGGCCCGGATGGCGCCTGTGGCCCCCTCGAGCTCGGCAACGCCCTGGAAAGTCGAAGGATCGAAATAGCGCTTGGGCCTCATTCCCGGCACCATGAAGACCGGCTGCACGACAGGCCCAGCTTGAACATTCTCGAGGATGTTGGTGCGAAAACCGCGAAGCTTTCGCTCCTCGTCACGGCTCAAGTCGTAACGAGCCTCGGCAGGATCCCATTCGACCACATGCTTGCGCCATTCGTCGGCGGCCTCGGCGCGGCGCTTGGCCCATTCGAGCTGCTTCGCCATCCCGGGCTGGAACGAGAGGTCGAGAGGCGCATGGGCGCAGGCTGCGCAATAGGCACGCTGCGCTGCGTGAATCGCGCCCGTCGCTTCGCGGAGGCTCCCGAGGAGCAGGCACATCAGGAAGTTGCGCGGCGAAAGCTCCACGCCGGCAGTCGCAGCCTGGAGAGCGCCTGGCAAATCGCCAAGTGAGCGTCGTACCGTCGCCAGCCGCAGCAAGGTCGTTGAATCCCGTCCGCGCTGGGCTGCGACCTCCAGCAGGCTTGCAGCCTCGCGGATGTCGCCGCGCGCCATCGCCCGGTCTGCCTGTGCGATCAACGACCCGAATTGTTCCAGGCAGTTGACGGTCAAAGGATCCTCGCTCGCATGCCTTCGGACCTAACCATCGTTAGGGTGGCCCGTTGCGCGATTTCGACGAAGGCGCAACCCCGCTCCACAAACGAAAAAGGCCGGAAGATTGCTCTCCCGGCCCCCTCGTTAAGGAGCGACTTGCTTTAGCGGCGGTTGCCCATGAAGCTGAGCAGAAATTGGAACATGTTGATGAAGTCGAGATAGAGCGTCAGCGCGCCCATCACGACCGTCTTCCCGGCGAGCTCTGTGCCGGCGACATAGAAATACATGCTCTTGATACGCTGCGTGTCGTACGCCGTGAGCCCCGCAAACAGCAGAACACCGATTGCGCTGATCGCAAGCGCCATGGCCGACGAGTGCATGAACAGGTTGATCAGCATGGCGACCAAGAGACCGACCACGCCCATGATCAGGAACGTGCCCAAGCCGGAGAGGTCGCGCTTGGTGGTGTAGCCCCACAGGCTGAGGCCGAGATACGCCGCCGCCGTTGCGAAGAATGTCTGCGCGATCGAGGCTCCCGTGAAGGCCAGGAAGAGGGTCGACATCGACAGGCCCATCAGCGCCGCGAATGCCCAGAACAGTATCTGAAGCGTCGAAGTGCGCATCCGCGCCGCGCCGAAGCTCATTGCAAAAACGATACCCAGAGGTGACAGAGTCACCACCCAACCGATCGGGCTCATCCCCCGTCCGGTCGAGGAAATCAGCACGTTCGCCGCGTAGGGCGCGAACAGGAGGGCGATGATGCCGGTCAGCAGCACGCCCGAGGCCATGTAGTTGTAAACCGATAGCATGTACGACCGGAGGCCCGCATCGCGGGCGGCGCGCGGGACACCGACCGTCGCGGCCGGGTTCACGCTAGTCGTGCGCGGGTCATTCCATTCAGCCATCTCATCTCCTTCGCGACGGGCAAATGGCCCATTTCGCTTCCGCAGATATATCGTGGATGGCTGAAGGGACTTCAAGCGAAACCGGACAGCCGACCCAATGAGTGCCAATAGAGGGGCTGGCCTGACGGCCCGCTGAACCTATATTCGGCGCTGCCATGGCCAAAAAAGCGACCAAGAAAGCCGTCTCCGCGGCGCTCCCAGCCGTCACGATCGTCATCGAATGGGAAAACGCCATCGACGTTGAGGACAAATGGACTCGTGCCGCAATGGCGGCGCTCCAGCGCGAGATCGCGCACGTCGCGCCCCGGATGCCCTCCAAGCCGCGCATCATGTATCTCTACGACAAGAACGCGGTGGACCCCGCGGCAATCGAGAAGACGCTCGAAGGCACCGCGCCGCAGCTCGAGAACCTCGCCGAGCTCGAGATCGTCGCGACCGATGGCCTTACTTATTACAAGCTCAAGAATTACGGCATCGGCCAGTCGAAGACCGACCTCTCGATCATGCTCGACAGCGACGCCGCTCCCCAGCCGGGCTGGCTGGAAAACCTCATCAAGCCCTTCGCCGACCCGAAGATCATGGCGGTCGGTGGTTTCACTGTGCTCGGCTACGACGACCTGCTCTCGAAGACGTTCGCGCTCGGCTGGATTTTCGACCTGCGCGAGGAGCGGACGAAGACCGTCAAGCGCGAGAAGATCCACGCGAACAATTGCGCAGTCAGGACCGATTTCTTCCGCGAGAATCCCTTCCCTGATCTGCCCGCATTCAAGAAACAATGTGGATTCTGGCTCCGCGACCTTGCGGCCAAGGGCTACAACTACACCCGCACCGCCGAGGCGATGACCGTTCACGCCCCCCATCCAGGATACAAATTTCTTGCCTGGCGCGCGTGGACGATGGGCTTGGATCGTGATTACCAGGCCTTCCAGACCGCGACGCGCTCGCGTCTCGGCCGCCTCGGGTTCGCCTTCAAATTCTTCGGCGGCAAGGTCGGAAAGTCCTGGTGGCGGATCTGGACGCGCGGCAAGAATGTCGACCTGCCGGTCTGGCAGAGGCCGGCCGCGATGGCGGTTATCCTCGGCTTCTATGGTGTTGGTCTTGCCGGCGAACTCGGAAGCGCGCTCACGCGCAGTTTCGAACCGCTGCCGACGCCTGAGAAGATCGATGCGCGAAAGTCGCGGGCGAGCGCCCGCGGGCCGGTCGCGGCCTAGGGAGGCCTTTAGGGCAATTCAGCCCCGGTCGCTTCCCTGCGTATCAGGGCCCAGTCGAAGAGAAGCTCGTTCGCTTCCGCATCCTTCAATCGGCGCAGGAAAACCTGGGCGAGCTGCATTCGCCGGTCCCGTGCGGCTTCCGTCACCGCTCTGCTCGCCGCCGCCAGTTCTTCGCTGGCGCGCCGACGATAGAAGCGCGCATCCGGCTCCATCTTTGATCCCCCCTCGCGCTGCGCGCGCCTCCCCGAGTTGTTAAACAGGAATTTAATACGACTTCATGACAGGTCGAGTTCCCGCAAGACCGCCGCCAAACCTAAACACACATTAACGGCATTGCCCGCCGGCATGCTCGGTGCGACAGTGTCGGAAATGGGGGGAATATCGGCAGGGTGCCGCCTCAAGCGGATCGTCGGCAGCGCGATGTTCGCGCTTGCGGTCCTCGCCCTCTTCGTTCCGGCTGCAGTTTCAGCGGCAAAGCCGGACAGGATCGTCGCCGTCGGCGACCTCCATGGCGACTACCAGGCGTGGCTTACCATCGCCCGTGCAGCCGGCCTCACCGACCCCTCAGGCCACTGGGCCGGCGGCAGGACCACGCTCGTGCAACTCGGTGACATCACCGACCGAGAGCCAGACTCGCTCCAGATCATCCGCAACCTGCAGCAACTCCAGTCGGAGGCGCCCCGCGCCGGCGGGAAAGTCGTCGTTGTGCTGGGCAACCACGAGGCGATGAACCTACTCGGCGACTATCGCTATACGACACCCGGGGAAATTGCCGCCTTCGCCGACGACCGCTCTCCGGCGCGTCGCGAGCAATATTACATATCGATCCGCAAACAGCTCGAAGCGGCGGCCCGTTCGACGAACCCCAGCGTGCAACCGTCCGAGGTTCGCGAGCAATGGGTGTCGCAGCACCCGCTCGGCTGGGTCGAGCACAGGCTCGCCTGGAGCCCGTCCGGCGAACTTGGCCGCTGGGCGACCCGGAATCCGGGGGTCCTGAAGATCGGCGACACCTTGTTCGCTCACGGAGGCCTCAGCGTCGAATATTCCAAACTCTCGCTCGAGGAGATCAACCACCGCATCTTCCGCGCCATGGCGAGCGGCGATGACAGTCCCTCGACCATTCTCTTCGATCCGCTCGGACCGCTATGGTACCGCGGCCTGGTGACCCACGACCAGGACGCCGCGCAGGCTCGCGCCAAGGCGGGAGCGGCGGCGCCGCCGCCACTAACTCCGGACCAGGAGCTCGATGCGGTGCTCGCGGCCTATGGCGCGAAGCGGCTGGTTATCGGCCATACCCCTGACCTCAAGGGGATCGAGATCCTCGGCAATGGCCGCCTTGCGCGCATCGATACGGGCATCTCGCGCGCCTACGGAGGTCCGCTTACCTGGCTAGAGATCGTCGGCGGGACGATGACCCCGCACACAGTCGAAAGGACCGCGCAATGAGGGGGATAGTCGCGCTCGTTACTGCTTGCTCGCTCGGGCTTTCGGCGCCGGTTGCTGCACAACAGCCCAAGCCGCTGTTCGCTGGCTCCGACCCGGTCCGCATCACCCTCCAGGGGCCGTTCGCTGGATTGATCCGCAACCGCTCGTCCAGTCCCGTTCAGGGCATCCTGACTGATCCCACCGGAAAAGCGCTTCCTGTCGCGCTCAGCGCGCGCGGAATTACGCGCCGGTCGGCTGACGTTTGCGAATTCCCGCCGATCAAGGTCCAGTTCACCGCGCCCCCGCCTGCGACCTCGCTCTTCGCCGGCCAGAAGTCGCTGAAGCTCGTCACGCATTGCCGGAATACGCCATCGTTCCAGCAATATGTGCTGCTCGAATATTCGGCCTATCTGATGTTGAATGTGCTCACCCCGCACAGCTTTCGCGTGCGGCTTGCAAATATCGATTATCGAGACGTAGATGGCCGTCCGATCGTCTCGCGCGTCGGCTATTTTCTCGAGGCTCTCAGCGACGTCGCCAAGCGAAACGGCACGAAGGAAACGCACGCCCCCGAGCGCATTCCGGCGACCAGCCTCAGCTCGTCCGACGCGGCCCGATACGCGCTGTTCCAGCACATGATCGCCAATCATGACTGGTCGATGCGCGCCGGCCCGGCGGGGAAGGATTGCTGCCACAATGCCGAGTTGATCGGCCCGCTCGGCGCCGGGACCGCCATCCCAATTCCCTACGACTTCGATTTCTCCGGTTACGTGAATGCGCCCTACGCCACCGTTCCTGATCAGCTTCAGATCAGCTCGGTGCGACAGCGCGTCTATCGCGGTTATTGCATCAACAACGCGGACGTTCTCATCGTCGCCCGGCAGATGCGCGAGGCGCGGCCACAGATGCTTGCGGCGATTGGTTCGACGCCAGGACTCGATCCCGGCACCCAAAACCGAGCGATCAACTTCCTCGATGGCTTCTTCGCCGACATCGCGTCGGACGACTCCGTGAACTCGAGGCTGCTGAAGCGCTGCGTCAGGTAGTTTCTTTCTTCTCCTCCTCGACCACGACAACCGTCTCGCTCACCCGATAGTCGGCGAGGAAGCGCTTCATCTCGTCCCGCTCGCCATATTCGGTGACCCACAGGATCGCGAAACAATAGTTGAAGAACATGCTGATCACCGCGGCGAGCTCTATCGCGCCGATGCCGGCGGCGAGGCCGGTACCGACTGCGAGCAGGATGAAGAGCGCGTCGCCCGAGCTCTTGAGCGAGTTCCTGAACCTGACCGCCCCTGCAATGCCCGCAAGCGAGAAAGCCAGCGCCAGGCTGTTCTGGACGATGATGACGATACCGGTAACAACCATCGGCAGGACGATGATCGTATTGACCAGAGACTGATCATATTCGTCACCCCCGCGCACTGCCATGTAAGTCCAGCTGACCGGTAGCGAGACGAGGATCGCGGCGATGATCGCAACCACCAGCCAGAAGACGCTCTGCCCGAAATTGGCGACGTGCGCAGCGCGCACCGCCTGGCTCGCCTCGAGCGGGTTCTTGGACGGCTGGCTGATGAGCTGTTCAACGCCACCGATCGGAAGGTAATTGCGAAGCTCCGGCCAGACCTTCAGCGCGATGTACACCGCAAATCCGATGACGAGATAATAGGCCGTGATTTCCAGCAGCAACTTCGACGCACGCATCGTGTCCCCCTCTCGTGCTCTTTCAGATCGGTTCAATCGTCCCCGTGCTTTTGGTCCCCATGCTTATGCTTGTGCTTGTGAACTCGATAGGCAGGAATTGGGTGGAGGACGCCGTAGCGTTCCTTCAGCGGCTTGTGTCCTAGCTTTGGCCACGGGATCTCCGCGAGCGGCAACTCCGTGTCCGGGACCTTGTCTAAAAGGTCGCGGAGGAGGGTGAGACGCCCGAGCCGTTGGTCATTGAAATCAATAAGAGTCCAGGGCGCAAAGTCGGTGTGCGTCGCCGACAGCATCATCTCGCGGGCTTCCGTATAGTCGTCGTAGTGCTCGCGCGCCTTGATATCGATCGTCGACAGCTTCCACCTCTTCATTGGATTATTGAGGCGGTTCTCGAAGCGCGCCTCCTGCTCCTCCTGGTCGCAGCAGAGCCAATATTTATAGAAAAGAATACCGTCGTCGACGAGGTGCCGCTCAAATTCCGGCGCGGCGTTAAGAAAGTCCTGGGCCTGGTCGACCGTGCAAAAGTCCATCACCCGCTCGACCCCCGCGCGGTTGTACCAGCTGCGGTCGAAAAGCACGATCTCGCCCGCGGCCGGGAGGTGCTCGATGTATCGCTGGAAATACCATTCGGTCCGCTCGCGCTCGCTCGGAGCGGGGAGCGCTACGATCCGGCACTGACGGGGATTGAGGAGCCTTGCGATCATGTCGATCGACCCACCCTTGCCCGCCGTGTCCCGGCCTTCCAAGATGACGATCATCCGTTGGTCTGTCTCGGCGACCCAACGCGCCATGGCGCTAAGTTCACGAGCCAATGGCTCGAGGAGCTCCTCATATTCGTCGTTGCTGAGCTCGCTCTTGCCGCTCATCCACGCGCCCCCTTCAGACATGTTTGTTGTTGCATGGTGAAGCGTGGATTGGAACCACTCTCGCGCTCCGGCTACTTAGCAGCCGATGACCTGGTTCGATGCCCCGCTTCGTCTCGTCCTTACCGGAATACACAAGGTGTTTCAGGCGGGCTGGTTCGTGCGGCGGCCGCGCACCTACGGCGCTCATGCACTTGCGCTGACGCCCCGCCGGAAGCTGGTGCTCGTGAAGCTCCGCTACGCTCCCGGCTGGCGTCTGCCCGGCGGCGGTCGCCGGGGAGGGGAATATGCGCAGGCCACCGTCATTCGCGAGCTACGCGAGGAGATCGGCATGACCGCCTATGGCCGCATCCGGTTCGCCTGCGAGCTCGAGGAGGAGGTCGACTTCAAGCGTGATCTCGCTTCGCTTCTGATCGTAGAGGACGTCCGCTACCTACCCCGGCGCTGGTCGTGGGAGGTCCAGCACGTCGACGAATTCGCGCTCGACGGACTTCCCAAGGACATCGCTCCGACGACGCTGCGCTGGATCAACGCGTTGCGCGATTCCATTTAGGGCTCATGCACCGTCTGTTCGTCGCCATCCGACCGCCCGAGCCAATCCGCGGCCTGCTGATCGATGCCATGGACGAGAGCGCCGACTTTCGCTGGCAAGACGATGAACAGCTGCACCTGACCCTTCGCTTCATCGGCGAAATAGAACGGCCAGTTGCGAACGATCTCGCTGACGCCCTCACGCGGATCAGCGCTCGCCCCCTGGAACTTCACGTCGCCGGCGTCGGTCGCTTCGAGCAGCGCAATTCAGGCGCTTTATGGGCTGGTGTCGAGCCCAAGCCGCCGCTTGCCGCGCTCGCCGCCAGAGTCGAACGCGTGTGCCAGTCAGCGGGGCTGGAGCCGGAGCGCCGAGCCTTCCACCCGCATATCACCCTCGCGCGCTGGAAAGGCCGCCGCACTAGCGAGGTTCAGAGCTATCTCGAACGACGGCGCGGGCTGTCGTCCGAGCCCTTCGTCGTCGAGGCATTTGGCCTTTTCGAAAGCCACCTCTCCCGCCACGGCGCGCATTATGAGGAGGTGGCGAGCTATCCGCTCGCCTAGCCTCACCAGATACGGACGCGCTTGTCCGGCGGGATGTAGAATTTGGAGTCCGGTCCAATCCCGAAGGCATCATACCAGGCATCGAGATTGCGAAGCGGACCGATCACTCGGAAGCGGCGCGGGCTATGCGGATCGGACGCTACCTGCGTCTTGATTGCGTCGTCGCGCTGCTTGCCGCGCCACGCTTGTGCAAAAGCCAGGAAGAACCGCTGGTCGCCGGTCAGGCCATCGATGATGGGCGCCGGCTTGCCGAGGAGCGACATCTTGTAAGCGGTGTACGCAACTTCCAGCCCCGACATGTCGCCGATATTCTCGCCCATCGTCAGCGCGCCGTTGATGAAAATTCCAGGTGCCGCTTCGTATGACGAATATTGCGCGCCGAGCGCGTCGGTCAGCGACTTGAAACGGGTCGCATCGTCCTTCGTCCACCAGTCGCGAACGGCGCCATTTTCGTCGATCTTGCGGCCCTGGTCATCGAACCCGTGCATGATTTCGTGACCAATGATTGCGCCGGCGGCGCCGTAGTTCACCGCCGCGTCTGCCTTGGGATCGAAGAAGGGTGGCTGAAGGATGCCTGCCGGGAACACGATCTTGTTCTCGAGCCCGCCATTGTAGGCGTCGACCGTGGCCGGGCTCATCGCCCATTTCTTGCGATCTACCGGCTTGTTGAGATCCTCCATCGCGTACGCCCACTCGAAAGCCGCGCTGCGCTTCACGTTGCCGTAAAGGTCGTCGGGCGTCATCACGAGCTTGGAATAATCCCGAAACTTGTCCGGGTATCCGACCATCACGTCCATCTTCGACAGCTTGACCAGCGCGGCCTTCTTGGTTCCCGCGCCCATCCATTCATTGTCCTCGATCCGCTGCGCGGCCGCCTTCCTGAGGTTGCCGACCAGCTCTTCCATTATCGTCTTGGACTGCGCCGGGAAGTAGCGGTCGACATAGGTCTTGCCGAGCAGCTCGCCGAGGCGTCCGTCGACTTCGCCGATCCCCCGTCGCCAACGCGGCCGAAGCTCCTTCGCGCCCGACAATGTCTTCGTATATTCGAACTTGCTGTCGACGAACCGCTTGGAAAGATAGTTCGACGCATCGTTGGTAACCTTGAACCTCTCCCATGTTTTCAGCGTGTCGAGCGGCGTCTCCGCGTATAACGCCGCCATTGCTTTGATCGCGGTGTTGTCGGCGACGAGCATGTGCGGCGACATCACCTTTGCCTCGCCCAAATAGCCGTCCCAGTCGAACCTGGGTGCATAGGATTTCAGCTGGGCCAGGCTCATCGGGTTGTTGAGCTTGTCGAGGTCGCGAAGGTCCGCCTGCGGCCAGGAGATTTTTGCGATCTCCGTCTCGAACGAAAGCACCGTGTCTGCCGCCGCCGATGCGTTCGGGTCTCCGATCATCTCGAAGGTGCGCTGGATGTACGCGCGGTACGCGTCGCGCTGCGCCTTATATTTGTCGAGGAGGTAATAGTCGCGGTCCGGCATGCCCATGCCGTTGGTCCCGATGAAGGCGATGTTCACGGACGGGTTGGCCGGATCCGGCAGCGTCCCCAGCGAATAAAGCGGCGAGCCGAAGTCGCTTAGCCTGTCAGCCATGTAGCGGGTGAAATCGGCCTTGCTCTTGATCGCATCGACCGCGGCGAGGTCGACCTTCAGCGGCGCGCCGTCGAGCTTCTCGACCCGCGCTTCGTCCATGTAGCTCGTGTAAAAAGCGCCGAGCTGGCTATCGGCCGGCGAGCTCAGGACGATCGCGCGCAGCTGATCCTGGTTGCGATCCGCAAGCTCGGAGCCGATCCCGTTCTGCGACTTGTCGGCAGGGATCTCGTTCGCATCCATCCACTTGCCGCTTGCGTAGCGCTGGAAGTCGTCGCCGGGCTTTACCGCCGTATCCCGCGTCGAAATGTCGACTCCCCAGTTTCCGTAATGGACCTGCGCCGGAACCGAGGATGCCGCCGCGGACGCGTTCTCCTGCCCAGCGGCCGGAATTGCGTAGAGCGCGCTGCAGGCAAGGAGCACAGCTGAAAGACGCACCGCGCCGCGGTACGGAACATTAGTCATGATCACCCCCAAATGACTGAATTCCCGATGCCAGTTTCGGCGTGACGATGAGTTCCAGCAAGTCTCCATCGACCAACTGGCGCCTGCGGTCGTCCGCCGGACAGGCGACTGAACGCATCCTGCTTTCACAGCTTCTCATCGGCTCTGAACCGCCATAAGGTCTCGGCTTTCCGCCGGGGGGCATCATTGTGAATGAACCGGGGCCTGTAACAAGTGACGCGGGCCAGGCTGCTCGGCCAGTCTTTATCAGCTATGCGACCGCCGATCGCAAAGAGGCCCTTTCGGTCTGCACCGCTCTCGAGCGCCGCGGCAGGCAATGCTGGATTTCGACGCGCGACGTAGCGCCCGGCGAGAACTACCAGGAGGCGATTGTCCGTTCTCTGCGCAGTGCGCGGGCAATGGTGCTCGTCTTTTCGGACGCGGCGAACAACAGCGACGAGATCAAGAAAGAGCTATCGCTCGCCAGCCGCTATCACATCCCCGTAATGGCGCTCCGCATCGAGGACGTGGAGCCGAGCGACGCCTTCGCCTACGAGCTCTCGACCCGCCAGTGGATCGACGCGTTCGAGAGCTGGGACAGGTCGATCGACGCGCTGATGCAGCGGCTCCAGCAGACGTCGGGACCTGCCGACACCCTGGCTCCGGCCACCCGCCCTGCGGCTCGCCGCGCACGCGTCTCCGCGTTTCCGGCACGGACCCTGATCGTCGCCGCGGCAATCGTGCTCGTCATCGTCGCGAGTCTCGCCGCCTGGCTTCTGATGCGGCCGAGCGCGACCGCGCACACGATGCAGGTGCGGCTCGCAGGCTTCCAACTTCTGTCGCCCGATCTTCCCTCGGGCATGCCGCAGGCCCTCGCCGACGAGATCAACGCCGCCTTCAACGACGACGGCGTGGTCAACGTCTCCACGGCATCGGCGCCGCCCCCCGGCAATTCCCCGGCCTATGCGATGAGCGGCACGATCCGCCGCGAAGGCGACAAGATCAAGGTTATCGTCCGCCTCACGAACGAGCGCTCGGGAACGACGCTCTGGTCCGGCGAACATGCCTACGACGCGACGCTCGCCGCCCGAGTGCCCCGCCTGACCGCGGTCGAGAGCAGCATGGTCGTGCGTTGCGGCTTATTCGGCGCCTCGACGTACCCGAAGGCGCTGCCCGACAGTGCGCTCATCCCTTATCTCGGGTTCTGCGAGACCGGAGACGGGCCTGACGCGCCGAAGTCACTCAACTTCGCCCAGAAAACCGTTTCGATCGCGCCCGACTTCTCCTGGGGCTGGTCGGGGGTGGCACTTTCGGCCACCGGCGCCTGGCTCAACGGGAAGGCGACTGACGACACGCTTCGCAAGCAAGCGCTCGACGCCGCCGATCACGCCATCCAGCTCGATCCAACGAACAGCGAGGCCTATGCGTACAAGGCCGTAGTTCTCGACAAGAACGACATGGCGGGACAGGAAGCCTTGTTGAAGAAAGCGCTTGATGCGCGGCCGCTCGCCTGCGGCTGCGAGCACCATATCTACGCGCTTTTCCTTCTCGAGACTGGTCGAGTGAACGATGCCATTGCCGAGTTCAGGCGCGGGATCGCGGTTCTTCCGCTAAACGAATGGACGCAGCTCGGGCTCGGTAACGCGCTGCTCAACACAGGCGATTTGGAAGGCGCGAGGAAAGCATTCGACGCCGCCGCCGATCTCAATTCAGACCCCGGCGCGCGCCCGCAAATGGCGGTTGCCGAGGCCGTCCAAAAAGGCGACTTTGCCGGCGCCGCGAAGATCCTTGCCGACCCGAAAGTGCGAGCGCCCCAGCAGTACAAGGATGCAATCGTCACCGCCTTGCAGGCACTGGCATCGGGATCGCCCGATGCAAAGGCCAAGGCGGCGAAGGGGCTCGCGGCGCAGCCGCTGACTGACCCGGATTTCCAGCTCAACATCCTTGCCCTTCTCGGCGCGCCAAACATGGTAATTCAGAAGATCGAAGGGGACCCGACCCGCTTCAGCCGCTCGGCATTGTGGCAGCCGGGCATGGCGGGAACCATCCGCGACCCAGACTTCGCCGCCAGCGCAGAGCGGCTGGGCCTGATGCGCTACTGGAAGCGAACTCACACCAAGCCGGACGTCTGCTCGGCCGCCGCCGCCGCCCCGCCCTTCTGCCGAATGATCTGAGTATTTACTGTCCACCAATGTCTCAAATGGGGCGGACACGGCGGTGGCCACGCCGATCGCGGCAATAGGCGGACTTCATCCGTTGATCCGGCCCCTGCCAGCAGCACTGCAACGATTGGCCCTGAGTTAACTCGCGCCAGGCGACGACTTGTCGTAATAGTTCAGCAGCGGGGGCTGGAACGATGGCCGCAATCACCTCTCACAGCCGCAGGTATTGGATCGCGGGCTCAGTGTTTCTTGCCGTTGCCGCGGGCGCTTATGGACTTGCGCGCTTCTACCCGGCGCTGGGACCGATTGCGGGCACCCTCACCCCGCAGCTGTACGTTAATTCACTGCCGGACGCGCAAATCCCGCTACATGGTCGTTATGTCCTGGTCGATGCCGCGTCCGCCCGGCTGTACATGATCGAGGATGGCCGCGTTCGGGATTCGATGCGGGTGATCGTGGGGAAGCCTGAAACGCCGACACCGGAGCTGAAGAGCGTCATCAATTACGAGACGCTGAACCCCTATTGGCACGTGACTGCTGATCTCGCGAAGACGCTTATTGCTCCGCGCGTGCTCAAGGACGGCAACGACTATCTCACCCAACGGGGCTACCAAATTGTCTCCGCCTTCGGCCCCGATGCGCGCGTGCTTTCACCCGACAGCGTCGACTGGAAAGCGGTCGCCGCCGGAGAGGCGCAGGTTTATGTTCGCCAGCTGCCCGGCCCTGCCAATTCCTTGGGCCACTTCAAGTTCGACCTACCGAATAGCGACGGAATTTATCTTCACGATACTCCCAAGAAAGAACTCTTCGCCAATAACGAGCGCAACCTCAGCCATGGCTGTGTCCGCCTGGAGGACGCGCAAAGGTTGGCGCGGTGGCTCCTTGGCAACGATCCGCCTCTGGGCACTGCTGCCCCCGAGCAGCACATAGCGCTCCCCGCCCCTGTGCCGATCACCATCAGCTATCTCAATTCCCGCGACCAGCTGCAGCTCGCAGCGCTGCAATAAGTCGCGGCGGATTCGAGCCACGTGGCGTGCATCGCCTGGAGTGGGGGCCGCCCTGTGTCGCAAATGGGTGGAACGGACATTTGATGTCCGGCAATGCCAAGGCGCATTGGGTCACAGGCGGCGATGATCATGACGCGGCGTGAGGCCGGTGGCCGCGCCGAAACTTTCCCGGTATGGAATCCAATATGGACGAGGAACTCGCCAATCGAATTATAGATCTGCAAGCCGAGATCACTGCGCTGCGCGGTGCCGTTCGGATGCTTCTTCACAACACCTATAATGCAGATGACAGCGCACTCGCCGTTCTTCGAGAGAAGGCGCTCCGAGCCAGTAGAGGCGAGGGTGAGGAAGATGGGCCAATCGGACGCTCAACCCGGTACCGCGAGCGCGTGCGCGAAGCCGTTGCCAGCCTTCTCGACCCGTTCCAGCCCGATGATGACGAAGCTAGCCGGCTAACTAATTCGGCACCTGCACAGGAAGATTAGCCCGGCGCAAGAAGCCTGGTCCTGGCTCGTCAGGACTTCCCTACCGACGGTGAGATCCACCCGACATCCGCCAACAGTGCCGCCACCGCGCTTAAGTTCGCTGTCAACACGAGCAACTGAGATGCGCTCTCAAGGTTGCGAGGCCGCCCGACGAATGGATGCTGCGTTCCGCGCCCATCCGTCGGTCAGCGGGACCCTTACTGAGCCGGACCCGGAACCGGCGCGAAGTTGGCGTGAACCAGCATCCACTTGCCGCCCTCATTCACGTACACGCGGGTCGATTTGGCAATCGCTGGTTTGCTCTTTCCGTCGGCGCCCGCGCGGATCCCGGCGAAATTGTAGGTGAGGATCGCGGTGTCGCCATAGACCTGCACCCTCGGGTTCTGCATGTCTGAATACATCGCCTTATCATAGGGTGCGATGGCAGCCATCCGGCTGGCGACATCTTTGCCGACCAACAACGTGGGATAGTCCGCGTTGAACTCAGTATAATCGTCAGCGAGCGACACGAGCTGCTGTCCAGGTGTTTGCCCCGAGATTTCAGAGGCCCACTGCGCGCGCGCCAGCGCCATCACTTCCGCCGCGACCTTCGGATTGTCGCCCGCAAGGGCCGGACTGCTTAGCATCAAGACGCCGGCAATCGCGGCGGCACCCGCGCCGCGCGCGAGCTTGCTCAGAATAAGCATGATCAATTCCTTTGATTGAAGGGCGCAAGACCTTGCCCGAGCAATGACGAGCCGGTCGCTCACCGTGCCCGGGCGGCCCCGGCATCATATGTTTCAGATCTGGCCGGAAGAGAAAATTTCCTCGCCTATGGTCTACGCCGAATGCAGGTTGATAGCGCAGGCGTCACCACTGCCATTCTTACCGACTTCATATGAAAGGCGACGCTCAGTCTTCGGGGTCGTCGCATCGCCCCAATGAACCGCACTTTTCTCGAAGCGCAGCTCGTTGCCACCGACTTCTGGCTTGATCGAGCCGTAGCCCTTGCTCTCGTCGAATGACTTCACAATGCCAAAGAGTTTCATGATGTTGTCCTTCTTTGCCGAAACAGCCGTTATTGGCCGTCTCGCGGCTAAGAGGCGTCAAAGATGGAGAAAGGTGCGACTTAGCGCCCAAGACCGTCGATTTCGACTGGTAGCGCCTATCACATGGTGCGCTGACCGGCGCTTACGAGGCCCTGCGCGCGACCGTTGACGCAACCGCTTGATTGTAAGGATTTCTTTATTTTCGCGGCATCCGGCTGAAGATGCCTGATCATATCCCCACGACGAGCGCAAAACCTGACAATTTCATGGAAATTGAAGGCAACAATCCCCATTTATGCCCTAGTGCCGCGTTGACCCGTGGGGGCGGCTCATCTAACTAGAACAAAGCTGGAACAGAGCCACCCTTATGCTCACTCATATTTCGGTCCGCGGCGCGCGCGAGCACAACCTCAAGGGGATCGACGTCGATATCCCGCGCGAGAGCCTGACGGTCATTACTGGCCTCAGCGGCTCGGGCAAGTCGAGCCTCGCCTTCGACACGATCTATGCCGAAGGCCAACGCCGATACGTCGAAAGCCTAAGCGCCTACGCACGCCAATTCCTCGAGATGATGCAGAAGCCGGACGTCGAGCATATCGACGGCCTCTCGCCCGCCATCTCGATCGAGCAGAAGACGACGTCGCGTAACCCCCGTTCGACCGTCGCCACCGTCACCGAGATCTACGACTACATGCGTCTCCTCTGGGCGCGCGTGGGTGTGCCCTACTCGCCCGCGACCGGGCTTCCGATCGAGGCGCAGCAGGTCAGCCAGATGGTCGACCGCGTGATGGCGCTCGCTGAGGGCTCGCGGCATTATTTGCTCGCACCCGTCGTTCGCGGCCGCAAGGGCGAATATCGCAAGGAACTTGCTGAATGGCAGAAGGCCGGCTTCACGCGCGTTCGGATCGACGGTCAGTTCCACGCAATCGAGGAAGCGCCCGCGCTCGACAAGAAGTACAAGCACGACATCGAGGTCGTGGTCGACCGCATCGTCGTGCGCGAAGGCATTGAAGCGCGCCTCGCCGACAGTTTCGAGACGGCTCTGAAGCTAGCCGATGGCTTAGCATATCTCGATCCAGCCGATCCGCAGCCCGGCAATGACGCCCCGGCCAGCGGCATGAAGCTCGACTATGCCCCGCCTGGACGCATAATCTTCTCCGAGAAATTCGCTTGTCCCGTATCCGGCTTCACCATCGCCGAGATCGAGCCAAGGCTCTTTTCCTTCAATGCGCCGCAGGGCGCCTGTCCCGCCTGCGATGGCCTGGGCGAGAAGCTGGTGTTCGACGAGGATCTCGTCGTCCCCAATCATGCTTTGTCGCTCAAGAAGGGCGCGGTCGTGCCCTGGGCCAAGTCGAACCCGCCCTCGCCTTACTACATGCAGGTCCTCGCCAGCCTCGCGCGGGCCTATGATTTCGACCTCGACACGCCCTGGGCGAGGCTCCCGGAGGAGGCGCGCAACGCTATCCTCCACGGCACCTCCGGCCGCGCGGTTACGCTCCGCTTTATCGACGGAAAGCGCAGCTACGAGGTGAAGAAGCCCTTTGAGGGCGTCATCGGCAACCTCAACCGCCGCATGGCGCAGACCGAGAGTGCGTGGATGCGCGAGGAGCTCTCGCGCTACCAGGCGAGCCGCCCGTGCGAGGTCTGCCATGGCGCCCGCCTCAAACCCGAAGCGCTCGCGGTGAAGATCGCGAAGGAGGACATCTCCATGTCCTCCCGCAGGTCAGTCGCGGACGCTTTCAAATGGTTCGGCGCGCTGCACGAGAAGCTGAATTCGACCCAGAACGAGATCGCCAAGGCGATCCTGAAGGAGATCAACGAGCGCCTTGGATTCCTCCATAATGTTGGCCTCGACTATCTCCATCTCGATCGCACCAGCGGCACGCTTTCGGGCGGCGAAAGCCAGCGCATCCGCCTCGCGAGCCAGATCGGCTCAGGCCTCTCGGGCGTGCTCTACGTGCTCGACGAGCCCTCCATCGGCCTCCACCAAAAGGACAATGACCGCCTTCTCGAGACGCTCAAGCGCCTCAAATCCCTCGGCAACACCGTGCTCGTCGTCGAGCACGACGAGGACGCGATCCGGCACGCCGACCATGTCATCGACATGGGCCCCGGAGCCGGCGTTCATGGCGGCGAGGTCGTCTGCCAGGGCACGCTCGACGAGCTCCTCGCCTGCGAGACCAGCCTCACCGCCGATTATCTGAGCGGCCGGCGCGAGATCCCGCTCAAGCCAACCCGCCGCAAGGGAACCGGCAAGCAGCTCGTTGTCTACGGCGCGACCGCCAACAACCTGAGCAATGTCACTGCCGCCTTCCCGCTCGGCACCTTCACTTGCGTCACCGGGGTCAGCGGCAGCGGCAAGTCCTCGCTCACCATCGACACGCTCTATGCAGGGGCCGCGCGCAGCCTGAACGGCGCGCGAATCCCCTGCGGCCCCTGCAGCAAGATCACCGGCCTCGAAAATCTCGACAAGGTCATCGACATCGACCAGTCGCCGATCGGCCGTACCCCGCGCTCCAACCCTGCGACCTACACCGGCGCCTTCACCCAGATCCGCGACTGGTTCGCCGGCCTGCCTGAGAGCAAGGCACGCGGCTACAAGCCCGGCCGCTTCAGCTTCAACGTCAAGGGCGGGCGGTGCGAGGCGTGCCAGGGCGACGGCCTCATCAAAATCGAGATGCACTTCCTGCCCGACGTCTACGTCACCTGCGACGTCTGCCACGGCGCCCGCTATAATCGCGAGACTTTGGAGGTGAAGTTCAAGGGGCACTCGATCGCCGACGTGCTCGACATGAACGTCGAGGCGGCGGCCGAGCTGTTCAAGGCGGTTCCCGGAATCCGCGACAAGATGCGCATGCTCCAGGAAGTCGGCCTCGGCTACATCAAGGTCGGCCAGTCCGCGACTACGCTAAGCGGCGGCGAGGCGCAGCGGGTAAAGCTGTCGAAGGAGCTTTCTCGGCGCGCCACCGGCAAGACGCTCTACATCCTCGACGAGCCCACAACCGGCCTGCATTTCGAGGACGTGCGCAAGCTCCTCGAGGTCCTCCACCGCCTCGCCGACCAGGGCAACACCGTGGTGGTGATCGAGCACAATCTCGACGTTATCAAGACCGCCGACTGGGTGATCGACCTTGGCCCCGGCGGCGGCGTGAACGGCGGGCGGATCGTGGTCGAGGGTACTCCGGAAACGGTGGCGGCGACGGCGGAGAGCTTCACGGGGCAGTATCTGAAACCACTGCTGGAGAGGGCGTCGGTGAAACCGGAGGTGGTGGAGAATAAGCCGAAGAAGGTACCACGGTCACGCAAGGTGGTCGTGGATGAGGGCGAACTGCATTTGATTGCCGCGAAATAGCGCAGCTCTGAACACCGGACGCACGTCGGCATGGTCCGCGATCAGGCCGTTAACGAATTGACTACAATCGTATCTTGGCGCCCGCTGCCCTGAGACGCAGGCTCCGCCGCGGCCGGTCCAAAGGACTTATCCACGGCGCGCTCGGCTACAGCTCGTGCTGCTCGAGCCGGCCTCAGCTTCGGAATAACGGTGACAGCGCACCGAATTCGGCAGATCATCGACAAACATGCCCCGCCGCCGCGATCCGAACTTCACGACCGGCCATCTCTGCCGTTTCTGCGGAGAGCTAGTGCCATGGGCGACGATCCTGCGCCTGATCCGGGTTGATCCCGGCACGCCGGGCTTCATGCTGAGCGAAAGCGCCTGCCACAACGAATGCCTGCGCGGCGTCCTGCGCCCCGAGGTTGCCCTCACTTTTCATCGTCACTGGAACGGCAGAGCGCCGATGCTCGACGACAGCGTCGACATCGACGGCCGCCCCTGCGCCATCTGCGCCAAAGCCATTGTCTCCGCCGACCTCGTCCGTCTTCGCGTCCAAAAGCCCGTCGGACGCGTGAAGGCACCGCAGTTCGACGAGCAGACCCTTCCGCTCCACTTCGACTGCCTCGCCGCCGTCAGCACTTCGCGATTGTTTTAGTCCCTATACCGGGACGGGCTGGATGTAGCTTATCACTGGGGTGAACAGGTACATGACATTCAATAACGCAAGCGCCGCCATATTCGTTCGCCTGCGGCGGCCATGGCCGTGATGGCGGCCCTTCTCCTCTTCGCCCATCCCGCGCCGGCGCCCGCAGCTCAGCCTGCGCCGCCCCTCGAAGCCAACGCCGCCGCCCCGCACGGGCGCCTTTTCGCCCTCCCTGACGAGACCGTCGCCTACGTGCCCGCCAGCGCTGGCCCCCGCCCGCCCCTGCTTGTCCTGCTCCACGGCGCAGGCCGAACCCGGATGTGGATGATCGATCATTTCGAAGCACAGGCGGACAAGCGCGGCATCGTCCTGCTTGCCCCAACTTCGTACGGGCCGACATGGGACGTGATCAGTATCGCGATGGAGCCGCCCTCGCCCGGCAGCGTGCTCGCTGAGCGTCTCGGCCATCGTTACGGCGGCAGCCGCGATTCAAAGCGCGTCGAGGCGGCGATCGGGAACCTTGCGAAGATCGTACCCGTCGACCTTGCGCACACCGTGCTCGCCGGCTTTTCCGACGGCGCGACTTTCGCGCTGGCGATGGGCATGGCGCGCTCCCACACATTCTCCGCGGTTATCGCCTGGTCGCCCGGGATCCCGATAGAAACCTCCCAGCCCGCGCGCGGCCGCCGCGTCTTCGTAAGCCACGGCCGCCGGGACCAAACACTCAGCTTCGACGCCGATTGCAATGAGATCGTGCCCCTGTTGCAGGCCGAGGGCGCCATGGTGTCGTTCATGCCCTTCGACGGCGTGCACGAGGTGCCGGAGGCTGCCAAAGACGCGTTCCTCGACGCAGCGTTCGGCCAGGTGCCGGGAGCTCCGCCGCATCCGCTGCCGGCACAAAAGCCTGTGTGCCGGGGTATCAGCCGCGATATACCGCAGCTGCCGCAGCTGCCTCAGCGCCAGCCGATGATGACGCCGATGGGATGAGGGAGAAACCAGGGGCGCTCCGGCGTGCGCTGCCTGTTCAGTACCGCTGCCGAGACACTGGACGAGGTGTTGAGCCCGTCCAATAGATCGTTGTTCGCGCCTGAGGACCTTCGCACTTCACTTCAAAGCAGATTTGGTGTATTAGATCACTAATACTCGTGCGTTAGAGGGAAAGCGCCATGTCGCAGAACAGTCTCGCTCGTACCGTGGGCCTGCTTTACGCGATCAACATCGTGATCGGCATCACGGCGCTGATGTGGGCGCGTCGGGGCTATGCCGCGGCCGACATGATGACCTTGGCCGGAGCGCTCGAATATGCGTTGGTTGTAGTGCTGCTCGGTTGCCTGTTCGAACCCGCTGGACGCGCGCTGTCCTGGACCGTCGCCGCGATCGGCCTCATCGCCTGTGCTCTATCCGCAGCGGCAGGTCCGCTTCATCTCTTCGACGTGCCATTCAACGTCATAGCGGTCTTCGGGCCCTACTGCGTTGGTCTTGGCGTCCTGGTCGTCCGCTCAGCGATGATGCCAAGTTGGATAGGCCTGTTGCTGTTGGTGGCCGGGCTAAGCTGGCTGACCTTCATCTGGCCGGCCCTCTCGCATCGTCTCGCGCCTTGGAACACTGCCGCGGGTGGAATTCCCGAACTGATCTTCACGCTTTGGCTTTTGTTCGTCGGCGTTCGTGCCGCAGGCCCGCAGCCGCCGAGCGCATCAGCGCCGGCCTAATATCCAACCGGCGGGTCGCCCCGCGCGACTTGGTCAGCCCCGGCCCTTTCAGTTTGGGCGCGGCCCGGCCTAGTTGGAATTCATGTAACCTGCCGCATCGGCGTTCGGATCACTCGTCGGCCGGGTCGCATCATATTGACGCCATTCCTGCAGCTGATTGCGCTGGTCATCGCTGAGGTTCTGCTCCCATTGCGTTTCGGCCTCGCCGGCAGCCGCTCCGCCGATCTCAGCCGTCTCGCCCTGCTCGATCTGCGTCGCGAGCTGCTGAAGCGTGGGCCGCGCGGCCAGGTTGAGCATCCAGTCCGGCGCATAGGCAAGCCGCGCCTTGCTGGTTCCCGCCAATGCCAGCTGGAGAACCCCGTGATCCCCGTGGATCTTCGCGCTGATCAACGTGTCCCTACCGCCGTTCTGCGGCGTGAAATTGATATCGGCTTCGGCGCCTTCCTGGCCGCCAAACAACAAGGTCACGAGCAGCTTTTCGTCAAACGCCCGGTCGACCCTGATCTCGTACGGCATCGGCGTTCCACCGTCGAAGTAGGTCGTGCCGCTCTGCCGGACGTTGCCGAGCGCCCGCTCGACGGCGGCATATGTCTCGTCGGGGCTTTTGTGCACGACCTGCTCGGCGTCGCGACCATAGACGCTTCCTGCAAGGCAGCCGCTGCCAAGCAAAAAAGGTCCGATCAGCCACTTCCGCATGGCGGCTGCTTTAAACTGCCGACAGCTAACGGACGTTTAAGTGGGCGCGTCGCGCCCGAAAACAAAGGCTTCGCAGCGATGCGCTGCCTCTGTTTTAGACCCCAGTCAGGCGTTCGGTTCCGCGACTGCCTCTTCCAGCGTCGCGCGGTTGTTACCGTGCTCCTTGATCAGGTCGAGCACCTGTTCGTCGGTGAGCCCATGCTTCTTCCCGAAATAGCGGACCTCGCTGGGGTCGCTGGCCGAGACTCGGCTCCGGTCGCTCGTGCTGTTGCCCATGTCTGCAAGCTCCTCCTGTTCGACGACAGACGCCGACCCGACTCCAGCGTAAGGCCGGAAGTCGATACTGCTGTACTCGCTTGAACGAACGAGCAGAAGGGTGGCTAGATCGAGCGGATCTGTCGCCGCCACGCGCCCAGCGAGCACAGCTCGGCTCGCCCTCGTCAGGCATGCGCGAGTGGCGGATCTCAAATGCGCCGCCGGGCTCGCGCCCAAAACTCTCGACGACCTTGCCGTCCCATTCGTCGTGCCCGCCCGCGCCGCCGCCTTGGATGAAGAGGATCTGCAGGACATCAGTCATGACCGGTCAGACTGCCACCGATCAAAGGCTCCTGCGCAGGCTCGCGGCTGTTGTGCGCCGCACATCCGTGGTAATGCCCGCAGCTCCTCTCGGACGGAGGGAAGCATGGCGCGTTTTGCTGAAATGATCGCCGCGGCGGGCCTCGCCGCCACGGCCACTGCTCCCGCGGCAGCGCAATACCAGCAGCAATATCCTCAGCCCTACGCACAGCAGGGCTATCCGCAGCAGACCTACCCGCAACAGGCATATCCGCAGCAGGCTTATCCGCAACAGGGCTACGGCTACGACCAGCAGTATGGGTCGAACCAGAACGTGGTAGGGACGATCATCGATTTGCTGATCGGCAACCGCTACAATGTGAGCGACCGCCAAGCGATCCACCGCTGCGCCGACGCCGCCATGCAGCGGGCGCAGGGTCAGAACTGGGGCGGCAACGGCCGGCAAACCTATCCGGGCTACAACAATTATCTACGTGTCACCGCCATCACCGATGTTCAGCGGCGCTCCAGCAGCGTTCGGGTGCGGGGCGAGCTGGGGCGGGGACGCTACGGCAACCAGCCCTACGATCCGCGATACGGCAACGATCCACGATACGGCAACGATCCGCGATACGGCAACGACCCGCGCTACGCCGGAGGACGCGGAGAAGTCAGCTTCCGCTGCGACGTCGACTTTAGCGGATACGTCAAGAATGTCCGGCTCGAGCCGCTCTACCGCGCGTACTAATTAACCCACACGAGAAGCGGAGTTCGAATGAGGGTTCTTGCGCCTGTAATCGCCGCTGCGTTGCTCACCGGCAGCTTTGCCGCACCTGCGGTCGCCCAGGAGGAAATGGACGCTCAGTCGCAGAGGGTCATCGGCGGAGTCATCGATGCGCTGATCGGCAATCGCTACGCCGCCAGCGACCGCGAGGCGATCCGTCGCTGCGCTGTCGCCGCCGTGAACAAGGCGGAGAGGATGCACCGCGGCGAGTTCCGGACGCAGGCCGTCGCCTATCCCGGTTATCGCGGCCACATCCGGGTCAGCGAGATCACCGACGTTCAGCGGCGCTTCCAGCTGATCCGCGTGCGCGGTCTCATGGACACGCCGCGCTATGGCTGGGGCGGCGGTCGCCGCGGCTCCGAACTAAGCTTCCGCTGCGACTACACCTACAAGGGCAAGATCGCCGTCCTTCAGGTGCAGCAGAACCCATATTGGAGGCGCTGACGCAGCCTATTTGAGCGCGAGCACCACCGGCCCGGACACGGGATCCGTGACGGTGCCGTCGCTTTGGCTCTCGAGCATATCGCGGAAGGTGTCGAGCGTCGTGAGCATTCGTGGCCGCGCGGCCACGACCGCGTCGATGTCGTCCCACTCCCCGATAATGCAATAGGTCTGCTCGCCGGTCTGGATAATGTTGACGTGCTTCAGGCCCGGCCAATCGCGGTCGACTTTCTCATGGGCGTCGAGGAAGTCCTGGTTGCGGCCCGGCTTCACTCGAAAGCGAACTGCGTTGAAGGCGGTCATTGGCGTCCTCCCCTGCTGTTTGGGCGGAAGTGCTAATACACGCTCAACTTTGCCGTGCCACGTTACCAAGGGTGAGTTCGTGGTTGGAATAAACAGGCGTATGATGCGACTTGCCACGCATCGGGGGTGGCCTGTCATGGAAAACAATAGATCCTATTTCATGCGGCGCGCGGCGCAGGAGCGCTCGGCGGCCCATCACGCGTCCGGCAAGGCCGCCCGGCACATTCATCTGGAGATGGAGCGTCGCTACCGCGAGCTGGTCGACATTCCTAAAGCGGATGAAGCGCCCGCCTAGCGGATGCGCTGGACAAGCAGGTCGAAGACCGCCGGGTGGATCGCCTTTTCGAAGCGAAGACCCGCCACATAGCCCTCGATCCAGCAGACCTCGCCCTCGAGCACTTCCAGGCCGTCAAATTTGACTAGCAAATGTTCGCCGATGCGAGGCCGCTCGACCAATTCGACCTTGCAGCCCTCTGGCGACATGTCAGTCACCCTAACGCTGTAATTGTTCTGGCCAAGACGCCTCAGCGACACGTCGGCGATCAGTACGGTACGCTCGCTCTGCCGCGGCCAGTGCTTCTTTTCCTTGGCTTTCTCCGGCGCGAAGACCAGGCCAGCGCGGCCATCTTTGTACCAGCGGACATGCGCATCGATTGCCCCGCGGTAGAGGACCGACAGCTTGATTGCCTCGCCGGCCTCGAGTTCCACTGGAGTTTCGATTCCACAGCCCTCGTAGGAGAGGTCAAGCAAATAGATCTCTGCCGTCGTGCCGTCCTGGCGGATCAGGAGCGCACGCAGGCTCACCTGTCGCCGCTCGCGGCGTTCGACAGGCTTTGCGTCGAGCTTCATTGACGCCGGATTCGGTTCAGCACCCATCACTGGTCCTTGCTATTGCTGAACGCCACACGCCTGCTGCAGCTCGAAGTTCCACGCTCGTGCTGGCGGCGGAACCAATTCTAGAGCGACACGGTAAACCGTTGTTTAACAACAGATGACATCGTCATGACGATCGCACTCTTTTTGGACGTAATTCAGCGTTGCTCCGCTCGCGCAGCCGACCAGAGCACCTGGGGCGATCAGGGCCGTGCGCATTCTACTTTCGGCCTATTTTTCCATGGCCTCCACTTTAACCAAGAGCTGGCCTTCAGTGACTTGGGAACCCGCAGTTGCATTCAGCTCGGCGATTTTGCCATCGAACGGCGCAGCCAGCGCGTGCTCCATCTTCATCGCTTCGAGCGTGAGCAGGCGCTGTCCTTTTTCCACCCTTTCTCCGGCTGCGACCTCTACTGCCGTCACCTTCCCCGGCATCGGCGCCTCGATCTCGCCATCGTGGAGACCGTGCGTGGTCCCGGTGCCCCGCGACGATAGAGCGAATTCGAACGACTGGCCCTCATAGAAAACGACCACCCGCTCCTCGTCTCGGAATCCTGAGACAGGGGCGAACTCGCCGTCTTCGGTCGAAACCGAACGGACGTCGCCTTGGCGGCGAAGGGTCACGCGCGTGCTCGGCGCAGCATTGAGACGAAAACCCGCGAGCGCGCCGAGCGCCTCCTCTTCCTCGTCAAGAGCGAGCGCAACGGCAGCGGCGCCGCGCCAGATGACATCGTCAGGATCAGCGTCGGGGACAAGCGTTTCGAGGTTTCGCTCAATGAAGCCAGTATCAATCATGCCCGAGCCGAAATCGGGGTGAAGCACGGCATTGAAGAGGAAGCCGGCATTGGTCCGGACCGGCCACACCTCGACATTGTCGAGGATCGCCGCGAGCTCGCCGATTGCTTCCTCGCGGTCATCCCCCAGGCCGATCAGCTTGGCGATCATCGGGTCATAAAAGGGCGAGATCGCGTCTCCCTCTTCGACTCCCGTTTCGATGCGGCCTTCCTCGCCAAGATCAAAGTGGTCGAGCTTGCCGACGCTCGGGAGGAAGCCTTTTGCGGGATCCTCGGCATATAGCCGCGCCTCGATGGCGTGACCTGCGATCGAGAGCTCGTCCTGTGTCTTCGGCAACGGCTCGCCCGAGGCGACGCGAAGCTGCCACTCGACAAGGTCCTGGCCGGTGATCTCTTCCGTCACTGGATGTTCGACCTGGAGGCGAGTGTTCATCTCCATGAACCAGATGCCGTTGGCGTGCAGTCCCTGCGACGCATCGGCGATGAATTCGATCGTGCCTGCGCCTTCGTAATTTACGGCCCTTGCAGCGCGAACCGCAGCGCCGCACACCGCCTCGCGCGTTTCGACGTTCATGCCGGGCGCGGGCGCTTCCTCGATGACCTTCTGGTGGCGGCGCTGCAGCGAGCAGTCGCGCTCGAATAAATGGACAATATTGCCATGGCTGTCGCCGAACACCTGCACCTCGATATGGCGCGGCGAGAGGATGTATTTTTCGATCAACACCCGGTCGTCGCCGAATGCGCTCGCCGCCTCCCGCTTCGCGCTTTCGAGCGCGGCGACGAACTCTTGTCCGGCATCGACGCGGCGCATGCCCTTGCCGCCGCCGCCTGCGACCGCCTTGATCAGCACCGGATAGCCGATCCCGTCGGCTTCCTTCTTGAGGCGCTTCGGATCCTGATCCTCGCCGAGATACCCGGGAGTTACCGGCACCCCGGCTTCGGTCATCAGTTTCTTTGCCGCGTCCTTGAGGCCCATGGCGCGGATGCTGCATGGCTTCGGCCCGACGAAGGTCAGCCCGGCGTCAATCACTGCCTGCGCAAAATCGGCATTCTCCGAGAGGAAGCCGTAGCCTGGATGGATTGCCTCGGCGCCCGCCTCCTTGGCCGCCGCGATGATCTTTTCGCCGCGCAGGTAGGATTCGCGCGGATGGCTCGGCCCGATGTGCACCGCTTCGTCCGCCATGCGCACGTGCAGCGACTTGGCATCGGCATCCGAATAGACCGCGACGGTGCGGATCCCGAGACGCCGCGCAGTGCGGATCACTCGGCACGCGATCTCGCCGCGATTGGCGATGAGGAGCGACTTCATCATGCGCCTACATCCTGAACACGCCGAACTGCGGCCGCTCAGGGATCGGCGCGTTCAAGGTTGCGGCAAAGGCTAGCCCAAGCACGTCGCGCGTCTGGGCCGGGTCTATGATCCCGTCATCCCACAGGCGCGCAGTCGCGTGCCACGGGTTGCCCTGCGCCTCGTAATCCTCTCGGATCGGTTGCTTGAAGGCTTCCGCCTGCTTGGGCGTCCATTTGTCGGCGTCGCGGTGGACAGTCGCGAGCACGCTCGCAGCCTGTTCGCCGCCCATCACGCTAATGCGCGAGTTGGGCCAGGTGAAGAGGAAGCGGGGCGAATAGGCTCGGCCGGCCATTCCGTAATTGCCGGCGCCGAAGCTTCCACCGATCAGGACCGTGATCTTGGGCACACTCGCGGTAGCGACGGCAGTCACCAACTTGGCGCCATGCTTGGCGATGCCTTCCGCCTCATATTTCCCACCAACCATGAAGCCGGAGATGTTTTGCAGGAACAGCAGGGGCGTGCGCCGCTGGCAGGCGAGCTCGATGAAATGCGCGCCCTTCAAGGCGCTTTCGCTGAAGAGCACGCCATTGTTGGCGAGGATCGCGACGGGAATGCCCCAAATATGCGCGAAGCCGCATACGAGCGTGCTGCCGTATTGCGTCTTGAACTCGTGAAACTCGGATGCATCGACGATACGCGCGATGACCTCGTGCACATCGTATGGCGCACGTACGTCATCAGGGATGGTCCCGTACAGTTCTTCAACATCATACAGCGGCGGGCGCGGCTCACGTAACTCCAGCCCTGCCCCGCTACCCGGCTGCAGCGTCGAGATAATGTCGCGGACGATCGTCAGCGCATGCTCGTCATTCTCCGCGAGATGGTCGACGACGCCGCTCTTCTTGGCATGGAGGTCGCCGCCGCCGAGATCCTCAGCGCTGATCTCCTCGCCGGTCGCGGCCTTCACCAGCGGTGGCCCGCCAAGAAAAATCGTGCCCTGGTTGCGCACAATCACGCTCTCGTCGCTCATCGCGGGCACGTAGGCGCCGCCGGCGGTGCAGCTTCCCATCACGCAGGCTATCTGCGCGATGGCCTTCGACGACATCTGCGCCTGGTTGTAGAAGATGCGGCCGAAATGCTCGCGGTCGGGGAAGACTTCGGCCTGGTGCGGCAGGTTAGCGCCGCCGCTGTCGACGAGATAGACGCAGGCCAGT
Organism: uncultured Alphaproteobacteria bacterium; assembly: GCA_963766415.1. GTDB lineage: Bacteria > Pseudomonadota > Alphaproteobacteria > Sphingomonadales > Sphingomonadaceae > Sphingomicrobium. The sequence goes on along the minus strand of CAVYAH010000102.1, from coordinate 23,155 downwards.
CGGTTCTGCTCGGCAATCTCCTGCGCGCGGAGATGCTTCTTGACCGTCATCGGATAGTAGGTCCCGCCCTTCACCGTCGCATCGTTGCAAACGATCATCACCTGGCGGCCCGAGACGTGGCCGATTCCCGTGATGATACCAGCGCCCGGCACCTCGCCGTCGTACATGTCGCAGGCGGCAAGCTGGCCGACTTCGAGAAACGGCGAACCCGGATCGAGCAATCGCTCGACGCGATCGCGGGGCAACAGCTTGCCGCGGTCGATGTGCCTTTGCCGGTGTTTCTCCGGCCCGCCTTTTGCCGCTTCGGCGACATCGGCACGCAATTTCCGGGCGAGCGCCCGGTTGTGCGCATCTCGCGTTCGGAACTGTTCGTCGTCCGGAACGATTTTGCTGTCGATCCGCGGTCCGCTCATGCCCCTCGCCGTGCCCGTTGGTCGAAAAACCCTGCCGCTCGCGTAGCCGCAACGACAGGCAATGGCAAAGCAGTCGCCAGGAGGATTTCAGTGAAGCGAGCTCTTTTGTTTGTCGTCGCGTCCACATTCGCGCTTGCGGCGTGCAACACCAGCACCAGCACCAACCAGAACGCCGTCCAGGAGCAGAAACAGGGCAATGACATCGGCATCGACACGAGCTGGATGGACAAGAGCATTGTCCCCGGCAACGACTTCTTCAGCTACGCCAACGGACCTGGGTCAAGAACACACCAATCCCGGCCGACCGGCCCCGCATCGGCGGCTTCTACATCGCCGACCTCCAGCGTGAAAAGAACACGCGCGAGCTCTTCGCCAATATCCTCAAGTCCAATCCGAGCGGCGGGACGGACGGGCTAATTGCCAACTATTATAACGCCTATCTCGACACCGACGCGATCGACCGCGCGGGCCTGGCCCCCGCCAAGGCGGACCTCGACGCAATCGGACGGATCGCCGACAAGCACCAGTTGAGCGCCGCAATCGGGGGCACATTGCGCTCCGATACCGATCCGCTCAACGCGACCAATTTCCACACGGAGAATCTGTTCGGCGTTTTCGTAACTCAGGGCCTCGCCACGCCCGGCGAGCAGCTTCCCTACCTGATGCAAGGCGGTATCGGCCTTCCCGAGCGCGAATATTACCTCTCGGCAGATACGAAAATGGCCGACACGCGCAGCAAGTACAAAGCCTATGTTCAGACCATCCTGGAGGACGCCGGATATGCCGATCCGCAAGGGGCAGCCGGGCGCATCATGGATCTCGAGACCAAGATCGCGAAGGCGCACGAGCCGATCGATCAAAGCCAGGACTTCAAGAACGGCGCGCAGGTCTGGACACGGCAGCAGCTGGAGCAAAAAGCACCGGGGATTGACTGGGCCGCACTGCTCGGTGCAGCCGGCCTGGGCGGCACGCGAGAAGTTCGACGCCTATCATTTCGCGTCGATTCCAAAGCTGTCGGCGCTGGTCGCCTCGGAGCCGCTGCAGAACTGGAAGGATTGGCTCGCCTTCCACACGCTCAACCAGCAGGCGAACGTCCTGCCAAAGGTGTTCCGTGATGCGAGCTTCGCCTTCAACGGCACGGTGCTAGCGGGCACACCAGAGCAGCGGCCGCGTGACGCACTGGCCCTGAACGCGACCAGCGGGGCGCTGCAGGACGCGGTCGGCAAGGCCTATGTAGACAAATACTTCCCGGCTTCCTCGAAGGCCGAGATCCAGCAGATGGTCGACAATCTCAAGGCAGCATTTGCGCGGCGCGTGCAGGCGATTGGCTGGATGAGCCCGCAAACGAAGCGGGAGGCACTGAAGAAGGTTCAAGGCATCGTCGTCGGCGTCGGCTATCCCGACACATGGCGCGATTATTCTGGACTGCGGATCACCGGTGACAATGCCTATGACAACCAGAAGAATGTCGGCCTTTGGGAATACCGGCACCAGATCGCGAAGATCGGCAAGCCGATGGACCGACACGAGTGGTGGATGCCGCCCCAACTGGTGAACGCGGTCAACCTTCCGGTCCAGAACGCTTTGAACTTCCCCGCCGCGATCCTGGTCAAACCGTTCTTCGATCCAAATGCCGACGCGGCGTTCAATTACGGCGCGATCGGCGCGACGATCGGCACGAGATCAGCCACAGCTTCGATACGGGCGGTGCGCTCTTCGACGCCGTTGGAGCAATGCGTAACTGGTGGACTCCGGCGGACTTCAAGAGCTTCCAGGCCCAGGCTGACGCGCTGGCGAACCAGTTCGATCAGTACGAAGCGCTGCCGGGGCTCCACGTAAATGGCAAGCAGACGCTCAATGAGAATATCGCTGATGTTGCGGGGCTCGGCGCTGCTTACGAGGCTTACAAGGCGTCGTTGAACGGCAAGCCCGCCCCAGTCATCGATGGCCTTACAGGCGACCAGCGCTTCTTCCTTGCCTTCGCGCAGTCCTGGGCGGTGAAGTCGCGCCCCGAGACGCTGCGCCGGATCGCACTCACGAATGAACATGCCCCCGAGCAGTTCAGGGCGCAGACGGTCAGGAACCTCGACGCCTGGTATCCGGCATTCAACGTCAAGCCGGGACAGAAGCTCTACCTGGCGCCGGACAAGCGGGTGAAGATTTGGGGCTAGCTAGTTCGCGCTGGCTGGCCGCGGTCGGTTGGCGCGGGCAAGGATGTAATCGACGATCGCTTCGCGCTCGCGCGAAGTGAGGTGTGAGAAATGATCGCGGCCCATGCCGGTCATGGTGCCAAGATCCTTCTTCGTCTTGCCTTGGCCGATTGTGAGCAGCCGGGTGAGCTCTGCCTTCGAGTAAGTGCCGGCAACGTCGAGATCGGGTGTGAAGTTCGTCCAGCCTTGAAGGGCGTTGTTGTGGCAGGCAGTGCAGGTGGTCTTCACCATGTAGCGGCCCCAGGAATGCTTGGGCCCCAAATCGACAGGCTGGCTGGCGCGATACTTGCGAATCTGGGCCTGGGCGTCCCCCATGAGGCCTTGCTCGACGTCCTTGTATTCGACGCGGTTGAACTTGAAGGCAGGAAGAACCTTCCCGGCTGGTTTGAGTGTCCTAAGATAGGCAACCAGCGCGTTGAAATCGGGGTCGCTTAGAAACTGGTAATTCTCGACCTGCATGAACCAGAACTCGCGATGATCCTTCGGCACCCCGTGGCGTATCAGGCGCTCGAGCTCGGCATCGCTGTAGGTCGGAACCAGCAGGGTGACGTTAGGCGAATACATCGCGCCGTCCGCCGGCTTGTCCGCCATGTTCTTGCCCTGGAGATCGGCGCCATGGCAGCCGGTGCAGTCGAGGATTTCCGCCAGCCGCCTGCCGTGCGCGACCTTCGCAGCCTGGGTCGTGGAAGCCGCGCCCTCAAAGGCGAGCTGAGCTGTCTCGGGCGGAGCTTTTGACTGTTGGTGACAGCCGGCGGCGCACAGCGCGGCCGCTAGAGCCAATCGATGCATCGGCGGTCCCCCTGGTGGGCGACCTTAGCACATCAGGCGCCGATCACCTCCCGGCCGATGAGCATGCGGCGGATCTCGTTGGTGCCGGCGCCGATGTCGAGCAGCTTGGCGTCGCGGTAATAGCGCTCGACCGGCCAGTCCTTGGTGTAGCCAGCGCCGCCGAGCGCCTGAACGGCTTCGTTGGCGACCTTAACTGCGTTTTCGCTCGCGAGAAGGATTGCGCCCGCCGCGTCGAAGCGTGTCGCCTTCCCCGCGTCGCACGCCTTGGCGACCTGGTAGACGTAGGCACGCGCGGAATTGAGCGCGACATACATGTCGGCGATCTTGGCCTGCATTAGCTGGAACGAGCCGATCGGTTTTCCGAATTGCTTGCGCTCTCGAACGTAGGGAAGGACCGTGTCGAGGCAGGCCTGCATGATGCCGATCTGGATTCCGGCGAGCACTGTGCGCTCGTAATCGAGACCGCTCATCAGGACCGCGACGCCCTCATTCTCCTCGCCGAGAATATTCTCCGGCGGAACGAAACAATCGTCGAACACCAGCTCGTTCGTCGGCGAGCCGCGCATGCCGAGCTTGTCCATCTTCTGGCCGACCGAGAAACCGTCCATGTCCTTTTCAATCAGGAATGCGGTGATCCCGCGGCTGCCCTCGCCGGTCTTGGCATAAACGACGAGCGTGTCGGCATAGCCGCCATTGGTGATCCAGAACTTGGTGCCGTTCAGGCGATAGCCATTGCCGCTCTTCTCGGCCTTGAGCTTCATTCCAACTACGTCGCTGCCCGCGCCGGCCTCGCTCATTGCGAGCGCGCCGACATGCGCGCCGCTGATCAGCCTCGGGAGATATTTGCGCTTCTGGTCTTCATTGGCCCAACGGCGGATCTGGTTGATGCAGAGGTTCGAGTGAGCGCCATAGCTCAAGCCCACCGACGCGGAGGCGCGGCCGACTTCTTCCTGCGCGACGACGTGCTCGAGATAGCCAAGGCCGAGCCCACCCCATTCCTCCTCGACCGTAATGCCATGAAGTCCAAGCTCGCCCATCTGCGGCCAGAGAGCGCGCGGGAACTCGTCCGTTTGGTCGATCTCGGCGGCAATCGGCGCGATCTTGTCGCGGGCGAAGCGCTCGGTCGTTTCGCGGATCGTGTCCGCCATTTCACCAAGCTGAAAATCGAGTCCGGCCTCGGACATGTCGAGTCTCCTGTTCGCCGCGCCGCTAGCAGAGCGGGCGGCGTTTGAACAACCGCGGCTCCGGTCTTATGTGCACTGCAACAAACCGACTCCGGAGCATGTCAATGGCCACCACCGCATCCGACCCGATCGTCATCCTCTCCTACGCGCGCACACCGATGGGAAGCTTCCAGGGGGCTTTGTCACCACTTTCCGCAACCGAACTCGGTGCTACTGCCGTGAAAGCCGCGGTCGAACGCGCAGGGATTAGTGGCGAGCAGGTCGACAAGGTGTTCATGGGTAACGTGCTCTCCGCAGGCCTAGGCCAGGCTCCGGCTCGACAGGCGACGCTCGGCGCCGGGCTTCCGCGCTCGACGGAAGCGGTGACAATCAACAAGGTCTGCGGCTCGGGCATGCAGGCGGCGATCTTCGCTCACGACATGCTGAACTCCGGCTCGGCCGACGTGATCGTCGCCGGCGGAATGGAGAGCATGACGAACTCGCCGTATCTGTCGAAGAAATATCGCTCCGGAGCGCGCATCGGCCACGATACTGTCTACGATCATATGATGCTCGACGGGCTCGAGGACGCCTATGAGCCAGGCCGCGCGATGGGCACCTTCGCCGAGGAAGCGGCGCAGGAATATCAATTCACGCGCGAGGACATGGACAATTATGCGATCGAGAGTCTTCGCCGCGCCAACGAGGCGATCACACACGGCAAGTTCAACAAAGAGATCACCCCGGTCACCGTCATCACTCGCAAAGGCGAGTTCACGGTCGACGTCGACGAGCAACCGGGCAAGGGCAATCCTGAGAAGATCCCGCAGCTCAAGGCCGCGTTCGCCAAGGACGGGCGAATTACGGCAGCGACCTCGTCATCGATCAGCGACGGCGCGGCGGCGCTGGTCCTCACGCGGGAGAGCGTTGCCGAGAAGCTCGGCAAGAAGCCAATCGCGCGCGTGGTCGCACACGCCGCGGCCGCGCAGGAGCCGTCACGCTTCACGTCCGCTCCCGTCCCCGCCCTTCACAAGCTACTCGAAAAAGCCGGCTGGACCGTCGACGACGTCGACCTTTGGGAGATTAATGAGGCTTTCGCCTGCGTCGCGATGATCGCGATGCGCGACCTCGGAATCCCGCACGAGAAGATCAACGTGAACGGCGGCGCGACCGCGCTCGGTCACCCGATCGGCGCCAGCGGTGCACGTATCACGACCACGCTGATCGCCGCACTCCAGGAGCGCGGCCTCAAGCGCGGTGTTGCAAGCCTCTGTATCGGCGGCGGCGAAGCGACCGCGATCGCGGTGGAGCTGGTCTAGGGACCGACTGCTCGCGAGCACGGGCCCTCCAAGTGACGGTCCGTGCATGTTCCTCTGGACTAGTTGGGCAACCTTACTTCCCAACGTACGCCTGACACTCGATCTCAAGCAGCGCACCCAGAGCCAAGCCGTTCGCACCGAACGCGCTTCGAGCGGGAAGCGGACCATCGGGGAAGTAGCCCAAATAGACTTTGTTGAACGTCGGCCAGTCCTTCATGTCGGCGAGGAAGGCGGTGCAGTGGAAGATGCGGTCGTAGCCGACGCCAGCGCGTTTCAAGACCGCGCCGACATTATCCATTGCCTGCTTGGTTTGCGCCTCGACCCCGTCGGGCAGCTTGCCATCCGGGCCGATGCCAAGCTGCCCTGACAGGTAGAGGGTATCATTGACACGCACTGCGTCGGATAAGGGCAACCGCTGGCCATTTAGCGCGGGCTTGGCGAGATGCTCTACAGCGGGCCGGGTGGGCGCTCCGGTGACGGCGCTCGCCATCATCAAAAGCCCGGTTGCGCCTGCAGGAATGATCTTCATGCGAGCCCCCCGCTTTTTGAGCGTCAGTCCACCACCTCGTTTTCGCTTACGCCCCACAGGTCGGACGTGCGGACATAGCCGTCCTTCTTGCCGATCTCGATACGGCACCAGCCGTCGCCCTTGCACTTGTCGATGCGGCCGACGACGCCCGGCTCAGCCATGTAGCGGATCTTGGCGCCGTCACTGCGGTCGCTGCGGATCGCGCGCGGATCGCCTGCCTTCACGATCGCCGTGCGGCGGTCGCTGAGCATCGTCACAAGCATCCAGCCCTGCGCACCGTCCGGATCCTGGACGAGACGCCAGGTCTCGTACTTTTTGACCACGCGCACCGGCAGGTCGCGCCGCTGGTAAAGCCAGACGTTCGGGTAGTTCCGGCCCGGGCCGGTGTGCGTCATCGCCTGCCCGGATGCGATCGAGGCCCAGTAAGGCGGCTGCTTCTCCTGAGCGCTCGCGGGAACCGCAGCGGCAACGATCACAAATGCAGCGAGTACCCCCCGTACGAACATCACGCGCCGGTCAGGATCCTGTCCACAAGCTGCTTCACCGTCGGGATGAAGCCGTTCGAATAAAAGGGGTCGCTCTTGAAACGGAAGGCCGAGTGGCCGGCAAACATGAGATTGCGCTCAACGGGCCCGCCGTGCGCGATTTCCTGCAGCGTTTTCTGGATGCAGAAGCTGCGCGGGTCGGCGAGACGCCCGGTCGAATTCTTCTCATTGTCCGCCCAGGACGAGAAAGCGCATTGGCTGAGACAGCCCATGCATTCGCTCTGGTCCTTGCGGATCTGCTTTTCTTCCTCGGGATTGACGAAAATCAACGTGTCGTCCGGGCTCTTCATTGCGTTGGTGTAGCCCTTGGCGAACCATTCGCGAGCGTGGATCAGGTCGCCCTTGGTGACCCAGTAATTCTTCTTCGTGCCGATGCCGACGTCGAGCTGGAAGTGATGATCGCCGATCGGCTCCTTGGTGTAGGCGATCTGGCGTTCGCTCCGGGCTTCGAGGTTCCGCAGGAACGGGTTGCGCACTGCCGACGAATAGAAGCCCGTCGGCGAAAAGCGGTGCAGGAGCACGTCGCCTTCCTCTAGCGTCAACAGCCTTGCTTTCCACTCAGGGGGGATCGGGCTTTCCTGGGTCAGCAACGGGCGCGTTCCGAACTGGAAAACGATCTGGCCGAGCTCGGGATTGTCGATCCAGTTCTCCCACTCATCGAGCCGCCAGACTCCGCCGGCCATGACGATGGGTACGCTGTCGGGCACGCCCTCGGCGCGCATCGTGGCGCGAAGTTCAGCGACGCGCGGATAAGGATCCTGTGGCTTGCGCGGGTCCTCGGCGTTCGAAAGACCATTATGACCGCCTGCCAACCACGGGTCCTCGTAGACAACGGCGGCGAGCCATTCGGCGGCCTTGTGATACGCGCGTTTCCAAAGAGCGCGGAAAGCGCGGGCGGAGCTGATGATCGGCAGGTAATTCACACCGTAGGAAGCCGCGATCTCGCTAAGCTTGTAAGGCATGCCAGCGCCGCAGGTGACGCCGCTGACCAGCCCCTTGGTGCGCTCGAGCACGCCATGCAGTACGCGTTGGGCACCGCCCATTTCCCACAGCACGTTGATGTTGATCGCGCCCGCGCCCGACGCCATTTCATAGGCGCGCTGGACCTGAGCCACCGCGCCGTCGATCGCATATTTGATCAGCTCTTCGTGGCGGTCGCGGCGGGTGAGCGCCTCATAAACCTGCGGGATGATGCGGCCTTCCGCATCATAGCTGTCGGCATTGACCGCTGAGACGGTGCCGATGCCGCCCGCTGCCGCCCAGGCGCCCGAGCTTGCGTGGTTGGTCGCGCTGACACCTTTGCCGCCTTCGACCAGCGGCCAGACCTCCCGCCCGCCATAGAGAATGGGCTTCAGGCCCTTGAACAAAATCCGTCTCCCTGGCGCGCGTGCACCTCTTCATCCGCCATATAAGGGCGCTTAACGACTAATGCGCGCAAAAAGTGCGCGCCGATCCACCGGTTCCGCTGCGTGCGAGATCAGCAGGCCGAGCTCGCCGCCGCTCCGCCAAGGACTGCGCCGATGGCGCCGCCGATCGCTGCGCCAGCGCCCGCGTCGTGGCTAGTGCTGCCGATCGCTGCGCCCGCCGCAGCTCCAGCAAGGCCTCCGCCCACCGCGCCCACTGCCGGGTTCGTGCATGGATGCCCATAGTATCCATTATAGCCGTAGCCCTGATTGGGATAACCGTACCCCTGATAGGGATAAGCGGAGCCCTGATAGGGATAGCCGTAGCCCGAATAAGGGTACTGATATCCGTAATAAGGAGCGTAAGCGTACGGATTTCCAAGATAGTAGGTCGGGTAGCCGGAATAGGCGTAGGCGTAGGGGTAGTAATAGGACGGGTAGTAGCTGCCGTAATTATAGGGCCAGCCACCGTAGAAGCCGCCGTAGAAGCCGAAGTGGGAGCGGCCATGGTCGCGGCCTCCACCATGCCAGCCGCCTCCACCATGCCAAGAGCCGTGACTTCCGTTCCAGCCGCCGCCTCCATGGAAACCCCCGCCGCCGTGGAAGCTGCCGCCTCCATGCCCGCCTCCTTCGTGCTGCGCGGTTGCGGCACTCGAGGCACCGATCAGTGAAAATGCGGAGAGAAAAATCGCTAAAGTCCTCATCGAACCACTCCATCGATCAGGAAGAGCGCCATGTGCGCTCGCGCGGACGCCGTTACCATAAGGACTGTTACGGAGGCGATAGAAAATAAGAGCGGGGTCCCGGATTGCTCCAGGACCCCCCGCGCTTCTGGCTCAAGCCGTGCTTGAGTTCAGGCTTAGCTTAGTAGCAGCTGCCCGAAGCGATGGCGCCACCGGCGATCGCACCGATGGCGCCGCCGATGATCGCACCCTGAGCCGAATTACCGTTGCGATAGCGATAGCCGTAGCGGGTGTGGTGATACCCGCCGTGGTTCGTCACGGCACCGCCGATCACCGCGCCGGCAAGGCCGCCGGCCACCGCTCCCGCCGCAGGATTGCCGCAGCCATAGCCGTAACCGGTGTAGCCGCCGTAGCCGCCGTAGCCGCCGTAGCCGCCGTAGCCGCCGTAGCCGCCGTAGCCGCCGTAGCCGCCGTAGCCGTACGCCGGGTATCCATTGCTGTAGCCATAAGCGGGATAGCCATAACCATAAGCGGGATAGCCATAGCCATACGCCGGATAACCGTAACCGTAGCTGGTGGGATAGCCGTAGCCGTAACCGCCGTAATAGCTGCCATATGCCGGATAGCCGACTGAAACGACCGTCCGCGCGCGCGGATAAGCGTAGCCGTACGAATAGCTCGGATAGCCGTAGCTGCCGCGGCGGTAGCCGCTGCTGCGATAGTCGTGATCGCCGTGGCGATCCTGGCTATAAGAATAATGGTCGCGATCGCCGTCATGGTGCCGGTCACGCGCATTGGCGGCGCTCGGCAGAGTGATGATGGCGGTCGAGAGAGCGAGAGCGATCAGCTTCATCATCGAAATACTCCTCGATTTTGGACGCATCGGTTGCAGGGACGCGCGAACCGACTCATGATCGCTGCTGCGCCCCACTTCCTGTCGAGGACATGAATGACGTTTCGTCGGCTCAACGACTTAGGGCATAATCCAGGCCGATATCGACGGCCGGTGCCGATTGGGTGATGCGCCCTACCGAAATGTAGTCGACGCCCGTCTCGGCAAGGAAGCGAATGGTCTCGAGCGTGACCTCCGCCGAGGCCTCGAGTGGCACGCGGCCGCCCACGCGCTTCACCGCCTCGCGGAGCATCGCCGGGTCCATATTGTCGAGTAGCAGCCGGTCTGCGCCCGCGCCGAGCGCGGGTTCGATCTGGTCGATGCGGTCAACCTCGACCTGGACCTGGAGACCGGTCTCGGCGTTTCTTGCCCGCCGCACCGCCTCGGCGACGCCGCCACACACCGCGACATGATTGTCTTTGATGAGCACGCCATCGTCGAGCCGCATCCGGTGGTTTTGCGCGCCGCCCAAGCGTGAAGCATATTTCTGGAGCACTCGCAGGCCGGGAATCGTCTTGCGCGTGTCGAGAAGGGTCGCGCCGGTGCCCTCGATCGCGTCGACATATTGTCGCGTCAGCGTGGCGATGCCGGAGAGGTGCTGGAGCGTGTTCAACGCCGACCGCTCCGCCGCAAGCATGGCGCGGGCGTTTCCGGCGAGACGCAAGAGAACCGTGCGATGCTCCGCGCGATCGCCGTCGTTCACCAGCTGCTCGATTTCCACTCCGGGGTCGAGCGCTCGAAAGAAAGCGACGGCGATGTCGAGGCCCGCCACGACGATCGCCTGACGGCAATTCATTTGAGCGGTGAAGCGCGCATCCTTTGCAATCGTCGCATTCGACGTCACATCGCCGCCAGGGCCGAGATCCTCGGCAAGGACACTCTTCACGAATTCGTCGAGCTGGAAGTCTCTCGGCAGAGGCATGGCTGCCGTCTAAGCCGGGCGAAGCCGAAAGGACAAGCTCAGTGCGCCGCCTCCGCCGGAGCGATGCGCCAGCGCCCTTCGACCCACGCGTAACGCTGGGCATTCTCCGCGGCGAAGCCGCCGCCCTTCCAGCCATTGACGGTGATCGTCACCGCCTCCTCGCCAACATCGATGGTGTTGAAGCTCTGCTCCTGCTCACGCACCCGCGTCGAGGTGGCTGTCCCGGCCTGGACGACGAGCGCACTACCAACGCGCGTCACCAAGTCGCTCGCGTCGTGGCTCGATGCATGGTGGTTGTGGCCAGCGAGCAGCATGTCGACGCCGGCCTTCTCCACTGCATCCAGCGCCATTTCCTGTCGGCCAATCGCCTGCGTCATCTCATCGCCGACCACCAGCGCGAAGAGCGGATGGTGAGTGACGAGCACTCGGAACGAGCCGCGGGGCGCACGCGAGAAAGTCTCACGGATGAACTCGACCTGGTCCTGGTTGATCCGCCCGTCCTTGAACGTCAGTGAACGCGCCGTGTTGATCCCCAGCACGGCCAGCCCGGGCAACTCCACGAATGGGCAAAGATTTCGTCGATGAAACGCCGGTAGCGCGCAAGCGGCGACAGGAATCGGCGCAGAACGTCGTAGAGCGGCACATCGTGGTTGCCGGGAACGCCAAGCACTTCGTGGCCGGCATGCTGGAGCCGTTCGAGGAACCGGCACGCATCGCTGAACTGCTCGGTGCGGGCGCGCTGCGTGAAATCGCCGCTGATGACGACGAGGTCGGGCTTCAGCTCGTCGATCCGTTTCTCGACAGCTTCAACCAGCCGCTCGTCATGGGCGCCGAAATGCAGGTCCGAGAGATGGACTAGGCGAGCCATTTATAATGAACGCCCCTCTCGCGGAGGGGTTCAGTGGTTCAGGAAAAGGAATAGCTTCACGTCGACGCCGAAATCCTTCAGCCCGCTTCTGCTCGATGAAGTTGGGGATCTCGTCACGCGGCACGAGGTGGACACGGATGTCTTCACTCTCATCGCCGCCTCCTTCGCCGATCTTGCGGACGCCGTGAGCGCGAACGAGCGTGAAGCTTTCCGACAACATTCCGGGCGAGGCGTAATATTCGCCGAGCAGCTCGATGTGCTCGGCGGTGAAGCCGGTCTCCTCCTCCAGCTCCTTGATGGCGGTATTCTCGACTGTTGCGTCCGGGTCGAGATCGCCGACGAGGCCGGCCGGGAGCTCGACGCAGCGGCAGTCGAGCGGCACGCGCGGCTGGTCGACCAGGATAATCTTGCCCTCATGTTCGGCGAGGATCACGACCGCGCCGATGTTGTTCGCGCGGCTCGCATATTCCCATTTGCCGCGTCTCAAAGCGCGCACATACCTTCCCGCCCACATTACCTCCGGCGGGGGTAGATCGTCGAGGTTCATAGCTCGATCAGCTTGTCCGGTATCTCATTGCTGTCGTCAGCCGAACGCGGAAAATGCTCGGAAAGGACAGCACCGATGCGCTCGACCGCTGCGACGATGCCGTCCGCGACCTTGCCTTCACGAACTTCCGTGAGAAGCGCGGTCATCGCTTCGCCCCAGGTATGATCGTCCGTGACCTTCGAGATCGCTTCGTCCGCGATGATCTCCGCCCGCCGCTCCGCGAGCGACAGATAAATGAGGATACCAGTCTTGCCAGCGGTGCGTTTCTCAGCCGCCGCCTTGAAGATGGCGATCGCGCGCCGCCGCACGCGTCGGTGCTTGGTGGCCGCGGGAGTGAGAAGGAGCCGCAACGGCATCCACTTAAGGATCAATAGAGCAACGGTGAATTTCAGGGCCGCAAAGACCATCAGCAACGTCAGCAACTGACCTAGCGTCGGATCAGGCTGCCAGCCGCCGAAAAGGAAGTCGTACCACCAGGTAAGCGCTGTCGGGCGCCACGCAGCCCAGGCGAGCACTGCGAAAAGCGGCACCAACGCCCAATGAAGGGCCACATCGTGATAAGGATCGCTGATCGGCGTCGCGACGGCGACGATCTCGCCTGCCGTTGAGCCCTCCGCCTTGGCGATCGCAGCAGCGACCTTTTGCCGATCGGCGTCGGTAAGGCTGATCACCAGCTGCCCCCCGCCCCACCGCCGCCGAACGAACCGCCGCCGAAGCCGCCGAAGCCGCCACCGCCGCCGCCCCCGCTCCAGCCGCTTCCGCCGCCCCACGACGAACCGCCTCCGCCGCCCCAGCCGCTCCCGCGAGAACCGCGGTCGAGAGCATTAAGGCCCCACAGGACGACCCACGGGCTGATGCCGCCATGACGGCTGCGATACCGCCGTCCGGCGGAGCGTCTAAAATGGGACAGGACAACGAAGCCAATGACCATCGCCCAGAAGATTACGGGAAGTGGACTGCCGCCGGAATGCTGCCGCTGCTTCTGCGCTTGCGTAGCGGCTGCGACGTTCTTCTGTGCCTCGTCGGGCGAAAGACTCATCTGCTTGATGATTGCGTCAGCGCCAGCCTCGATGCCGCCGCCATAATCGGGCGGGTTTTGTTTGAAGTGCGGCAGTATCGTCTCACGAATGATGACGCCCGACATCGCGTCGGTCATGAAAGCACCGGCGCCATAACCGGTCGCGATCCATACCTTGTGCTCGTTCGGCGCTACTAGCAGCAGTACGCCGTCATCCTTGCCCTTCTGGCCCAATCCCCACGTGCGGCCGAGCCGGTAGGCATAGTCGTCAATCGGGTACCCCTCGAGGCTCTTCACGGTCGCAATCGCAAAGGCTCGGCCCGTTTGAGCGAATAGTGCCGCGGATTTCGACTTCAGGTCCGCCACCTGCTCTGGACGCAAGATACCGGCCTGGTCGACAACCGGCGAACCATTGTTCGGCGGGAACGTCTGCGCCGTTGCGGGCGCCGCCAGCGCGAAAAGCGCCAGCAGCAGGGCAGTGAGAAAGTGTTTCACTTCAGCTCGCGTTGAAATTCACCGAGGGCGCCTGTTGCGCCGCTGCCGAGGCTTCGAACGGGACTTTTGGCTTCGCGCCGTAGAAGACCTTGGCTCCGATCGCGGTCGGAAATGTCCGGATCAATGTGTTATATTTGCGCACGTTCTCATTGTAGTCCCGGCGCGCGACCTCGATACGGTTCTCCGTCCCTTCGAGCTGGTCCTGAAGCGCCAGGAAGTTCTGATTCGACTTGAGGTCGGGATAAGCCTCGAAGCTCGCCAGCAGACGCCCGATCGAACCACCCAGCTTGACTTCTGAGCGTTTGCGAACGCCTGCACCTTCGCCGGATCGCTGAGATCGCCGGCATTGAGCTGGATGCTGGTCGCCTTGGCACGCGCTTCGGTCACCTGCGTGAGCACCGTCTTCTCCTGCTGCGCGTAACCCTTCACCGTCGCAACGAGGTTAGGAATGAGGTCCGCGCGGCGCTGGTAGTCCGCCTGCAGATCACCCCAGGATGCATTCACCTGTTCCTCCGCGGTCGGAACGCTGTCGATTCCGCAGCCGGCCAGCGAAACGGCGGCAAGCGGCGCGAGTAAACCCAAACGACGAATGGCATTCATGTGCCCCTCCCACTGATCAGGTGCGCGGGTAGTTAGAGATGCGAGGGCTATCGTTCAAGATACTGTCTTACGGTGACAACACAGCAGCTGCGCCTCGTCGCAAACTGCAGTAGGACTGTCGCATTGCAGACAGAGGGAGAGACCGATGCTCAAGGACTTCCGTGCCTTCATCGCCAAGGGAAATGTGCTCGACCTTGCCGTTGCGGTGATCATCGGCGCCGCCTTCGGCAAGATTGTCACCAGCCTCACCGACGACATCATCATGCCGATTGTCGGAAAGATTTTCGGCGGGCTCGACTTCTCCAGCCACTTCATACTGTTGGGGGCGGTCCCGCCGGATTATCACGGATCGATGACTGATTACGCAGCGCTCAAGAAGGCAGGAGCGCCCGTGCTCGGATGGGGCGCGTTCGTTACCGAGGTCGTCAGCTTTGTCATACTGGCCTTCATCATTTTCGTGATGGTGCGCTGGGCCACGAAGCTGATGAGGAAACCCGAGGATGCGCCGAGCGGCCCAAGCGAAGTCGAATTGCTGACCGAAATCAGGGACGAGCTTCGGAAGCGCTCATTTTCGTCATCCTGAACGAGTTTTCGGGGATCCTTGACGAGAAGAATGGCGTGACTTCGACGGCTAATCTTCGACGAGCCGTCATTTCGGCATTCCGTTGAGGCCGCTAGCCTCGCGCAGCTGCTCGCCGTCCAGCCGATAGCCGTCGAGGAAGACGGTATCGACATGACGGAGCTTGCCGAGATCCCTCGACACGTCACCGTCGACAAGGATGATGTCGGCCGTCTTGCCACGCGTGATCGAACCGACCCGATCGTCCATGCTGGTCATCCGCGCGGGCACGATCGTGGCGCTCTGCAATGCTTCGGCGTTGGTCAGGCCGGCTTGCTGGTAGAGCTCGAGCTCGCGCACCAGCTCGAGCCCATAGCCGTCGGTCCCAGCGACGATTCGAACACCGGCCTCATGGAGCTTGGCGACCAGCCCAACCATCTTGTCGAAGGCTCTTGCGGAAATCGTCGCGCGTCAGGTTGTCGAACAACGGATAGCCGCTGATCTTCCATCCGCGCGCAACCGCCGGCGGAGCGATGTCGGCAAACGGCGCATATTCCGGAGGAATTGAGGTGCCGTCGGAAGTCATCAGCGGCTCCCAGACGGTCAGCGTCGGATCGATAATCGTCTTCCGCTTCGCGAGCTCCGCATAGAAGGCCTTCATCGCCGGAGAATCGAGATCGACGTCCTTGCCGTACTTGGCCGGCCCCTCGAGCCGAGCCGCCGTGTTCGCCTTGTCGACGACGTCCTGCGGCATCGCCTGCATCATGATGAAGTTGATGTGCGTGACCTCGTCATAACCAGCCCGCACCGCGTCTAAAGGCCGCATGCCCGCGGGCACGTGACCATGGACATGGAGTCCGAGCTTGTGGGCTTCAGCGGC
Source organism: uncultured Alphaproteobacteria bacterium (assembly GCA_963766415.1). Lineage (GTDB taxonomy): Bacteria > Pseudomonadota > Alphaproteobacteria > Sphingomonadales > Sphingomonadaceae > Sphingomicrobium. The sequence goes on along the minus strand of CAVYAH010000102.1, from coordinate 7,320 downwards.
GCCTGGCGCGATCCAAGCCGGGTTCATCGAGGTGTAGAATTTACTCCCCAGAGACCTGCAGCCTTGATCTTGTCGACCGCCGCGATCGTTTCGGCCTCGGAGCTGACGGTGAGAGCGCCCTGTGCCGCCAGCCGGGTCCTTGCGGTCGATGATGACGGAGATCTTGCCGTCCGGCGCGAGCAGGTCGCCCGCGGCGCGGCGCTTGTAGATGCTCAAGGCATCGTCAATCGCAGTGCCGGGGCTGCGATAGTTGGTCATCCCGGTCGCGAGGTTTTGCAATAGGTTCCAGTCGTCGCCGACGTGTTGGTGCAAATCCCAGAGAACCCGGAAGTAGCGTCTTGCCGCGGCCATCGAGGATTGTCGCGCCGGCCGGCGCCTTGATGGACCCGGCCGCGCCCACCGCAGCAACTTTTCCGTCGGATATCAGGACGGCGCGGTTGGGCAGATATCTGCCGGCGACCGAATCGAACATCAGCACATGGTCGATCAAAGTCGGCGTGCGGTTGGTGGGAGCGAGAAACTTGTGGGCGACCTCCCGGACCATGGCCGCGGTCGCCTCGTCCTGGATTCCCTTCAGCTTGGGCCCGGCACTTTCATAGCCTTCGGGAAGCAGGGAAATGATCCCGGCGAAGCCGAAATAGTGGTTGCCACTGTCGAGCCAGACCGGGTTCGGCGAGAATCCAAAGCCCTTGACGAATGCGAGCTTGACCGTCTTCGGGCCTTGGGGACCATCGATCTGCACCGGCTGCCCAATGCTGATGCTCGCATGGCCGTTCGGCAGCAGGTCGAGCCCCTTGTCACCTGCGGCAACGAGGGCGTCGATGTCCTGCTCGCTCGCCAGCCACGGACCGCCATAGGTGTTGTACCGCTTTGCGCCGAGGGGGGCGGATCCTAAATCGACCGAAGTCTTCCAGCGTGCGACGCCGCTGCCGTCGACGCTATAATCCTCGGTGGCGTCGCCGGAATCCGTGTAACCCCGAATGGCGATCGCTGCCGGCTGTCCGGCCGCGCCTTGGGTGATCAGCTCATCATCCTCGGTCACCCAGCCCCGCAGCGACATCGACATGCGATAGGCGCTCTTTCCGTCAGGTGTCGTCCAAGACCAGATGTCGCCGTGCTTCCCAGCCGTCGAGCTGATCACATAATGACGCGCCCCTGCCGGCGGCGTCATCAATTTCTCCTTTGGAGTGGGCTCTGCAATGGCGATGGAAGCGCTGGCTGCGAGAAGCGCGGCAAGAAAAGTTCTGCGCATGGAAATCCCCGGGGTTAGTTGCACCGAGCGTGGCAAGGCCGTTGCGCAAAGGCAACCGCCCGTTCGACCAATCGGCAAACAGCTATAGTCGGATCAGCGCCTCGGGCACCTTGTTCGAGCCTGGCGCAATGTCCCAGTACATCCGTTGCCCCGCCTGATCCGTCCCGGGCCCATCCTCGCTGTTGTTCGTCATGATCTGGCCGTCCGTATGGATCGTGAAGCGGCCCTGCGCCCGCGACGGCGGCGAGGATTTGCTGTCGCCGCCCATTTGCTGCGCCATCGGCCCGAACATGTTCGTTCCGCCGGCGAGCGCCGGCGCATTCACCAACACCGCACCATCCGAGCGGCGGCGTAGAGCGATGAACGGAATGACGACATTGCTGTCAGGCATCAAGGGGAAGACAAAATCCTGAGTCAGCCGGCCCTGGAAATGGTAGTCGACGTCGTAAACGCCCTTTCCGCGGTAGGTCACCGATCGCCAGCCCGCATATTTCGTCAGCTTGACTGCGAAAGCTCGGTTCGACTCTTCGTCGCTTCCGGGAAGACCGAACGCCTTCGCTGCCTCCGCGTCGTCCTTCTGCTTCTTGTCGAAGGCGGCCTTCTGCTCGGCGATTTCCTGTGCGGTGCAGGGCCGCTCCTTGCCTTCCTCGGACGCACAGTGCGCCATGCTGTCCAGCCAAGCCTGCCTGGCCATCGAATCTGCAGTCTCAAGGATGATCTCCCCGCTATAGTCGAGGACGAAACTGCCGTCTTTGCGCAGCGCTAGGTCGGAGGTGAACTTGCCCGGTCCCCACAGGCAGCCAGTGAGCAGCAGCGGCGCTGCGAGCGCGAGCAAATGCCTGGTCCAGTGATGCATGAGAGGCCCCCCTATCGGCCTGTTTACCGCATCGATCGGGGAGCTGGAAGGAGGGTGGGAGGCTTCTGTTGCCCGGCGCCTCCCGTGCCGCTGGAATCCCCTTCTGTTGCCCGGTGGGGTCCAACCGCGCTTTAGCTTTGTAACGTCAGTCCGTTAGGACGTCAGTTACGCAGCAAGAGCGAGCGCCTCGTTATCGTTGGCACTTGTGTGAATGAGCCGTCACGGTGGCTCAATCCGATCGGCAATCGGGACTTTATTGCACTCGTCGATCCTATTTCGCCCCCATCAGCAACCGCCTGAAAACTGCATCAGGCCAGCGGCTGGTGGTGGAGGCGCCGGGGTACTGCCCCCGGGTCCGAAATGCCTATTCCACCCAACACTCTACCGACATAGCCGGTTGCCCGGCAGGCTCGAGATAGGGATTTTCGCGCCGAATCTCAAGGATTCGGCTCGTCTGGCAACTGTCGTCAGATGAACGAAAAGGGTGGAAACTGCGCGCAAACTGCTGATATGTGTACCTATTCCATTTTGATCTTCTGGGGGACTCAAAGAGATGAAAAGACTGGTTTTTCTGATCGGCGGCGCGGCCGCGCTCTCGCTTGCGGCGTGCAACGGAAAGAACGAAGATGCGGTCAATAATGCTGAGCTCAACCAGCCCGCGGCCGAGGACCTGAACGCGCTCGCCAATGATGCGGCGGTAAACGCCGAGGACCAGGCGCTCGGCAACCAGCAGCAGGACCTCAATGACGAGAACGCGGCTGGTGACAACGGCCCGAACCCGAGCGAAGCCCAGGAGCAGAACATCGACGCGATGTAATCCAAAGCCTCGGATCAAACAAAATGAGCCGCCCGGTGCTTCCTGGGCGGCTTTTTCTTTGGGTCGGCGCGGCCTAGGTCGACGCCATGTCGGAAGAGGCGATTCCCGCCGCGACCCTGATCGTCGTGCGTGACAGCGCAAGCGGCCCTCCCGAGCTGCTGATGGTTGAACGCGCGCAAGGCATGTCATTTGCCGCTGGCGCGCTTGTCTTTCCAGGTGGGCGTATCGATCCGGCCGATCGAGCACTTGGCGAAGAAGTCGGTATTGAGGCCGCTGCGGTGGCGGCGGTTCGTGAAACCGTTGAGGAGACCGCCATTCCGGTCGGCCTTGTCCCCTCCCCGACGGTGCAGGACGCAGCATCACTTCAGCGTGCACTGGTCGCTGATCAGCCGTTCGCCGAACTCCTTCGCGCAACGGGTCTTGGCATCCACATGGACGCGCTGACCCCGTTTGCGCGCTGGGTGCCCAAGTTCCACGCGGTGCGGCGGTTCGACACCTTGTTCTTTGTCGCGCAGTGCCCGGCGGGCGACTGGCATCCGCGGGTCATCGAGGGCGAATGCGCACGAGCGGACTGGCTTAGCGCGGCAGACGTGCTGGAACGCGACAAAAGCGGCAAAGCGCGCCTTATCTTCCCGACACGCAGGACTCTCGAACGCCTTGGCTTGCACGCGTCATTCGAGGCGATCCGGGCGGATGCACTCGCCCATCCGATCGAACCCGTGACTCCCTGGGTAGAAGAGCGAGACGGCGAGAAATTCATTACGATTCCAGCCCACCTCGGCTTCCCGGTGACCCAGGAAAAGCTCGACGGCCTGTGGAGGGGCTGAATCGAAGAGCCGAGTCGCGGCTTCCACTTACGAAAAGGGGACCCGCAGAAGCGGGTCCCCTTCTCAGCCCCCAGGCTGCTGAAGCTTACTTCAGGTGATTGGAGAGATGCTTGTTCATTTCGAACATGCTGACTCGATCCTTGCCCCCAAAGATCGGCTTCAGCGTCGAATCGGCCACAATCTTCCCGTTTGTTTTGCGGGTTTTGCAGGTTGTTCTCACGAATATGGTCCCACACCTTCGAAACGCACCTGGCTGCGCGGAAGCGGCGCGCTTCCGGTAATCTTCGCGAGATCCGCTGAAGGAGTTACCGGGCGAGCCAGTCCGCCCCCTGCTCTACGACCAGTTCCTTGTGCCATCAGGCCCTCCTGTTGTTCCGATATTGATAGAGCGCAACTCGGAGCGCTTTGCAATGCCGTTACAGAGGGGATTTCAGCGATTGTTCACCCCAAATGGCACGACCCTGTTGCCCGCGTCGTGGCCAATGTCGGCCAGCCGACCAAAACTGATCCCCGAACGTCACGCACCATTCCTCGACGATTGCGGATGCGTCCCCGGCAAATTCGGGGTCATTGGCGAGGATGTCGCTGACCCGCCCCAGGCGCATCGGCTCACCCGGCGCACGTTCGGGCTCGCCGTCACATGGAACATCGTCCGGTCGATGCGGTAGAGCTGCTCGCTAACCTCCTCGATGAGCAAATCGACGCCCGTCAGATCGGGTTCGAGGGGCGTCCGAAGGAGGTTCGAGAGGACAGTCAGGTTGAACGCCATGGCCGGCTCCTCGAGGTTCGGCTCGAGGCTCGAGATCTCGCCTCGCACGAGCCAGTCTAGCGCCCTTGTCACTGCCTCTTCGCCGCCGCTCCGCAGAACGTCTTGCGGCATCGGTTCACACGCGACATCGATGCCGGCTTCGTGGAGACCCGCGAGTAGGAAGCCAGGACCGCTGTAGCCGATGTAGGTCTTGGGGAGTGCCGCTCCCGGGAGGTCGGCAAGCGCGGCCTCGGCGATGCGGTTCGAGCCGTATCCGCCCCGCGCGAACCAGACAGCATCCACTGATGGGTCGGCAACGACCTCGCGAAATGCAGCAAGTCGGGCTTCGTCAGGGCCCGCGAAGTGGCCATCGGTGAGAAAGCATTGCGGATGGACCAGAAGCTCGCAGTCGCCACGTTCGGCAACAATGCCTTGCACGCGCTCTGCGGCTTCGCGTTTCAGCGTGCAGCTGGGAGCGACGACGGCAATACGCATCGGCAATGCTCAACCGGTTGAAGCCGAGTGGACAAGCTTTCGAAGCCAACCGAATCGAGCGCCATGCGAGAATAACGTTGCGTCAGCAGCCGTTCATGCCAACAAGCCACTAATCTCGCGGGGTTTTTCAGTGAACAGAAAAGCGCGCCTTCCCAAGCCCGGTAGGCGATTGTCATGATCTCGCTATCGTTGGCCGCCGGCCTATCGGCCGGACCGAGCACGTCCGACATCCGCGTGACCCGACCCGCAGGGACGAACGATCCATTACGCTTACGCCGGCAGAGATGTTCACAGTCGCAGAAGCCGCCGCAGCGTAAAGGCGATTTCGGAACAGCCGAGACGATCTATCGGGCATTGGCGACGCAATCGAGCACTCGAGATCCGCAACGAGGCGAGATTCCGACTGGCCCGCATGTTCGAAAGCCAGCGACGCCTCACGGACAGCGCAGTGCTCCTTCGTCGCGATCCTTGACGAGCAGCCCGATGCCCAGCGCGTCCGCCTGGAGTTAGTCGACGTTCTCGCCGCAATGGGTGACGAGGCGGCGGACCGACGCGAACTTCACGCCGTTCGCGCAGGCGAGCTTCCGCCGAGGTCGCGCAGCAAGTTCGACCGGTTTCGGAGGCCCTTCGCGTCATAAGCCGATGGGTCGACGCTCGACATCGCCGTTCGAAAGCGACAGCAATGTCAATTGTGCGACCCGTTCGGATACGCTGGGAACGGTGATCGGCGATTTCACGCTGGACAAGGACGCCCGCGCCGCAGTCTGGCCAGGGTGTCGCCCTACAAGGCCAGGGCTACGGCCGTATTTCCCTTAGCCGCGACGCGAACCTCCTCACTACGTCTCTGCCTCTGCGAACCTCTACGGCAAGTCGCGTTCAACGACGTCTACTCGGCGGCAGCTTCGGACCTGAGCTCACGCTCGGAAACTTCGAGCTTCACCGAAGTGTCGGCGCGTCGCGGCGCTGTATGGCCATGAGCCGTTCACCGACGTCGCAAGCCTCCAACTCGATACAGCACTCCGCTGGGCTGAAGCCGCCCAGGTTCGCGGTGCCATCGCTGCAATCGCATTGGGATCACCTGAATTCGCTCGAGAGCGGCAACAGCTATCCGGAATCGAGTCGCCATCGAGCCGTCCTTTCCATCTCGACAGGCGCCGGGATTACGCTGACCGGCACTCGCGAGGCGCTCAGCGACCGGGTCATCGGATACTTCGGGGCAAGTGTCGCTGTTCGGCTGGCATGAAACGGACGCGTCACGTTCAGCAGTTCTACTGACCTACGGCCGCCTCATCGCCACCAGTGTTGCTCCTCTATCCCGACAAGCGCGACGACACCCTGTATCGGATGCTGTACCATTCGGCGCGACCGCTCGCGAGCTCAGTTCCGGCGGCTCTTGCTCCAACGGTCTCATTCACGTGGGAGAGGTAAAGTCGAAGTCCGATCGAAATCTACGATCTGGGCGGACCGTCTTCAACATGGGCGTGACCGCGCCTTCTGACAATGTCGATATCCGCAGTCATAGAAGTAGGGGGACAATGCCTCTCCTCGTTGCGCTCCAAATGTCAGGCCGATTTGCTCGCCCCAGCGCGAGCCGGGGAGAAGATCGGATCCGGCCAACAGATTGATTGCGATTGCCCAGGCCAGGAACAGCATGTCCCACCGGCGCGAACGGCTGACAATCAGGCCTGCCAGTGCAACGAGGTAGGCGGGAAAGTAAGAAATAGAACATCCAGTCGTTCCACGTTGGAATGGCTCGGGTCATCATGAAGCCGTCGATTGCCAAATTCGCGAAGAGAATGCCGCCAACGACAACCCGCTTGCGCGACCAATAATGATCATCGAGGTGCACCCAGCTTCGCTTCGCGCGGGGGAACACGAGCGAAGCGGCCAGGAAGTAGACAATTGCTACAAGCACGCCGCTAAAGACCGTGTGCCAGTTCACTTTGAGCACATTTCTGGCCGCCCAGATGAAAAGCCAAAAACTCGTCACGTCGGTGAGGACGAGAAATGCGAGAGCTGGGGTCAGGATACCGATCGGCCGTTCGCGTGTAATCGATTGCGTCTGCCATTTTTAGCGACAGTTCGGCGACGATCAGGCCGAACATGATGCCGAATAGCCCGAACAGCCCTTCGAAGTCGTTCATACCCTTCTCCCGCGTCTCCATGGACCTGATCTCTCTACGCGGTGGGCAGCGCGATGTCCCAATGAGTGGGAAGCCCGGAGAGGACCCTTCTGCGGAGACGTGCTAGGCAGCAGCCAACACGCTGGAGGGGGCGATGACTGCTACTGAAGACGTCAGCGCGCTGGACGCCATGATCGCTGCG
>CAVYAH010000101.1:0-20283 GCA_963766415.1 uncultured Alphaproteobacteria bacterium | reverse complement strand
CCGCATCCACGTCTGCGTCATCGAGGATCACGTACGGGTCCGACCCGCCGAGCTCGAGCACACATTTCTTGAGAACCGACGCGGCCGCAGTGGCGACACTCTTCCGCCGCGACGCTTCCGGTGAGCGTCACGGCGGCGATATTCTCGTCCTTGATCAGCGCTTCGACCTCGCGGCTCGGGAGCAAGAGGGTGCGGAACAGGTCGCGGGGCACCCCCGCTTCGTGAAGCACGTCCTGGATCGCGAGCGCGCAGCCGGGCACGTTGCTAGCGTGCTTCAGAAGTGCGCCGTTTCCCGCCATCAGCGCTGGCGCGGCGAAGCGGAAGACCTGCCAGAAGGGGAAATTCCACGGCATCACGGCAAGCACGATGCCGAGCGGATTGAAGGTGACGAACGCCTCCTCGCCGTCGAAATCGACCGGCTCGTCGGCGAGATAGGTTTCGGCATGGTCGGCGAACCAATCGCAGTGAAAGGCGCATTTCTCGACTTCGGCGCGGCCATCGGTCAGCGTCTTGCCCATCTCGTCGGTCATGAGACGCGCGAGCTCATCCTTGCGCCCGCGGAGGATCTCGGCGGTCTTGCGGATGATGGCAGAGCGCTCCGCGAAGCTGGTTCGGCGCCATTTGAGGAACGCCTGGTGCGCTGCTGCAGCTGCGGCATGGGCGTCGCCGAGCGACGTTTCCGGGTAGCTCTTGCCCGGCTGCTCCGTCGCCGGGTTCTCAGTCTGAATCCTATTGGCGGTTTCGGTGCGGGTGAGTTCAGCTTGCTCGGCCATGACGTGCCTCCTTGCCGGAGCCACATAGGCGCGCGCTACGCTTGCACCAACAGCATGTCGGCTATTCCGACCTGATGCCAAGATGAGCGAGCGACCCGATACACAGGTGACCTTCTGTACCGGAGACATCGGTGACAACCCGTTCGGCCCAGGTTTGTCACCCATGTCTTAGGAACGTTTTGTTACCTATGTGTCCGGACTGGACAATTGAATTGGCTGGAGCGGGCGAAGGGATTCGAACCCTCGACCCCAACCTTGGCAAGGTTGTGCTCTACCCCTGAGCTACGCCCGCTCGGCCGGAAATGCGGCAATTCCCCGCCGCTGGAGCGCGCCCGCTATCAGCCGACCCAAAGCTTTGCAAGCTCCTGGCGCGATAGAGAACCCACGAATCGCCTGTGATCGGAATAGTGAACGATGAATCGACGGCTTCCATCTGAATACCGCACCGCTCGACGCTCGCCGGCATGGCATCCACCCATCGCGGTTGAGCAGCGAGAAGGAAGTCAGCGGGTGCGCATCCGCCGGCGAACCGAGCCGGATATCCGGTCCGTTCCGCGGTCACGGCGACGACGGCCTTTAGGCGCGGCTCGGCGAAGGCGATGCGGGCGCCGGACGGCGAAAGCGCCGCCATGTCGGCAACGGTCGCCGCAGGCCTGCCTCGATCGACGGAGATCAGGATTGAATCGCGATAGAGGCCGACGCCGACGAGGGTGACGACAAGCAGCGCTGCGCCGACGCGGATCGTCGGGCCAATTCGTAAGGCCGCGGCCGATCCAATCAGAAATGAAGAGCAGCAGGCCGATCGCGCTCGCAAGATAATAGCGCGCAAATTCTGTATTGCCTGGCCGAACGACCGCTGCGGCAAGCGGTACCGCCAGGATCAGTAGCGCGTAAAGGAGCGCGCGGGAGCCAAGCCACTTCGGTCGTTGGACCGCAATCCCAAGAGCGCCGGCGCCCAGAAGCAGCGGGATCAACCAGAGCCAAGGCGTGGAAAGACCCGTAGACCAAAGCGCGAGGTCGTCGAGCGCTGCGGCGTAATGCGGCGCCGAGAAGGGCTCGTATCCGCCGAGCCGCATCCCGGTCGGGCTAAGCGCTGCCGCGGTGAAGACAAAGAGAATTACGGTTGCGGTTGTGACGAGCGCTGGGCCCATCAGCCGGGCCGTCGCCGGCAGGGCCGCAGCCGGTCCGACTTCGGCTCTCCGCTCGAGATAGGCCCAGAGGGTCGCGATTCCGACGGGCGCTGCCATCGTCATGTGCGAAAGCATGCCGAGAAGAGCGATCGCCGCGAGCCACCAGTTGGCGCCGGGTGCCGGCCGGCCATCCAGCGCATCGCTGACGAGGAGCAGCATCGTCAGCGCGGCAAGGAGCATCATTGAATAGCCGCGCGCCTCGGACCCGAAGGCGACCAGCGCGGGAGTAACCGCGAACAGGAGCGCCGCCACGATTCCTGCTGTTCGCGAACGGCGAGCGATGAGCATTGCCGCGACGACGACGCACGTTGAACCGGCAAGGATCGCGGGCGCTCGCGCAAGCATCGGCGCGGCGGCGGGACCGATCGCCTGCAGCCAGAGCGAGTAAAGGTGATGGTTGTTGTCGTGATTGATGCGCAGGAACACTCCCAGCGGGTCTCGCGCCTGGGCGGCATAGATCACCGACCAGGCTTCGTCCGTCCACAACCCACCATGCGCGGCGGCGATGCGCAGCGCGAGGCCGGCGAGCGCCGTTGCGCCCACCGCCCACCACCAAACTCCCCTCGGCCTGTCGGTCGCCTGCATGAGCCGCCTCGTACAGCAGCGTGGTTAAGCGGCTGTTAGCCCGACGCTCACGCTTGTGGCCCGCTTAACGCCGGCCCATATGGACGCCCGCGAACAGCAGGAGTGCTTGAGCTAGTGGCAACTCTCGGTCTCACCGAAGCCGAACGCGAATCGATCGAGCGGTTCGAGAAGGACGTCATAGAACCCTCGATGACCGCGCTTGTCGTCCTCGATTTCTGGGCGGAGCGGTGCGGTCCTTGCAAGCAGCTCTCGCCGATCCTCGACAAGGTCGCCGAGGATTATGCGGCGAAGGGCGTGAAGCTCGCCAAAATCGACGTTGAGCAGGAGAAGCTGCTCGCAGCTCAGTTCCGGATCCAGTCGATCCCTACCGTCTATGCGATCTATCGCGGCCAGCCGGTTGCGGATCTCACCAACTACCGCACCGAAGGGCAGATCAAGAAGGTGCTGGACCAGCTGCTCGCCCAGCTCAAGATCGAGGCAGAGGGCGCGACCCCGCAAGCGGAGATTGAGCCGATGGTCGCCATGGGCGAGCAAGTGCTGGGCGAAGGCGACGCTGCGCGCGCGATCAACATCTTCCGGCAGGTCCACGACATGGCTCCGGACGATCCAGCAGTGATCGGTGGGCTGGCCAGGTCATTGATCGCGGCCGGGGAAATCGACGAAGCCGGACTGCTGCTCGGCGAGGTTCCGCCCGAGCTTGCGGAAAAGCCTGAGATCACACGCGCCAAGGCAGCGCTCGAAGTGGCTTCAGCCCCAGCAGCCGACACGAGCGCGTTCGAAGAGCGACTTGCGTCGAACCCGGACGACCATGAGGCACGGTTCGAGCTCGCATCAGCGAAGATGGCATCGGGATCGGGATGCCGCTGCCGACGAGCTGCTCGAAATAATCCGCCGCGACCGCGAGTGGAACGGCGGCGCGGCACGCCAGCGTTTCCTTCAGCTGCTCGAAGCGCAGGGATTGGAAGATCCCTGGTCAGCCGCGCAGCGCCGGCGCCTGTCCGCCGTGCTCTTTACATGAGCCGAACTATACGCGTCCCTTTATTCCCGCTGCCGGGCGCGATCCTGTTTCCGCGTTCGCAGCTGCCGCTTCACATCTTCGAGCCGCGCTATCGCGAAATGGTGCGGGACGCCGTCGATGGTCCGGGCCGAATTGCGATGATCCAGCCCCATCGGCTCGACGACGACAACCAGGCGCCCTTGTTTGAGGTCGGATGCGTCGGCGAACTCGTTGGCCTCGAGGAGTTCGAGGACGGACGCTTCAACATCGTTCTTCTTGGTTCGAACCGCTTTCGCGTCGTCCGGGAAGCCGAGGGCGACGTCGCTTTACCGCTGCGCCGACGTCGATATCGAAGCCTTCGATGACGAAGAGCCACCGCCGCTTTCGCTCGGCCAGCGTGCCGAGGTCGAGCGGGAGGCACGCCGGCTGGGCGATGCGATGGGACTTGCGGTCGACTGGGACGCCGTCAGTCGCCTCGACGATGAGATGCTGGTCAACGCGATCGCGCAGGTCGCGCCGTTCGACGTGGGTGCGAAGCAGGCGCTGCTGGAGCAGCGCGGCGCTCCCCGGGCGCGCTGATCTTCTGGTGCAGCTCATGCAGTTCCACCGTGCTGCCGTCAGCGGCGGTGTTGAAGCGTGAGCCTACGATCCAATAGTCAGATCTGCAGACCTCGCAGAAGCAGCGGGAGTTCTCCGCTCGTGCCGCGTGCTTCGCTCATCAGGCGGTTGCGGAGAGGCGAGATCCTGCCAACCAGTCCCATTCCAAAGCGGCGTATCGCCGATGCAGTCCTGCCGGGCACGCCGTAGACCCGCGTCAGCGTGTCGGTGGCGAACGCCACCGACAGCGCGTCGAGGGAGCGCCACCTCTGGTACCGGTCGAGCAGTTGGCGATCGCCGAGATCGAGGCCGAGCCGCGCGCCTTCGACGAGCACCTGCGCGAGAGCGGCTGCGTCACGAAAGCCGAGATTAAGGCCCTGCCCGGCGATCGGGTGGATCACGTGAGCCGCATCGCCGACGAGCGCGAGGCGCTTCGCAGTGATCTGCGCGGCGTGGTGGAAGCCGAGCGGATAGGACGAGCGCGGCGCCAGCATTTCGACCTTGCCGAGGAAGCAGCCCATCGCTGCCTCGGCTTCGGCAGCGAAATCCTGGTCGGCGAGCGAGAGCCAGCCGGCGGCATCCGCCTCTGGAACCGACCATACGATCGCCGAGCGATGCCCGACGGCATCGTCGTTCATGGGCAGAAGCGCAAACGGTCCGGTTGGGTAGAAGATTTCATAGGCGACATGCTCGTGCGGGCGCTCATGGCGGAGCACCGACACGATTGCCTGGTGGTCGTACTTCCAGCGCGCTATGTTTATTCCCGCCGCCCCGCGAGTGCGCGAATTGCGTCCATCGGCGGCAACGAGCAATGGCGCGTCGAGCTTGCGTCCGTCCTCGAGCGCGACAACGACGCCGAAGTCTCCACGCTTCACGCTCGCGACCTTTGACTTCCACATCAGCCAGATGCTCTTGCCGGCTTCGGCGCGCGCGTGCAGCGCCGCACGCAGGTTCCGATTTTCGTGCATGAAGCCGAGCGGCTCATCGTCCTCGGGCTCGAAGTGCAATCCGCCGGGCCTCAGGCCGTCGGCGACCGCGATGCGCTGTATCGGGCAGCCGGGCTCCTTCAGATAACCCGCAACGCCGATCGCCTGGAGCATCCGCATCGAACTGGAGGAGACGGCGCTCGTCCGGCCGTCGAAGGTGAAATCGCCGCGCGGCGCCGGGTCGGCGGGATCAACGACGATGGTCGAAAGGCCGCTCGAATCGAGTGCGGAGGCGAGCGCCAGGCCGACAAGTCCGCCGCCGAAGATGATCACGTCCGCCCGGTCCATGGGCGCCACCTACCCCGTTCGTCGCAACGAAGCCACGACTTCGCTTGACCCGGGAGTACGGGTGAGGAATTCTAGCGCGGAAGGATTTCTGGGGGTGGGAATATGGCGACCGTAGCCACGCGCGCACCGAAGCGCGACCTGGCGCCCGATTGGCGGGAGGCGCTCGCCACAGCGGTGCGCCAATTCGCCGTCCGCAGCTGGGGCGCGATGCTCATCCTATTAAGCATCGCAGCAGCGATCGCGCTCGCAACTCACAATCCCACGGATCCGTCTCTAAGCGCCGCGGCGGGCGGGCCGCCGGCAAACTGGATCGGAAGTCCGGGTGCTTATTTCAGCGACGTGCTGCTACTCCTGTTTGGCATCGGTTCCGCGCTGTTCGTGCCGGTGATCGCTGTCGCGGGCTTGCGCATGTCTCGCCTGGAGCCCGCCGGCCACACTGGTCGCGGGCTGCTGGTCGCCGCGATTGGCGCAGTGCTGCTCGGGACCGCACTTGGCCTGACCAGCGGCTCGGCCGTCTCCGGACTGCCGGGCGGTTGGGGCGGAGCATTCGGACTTGCCGCAGCGCACGGCCTCAACTCGGCGTTCGCGACAATTCCCAACCCCCAGATCGAGGGGCCAGCGCGGCTTGCGACGCTGCTTCTGCTGGCGCTCGCCGGGCTGACGCTCGGCGTTTTTGCCATGGGCCTGCGAGAGGAGGAGCGCGGCTGGATTAGCGCTCTTTTCCAGCGGAAGCCGCGCGAGCGCCGCGCCGCGCCGCGCGCCACCGAGGTCAGGGAGGAACGCATCGTCCAGGCGGCGCCGCCCAAATCGCGGCCAATCGTTGCCGTTGCGGAGCGCGCCGTGCCTGTGGCGCTTGCCGGCCGCACAAAGGACCGCAAGTCAGTCGCGCAGCCAAGCCTGGCGCTCGGCGACAATTACCAGCTGCCGACGCTTGAGCTGCTTGCGCCGCCGCCAAGGGACGGGCGGCAACAAGTGGATCGCGCTGGGCTCGAGCGCAATGCGCGTTTGCTCGAGGCTGTGCTCGACGACTTCAAAGTGCGCGGCGAGATTGTCGAAGTAAGACCCGGGCCGGTCGTGACGATGTACGAGCTCGAACCTGCGAGCGGAATCAAGTCGAGCCGAGTGATCCAACTCGCGGACGACATCGCGCGCAACATGTCGGCGCTGTCGGCGCGCGTCGCGACGATCCCCGGCCGCAGCGTCATCGGCATCGAGCTGCCCAATCCCAAGCGCGAAATGGTTTCGCTGTCCGAACTGATCGGGAGCCAGGCATTCGAGGATCAGAACATGTCGTTGCCGCTGATCCTCGGCAAGAATATCGCCGGCGATCCGGTCATCGCTGACCTCGCGCCGATGCCGCACCTGCTTGTCGCCGGCACCACCGGTTCGGGTAAATCCGTCGGCCTCAACTGCATGATCCTCTCGCTCCTGTACCGCTACGGTCCGGATGAGGTGAAGCTGATCATGATCGATCCGAAGATGCTGGAGCTCAGCATCTACGACGATATCCCGCACCTCCTCGCGCCCGTGGTGACAGAACCGGGCAAGGCGATCCGCGCGCTCAAATGGACCGTCGAGCAAATGGAAGAGCGCTATCGCAAGATGGCCAACCTTGGCGTGCGAGCCCTGCCCAGCTTCAACGCCAAGGTGCGCGAAGCGAAGGCGAAGGGATCGAAGCTAAAGCGGCGGATCCAGACCGGCTATGACGCCGACACCGGGCAGCCCCTCTATGAAGATGAGGAATTCGATTACGAGGTGATGCCGCAGATCGTCGTCGTCGCTGACGAGCTCGCCGACCTCATGATGACCGCCGGCAAGGAGGTCGAGTTCCTGATCCAGCGGCTTGCGCAGAAGGCGCGCGCGGCGGGCATCCACCTGATCATGGCGACGCAGCGTCCGTCGGTCGATGTCATTACCGGCGTCATCAAGGCGAACCTCCCAACGCGGATCAGCTTCCAGGTAACGAGCAAGATCGACAGCCGCACGATCCTCGGCGAACAGGGTGCGGAGCAGCTGCTGGGCAAGGGCGACATGCTCTACATGCCGGGCGGCAAACAAATCATGCGAGTCCATGGTCCGTTCGTGTCGGACGAGGAAGTCCGCGCCGTTGCCGAGCATTGGCGTAAGCAAGGTTCGCCTGACTATATTCAGGCCGTCACGGAGGAACCTGAGGACGGCGGCTATCTGTTCGACGGCCAGCCGACTGGCGAGGACGATGCCGAAACCCAGCTCTATCGCAAGGCGGTGCAGATCGTCGCCGAAAGCCAGAAGGCGTCAACCTCGTACCTGCAGCGTCAGCTTCGAGTTGGCTACAACAGCGCCGCACGGCTGATCGAGCGGATGGAGAAGGATGGTCTCGTCGGTCAGCCGGATCATGTCGGCCGCCGCGAAGTGCTAATCGACCCTGAGGGGCACCCGATCTGAGGCTGAACGGAACGGAACCGCAAGGTTCAGTCCGCATTCAAAGCGCTGAACGCCAGTTTTCCGGCGAAATTTCCAGGAGCTCTCGAATGACTTTTCCGACGAAACTCGCGCGCGCTCTGCTGCCGGTCGCGGTCGTCGCCGCCGCAGTACCGGTGTCCGCCGCCGACTCTCCCGACATGGCGGGGCTCAAGGCGCACATCGCGAGTGTCCACACGATGACCGCGAATTTCGTGCAGACAGATGCACGTGGTCGTTCATCCGCCGGCAAGATGGACCTCGAGCGCCCGGGCAAGGTTCGCTTCGAATATGGGAGCGGCGACCTGCTGCTCGTCTCGAGCGGCAGGACACTGACGCTGATAGACTATCAGGTCGGGCAGAAGTCTAGTTGGCCGCTCAACCGGACTCCGCTGGGCGTGCTGTTGTCGAGCTCGCCCGACCTCAAGGGCCGCGCGCAAATCGTGCCCAGCTCCGATCCCAATGTCGTCTCGGTCCGGGCCCGGATCCTTCGCAATACGGTTCGCTGACACTTGTCTTCCTCCGCAGCGCTTCGGCGCCCGGCGGGCTACAGCTGTATGGCTGGACCGCCATCGACGGACAGAATTGCCGCACTACCGTCAAACTGTCGAATGTCCGCTACAATGTCGCAATACCGGCCAGTGCGTTCACATATGCCGAGCCGAAGAAAAAATAGGATGTAAAAAGTTTCATTTTGCGACTTGTTCATCCAAGCGTCAGGCTAAGAGGCTTAGATAAAGGCTCGATTTGTACGTACCCGGGGTTTCCCCCTGTTACCCGGGGTCAGCAGGATCCCTTGCGTGACGAACGCTAGGTCGGCCCTCGCTCCATGCCCCCGGAGCGGGGGCCTTTTTCATATCGGAACAGGCAGCTAAGCGACTCAAGTGGGCAAAAGACTGAAGATCGCGTCCTGGAACATCAATTCGGTGCGCGCTCGCACAGCGCTCGTCGAACGCCTGATCGTCGAGCAGCAACCGGACATATTATGCCTCCAGGAAACGAAGGTCCTCGACAGCATCTTCCCGGCCGAGCTGTTCGACCGCAACGGTTAATGTACATCGGCAGCTGAACGGCCAGCGTATGCACCATGGTGTCGCGATTCTCAGCCGGGTTCCGCTGAAGGATCCGGGAAAGCACGACGGCAGGACAACGGCGAAGCGCGGCACGTCGGCGTGCGCCTGGAATGCGGGTCCGGCTCGAGAATGTCTACGTACCCGCGGGCGGCGATGCACCGGATCGGACAGTCAATCCGAAGTTCGGCCAGAAGCTTGATTTCATCGAACGGATGACCCGCTGGGCTGAGAGCCTGAGCGAGCCGACGATTATCGTCGGCGACTTCAACGTCGCCCCGCTCGACTGTGACGTGTGGATCACAAGGCCTTGCTCACGGTGGTCAGCCACACGCCAGTCGAGGTCGCGGCGCTGACCAAGTTGCAGCAGGCGCACTCTTGGACCGACATCGACGCAAGTTCGTGCCAGCGCCGGAGCGCTGCTTCACCTGGTGGAGCTATCGCTCGCCCGACTGGACGAAAAACGACCGCGGTCGCCGTCTCGATCATATGTGGTGCTCGCCCGAGCTTGCCGGCAACGTGGTGGCGCACGAGGTGATGGAGCCTGCTCGCAACTGGCAACGGCCGTCCGACCACGTGCCCTTGGTCTGCGAGATCGAGCTATGAGCTCGGGCGCCGTCCGGTTTGCGGTCGCGATGCTGCGGTCGGGGCGGCCGGTGCGGATTACGGGCTCTCAGGAGCTCACTATTGCCGCGGTTGAAACGACGACACAGGAGCTCCTCGACCTCCGCGATTCCGGACATCGTGCAAGGCTGATGATCAGCGATCAGCGCGCTGCGGCGCTGAACTAGCGAACGAGCGGGAGGCGGCCGATCCGCACGGCTCCGGTTGACGATCGAGCGTGGCGGATTGGCTGGACGTGGCCATCGCGCTTTCGATCGCTGATCCCGGACGGGACCTAGACCGGGGTCCGACCGGTCCGCTTCATCCGATCGCCCCCGACTGTGTCAGGCCAGCCGCGCCGCACTTGCGTTGGCACGCTCTGCAGGATTGCTGCCGGCGTTGTGGATTCTTGGGCCGTCAGAATCCGACCCGGCGGTTAGCCTCGAGAAATCGTGCGTGAACGACAACAGCCCTCGGTCGAGATCGTCGCCCGGGCGAAGCTGCCGCTTCAAGACCTGCCACCAACGCAAATCGTGGCCTTTCGTGCATCCGACGACGGGCAGGAGCATGTTGCCCTCGTGCTGGGCGCATTCGGCGGAAAGCCGCCGCTCGTACGGCTACACAGCGAATGCCTTACCGGAGACGTGTTCGGGTCGCTCAAGTGCGATTGCGGGCCGCAGCTCCGGGAAGCGCTTCGAATCATCGGCGCGGCGGGCGGCGGAGTTCTCCTCTATCTGCGCCAGGAAGGCCGCGGCATCGGGCTGGCGAACAAGGTGCGCGCCTACTCGCTCCAGGACCGCGGGCTCGACACTGTCGATGCGAACCGCCGGCTCGGGATTCGCTGACGACGAGCGGGACTATGGCCACGCGGCCGCGATGTTGCGTGCGCTGGGGATCGATCGCGTCCGGTTGCTCACCAATAATCCCGACAAGGTGGCGGGGCTCGAGGATGCTGGCGTTGAAGTGTCGGAACGAGTCGCCCATCAGATGCCTGCCAACCCGCATAACGCCGACTATCTTGCGACCAAGCGCAAGAAGAGCGGTCACTTGCTCGTCTGATAAAGGCCGACGAAGGCCGCGACTTCTTCGAAGCTGTGAGCGACATGCTCGATTCCGACGGCGCGAAGCATCTCCTCATGACCGTCGAAGCAATGCCGTCCCGCGGCAAGCCCGATGACAGTGGCGCCTGACGCCAACGCGCCCTTTGCTCCGACTTCCGAATCTTCAAGGATGACTGAGCGAGCGATATCGGATCCGATCTGGTCGGCCGCATGCAGATAGATGTCAGGCGCCGGCTTGCCGCGCTCGACGTGTTCACGGCCGCTATAGACATGCTCGCCGAACGCGTCGGTGAGCCCGAGATGGTCGAGGTGGCCGCGGATCCAGCGCGTCGAGCTTGACGAAGCCACCGCCCTTGGAAGGTCCGCCGGAAGCGAGCGGACGAAATCAACCGCGCCGACGACCGCGTCGATACCCTGCTTGAGCGCGCGGATGCTTTTCTCCTTCATCCGGTCATGGAAATCGGAAGGGAGCCGCGTCCCGATTCTCCGTTCGACTGCCGCGATGAAATCATCTCCCGCCAGTCCGGTATAGTGGCGGATTGCCTCGGCCACACTGTGCCGGTGGCCAAGGTCGGTGAGTAGCTGCGCAAGCTCGACATTGGCCTCGAACTCGCTCTCGAGAAGGACGCCATCGAAGTCGAAGATCATCGCCTCGAATTTCATCATTCGTCCTCGAACAGCGCGGTGCCGATCCGCACGGCTGTCGCGCCAAGCATGACCGCCGTCTCGAAATCACCGGACATTCCAATGCTTAAGCCTGCGACGTCATGGCGTCGTGCAAGCTTCGCCAGAAGCGCGAAGAAAGGCGCGGGCTCGAGCTCGAGGGGCGGGATTGCCATGAGCCCGGCGAGCGGAAGCGGCGATGAGCGCACCGCTTCGACGAGGTCGCCGACCTCGCTGATCGAACAGCCGCCCTTCTGCTCCTCCCCGCCGATATTGACCTGAACATAAATGCCCGGTGCCCGGCCAATTCTTCCCGCTTCCTTGACCAGCGCATCGAGCAGGGAGCGGCGATCGAGCGATTGGATCGTGTCGAACAGCTTCACTGCATCATCGGCCTTGTTCGATTGCAGGCGTCCGATGCCGTGCAGCCGCATGTCTGGGTACCGCGCGAGAAGGGCCGGCCATTTACCGAGCGCCTCCTGCACGCGATTCTCCCCGAAATCTCTCTGGCCGACGTCGATCAGCGACTGAATATCGTCCATCGAACGACCCTTGCTGACAGCGATCATCTCGACCTCCGCGGGATCGCGCTTCGCGACAGCTGCGGCTCGCGAAATGCGGTCGAGGATTTTCTGTCTTCTGTCTGCAACGCTGCTCACGCGCTGGGCTATAGGAAGGGCAATGCGCCGCCGCCAGACCGTCCCTCACCAGTGGCTGATCCTCACCGGGCCCGATGATCGGAGCAGAGTGGAGCGCCTCCCGCGCGGCAGCGGGGTGTTATTACTGACACCATTCTCAATTGGCGCCACGCGCGGATTGCGGCAGCTCGCGCGCGCCCGAAATCTGGTAATCGTCATCGAAGGACCGAGAGCCGCCCGGCGCGTCCACAACAGCCGCGAGCTTCGCGCCGCGATGCTCCAGCGCACTCCTCTTATTCTTCTGTCGCCGCTCTATCCGACCGCCAGCCATCCCGACCGGCAGCCGCTGCCACGGATGCGCGCCGCGGCGCTGGCACGTCTCGGGGGCCGAACGTTGCTGGCACTCGGCGGCATGGACGCGCGCAGGTTCACGCGGCTCCGGAAACTAGGATTCCAAGGTTGGGCCGGAATTACCGCGTTTAGAACTTGAACGCAGTCCCGACATATACTGCCTGGCTATCACGCCGGTTGTCCTGCAGCGCCGACAGGCGATCGCGTTCGACGTTGTAGCGAACGCCGCCGGTCAGTGCGACGTGGCGCGTCAGCGAGTAAGAGCCGCCGACGTCGAGCGAATAAGTGTCGCCGCGGCGAAGGGCCGGCAGGGCATGGCCATCGGGTCGATCGGCGCCAACTGCGACGCGGCCGGTAAACTTGCTAAGCGAGTAGCTGACACCCACGACGGCGCTCTCGCGGCCGCCGAGTGCCGGATCGGCTTCCTTGGTCTTCGTCACGTCACCGGAAACGGCGAATTGGCGCCAGCCCACGGCGACGCCCAAATTATAGCTGGTCGGAGTGAGGGCACTGACCGCCGCGATCGGCGCACTCGCCTGTGTGACGGCAGCCTGCGTTGGCGTGTTCACGCGAGCCCGATTGCAACTCGGACTTGCGAAGGTCGCCCCTTGGCGGGGGCCGGAGTGAATTTGAAATCAGTGAGCGACAGGGACTTGCCGGCAAGCGCGGCAGCAAGCTTCGGGTCGGCATTCGCGGGAGTGAATGCAGAGAGACTATCGAAGCTGAGAGAGACCGCAGGGGGCCGCTTTTTCAAGGTCGTCGCCGCGAAGGCCGGAGTCAGCACAAGACCGGTCGCGGCGATCGCCGCAACCCATCGGGCTTCTCTCCTTTTCGCGAGACTCGTAACAAGGAACATCTCCCTGTTCGCGAGTTGATATAGCCCCCTCAACCTGAAGGTTCCATGACAGGAGTTCATTCGTCGGATCCCCTGTTGCCGCGGAAGCACATAATTCCGTGCCTGCGGGACGCTTGCGGCAGATACGCCAGCACTATAACGCCCCGCATGAAGCTTCGTTTGACCAAGGACCGCCGATGAATTGCCTGCACACGACCGCTGCTGCACTGCTCATATTCGCTCCGCGCGGACCGGCTGTACCCGCAACAAGAATGTGCCCACGCGCATGGCGCCGTCGCAAGTGACAACCATCGCCGTCAACAGTTATCTGTGGCGCGCGGCGGTGGATACCGTGTCCTTCGCCCCGCTTCTTCAGGCCAACCCTAACAGCGGCGTCATCATCACCGACTGGTATACGAACCCGAGGGCGCCCGGAGAACGGGTCAAGCTCACCGTCGCGGTACTGGATCCCGATCTTCGTGCCGATGCTTTGCGCGTATCGGCGGCGCGGCAAGTCTACCAGAACGGTGCTTGGCTGGATGCGCCGGTGTCAGCGGCAACGGTTCAGAAGCTTGAGGACATCATCCTGACCCGCGCCAGGGACCTGCGTCGCACCTCCGTCGGCGGCTAGGATCGTTTGAATGAACGGCGTTTCGACCCGAACGAGGCCGACCGCCGCTGGCAGGCGCGGTGGGACGAGGAAGGTTGTTTCGCCGCCGACAGCGACAGCAACAAGCCCAAGACCTATGTGCTGGAGATGTTCCCCTATCCGTCGGGGCGCATCCACATGGGGCATGTGCGCAACTACACGATGGGCGACGTCATCGCCCGGTTCCGGCGCATGCAGGGGCACGAAGTGCTTCATCCGATGGGCTGGGACGCCTTCGGAATGCCCGCCGAGAATGCGGCGATGGAACGCAACGTCCACCCTGGCGAATGGACCTGGGCGAACATCAGGACGATGCGCGAGCAGTTGAAGCAGCTCGGCTTCGCGCTCGACTGGGAACGCGAGTTCGCGACCTGCGATCCTGCTTATTACGGACAGGAACAGGCGCTTTTCCTCGACCTCTTCGATGCCGGCCTCGTTTATCGCAAGGAGAGCGAGGCGAATCGGGATCCTGTCGACATGACCGTGCTCGCCAACGAGCAGGTGATCGATGGTCGGGGGCGGCGTTCAGGCGCCCCGGTCGAGCGGCGCAAGCTCGCGCAATGGTTCTTGAAAATCACCGACTTCGCTGACGACCTGCTCGAGGGCCTGAACGATCTCGAAGACTGGCCGGAGGAAGTCCGGCTGATGCAGGAAAACTGGATCGGGAAGAGCCGTGGGCTCCGGTTCCGCTTCCGGCTCGCCGAGGCGGTCGGCGGGATCCAGGATGTGGAAGTATTCACCACTCGGCCGGACACGATCTTCGGCTCGAGCTTCGTTGCGGTAGCGGCGGACCACCCGATCGCACAGGCCGCTGCTATGGCCGACACGAAAGCGGCTGAATTCATCCGTGAATGCAAGGCAGGCGGGACCAGCGCGGCGGAGATCGAGACGGCCGAGAAGAAGGGGTATGCGACCGGTCTAGAGGTCGTTCATCCGCTCGAGCCAGAGTGGCGGCTTCCTGTCTACATCGCGAATTTCGTGCTGATGGATTATGGCACGGGCGCGATTTTCGGTGTCCCCGGGCACGACCAGCGCGATTTCGAATTTGCAAAGCAAGCCCATCTACCGATCCGACGCGTGGTGGCGGCGGGCGCTGAGGTTGCATCCGAACCGATTGGAGATGAGGCCGAGAGCGCGCCCGGAATAACCGTAAACTCCCGCTTTCTCGATGGGCTGGCGACCGAGCAGGCGGCTGCGGAAGTGGTCCGGCGAGCGGAAGTTGCAGGTTGGGGGACCGGCACCGTTCAATATCGCCTCCGCGACTGGGGGGTATCGCGCCAGCGCTACTGGGGCACGCCGATCCCGATCATCCATTGTCCGAGCTGTGGCGCGGTTCCCGTGCCGCGCGATCGACTGCCGGTCGTGCTTCCGGATG
Source organism: uncultured Alphaproteobacteria bacterium (assembly GCA_963766415.1). GTDB lineage: Bacteria > Pseudomonadota > Alphaproteobacteria > Sphingomonadales > Sphingomonadaceae > Sphingomicrobium. Next base: position 5,183 of record CAVYAH010000101.1, on the reverse strand, counting down.
ACGTCGATTTCGAAACGCCGGGCAACCCGCTCGATCGTCACCCAAGCTGGAAACATGTCGAATGCCCTGGCTGCGGCGGACCGGCCACTCGAGAGACCGACACTCTCGACACGTTCGTCGATTTCAGCTGGTACTTCATCCGCTTCGCCAGCCAGCCGGCGGACAAGCCGTTCGACCGGAGCGAGGCTGAGAAGTGGCTTCCGGTTGCTCAGTATATCGGCGGGGTCGAGCATGCGATCCTGCACCTGCTCTATGCCCGCTTCTGGACTCGCGCGCTTGAGCGGCTTGGCCGCATCGGCATCTCCGAGCCGTTCAAGGGCCTTTTCACGCAGGGCATGGTCACGCACGAGACCTATCGCGCTGGCGACGGCAGCTGGCTCAGCCCGGATGAGGTTCGCAAGGACGGCGACGACTGGGTCCATATCGAAAGCGGCCATCCGGTGACACCGGGCCGAATTGAGAAGATGTCGAAGTCGAGGCGCAACACTGTCGACCCCGAACCGATCCTCGCCAAATATGGCGCCGACGCCGTGCGCTGGTTCATGCTCTCGGACAGCCCGCCCGAGCGCGATCTCGAATGGTCCGAGGCGGGAATTGAGGGTGCGTCGCGCTTCGTCCAGCGCGTTTGGCGCCTGGCGAACGGCGCTCAGAACGGCGACGGCGAAGACGAATCACTCAGGCGCAAGCTGCACCGGACGATCGCAGCTGTCGGCGAAGCGATCGATGGCCTGCAATTCAACAAGGCCGTCGCCCAGCTTTACGAGCTCACCACCGCCATCGAGAAGGCGAAAACGTCAGGGACGAGGGCTGAAGCCGTCCGAATGCTCACTCTTCTGGTAGCGCCGATGGCGCCGCACCTCGCGGAAGAATGCTGGGCGCTTCTTGGTGGGCAAGGCATGATCGCGGATGCTCCCTGGCCTGGGTTCGACCCTGACCTGCTCGTCGACGACCAGGTAATTCTCGCCGTTCAGGTGAACGGCAAGCTTCGCGACACTGTCACTGCGCCGCGTGGACTCGACAAGGCCGATGTCGAAGCGCTCGCGCTGGCCTCCGACAACGTGCAGCGGCAACTCGCTGGCGCGAGCCCCCGCAAGATCATTGTAGTCCCGGACCGGCTGGTGAATATCGTCGCATGATGCGCCGCTTCGCCCTCGGCCCACTGGTCCTGCTGCTTTGCGCATGCGGCCTCCACCCCCTCTACGGCGGCGGTAAGTCAGGGGAGGTAGCCGGGCTGCTTCGAGACGTCGAAGTCGCGGGGATCCCCGGCCAGCAGGGCTGGCTCGTCCGCACCAAGCTGATCGATCGCCTTGGCGAGACGGGTAGCGGGACCGCGAAGTACCGGCTCGACGTCACGCTCGACGACAACATCACTTCATATGGACTGCGCGCAGACCGCGCGGCGACCCAGGAGCGTCGGACCCTGCGCGCGCGCTATCAGCTCGTTGATCTCGCGAATGGAGCTGTCGTACTCGACGAGACCGCCGGGTCCGACGCGAGCATCGACGTCGTCAGCAGCGAATATGCGACCGTAGCTGCGGAGCAGACGTCGCTTGAGAATCTCTCGGGGATCGTTGCCGACCAGATCGTCTCGCGGCTAGCCGTTTACGCAGCGCGGACGACGCACGGGAAGTGAAGGCGAACAAGGCAACCATCGGCCGCGCGGTCGACCAGCCGGAATTCGAAAATCCGCTTCTACCTGCTTTGCGGTCCGGACGAAGCCCAGTCCCGGGCGCTTGCCGCGCGCCTCCTCGAAGGTCTCGGCGCCGCCAAATCGATCCTGCCGGCGGTAGAGATGAAGTCAAATCCGGCGCTGCTCGTCGACGAGGCGGCGGCGCTGAACCTGTTCGGCGAACGTCGCTTGATCTGGATCGAACCCGCGAGCAACGACATTGCCGAAGCGGTCGGAGCATTACTTGCTGCCGAAGCGGTCGAGAGCGCAGTCGTCGCGATCGCTGGAACGCTCACCAAGGCTTCCTTGCTGCTCAAGATTGCCGAAGCCTCGCCGCAGGCCGTCGCCTTCACGGCCTACATGCCCGAGGGCGACGAGGCTGCGCGCGTGGTTGCCGATCTTGGTCGGCGCGTTGGCCTGAAGATCAGCCCATCGGTTGGAGCGAGGATCGCCGAAGCCTGCGGCAATGACCAGGCGATTGTCGCCCAGGAACTCGAGAAGCTTGCACTTTACAGTGGAGCATCGCCGCATTCGCCCAAGGAACTCGAGCAGGAAGCGATCGAGGCGGTAGGCGTCGAGAGCAGCGAGGGCGACTTCCTTCGCCTCGCTGATCTCGCGCTGCTCGGTGAGGTATCTGAAATCGCTGAGGAAATTTCGCGGATGCCGGCCGGCGGGTCGGAGGCAATTCCCGCAATCCGCTCGCTGCAGCGGCGGCTGCTGATGCTCGCGCCGGCGCGCGCGCGGGTCGAGCGCGGCGAACGTTTGGACGCCGTCATGGCGTCACTCGGCAAGTCTTTGTTCTGGAAAGATAAAGACCGCGTCCGGGCGATGTTGAGCGCTGGACGGCTGGCGATCTCGCAACGCTCGCCGAGCGGGCCGGGGCGCTGGAGCGCGGTTTGATGTTCGCCCAAATGCCTAGCCGTGAAGCGCTTGGGGAGGAGCTGCTCGCGATCGCCCGTAAGGCCCGAAGCGCCCCTAGATAGGCTCGCCGCTAAGCCGCTGGCAGATCATGTCGAGCTGATCGAGGCTCGAGTAATGAAGGGTCACCGCCCCGCCCTGCCCCTTGTGGCTGACCTGCACCTTGAGGCCGAGAATGTCGCCGAGCTGCCGCTCCAACGCCTGAAGATCAGCATCCACCGTCTGCGCGGCATGGCGCGGGCTCGCGCGGCCGACAGCGGTGCCGGGGTCGGGCCCGGCCCTCTCACGCCGCGCTTGCTCTTCCGTCTGACGTACCGATAGGCCCTTGCGGATGACATCGCGGGTCAAGGCTTCGGCATCCGGGGCCGTGGCGACGGCCCGCGCGTGCCCCATGCTGATATCGCCTTTCAGTAGCGACTTGCGCACGAAGTCCGGCAAATCCAGCAACCTCAAGAGATTAGCGACGTGACTTCGGACTTGTGGACGATCTGGGCCACACCGTCTTGCGTGTGGCCGTGCCGCTTGATCAGTTGCTTGTACCCTTCCGCCTCCTCGAGCGGATTAAGGTCCTCGCGCTGGATATTCTCGATTAGCGCGAGTTCCGCGATCGTGGACTCGTCGATGTCGCGGACGATCGCCGGGATGGTGTGCAACTGCGCCCGCTGCGCCGCGCGCCAACGCCGCTCACCGGCGACGATCATGAAGCCCTCGCCGATCTCGCGAAGGAGAATTGGCTGGAGAATCCCTCGTTCGCGAATGGACTGGGCCAGCTCCCCAGCGATTCTTCGTCGAACCGAACGCGAGGCTGCTCAGGATTGCGCTGAATGCGCGAAATCTCGATCTCGCGCACGCCCCCTCGGCTCTCACCCTGGCCCTCCGGAGCAGGCGCGCGCGCCGCCTCGCCGAGTAGCGCCTGAAGCCCCATGCCCAAGCCCTTCGCCGGCCGTTCGCTCATGCGGCCTCCGCCAGCTGCGGCAGGCGCCCGATCAGCTCGCGCGCGAGGCGGACATAGGCTTCGGAGCCCGGGCAGCGGAGGTCGTAGATGAGCGCCGGTAAGCCGTGGCTCGGCGCTTCGGAAAGACGGACGTTCCGAGGCACTACCGTCTCGAACACCGTCTCGCCGAGACACGCGCGGACGTCCTCCGCCACAGCTTGCGAAAGATTGTTGCGGCGGTCGAACATCGTCAGCGCAACGCCCAGGATCGAAAGCTCCGGATTAAACGCGACGCGAATTCGCTCGACCGTCTGGAGGAGCTGGCTCAAGCCTTCCAGGGCGAAAAATTCGCACTGAAGCGGAACCAGCAAGTGCCGTGCCGCGACCAAGGCATTGACCGTCAGGAGGCCGAGCGACGGAGGACAGTCGATCAGGCAGATATCCCACCTCCCGGGCGGCGCCGCGCTCAGCGCTTTCTTGAGCCGATGAGTGCGGTCGTCGAGGGCCACCATCTCAATCTCGGCACCTGAAAGATCGACCGTCGCAGGAAGCAGGTCCAGGCGAGGCACGCGCGTGGCGATCGCCGCCTCGGTGGCCGTGGCGCTCCCTATGAGAACGTCGTAGCTCGATAGCTTGCGCTGGGAGGCCGCGATCCCGATGCCAGTCGACGCATTCCCCTGCGGATCAAGATCGACGAGCAGGACTCGCCGACCCATCGCCGCGAGCGCCGGTGCACGGTTGATACAAGTTGTGGTCTTGCCGACTCCACCCTTTTGGTTGGCAACCGCGATGCGGATCATTTCCTTGCCCTCACCTCTGTCCCGACGACGATAAAGGACTCGGCGTCGGGGCGTTAGCTCGGCTCCACACGAAAGCTACCTTGCCACGACTTGCGCGCTTCGACCAGTTCCCGCTCGGCACTACGCCCCTTGGGAATCGCCCAAACGGTTTTTCTTGTGGACAGATGTGCGGATATCTTCAGCAATTGCGTGAGCGGAGCGACCGCGCGCGCCGTAATCACGTCGAATCATCCCTCGACGCGCTCCGCCTTCAGGCAGAGCACCTGCGCTCTCAGATTTAGCGATTCGACGACCTTGTGGAGAAATTCGGCGCGAAGTCGGCGCGGCTCCACTAGCGTGAGGGCACCTTCAACCAGGCACGCAATCACGATCCCGGGTAGTCCGGCCCCTGATCCGATATCGATCCAGGAGGCCCTGAACGAAGGTTCTTCGCGAACGAGCTGCGCGGAATTGAGAATGTGCCGGTCCCAAACGTGCTCAAGCGTTGCTTCGGAAACGAGGTTCTGGCGCTCATTTTCCTCGCGCAGGAAGGCGATGTACCGTTCGAGCTTCTCGAATGTTTCACGTGGCAGGCCGCGCCGCGGCCTGCTCCAGCCGCTCGATCACGCCGCAGCCTTGCGGTTCACCGCGACATAGAGTGCCGATAGGTGCCGCGGGCGTCACCCCAGGCACCCGAGACGCCTGGTCGAATGTCTGGCCGAGCGCCACCCAGGCGCTCGACCATTTCGTTGGAGAGCCCCGGAATTGCGGCGAAGTCCAAACCCGGGGAATCCAAACGCTGCAGTCGCGCTGAACAACATCCCACTCGCGCTGCTGCCGCTCGACAGGGCAGGTAAAGCGCATCCGCCCGTCCTTCTGCCGT
>CAVYAH010000100.1:0-23670 GCA_963766415.1 uncultured Alphaproteobacteria bacterium | reverse complement strand
TGCACTTCGCCGGGCTGCGCGTCGGCAAGTGTAGCCAGCAGCTCGGCGGCGCGTGCGTGCTCGCCGTTGATTGCGGCCGCGCGGGCTTCGACATAGGTCAGCGACGGATCGCCCGCCGACAGCCGCGCCGCAGCGGCTGGAAGAGGAGCAAGCAGCAGGGCCGCGAGTGCCGCCCCGCCAAGAAACTTACATGTTCGGGTAATTGGGGCCTCCGCCACCTTCTGGCGTGACCCAGTTGATGTTCTGGGTCGGGTCCTTGATGTCGCACGTCTTGCAGTGGACGCAGTTCTGCGCGTTGATCTGGAGCCGCTGGTTCACCGTTCTCGCCGTTGACGAATTCGTAGACGCCTGCCGGGCAATAACGCTGCTCAGGACCGGCATAGACCGGCAGGTTGATTGCCGTCGGTATGTCGGCGTGCTTGAGCTGCAGATGAACCGGCTGGTTTTCCTCATGGTTGGTGTTCGAAACGAACACGGACGACAATCTGTCGAAAGTGAGCGCTCCGTCAGGCTTTGGATAGTCGATTGGCTGCGCCTGACCTTTCTCGCGTAGGCTCCTATGGTCCGGTCGCAGCTTCAGCGTCCAAGGCACACCGATACCGAGCTGATTGAGCCACAGGTCGAGCCCCGCATAGAGCGTTCCCGCCGTTCCGCCCCAATGCGCGACCGCAGGCTGCGCGTTACGGACCTTGCGCAACTCCTTCGAGACCCAGCTTTTTTGAAGCACCGCCGGATAGGCTTCTAAAGCATCAGCTGAGCGACCCTCCGAAATGGCTTCGAACGCTGCTTCAGCGGCCAGCATTGCCGACTTCATCGCCGTGTGCGTGCCCTTGATCCGGGGCACGTTCACGAAGCCGGCGGAGCATCCAATTAACGCGCCGCCTGGGAATACGAGCTTCGGAATGGCCTGGTAGCCGCCCTCGTTGATCGCCCTCGCACCGTAGGAGACACGCCTACCCCCCTCGATCTCCGCGCGGATCGCCGGATGTGTCTTCCAGCGCTGCATTTCCTCGAACGGCGAGAGGTACGGGTTTTGGTAGTCGAGAGAGACCACGAAGCCGAGTGCAACCTGGTTGTTCTCCTGGTGATAGAGGAACCCCCCTCCCCATGCGTCCGAAAGCGGCCAGCCCTGTGTATGAATAACTCGGCCTGGTTTATGCTTCTCAGCAGGAATGTCCCATAATTCCTTGATTCCTAAACCATAAACCTGAGGTCCACTCTTTTCGCGAAGCTTGAATATCTCGGTCAGGCGCTTGGTCAGGTGGCCGCGCGCTCCTTCTGCGAAGAAGGTGTAGCGCGCGTGCAGTTCCATGCCGGGCTGGTAATCGGGCCGATGCGAACCGTCTCGCGCGATGCCCATGTCGCCTGTGGCCACGCCCTTCACTGATCCGTCCTCGTTGAAGAGGATCTCAGCGGCCGGAAATCCAGGGAAGATTTCGACCCCGAGTTCTTCCGCCTGACCCGCCAGCCAGCGGCAGAAGTTGCCGAGGCTCAGCGTGTACGTGCCCTTGTTGTTCATGAAGGGCGGCATCAGAAAGTGCGGCATCTCCCACTTCCCTTGCTGGCCGAGGATCCAGTGATGGTTTTCCGTCACCGGGACCGTGAGCGGCGAGCCCTTTTCTTTCCAACCGGGGATAAGCTCATTGAGAGCGATCGGGTCGATCACCGCGCCCGAAAGGATGTGCGCGCCGACCTCGCTTCCTTTTTCGAGGATGCAAACGGAAAGGTCGCGGCCAGCCTCGTTGGCGAGCTGTTTCAGGCGGATCGCGGCGCCGAGGCCCGCGGGACCCGCTCCGACGATGACGACGTCATATTGCATGGATTCGCGTTCGCTCATCGTCCTCTCGTCGCGTCCTCCACACATTTCGACTCATCTGAAGTGCACATTCCTTGACCACGGCGTCAATGGCGGGTGAGGAAAGGCACGTGGGTGGGGAAGTGGATTCGATCGGCTTTGCCGAGGCTCGTAGCGCGCTGACCTGGTGGCTCGACGCCGGGGTCGACTCCGCGATCCAGGAAGAGCCTCGCAATTGGCTCAAACCCGCTCCTGCGCGAAAAGAAATTGCCGCTGATCCCGGGCCGCCGCCCAATGTCACACGGCCCAGTCACGAAACGCTCGCCGAGTTGCAAGAATGGCTCGCGAGTAGTGCACATCTGCCGCTCGCGTCGGCGAGGGCCAAGCGCATCCTTCCCCATGGGCCCGAGAATGCCGCAATCATGCTGCTTAGCGATGCTCCGTCGCTCGAGGATTACGCAGCCGGCCAGCCGATTGGCGGCGAAGCCTGGTTGCTGGCGCAGCGCATGCTGGCTGCAATCGGCTTCAAGCCGGAAGAGGCTTACAGCGCCTCGCTATCTCCGATCCATGCTCCAGGTACGCGCCTTAGCGACAAGGATCGCGAAGATTATGCCGAAATCGGCCGGCGCCACATCGGCTTGGCGAAGCCGAAGCGACTGATCCTTTTTGGTGATGGGCCCTCGCAGGCGTTGCTAGGAAAGCGCCTCGTCGAAGCGCGCGGGCATGTTCACAAGGTCGAGGGTATCCGTGCCGTTGCGACCTTTCACCCGCGTCATCTGATTAAGCGACCGTTAGATAAATCATTGGCATGGAATGATCTTATGCTGCTGATGGAGGGCGAAACTTGAAGGCTGGACTGCTCGCGTTCGGAACCCTGCTGTTTGCTGCGCCGCTCGCCGCCCAGCCGACAAGCGACCCGCTTGCGCCGCTTCCGACGACGTCATCGACGACCCAGCCAGCGAGCCCAGTCGGCACGCAGCCGACGACCCCCTCGGCCACGCTGCCATTCGCCCCAGCTCCATCCCTTCCGGCGCCGACCGTTCCAGTTCCAAGAGACTGGCGCGGCGTCTTCGATGCGATCGATGCGGGCAATTGGGCATCAGCGCAGGCTGGAATTGCAGGGCTCCCGTCAAGCGTTCTCACGGCGGTCGCCAGAGCCGAGCTTTATACCGCCAAGAACTCTCCAGTCGTTGATGCCGCCTCGCTCCAGGCCCTGATCGCTCAGGCGCCCGAGCTTCCCGAAGCCAATCAGCTCGGCCTGATGGCGCTTAGACGCAATCCAGCGGCCGTGCCGATGGTCATCCCCGAGAAGCAAACGGTGGTACTCGGCTCCGCGCCGGTGCGCTACCGCGCTCACCCGGTTCAAGGTGAGCTGGCAGCGGACCAGATGCGCTCCCAGCTCGACCCATATGTCAAGGCCGACGATGCGAGCGGGGCAGAAGCGCTCCTCGTCACGCAGGGCCCGGCGCTTTCCGCAGAGGCGCGGGCAGAGGCCGCTACCCGGGTCGCCTTCATCTATTACGTCCTCGGGCTCGACATGGACGCGCGGCGGGTTTCCGACACGTGGCGACAGGGCGCGGTTGGTGAGTGGGCAAGCCAGGCGGCCTGGGTATCGGCCCTCGCCTCGTGGCGGGTCGGCGACTACAACACCGCCTCGAGCGACTTTCAGCAGGCCGCGCGGGTTGCAGACCAGCGGGAGCTGCGCGCCGGCGGTTTTTATTGGGCCGCGCGTGCGGAACAGGCGGCGGGGCGCCCTGCCGCCGTTGAAGTCCTGCTGAGGGCCGCGGCCAATACAGCTGAAGCACCCGAAAGCTTCTACGGGCTTCTCGCTCGCGAGACGCTCGGAATGTCGACGAACCTCGGGCCCGACCCGTTCCTTGGCTATGACCCGCCGGTCGAGCAACTGCCGAACGTCCGGCGCGCGGTCGAGCTCGTGAAGATCGGAGAGCCGGGCCTTGCCGAGCAGATGATCATCCACCAGGCGAAGATCGGGGCTCCGTCGGAGCATCACGCACTGATCCAGCTGGCCAGGCGTCTCGATCTGCCTGCGGCGCAGCTCTACCTCGCGAAATATGGCCAATATGGCGCCCGTGCCGATGCCACCGACCGCTACCCCAATCCGAACTGGAGCCCGCTTGGCGGCTGGCGCGTCGATCCGGCGCTGGCATTCGGCCATATCGTCCAGGAATTGGCGTTCAGCCGCACCGCTGTAAGCCACGCGGGCGCGGTCGGCCTCATGCAGGTCATTCCGGACACTGCCCAGTTGGTTTCGCGCAACCGCGGCGTTCCCTACTCGCGCGCCGCGCTTACGGACCCGAAATACAATCTGGAGTTCGGCCAGAGCTTCATCGAGATGATGCGAAGCTCGTCGTCGACGGCGGGCCAGCTACCGCGCGTGATCGCCTCCTACAACGCGGGTCCGCTACCGGTCGGGCGATGGGCCGGCATCAATGACAAGGGCGATCCGCTGCTGTGGATTGAATTGATCCCCTATTGGGAGACGCGCTATTACGTGCCATCCGTCATGCGAAACATGTGGGTCTATCAGGGCCTCGACCGCGAGGACACGCCGACGCTGAAGGCGATGGCAGAGCACCATTGGCCGGCGTTCCCGAGCGGCACGACCAGGCTCAGCAGACAGCGTAGCGAAACACCGGAGTCCAGCCAGTCGGGCGAGTGAGACTAGGCGATCCCACCGGCGGCGATCTCCGCCTCGATCGTAAGTACCTCCTCTCGCGTTGATCCCAGAACAAGAGCCTGCACGCTTGCAGGCTTAGTTTCGTAGCCGGCAGCAGCGGGATCGAAGAAGACTGAGCCGGCACGAGGTGGCTGCTGGCGACATAGGGCCGCAACGCTTCCGCCAGATCCTCTGCATGCGCCGAGGTCCGCATGGTGCGGAAATGCATGATGGTTGCTCCGGTGCGATCAGCTGCAGCCTCCGCCACCAATATCGCCGCAGTGCAACCGTTCAGCCGGAAATTGAGGTCGAGAACATAGATGCGATCGTCGCGGGTCAATGCGATGTCGACTCCAACGACGCCGCGATAACCCAATGCGGCCCCTCGCCGCACCGGTTCCATTGCCGCATCGACAGCGGCTTGCGGGATGGGAGAACTCCTGTCGATCCAGTTGCCCTTGTACTTGCCTTTCGCCGTAACGTCCTGATCGGCAAAGCCGAGGTAGCGAACTTCGCCGTCCGGCATCACTGCGAAGTTCAGACAAGGGTTGCGGTCGATCCCGAGCAATTCTTCGACGACAATCTGAGCGCAGGGCTGAAACAATGCTTCGGCAGACTTCAAGTCGGAGGCGTTTCGGCAGATCATGACCCCGCGTCCACCGCCATTCGACTGTTCCGTCACGACCTTCAGCACCACCGGAAGCGCTCGATCTGCCTCGATGAAATAGCGCGCCCGACCGACCAAACTGCGCTGAGGAGTTATCCCGGGCGCCGCTAACTCGGGCAGCTTCGCCTTATTGTTGAGGTATTGGAGAAGGTCCGGATCGATCCAGGACCGCGCGTTTAGCGGACTGCTTGGATGAACGTGCTGGAAAACGAGATTGCCATCCAGGGCCGCAGCCGCACTTGAAAGTGCCGCAAGGTCTTCGCCGGCTCGGAAATGAACCCGATTCGGCGCGACTTTCAATCCAGCCAATGCAAGCAGCTCGAGGCCGGACGCTGAATTGAAGCCTTCGCTGCACAGCAACGGCATTTCGCCGGCAATCGCAAGCTGCCCCCCGGTCAGCGAATCCAGCACATGCGGCTCGCTCGGCAGCCAGTCGCAAAACTCAGGGTGCGCCCGCGCCACATAGATGTGGGCCGGACCATAGATGTCCGACATCGTCAGTGCCGGCCGAAGGGCATTTCCTATCACTTTCGGCCGAGAAACGGCTCGATGCCGTCCGCCAGCTGCATGAGCAGCGAGGTGGCTGCTCCGGCCTTGCTTTCGGGATCGTAGGTGAAGGTCCGATTGACGTCGAAGATGACGACGTCGTCCCCGTGCATCACATAGTCGAACTTGCCGTAATCGAAGCCGAGCTTCTCACGGAATGCGCGTACCGCTGCCGGAGTGCTGTCGAGGATCTCGCGGTGAACAACGCCTCTCGACTTGACCCGCGGATCCTCGGAAATCGCACGTGTGTTGATCTCGCTGGCGCCAAGGAAAATATACTGCCTCAGGCAATAGAGATCGCCCTCCCTTTCCGGCAGGAATTTCTCGACGACGAGCCGCTCATTTTTCCATACTCGCGGCGGCACCTTCCGCGGATGGTTGTAGATCGGATATTGTTCGCAGCGGATCATTCCCGAGACGGTCCACGGCACCTCCCGCCAGGCCACATCCAGCTGTCGAGCCGCCTTGCCGCCGCGGTTTGCCAATAGCCTCGTTTCCGGCCAGCCACCGAAGTTGAGATTGGTCTTCACGATCACGTCGCCATCATAGTCGTCGGGCGACGCCACGAGTTGCCTGCTGATCGCTCGCTTCGAAATGTCGGTGACCGCGCGATTGAGGACCCGCGCGCAGCGGCTGAGCTGTTGGCGCAGACGCGGTGGAGTTAGCGTCAGATCGAGGTGAGGGAAAACGAGGACGCCGGCTCCCATTGCCTCGGTTAGCGAGTTCGGTTACTTCGACGGGGATTCCGCGCTTCCGCCACTCGTCAGCGAGTAGATGGATGACATAGGGCACCTGCCCGAAGGGCTCGTACTTGGCGTGCACCACCAGGATCCGGTTCGCGGGCTCGTTGGCCACATCCATGTCGGCATTTTTGAAGAGACGTTTCGAAGAGTTGAGCCCTGCCGGCTCGCAAGTTTGTCGTTCTTGTTATGTTCTTCCATCGCCTGTACGATCGCTGGCATGCCGGTCGAGTTCAGTTATGGTCGCGGGGCCACCCGCAATCCGACCCCGACGCGATTCAACCTCAAGGAGCGTGTCGAAGAGGGCGAATGGCTCGACCAGGTCGAAGCGCTTGACGGCGTGCCCAAGCGGCGCACGACCGTCACGATCGAGCGTCCGAAGTCCATCCTCACCCGCAACAGCTCGCCCGACATCGGTTTCGACAGGTCGGTGAACGCCTATCGCGGCTGCGAGCACGGCTGCATCTATTGCTTCGCGCGGCCGACCCACGCCTATCATGACCTCTCGCCGGGTGTGGATTTTGAATCCCGGCTCTTCGTGAAACCCGACGCAGCGCAGCTGCTCCACGCAGCGCTGTCGCGGCCCGGTTATGAATGCCGGCCAATTGCTATGGGGACGAACACCGATCCCTATCAGCCGATCGAAGAACGCTGGCGGATCACGCGCTCGATCGTCGAACTGCTGCTCGAGACTCGGCACCCTTTCACCATCACGACCAAGTCGGATCGCGTTCTGCGCGATCTGGACCTGCTCAAGCAGGCTGCGGACTTGCGTATCGCTTCGGTCGCTATTTCCCTGACCTCACTCGATCCAAAGGTGGCACGCACGCTCGAGCCCCGCGCGCCGCAGCCGCGCAAGCGCCTTGCCGCGATTAAGACGCTAAACGACGCTGGCGTCCCGTGCTTCGTCGCGATCGCTCCTGTCGTGCCGCAAATCACGGATCATGAGCTCGAGCATATCGTCGAGGCAGCGGTCGAAGCCGGCGTGCCGGGCGGCTTCTACCTACCGGTTCGGCTTCCGCACGAAGTTGCGCCGCTTTTCCGCGCCTGGCTCGACGATCACTATCCGGACCGCGCCGCGAAGGTCATGGCGACCATCCGCTCGTTTCGCGGTGGACGCGATAATGATCCGAATTTCTTCAGCCGGATGCGCGGCCAGGGCCCCTGGGCCGAACTTCTGAAGACTCGATTCGAGATTGCGGCGAAGAAATACGGGCTGCGCCAGGCCAAGTTTCCCCTGCGCACGGACCTGTTCCGCGCGCCCGAAGGTGATCAGATGCGTTTGCTTTGATCAATATTCGCTCACGCCCCCCCGTGACTTTCGCATTCTCCTTGCTAGTCAGCCCGCATGCATAAAACTCTTGTTTCCGCACTGCTGCTCGCCCTCGCCGCGCCGGCAATCGCGCAGAATGCTCCCGTTCCGCTCCCCCAGGTCGACGCGAGGATCGCCTCGCTGCGCGACGCTGCGCTCCAGGACAAATATGCGTGGGACATTGTCGAAGGCCTGACGACGGAGATCGGTCCAAGGCTCGACGGAACGCCAGCTGAAGCGCGGGCGCGCGACTGGGCCGTCGCGAAGCTTCGCTCGCTTGGTTTCTCGAATGTCCACGTCGAGCCCTTCTCGATAACTAACTGGACGCGCGGTACGGAGAGCGCGGAGATCCTCGCGCCGTTCCCGCAGCGCCTCGTCGTCGCCGCACTAGGCAATAGCGCCTCGACTGGGCCTGACGGAATCACCGGGGCGGTTGTCGGCTTCGACAGCGAACAGGATCTGGAAGCTGCGCCCGACGAGGCAGTCCGCGGGAAGATCGTCTTCGTCAGCCACGCCATGCCGCGGACGCAGGACGGCTCCGGCTATGGCTTCTTCGGCGGCCCCCGCCGCCAAGGGCCGAGCGTCGCCAGCAGCAAGGGCGCGATTGCGATTGTCATTCGATCTATCGGGACCGACTATCATCGCAATCCGCACGCGGGCGTCCAGACCTTCGCCGATGGCGTAAGGCCGATCCCCGCCGGAGCACTCACCCTGCCCGACGCCGAGCAACTCCAGCGCATCCTGAAACGTGGGAAGCCGGTCACCATGCATTTGACGCTCGTCTCAAAGAGCGGCGCAGCCCCGTCCGGCAACGTCATCGCGGAAATAGCCGGCCGCGATGCCAGGCTCCCACCGATCCTCGTCGGCGGTCATCTCGACAGCTGGGATCTTGGCACTGGCGCGATCGACGATGGCGCCGGCGTCGCGATCGCAACGGCAGCAGCGAAGCGGATCATGGACGCAGGCAGGCCGCTTCGGACCATCCGCCTCGTCTGGTTCGGCTCGGAGGAGCTCGGCATTTTCGGCGGGCTCGATTACCAGAAGAAGCACGGCACCGAACCGCATTACGCGATCGCGGAAAGCGATTTTGGCGCAGATCGCATCTGGCGGGTCAATAGCAAGCTCGGCAAGGACCGCGAAGCGGAAGGCCGGATGCTGCAGGCGGCGCTTGCGCCACTCGGCATCGTGCCCGGAAAGCTCGACGAAGCGGATGGATCGGACATTGAGCCACTCATTGCCGCCGGGATGCCGGCCATCGGCTTGAGCCAAGACGGGACCCGTTATTTCGACATTCACCACACGCCGGACGATACGATCGACAAGATCGACCCCGAGCAGCTTCGCCAGAACGTCGCTGCCTGGACCGCGATGCTCGCTGTGCTCTCTGGTGGAATTGAACCGGGACCGAAACCACGCAATCGGCGTTGAGCCCCCGAAACAAGGGAGATAACCCATGCGCATTGTAATCGCCGCCATCCCGCTGTTGCTGCTTGGCGCGTGCCAGGTCAGCAAGGACGACAATAACGGGACGGTGAGCGTCACCTACAACAGTGACGTGGCCGAGAATGCCGCCGCGGACGCCGGCAATACGGCGCAGAACATCGCCAACGACATCGGCGCCGACGTCAAGAACACGAGCGAAAAGGTCCAGAACAAGGTCAGTAACACCGACGTCAACGTGAGCGTCAACAAGGATGTCCGGACCGAGAACAAGACGGAAAAGAACCACTAGCGTACGAGGCGCGCGCCTCAAACCTCGCCGCGGCAGCGAAAATTCCTGCGGCATCCAACTTCGGAGGTGGTCGGGGAGACAGGATTCGAACCTGCGACCCTCTGCTCCCAAAGCAGATGCGCTACCAGACTGCGCTACTCCCCGATGACCCTGCGTTAGGGCCGATTATCGTGCTCGCCAATCCCCCGGATTGGCCGCGCGCGATGATGGTGGGCCCGGCAGGATTCGAACCTGCAACCTAGCCGTTATGAGCGGCCGGCTCTACCGTTGAGCTACAGGCCCTCTCCGGCCCGTTCGAGATAGACGGCGCGGCGGGCGCCGCCAAGTCAGCCGTGCGGGAACAGCAGCGAAATCGTGCCGTGCGGTGCGACGAGCTCCGCGCCCGCAATTCGCGCGAGACCCTGCACGAGCCGAAGTGAGAAGCCCTGCTCGAAATCCACCTCGCCGCCAAGCAACTGCTCCTCTGTCATGGCGGAGAGCTTGGCGGGGCGGGTCATCGACACACGCCAACGTTCGCCGGAACGATCGACGCTGAGCCGCAGGCGTTCGCCTGCGCCGGCCTGTTCGATGAGGGCGTTGCACATGCGGAAAATAAGCCTGTCCGCGAGTTCGGGCTCGGTTGCTGCCGTCGCGTCCTTGGGTGATCGAGTTCCGCTCAGCTCCGCGCCGCGGCTCGCGGACGCGTCCACGAGCGCCGGTGTCATTCGTTCGACTAGTTCGCCGAGATTTACGCGCGCATGCGCACTGCTAGCCGAGGAATGAACCTTCGCGGCAAAGTCCAGGTCGTCGATGGCGGTCAGGAGCAACCGCGCTTGGCGCACGATCTCCTGCGCGCGTTCGCGATAGCGCCGATCCGCGGGCCCCAGATATTGGCCCTCGATGATTTCCGCGAAGCCGATGATGGCATTGAGCGGCGTCTTGATCTCGTGGACCAACTCGCGAAGCGAATCCGGGTCAGCAAGTGCTTGCGCCGCCTCCTCGACGACCTGATTGTCGGCCTGTTCGCGCAGAGCGACCCCGCGATAGCCGCGAAACCGTCCATCGGCTGGGTCGAACGCAGGTACGCCGCTAATCTTCCACTCGCCCGCGACAATGCCATCTCCGGCGACCGTGAGTGCCGCATCCCGAAAGGGGGCGCGAACCGTGAAGGCGCGCACGACCTCTGGGTCTACATGATCGGCATCACCGTTCCTGGCGCGCGCAATCGATCGACCGATGAGCGCTCCGCGCGGCGCTCCCTCGACCCAGGCGATCTCGCCTCCCGCACCACACTCCCAGCGAAACAGGGATGTGGAGCTCGGCAATGCCGGCGCGAGCCCACCCCGCCGCATCATGGCGCGGCTGCGTCGTCGCCTTTCGATCCGTTGCACCACCTCATGCAAAGAGGGTGCCGGCATAGCGGGCACCGGCTCCTCGACCGGAATTTCGATCGGCTCCCTGATCGGTTCCACGACCGGCTCCGCGACCGGCTCCCTAACCGGCTCTTCCACCAGTTCGTCAGTGAACTCGTCGGTAACCTCGTCAGAAAAAGGGTCTGTGTGCTCGGCAATATGCTCGTCAGCACCTTCGACCGGCGGTTCCGGCCGCATCTCGGGATGGAGTGTCTCGACGAACCGGCGGGTTTCGTTGTCCGCGGTGCCAAGGATCGAATCCCATTGCCACGGCTCGAGAGTTGCCGCCGCGAGCACCGGCGCCGAGACCGCGAGCTGGTCCGAGGCGAAATATTCGAGGAGTCCCAGCGGCAAAGGCAAAGCCGCGACTGCGCGGGCCGCTGCAGCACGCAAGCTCTCTTCGACTTGCGCCGCATCCGCACGGATGGATCTCGAGGGCTTCGCCGACGGTTGGACTTGTCGCGTTCGTCCCGGCGCGCGCGACGAGGTCGACCAATTGCCGCCAGCGCACGGCGACGTCGTGTCGGTCGCCGGCCGGCTGGTTGAGGACGGTCAGCAGGCGATCGTCGAAACGCACCGGGATTCCATGTCCTTTAAGACGCTGTTTACCTCTGTAAGCGGATATTTACTTTTCGCTAAGAGCGCACCGTTTAACCATCCCGAAACGGTACAGCGCCAAATGCGATGCCAAAAGAAAAGGCGCCGGGAGCTCCGGCGCCTTCCCTGAACCGGTCTGGCGGGTCGATCAGCCGTGTTGCTGCACGTAGACTAGCCAGTATTTTGCGATGTCCGCGCGAGCGCCCGTCACGGCCTTGAGCGCTGTCGTCGCCCCGGCCTTGTCGCCAGCCCGGGCGAGCGCCATTCCGAGGTGAAGATTGGCGAGTTCCTTGTCCCCATCGGGCTTGCTCATCACCTGCCGGTAGATTTCCGCCGCCTTGGAATAATTGCCCATGCCGTAATAGCGATCGCCGATGCGGAGAAGGTTGATCGCGCTCGGCGACATCTTCGCCGCCGCCTCGAGGTCGGCGGCCGTCGCCTTCGGCTTGCCCTTCAGGCCGTTGACAATGTCGCGGAACTGCGGGTTCGACGGATCGACCACCTTCGCTGCGATACCGGCATCGATCACGGCCTGCGCCTCGTTGTAGTTCGACTGGTTGGCCGAGGATTCGGCGAAAAGCGCATATTCGCCGGAGGTAGCCAATGCGCCCGTGAGCTGCATCAGGCGGAGCATGTCCAGCGTTCCCTCGACATCAGGCTGCTTCAGGCTCCGGAAGATCGCGATCGAATTCTTCCAGCTGTCGGCGCTCGGATAGGCCGACGCCCACTCACGGGCGAGGTCGACCGCGACGGGCGACTTCGCTCCATAGGCCGCGCTGACCGCGCGGCGGTAGATGTTCTCGGTCGGCTTCTGGCCCGCTGCGAGCCGCGCCTGAATGGCCTTCTCGAACACACCGGCGGCATTGGCGCCTTGGCCCGCCGCGTCCATTCCCTGGGCGAGCAGTTCGAGAGTTTCCGGATCGTTCGGTGCAATCGTCGCCGCGTGCTGGAATGACCCAACGGCCTGCGCATATTGCTTTGCATTGAACTGCTTCACGCCAAGGTCGCGGTAGAGTGACGCGATTTTGTCCGAACTCCAGGATACCTGAGTTCGCGAGAGCATCGACGGCAGTGGCAAGTCCTGCGTTATCGCCGGCAGCGATCGCGATCTCTCGCTGGAAGAGCGCAATGAGATAACGGTCTTCCTTGGTCGTTGCTGCTGCCTGCGCTGCCGCGAGCTTCGCTGGAATGTTCGCTGTGTCGTTGGCCTTGATTGCGTTCTGAAGCTCGAAGAGCGGCTTCATTGCCTTGCTCGACGGCTTGACGTTCGGCGCCTGCGGCGCCGGCGCCGGCTGGGCGGCTGTATTGGACTGGGCTGCCGCGGGCGCCGAGACGGCGGTCAGGGCGAGCGCGACGGTAGCGAACATGAGCTTCATTGAAATTTTCTCCTCTTGCGAACAGAAGACCGGTCCGCATCGAAAAACGGCGGCGACTTAGACCTCTAATTGAAGGATGTCCAAGAAGCCTGCCCGCAGCGGCCTGAATGCAGATTGAACCTTCTGATTTCGTTAGATAATCATGATTCCTTCGCGCGCGTGCGCGCGGGGTGGCGGATGCAGGTACAATGCACTAGATAATAGATTGAGGGCGCGGCTTTGCCGCGACCAAACGAGTTCACCCTAATCGCAGGATAGTTTCTTGGCCACCCAGCCGCCGGTCGAAGACCGCAACGACGACAACAACCCGCCGCCACCTGGCGACGGCGATATCGCCCCGATCTCGATCGTCGAGGAGATGAAGACCTCCTACCTCGATTACGCGATGAGCGTGATCGTTAGCCGCGCGCTGCCTGACGTGCGCGATGGTCTGAAACCGGTCCACCGCCGAATCCTGTTCGCCTGCCAGGAAGCGGGCTACGTCGCCGGACGGCCCTACCGGAAATCGAGCCGCATCGTCGGCGACGTCATGGGTAAATATCACCCCCACGGCGACACCGCGATTTACGATGCGCTCGCGCGCATGACTCAGCCCTGGTCGATGCGCGTGCCGCTAATCGACGGCCAGGGCAATTTCGGCTCAATGGATCCCGACCCCCCAGCGGCCATGCGTTACACGGAAGCGCGGCTGGCGAAGGTCGCCAACTTCCTGCTCGGCGACATCGACAAGGACACGGTCGACTTCCAGCCGAATTATGACGCGTCGGAGCGCGAGCCGCAGGTTCTGCCAGCCCGCTTCCCCAATCTCCTCGTCAACGGGGGCGGCGGAATTGCGGTCGGCATGGCGACCAACATCCCGCCGCACAACCTCGGGGAGGTGCTCGCTGCCTGCCGCGCCTATATCGATGATCCGGCGATCACCTCCGAAGCCCTGATGGAGCATGTTAAGGGTCCTGATTTCCCGACCGGCGGTTTGATCCTTGGCCAATTGGGAATCCGCAGCGCCTATACGACGGGCCGCGGCTCGATCCTGATGCGCTCTCGCGCGCATGTCGAGGAGCGCCGCGGCGAGCGGCGCTCGATCGTGCTGACTGAAATCCCCTACCAGGTCGGCAAATCGGGCCTCGTCGAGAAGATCGCCGAAGCCGCGAAAGACAAGCGCATCGAAGGTGTGTCCGACATTCGTGACGAGTTCAATCGCGAAGGCGTGCGCGTCGTCATCGACCTGAAGCGCGACGCCACGGTGGAAGTCGTGCTCAACCAGCTTTGGCGGCACACCCCGGCGCAGACCAGCTTCCCGGCGAATATGCTCGCGATCCGAGGCGGCCGACCGGAGACGCTGAGTCTTCGCGACTTCATCGAGAGCTTCGTCCGTTTCCGCGAGGAAGTGATCATCCGCCGCTCGAAGTTCGAGCTGCTGAAGGCTCGTGAGCGTGCCCATCTCCTGCTCGGCCTCGTCGTCGCGGTCACCAACCTCGACGAGGTGGTAAAGCTGATCCGCGGGTCCGGTTCGCCCGCCGAAGCCCGCGAAAAGCTGCTGGCGCGCAAATGGCCTGGCGCAGAGATCCGGCCGTACATCGCGCTGGTCGAAGCGGTGGAGCCTCAAGGCAAGTCGGACACCTACCAGCTGTCCGACGCTCAGGTGAAGGCTATCCTCGAGCTTCGCCTGCATCGCCTCACCGCCCTTGGCCGCGACGAGATCGGCAACGAGCTCAAGGGTCTCGCCGGGTCGATCGGCGAGCTTCTCGAAATCCTCGCCAATCGCGCGCGGCTCTACGAGGTGATGCGCGAAGAGCTCGACGAGGTTGGAACCGAATTCGCCACGCCTCGAATGAGCGAACTCGCGCCCGCCGCCGACGGCATCGAGGATGAAGACCTGATCGAGCGCGAGGGCATGGTCGTGACCGTGACCATGGAAGGTTACATCAAACGCACGCCGCTTACCGTCTTCCGCGAGCAAAAACGCGGCGGGAAGGGCCGCGCCGGAATGGCTACGAAAGAGGAGGACGCGGTCACCAACCTGTTCGTGACCTCGACCCACAACCCGGTGCTGTTCTTCTCGAATCTCGGACGCGTCTATCGAATGAAGGTCTGGAAGCTCCCCGAAGGCGGGCCGAATACGCGCGGGCGCCCGATGGTGAACCTGCTTCCACTGGCGTCGGGGGAGACAATCTCCACGGTTCTTCCGCTTCCGGAGGACGAAGCCGAATGGGGCGGCCTCCACATCATGTTCGCGACCGCGCACGGCACGGTCCGCCGCAACAGCATGGCGGCGTTCACCAACATCCCGACGGCCGGCAAGATCGCGATGCGCTTCGGAACCGGCACCGCCGAGGGCGCTGAAACCGACGACAGCGATGAGCAGGCGGATCCGACCGACCGGCTGATCGGGGTCGAACTGCTAACCGAGGATGACGATGTTCTGATCGCCACCCGCAACGGTAAGGCGATCCGCTTCAAGGCGACCGACGTCCGCGAGTTCCAGTCGCGCACCTCGACTGGCGTTCGTGGAGTCCGGCTGCTCGAGGGGGACGAGGTGATCTCGATGTCGATCCTGCATCGCGTCGGCACAGAACAGGAAGAACGCGAGTCCTATCTCCGCTTCGCTCCGTGGAAGGGCGAGAAGGAAGGTGAATGCCCATTGACGCCTGAGCGCCTCGTCGAGCTCGCCGAGAAGGAGCAGTTCATCCTGACCCTGACCGAGAACGGCTACGGCAAGCGCTCCTCGGCTTACGAATATCGTCGCACCAATCGCGGTGGCCAGGGTATCACCAACATCGACACGTCGGAGCGAAACGGCCGCGTCGTTGCTTCATTCCCAGCCCACCAGGGCGAAGCACTGATGCTGGTCACCGACCAAGGGAAGATGATCCGGACAACGGTCGGCGACATCCGCGTCATGGGCCGCAATACCCAGGGCGTCACGATCTTCCGGGTGGCCGAAAACGAACATGTCGTGAGCGTCGCCAAGATCGAGGAGAGCGAAGAGGAAGCGATCGAGCTCGAGAGCAGCGACGACATCGCGCCGGAGGAAGGGGCGACAGTTGGCGAAAGCGAGCTTGAGAAGCCGGCCGATCCGGAGCAGGAATAGGAAGCGGTCCGGCGCGGACTAACTGCGACGAACAGTGGAAACCGGTCGGGGCCGGGTCGCGTTCTCCTGAGCACTAGTTCGAGGAGTAATTGTCTATGCCCCTTCCCCACAATGCGCTTGTCCTGGTCGCCGACGGAACGAAGGTCCTCTTCCTTCGCAACCACGGCGACGAGAATCAAATAGACCTTCGCACGGAAAGCCACGATGCAAGGCAGGACCGGAAGGAGCGATACTTCCGCACGGATGCGCCGGGAACGGTGAAGCAAAGCTTCGGTTACGGTCATTCGACCTACGAGGAAACAAACTTCAAGCAGCAGGAAGAAGATCGCTGGATCAAGGACGCGGCCGAAGAGCTGAAGAAACGGGTTCTTCGCGGCGACTTCGATGCCCTCGCGATCGTCGCACCGCCCAAGGCGCTGGGCGTCCTCAAGAAGTGCCTCCACAGCGAGGTCCAGAAAAGGATTGTCTGCACCGTGAACAAGGAAATGAGCGGACGGCCCATTCCGGACATCGAGGTCCTGCTCAACGGTCATACCCAGCCTGAAGAGCTTCCGGCGGTCTAGAACTTGGAGAAGGGCCCGGGCGTTGCAATTGATCGGGCCTTCTCCTTCCACAAGAAAGGGCTTCGAGCGCTCGTCCGCACGTCTCGGCGGAGCTGGTATCGGCGCCGGCGGAGCAGTGATGGCGCCGGGAAACCGGCGAGCCGGGAGCTCCCACTGCTAATCCAAAATAAAATCAGGCGAAGAGGTGAATGGCCTCGGCATCCGGAGCGACGGCGTTCAGGAGCAAGGTGCGATGGCAATGCGCCGGCTCGCGCTCCATGCACATCAGGGCGCTCGCCTTCTCGCGCGCAAGGTCCAACATCTGAGCCGATTGCGCGATCGCTTCGGGAAGCTCGAGCTGGCCTGCATAAATGCGTTCAAGGTCTGTGTACCGGCCGGCGCGGGCTGCTGTCCGCCCCTCGGACGGCGTGCCAAGCGCCTTCAAATGCACATATTCGATATCGGTACCCTCAAGCGCCGCCCTGAGCGGGGACTTGGAAAAGCCGGGGCGCCGCGACAGCGGCAATGCGCGAACGTCGATCACGCGTTTCGACTCCCGGCTCTTTTCAACGCGTCGATGAAATCCGGCAGCGTCGCGCCTTCGTAGCCGATGGTGAAGATGCGCATATCGACTGGATAGCGCAGCGACGCGCGACTAACAGCCCCGCATGACCTTCGACATCCACGTGATCGGCGGCGGGGATCTGGCCGGGTCTCGAAGCGCCGCAGCTCTGCAGAAGCAGGTCTTCGCGTGCGCCTCAGCGAGATGCGTGGCGGCGGCGACACGACGCCAGCGCACGAAACGCGACCGGCTGGCGCCGAGATGGTCTGCTCAAACAGCTTTCGCTCGGACGATGCGGAGCACAATGCGGTCGGCCTGCTCCACCAACGAAAAATGCGAGACCTCGGCTCGCTGATCATCGGCGCCGCCGACCAGCATCGCGTTCCCGCCGGCTCGGCGCTGGCGGTAGACCGGGAGGCGCTTCGCCGCAGAAGTCACGCCTAGCCGTGACCAGCACCCCAACATCGAGATCGTTCGCGAGCGCATCGACGTGCTCCCGATCTACCCGACGATCATCGCTACCGGGCCGACGGAGGTCCGAGCCTGGCCCAGTCCATCGCCGGGGAAACCGGCGAAGCGCCCTCGCCTCTCGATGCGATCGCGCCCATCGTCCACCGCGACAGTCGACATGGACGTCGGCGTGGATGGCGGCGCGCGCGGACAAGGGCGGGAAGGACTACATCAACTGCCCGCTCGACAAGGAACAGTATGAGGCTTTCAAATGGCCGCACTGATCGACGGCGAGAAGATGCCGTTCCACGAATGGGAAAAGGGACACCCCTATTTCGAAGGCTGCATGCCGATCGAGGTGATGGCCGAGACGGACCGGAAACGCTTCGCCTCGGGCCGATGAAGCCGACGGGCCTCGACAATCCGCGCACTGGCCGATGGCCCTAACGCCGCCTGGTCCAGCTGCGCCGGGATACAATGCGCTCGGCACCCTGTGGAACATGGTCGGCTCCAGACCAAGCTCAAACATGGCGAGCAGGTGCGGATCTTCCGCACCATCCCGGGCCTCGAGAACGCCGAGTTCGCGCGACTAGGGCGGCATTCACCGCAACAGTTTCATCAACTCCCCGCGCTTGCTCGACCAGCAAGCTCCGCCTGAAATCGAAGCCCAACATCCGCTTCGCCGGGCTGGTATCCCACCGGCCGCGAGGGCTAGCGAAAGCGCGGCCGTGGGTATCATGGCGGCCCGCTTCGCAGCCGCCGAGCTACGCGGTGAGCGCTGCCCTCCCGCCGGTCGAGACCGCGCGCTGGGAGCGCTACTCGGCCCATATCACGGGCGGCGCCGACGCGACGATCTTCCAGCCGATGGAACGTGAACTTCGGCCTAATGCCCCCCATCGCCGGGCCGACGCGAGGAAGGCCGATCGCAAGAAGGCCTACACGGACCGAGCCCGGGCTGGTCTCGCAGCCTGGCTGGAGGTTCGAGCCAAGGTCAACGAGCCAGCCTAGCTAGTCATTATTCGGTGGGTCCGGCCACTACGCCTTGGGAAAAGGCGGCCCGAAAATCGATGCCGAAGCATTGCTGCTGCGCGTCCCGGCGTGCCCTCGCGCCCGCCGTGCCGGGCTCTTACGCATTGCCAGCACACGTAGCATCGGAAGTGGTCGGAGCGGCCCCGGAACGAACCCCCGAGCCCGCGTGCGAAGGATCGCGCCTGCTCCACGAGCGTCGAGCGCGATTTTGGCGTCGCTGCAGTGGCGCGCCGCATCGATCAGCGCCCACACTCCGCCCCGCAGCTCCGCTTGTCGGCGCGGGCCAAATCCGCGCACTAAGGCCGACAGTACATCGCCGTGAAAACAGGATCCGTTTCGCTCGTCTGGACCGTCCACGGGAAGGGATCAAACATCCTCAGCCATCCGCTCTCCAACAAGCTCGCGGCCGCTGACCTTGCGTGGGATGAGCTGGCGTTCGACCTGCTGCAACCGAGGGGCTCGGCGGCCGCGACCGCGTCATCGAGCTCCTCGAGCTGTCCCCGCCACCAACCAGCCGGATCGGTCCGAGCATCGGTTCCTTTGTGCTGCGACATGTTTCACCCATCGCGCGGTCGAGTGCAACAAGCGGCAAGTGCTCCGCGGTTCGGCAACTGGAACGTAGGTGAGCGCCAGTCTGAGCACCCGGCGCCAAGCATCCTCTAGCGGTAGCAGACGGCCTTCACCGCCTTGACCACTTCGGATGCCTTGATCAGCGCCAGCTTCTCGAGGTTGGCGGCATGAACCGGAACGTCGACGTCCGTCACCCGACGTCGAGGTCGTCGAAGCCTTCCGTCATCGCAATCGCGATGATCTCCGAGTGGATCCAGCAGACCGGCCACCCTTCTTCGACCACGACCATGCGGTTAGTGCGCTTGAGGCTTTCGAGAACCATTGCCTTGTCGAGCGGACGCAGGGTCCGCAGGTCGATCACTTCAGCGCTGATCCCCGTCCCGACCAGCTCCTGCGTGGTCCTTCCAGTGTGACCGCGACGCCGATCGAGTAACTGACGATCGTCACGTCCTGCCCTGGGCGGACGATCCGCGCCTTGCCGATCTGGCAGCGTGTAGTCGTCGAGCAGCGGCACACGCCCTTCGAAATGCTGACCGTAGAGTAACTCTTCTTGAGAAAGACGACCGGGTTGTCTCGTCCGAATGGCCGCCTTCAGGAGACCCTTTGCATCCGCCGCGCTGTAGGGGCAGATCACGATCAGACCGGGCAGATGGGCATACCAGCTGCCGTAATTCTGGCTGTGCTGGGCAGCTACTCGAGCCGCCGCTCCGTTCGGGGCCCCGGAAGGGCAGCGCATTCTGCCCGCCTGACATGTAGTTGGCTCGCGGCCGAGTTGATGATGTGGTCAATAGCCTGCATCGTCGAGTTCATGACCTTCAACTTCGCGATGCAGGCTATTGACCACATCATCAACTCGGCCGCGAAGACCAACTACATGTCAGGCGGGCAGATGCGCTGCCCGATCGTGTTCCGGGGCCCGAACGGAGCGGCGGCTCGAGTAGCTGCCCAGCACAGCCAGAATTACGGCAGCTGGTATGCCCATGTGCCCGGTCTGATCGTGATCTGCCCCTACAGCGCGGCGGATGCAAAGGGTCTCCTGAAGGCGGCCATCAGGACGGACGACCCGGTCGTCTTTCTCGAGAACGAGCTGCTCTACGGTCAGCATTTCGATGTGCCGCTGCTCGACGACTACACGCTGCCGATCGGCAAGGCGCGGATCGTCCGCCCGGGCAAGGACGTGACGATCGTCAGTTACTCGATCGGCGTCGGCGTGGCGCTCGAGGCCGCGCAGGAGCTGGTGGGACAGGGGATCAGCGCTGAAGTGATCGACCTGCGGACCCTGCGTCCGCTCGACAAGGCAATGGTTCTCGAAAGCCTCAAGCGCACTAACCGCATGGCGTCGTCGAAGAAGGGTGGCCGGTCTGCTCGATCAGCTCGGAGATCATCGCGATTGCGATGACGGAAGGCTTCGACGACCTCGACGCCCCGGTGCTTCGGGTGACGGACGTCGACGTTCCGCTGCCTTATGCCGCCAACCTCGAGAAGCTGGCGCTGATCAAGGCATCCGAAGTGGTCGAGGCGGTGAAGGCCGTCTGCTACCGCTAGAGGATGCTTGGCGCGGATCTCGGACTGGCGCTCACCTACGTTCCGTTGCCGAACCGCGGAGCGCTTGCCGCTTTGTTCGCACTCGACCGCGCGATGGGTGACGTTGTTCGCAGCACAAAGGAACCGATGCTCGGACCGATCCGGCTCGCCTGGTGGCGGGAACAGCTCGAGGAGTTCGATGACGGCGGGGTCGCGGCCGCCGAGCCTCGGTTGCAGCAGGTCGAACGCCAGCTCATCCCACGCAAGGTCAGCGGGCGCGAGCTTGCCGCCCTGGAGAGCGGATGGCTGAGGATGTTTGATCCCTTCCCGTGGACGGTCCAGACGAGCGAAACGATCTGGTTTCGCGGCAATCTGCTGTTCGGCCTTGGTGCGCGGATTTTGGCCCGCGCCGACGAGCGGATACAGGGCGCGGGGGGATTGTGGGCGCTGATCGATGCGGCGCGCCACTGCAGCGACGCCGAATCGCGCTCGACGCTCGTGGAGCAGGCGCGATCCTTCGCACGCGGGCTCGGGGGCGTTAGAGTTCCGGGGCCGCTCCGACCACTTTCGATGCTTACGGTGCTGGCAATGCGTGACTCCCGGCACGGCGAGCCGTTTGAGCGCGAGGGCACGCCGGGACGCGCAGCAGCAATGCTTCGGCATCGATTTTCGGGCCGCCTTCCCAAGGCGTAGTGGCCGGACCGACGCGCCGAACGACAATAATGACTAGCTAGGCTGGCTCGCTGACCTTCAGCCGTTCCAGCCAGGCTGCGAGACCAGCCCGGGCTCGGTCGGTGTAGGCTTTCTTGCGGTCGGCCTTCTTCCATCGGCCCTCGATGGGGGGCATCAGGCCGAAATTGACGTTCATCGGCTGATAGGTCTCGGCGTCCGCGCCGCCGGTGATGTGGCCGAGCAGCGCACCGAGCGCCGTTTCCGGCCGGCGGGGCGGGCGGCCATCGCCGCGAGCTCGGCGGCGGCGAAGCGAGCGGCGAGGAGACCCGACCGCGGCGCTTTCCACATAGCCCTCGCAGCCGGTGATCTGGCCGGCGAAGCGGATATGCGGCTTCGACTTCAGCCGCAGCTCGCTGTCCGAGCAGCTGCGGCGAGTTGATGAAGCTGTTGCGGTGGATGCCGCCGAGCCGCGCGAACTCGGCATTCTCAAGGCCCGGAATGGTGCGGAACATGCGCACCTGCTCGGCATGTTTCAGCTTGGTCTGGAAGCCGACCATGTTCCACAGCGTGCCGAGCGCATTGTCCTGCCGGAGCTGGACGACGGCGTAGGGCCAGCGCCCGGTCGCGGATTGTCGAGGCCGACCGGCTTCATCGGCCCGATGGCGAAGAGTATCCGGCGCCGCGCTCGGCCATCACCTCGATCGGCATGCAGCCCTCGAAATAGGGCGTGTCCTTCTCCCAGTCCTGGAACTCGGCATCTTCTCGCCGTCGAGCAGCGCCTGGACGAAAGCCTCATACTGCTCCTTGTCGAGCGGGCAGTTGATGTAATCCTTCGCCGCCCTTGTCCCAGCGCGACGCCATCCAGGCAAATCCATGTCGATGGCTGTCGCGGTGAACGATCGGAGCGATCGCATCGAAGAAGGCGAGGGCGCCTTCGCCGGTCTCCGCGGCGATCGCCTCCGCGAGCTTCGACGCCGGTGAGCGGCCCGGTCGCGATGATCGTCGGATGATCGGGCGAGCGCGTCGACGCGCTCGCGAACGATCTCGACATTGGGATGCTGCTGCGATCGCCGCTGCGTGACTTCTGCGCGAAAAGCCTTCGCGGTCGACCGCCAGCGCGGAGCCGGCGGGCACGCGATGCTTGTCCGCCGCCGCGCATGATCAGCGAGCCGAGGGCTCGCATTTCCTGGTGGAGCAGCCCGACCGCATTGTGCTCCGCATCGTCCGAGCGGAAGCTGTTCGAGCAGACCATCTCGGCGAGGCGGTCGGTTTCGTGCGCCGGCGTCATGTCGCCGCCGCCGCGCATCTCGCTGAGGCGCACGCGAAGACCAGCCTCGGCGAGCTGCCAGGCGGCTTCCGAGCCGGCGAGTCCGCCGCCAATGATCTGGATGTCGAAGGTCATGCGGGGCTGTTAGTCGCGCGTCGCTGCGCTATCCAGTCGATATGCGCATCTTCACCATCGGCTACGAAGGCGCGACGCTCGCCGGATTTCCTCGACGCCTTCAAGGGGGCCGGAGTCGAACGCGTGATCGACGTTCGCGCATTGCCGCTGTCGCGGCGCCCCGGCTTTTCCAAGTCGCCGCTCAGGGCGGCGCTTGAGGGTACCGATATCGAATATGTGCATCTGAAGGCGCTTGGCACGCCGTCCGAGGGGCGGACAGCAGCCCGCGCCGGCCGGTACACAGACCTTGAACGCATTTATGCAGGCCAGCTCGAGCTTCCCGAAGCGATCGCGCAATCGGCTCAGATGTTCGACCTTGCGCGCGAGAAGGCGAGCGCCCTGATGTGCATGGAGCGCGAGCCGGCGCATTGCCATCGCACCTTGCTCCTGAACGCCGTCGCTCCGGATGCCGAGGCCATTCACCTCTTCGCCTGATTTTATTTTGCGGATTAGCAGTGGGAGCTCCCGGCTCGCCGGTTTCCCGGCGCCATCACTGCTCCGCCGGCGCCGATACCAGCTCCGCCGAGACGTGCGGACGAGCGCTCGAAGCCCTTTCTTGTGGAAGGAGAAGGCCCGATCAATTGCAACGCCCGGGCCCTTCTCCAAGTTCTAGACCGCCGGAAGCTCTTCAGGCTGGGTATGACCGTTGAGCAGGACCTCGATGTCCGGAATGGCCGTCCGCTCATTTCCTTGTTCACGGTGCAGACAATCCTTTTCTGGACCTCGCTGTGGAGGCACTTCTTGAGGACGCCCAGCGCCTTGGGCGGTGCGACGATCGCGAGGGCATCGAAGTCGCCGCGAAGAACCCGTTTCTTCAGCTCTTCGGCCGCGTCCTTGATCCAGCGATCTTCTTCCTGCTGCTTGAAGTTTGTTTCCTCGTAGGTCGAATGACCGTAACCGAAGCTTTGCTTCACCGTTCCCGGCGCATCCGTGCGGAAGTATCGAGCAATACGTGG
>CAVYAH010000099.1:0-30795 GCA_963766415.1 uncultured Alphaproteobacteria bacterium | reverse complement strand
ACGTGGCGAGCGGTTTCGGCGACATGTGGCGTGAGCGCCACGCGATGCCGATCGGTGTGTGCACGCCGCTCCTCGGTCTGGTGGTTCTGGCGGGGGGAATGAACATCTGGGTCCGCTTCTGGCACACCCAGCACGACGTCCATTTCAGTCCGTGGTGGTTGCTGAGCGCAGTCGGAGTAACCGTTCCCTTCATCTTCGTCAGCCGCGCGATGTTCCCGACCCCCTCCGAGCCGAAGTCGCTCGAAGACCATTACATGGAGCAGCGGAAGGTCCTGCTGCTTGCCCTTACCGTGCCGCCTTGCGTGTCCGCACTCTCAAACATTTTGGGAGGAAAATTCTACTCAGGATGGCCTGCTGTCTGGATCGCCCTTCGAATTGCCGCGCCCCTGCTGCTCATTCTTTTCAAAGGCCGCCTTGTTCAGCGCATCGGTCTTACCCTGTTTGTCGCCTTGCTGGTCGTTGGGATGTTCCGGTGGTGAGATCATGTTAGCGGCGGACGCAAACCTAATCTCGGAAATGGCAGCCGAAAGCTGACATTGGCGAGTCACCCTTGCTCATTACCCAACCGTTACCGAAGAGCCGCCCGACCGTACTCAGGCCGCACATAAGTTATTGATTTTACTGGTGACCCCTACGGACTCGAACCCGTGTTTTCGCCGTGAGAGGGCGACGTCCTAGACCGCTAGACGAAGGGGCCATTCTCGGAAGTTTCCGAAGAGGCGGCCATATGTGTGGTTGAGCCTCGCTAGTCAACGGGAGGGTGGACGTCAGCTTTCCCGGTCGCGCTCGCTCAAGTAGCGCATCAGCTCGGCGAGGGTCGATTCCATTTGGTCCTGCATCTGGCTGACCAGCTCGTTCTCGCGCATGCCGACATGGTCAAGCGGCTTCGAATAGCTATCCGAAAAGGCCTGGAGGTCGGAGCTGTCGAACACACCTTTGGCGACGAGCTTGGCCAGGATCACAAGCAGGCCGTTTGTGTTGGCGATCGTGCCGGCGACCAATGCTTCGTCCACCATCGACAGCCGCTTGTCGCTGTCGCTGACCTCTTCTTCTTGTTCGGTAGGCGTCATCGGTCCGATCATGCCGCCAACTACGCGCGGCGCAAGTGAAAGGCTCCTATTGCTGAACGAATGGGCCCAGCAGAGCCCAGGATCGCGCCTTTTCGTCGAACGCCCGGGTGTTGGCCGCGCTGGAAGACGGAAGATCGATGAGGGCAACACCGCGAGACGGGTCAGAGATGAGTTTCCGGCCCAGGGCCGCGGCCCTGGAACCGTTGAAAGCGATCGCCTCGAGATCCGGAAAATCCTGCAGCAGATGCTCAACCTGATTGTGCTCCGCATCGCGGATCGCCTGGTCAAGGCTGCCGCGCCTGCTTGCCGAGGCAATCACGTCCCACAGGCCGATGCGTCGGTCGGCTAGCCGCTCCAGCCGTTCCTCGTAGGAAATCGGCTGCAGTTCCTCCCCGATCGCGGTGCCGAGGAGGCTCCAAAATTGGTTCGTCGGATGAGCGTAGTAGCGACGGGCAGCGAGCGAGGCGTCTCCGGGCAGGCTGCCGAGAATGAACAGCCGTGCGTCGCTTCGGGCGACCGGCGGAAGTCCTAGTTTGACGCCCACGAATTAACCCCTACAGCCCTGCCGGGTGAAGCCGACCGACCTCCGCGTCGCCCTCTTTTCGGGCAATTACAATTATGTGCGCGACGGAGCCAACCAGGCCCTCAATCGGCTGGTGGAATTTCTACTTCGCCAGGGGGTCCAGGTCCGCGTCTATTCGCCGACGGTGGCGGAACCCGCCTTCCCCGCGACCGGTGACCTCGTCAGCATCCCCGCGATCCCGATCCCCAGCCGGTCGGAATACCGGTTGCCGATCGCGCTTCCGCCGCGCGTTCGGCGCGACCTCGCCGAGTTCAAGCCCAACGTTGTCCATGTCTCGAGCCCGGATATCGTCGGCCACCGTGCGGTGACCTGGGCGCGGCGCCGCAAGGTGGCGGCGGTCGCTTCGGTTCATACTCGCTTCGACACTTACCTCGCCTATTACCACATGCAGGCGCTGGAGCCGCTCGCACGCGACATCATGCGGCGCTTCTATCATCGCTGCGAGGTCGTCATGGCGCCGGCCGAATCCACCGCCGTCATTCTGCGCGCGCAGCGGATGAACCGCGACATCGCCATCTGGGCCCGCGGCGTCGATCGGGAGCAGTTCAATCCCGACCGCCGAGACATGGCGTGGCGCCGCTCGGTCGGCATCGCCGATGACGAGATGGTGATCGCCTTCCTCGGCCGCGTCGTGATGGAAAAGGGTCTCGACGTCTTCGCCGACGCGATTCACACCTTTGCCAAGCTCGGGCTCAAATATCATGTCCTGGTGATTGGCGAAGGGCCCGCGCGGCCATGGTTCAAAGAGCAGCTTCCGGACGCAATCTTCACGGGGCAGCTGACCGATGACGATCTTGCACGTGCTGTGGCGAGCGCCGATCTCCTGCTCAATCCGTCGATCACCGAAGCGTTCGGCAATGTGACGCTCGAGTCGATGGCGTGCGGCATTCCCGTCATCGCCGCGGAAGCAACGGGCGCCACGAACCTCGTCCGAGACAAGGTTACAGGCACGCTCGTCGACGGGACCGAGCCGGACGAGTTCGCCGGAGCCCTTGAAGCCTACGCCCGGGACCCGGATCTGCGCCGTCGACACGGGGAGGCTGCACTCGCAATCGCAAAGACGATGGACTGGGACTCGATCAACGCCACCGTGATCCGTGTCTATCTGCATGCCATCCACAAACGGGAACGGCTCGCGCGGATGATGGGGCGCTAGCCTAAGCCGATTTGACGCGTTCGATCTTCTGCGCCGCCTCGTCGAGGATCGCGGCGATTTCCAAGAACAGGTCGTCGTCGAAACCTTCGCTCTTCAGGCGGTGGCCAAGGGCGGTCATCAGGTTCCTTACCGCCCGACCGATCGCCGGGCCGGCCATGTTCTCGGCGCGAGGCGCGAGGTCGCGGAGCCGCTCGAACAATGCTTCCACCTCCTCGGCACGCTCCTCGAGATACTTGCGGCCTTCGTCGGTCACTTGGAACGGCTTGCGCGGCCCTTCGACCGCTGCTTCCTCGATCAGGTTCATGTCCTGGAGCAGCGTCAGGGTCGGATAAACCACGCCAGGGCTCGGCGCATATTCGCCGCCAGTCAGTTCCTCGATGGCGCGGATGAGGTCGTAACCGTGCCGCGGCTCGTCGGCGATCAGCTTGAGGAGCACGAGCCTCAGCTCACCTCCTTCGAACATGCGCCGCGCACGGCGGCCGCGCCGACCGCCACTCCAATCTTCGTCGCCGAAATCGAAATGGAACGGTCCCCAATTGCCGTGCCAGCCGCGTCCGCCTCGCATGGCCATCAGTCCCTCCGGAAGGCTGATCTCGAAACGACCTCGCGGTCCGCATCCCTGCTGATGATGCCTGTGTCGCATGCTAATCTCCTTTTTAGATGCGTCTAAGATATATCTTAGCTGCATCTTAGGCAAGACGGCAGGTGCAATTTCCGCAGCCAACTTTTACCTAGTCATCCATGGCGGACCTATTTTCTGACCAGGATGTGCCCGATCGCAAGGTGGAGGCTCCCTTCGAGGGAGCGCCGCTCGCTGATCGGCTGCGGCCGAAGTCATTGAACGAGATCGTCGGGCAGGACCATCTCACCGGAGCCGACGGCGCAATCGGTCGCATGGTCGCGGCCGGGCGCCTTGCCTCGATGATCCTGTGGGGACCACCCGGAACTGGAAAGACAAGCATCGCGCGGCTGCTCGCCGACGCGGTGGGCCTGCGCTTTGTCGCCGTGTCAGCGGTCTTCACCGGGGTCGCGGACCTCAAGAAGATCTTCGCCGACGCGCGCACTGCCGCGCGTGCCGGCCAGAAGACCTTGCTTTTCGTGGATGAGATCCATCGCTTCAACCGAGCGCAGCAGGACGGTTTCCTTCCGTACGTCGAAGACGGCACGGTCACACTCGTCGGCGCGACCACCGAGAACCCGAGCTTCGAAATCAATGCTGCGCTGCTCTCGCGTTGCCAGGTGCTCATCCTCAGGCGCCTCGGCCATGAGGCCCTCGAGGAACTCATAAGCCGCGCTGAAGCGCTCGAGGACCGCCAGTTGCCGGTGACGCCCGAAGCGCGTGAAGCACTGATCGCCAGTGCCGACGGCGATGGCCGCTTCCTTCTCAACCAAGCCGAGACGCTATTCTCGATCGAAATCGCCGAGCCGCTCGGTCCCGCCGAATTGTCCGACCTCCTGCATCGGCGCGTGCCCGTCTACGACAAGGACCGGGAGGGACATTACAACCTCATCTCGGCGCTGCACAAAAGCATTCGCGGATCGGATCCGCAGGCCGCTTTATATTATCTCGCGCGCATGCTGGTCGCTGGCGAGGAGCCGCTTTACTTGCTTCGCCGTCTGACCCGCGCTGCGGTCGAAGACGTCGGGATGGCCGATCCCAATGCGTTGATGCAGTGCCTCGCCGCCAAGGAAATGTACGATTTCCTCGGCTCACCGGAGGGCGAGATCGGTATCGTCCAGGCGTGCCTCTATCTCGCCACTGCACCCAAATCGAACGCGACCTACACGGCGCAGAAGAAAGGCTGGCGGAGCGCACAGGAGACGGGTTCGCTGATGCCGCCCATGCACATTCTGAACGCGCCGACAAAACTTATGAAGACTGTCGGCTACGGCAAGGGCTATTCCTACGACCATGACGCCGACGAGGGCTTCTCCGGGCAAGACTATTGGCCCGAGGAAATGGCTCCCCAGACATTTTACGAGCCGACCGACCGCGGTTTCGAGGCTCGCGTGAAGGAGCGGCTGGACTATTGGGAGCAGCGCCGCAAGGAGTTGCAACAAAGCGCGAAGGATGCGGGTTGAGCGGCAAAAGCTGAGCAGGGAGCAAGCACATGTACCAGGTCGATTCCAGTGCCTACTGGCAGGCGCAGCTGATGTTCTGGGGTCCGAAGATCGCCATCGCGATCCTGATCCTTGTCGCGACCTGGATTGTCGCACGGGCGGTCGGATGGGTTCTTGGCAAAGCAATCGACCGAAGCCCTGCTCTAAAGAAACATGTGACCGGAACGCCTGAGGAAACGGTCGGCCACCAGCTCGGCACGATCGCCAAGCTGATCATCTGGCTCGTCGGCATCATGGCCGCGCTGCGCTTCCTCGGGGTGGGGCAGATACTCGCGCCGATCAATGAGCTGGTCACCGAAATCTTCGCCTTCCTGCCGCACCTGATCGCGGCAGGCCTGATCTTTTTCATCGGTCTGGTGGTAGCGCGCATCGTGCGGCGCCTCATCGAGACTGTGCTTGTCGCCGCCAACGTCGACGGGCTTCTTTCACGCATTGGGATCGGCTCTACCGAAGGGACCGTCCGCACATCGCCGGACGCGGTGCCCCCGGGCGCGACCCCGGGTGCAACCCGTGCCAGCATCGCCCGCGCCGCGGGCGTACTGGTCTATGCATTAATCATCATCCCGGTAGCCATCGCCGCGCTTCAGGCGCTCGAGATCACCTCGATTTCGGCGCCGGCGACAGCGATGTTGGACGAGATCCTCGCGGCGATTCCGCACGTGCTCGCGGCGGCCTTGTGGATCGGCATCGCCTTCGTTGCGGCGCGGTTCCTCAAGACAATTATCGAGGCCATTCTCCCGCCGACCGGCTTCGACGATGCAGTCCGGTCGACGGGCGTTCTGCCGGCCAACGCCTTCCCATCGAGGATCGTGGCCAATATCGCGATGATCACGATCATCCTCGGAGCCGCCATTGAAGCGGCAAGCCAGCTTGGGGGCGGCACCGTTGCTATCTTCCTGGCTCAAGTGACCGAGCTCGGGGGCAAGGTGATTTTCGGATCGCTGATCATCGTCGTCGGAATTTTCCTGGCCCGCATCCTCGCTAACCTTGTTGGAAGCGGCACCGGCGAGGGCGGCTACGCGCAGGCCATCGTGCGCTACTCGATCATCGCACTGTTCACCGCGATCGGGCTCACCTTCATGGGTCTTGCCGACCGGATCGTTATGCTCGCCTTCGGGCTGATCCTCGGCTCGGCAGCCGTGGCTTGTGCGCTTGCGTTTGGGCTCGGCGGGCGCGACGCAGCAGCGCGGATCCTCGAGCGCTGGGCAGACACGGGACAGACGCCGGCGCGACCCGCGCCGCCGCGCCGGATTCGCCAGGCTCCTCCTGAAGATGAGCAGCCGCCGCTGGTCTGATGACCTTCGAGGACGCCATCGCATTTGCGTTGACCCTTCCCGACACCGAGCTTGGAACGAGCTACGGAAAGCCGGCAGTGAAGGTCATCTCCAATGGCCGCGCCTTTCTGTTCCCAAGTCACGAGGCGGACACCTCGTTCGGAGTGGCGATCGATCTTGGCACAATCGAGATCCTCAAGGCGACCGATCCTTCAACCTTCTGGCAGACGTCGCATTACGTTGGTTGGGAGGGCGTACTGATCCGCTACGACAGCAAGGATGAAGAACGGGTCCGAGAGGTGATTGAGAGGTCGCGCGACTTCGTCGCGGCGAAGCCCAAAGCCCGGCCCCGCAAGCGCAAGTGAGACAGTTCGCAGCGTTTGTCGCGATCGATTGGTCCGGCGCTAAGGGTAAACGGCACAAGGGAATCGCGATTGCCGAGGCACGCGGGGACGCGGCGCCGCGGCTGATCCGGCCGGGGCATGTCTGGTCACGAGAGGAAGTGCTCGCCTGGCTTCTGCGCCGCGCCGCCAGGGAACCGACATTGTTCGGCTTCGATTTCAGCTTCGCGCCGCCGCTCATCGAACGCGGCGAGTATCTGCCCGGCGAGAAGGACGTGCCGAAGATCGCACGGGCGTTCTGGGACTATGTCGACAAGCGCTGCGACGACGAGGACCTCGGTGCCGCAAGCTTCCTCGAGGTCGCGCATCGTCGGCATTTCTATTTCGGAATAGCGGACGGAGTGAAGGCTCGCTTCATGCATTTTCGGCAATGCGATGCGCGGCTGAATGCGCAGGGCGGCCGCAAGACCGCGAGCGCATATGACGCGATTGGCGCCGCACAGGTCGCGAAGGCGAGCTTCTCGGGCATGCGATTCTTGCATCAGCTCGGCGGTAAAGTTGCGATCTGGCCGATGGACCCACTGCCGGAGCATGGCAGCGCGGTGGTGGAGATTTATACGCGCATCTATCTGCGCCGAGCTGGCCTCGGCGGCATGAAGCTCCGCTCGCTTGCAGCGTTGAACGAAGCGCTCCGTGCGCTCGGAAGCCGCCCCGCCCGCCTAGACCTCGAGCCGAATGACCACCAGACTGATGCGCTCGTAACGGCCGCGGGTATGCGCCAGCTCGCGGCGCACGAGCCGCGAGCGTTCAACCCGGTAGGCCTCACCCCTGAAGTCGCGCGAAGCGAAGGCTGGACCTTCGGCGTGCTATAACGCAGAGGCGTGCACGGGCCGGCTTAGCACAGTGGTAGTGCAGCGGTTTTGTAAACCGAAGGTCGGGGGTTCGAGTCCCTCAGCCGGCACCAACCTTCTCGTGTACGGCTCTCGAAAATATCCGAAGAATCAGCCGATTTCTGCTATTTATAAGCATCTGTTGTCCGTAGGTTTCCACCCCCATCCACCCCTTTTCGGGTGGCTTTGGGGCCCATTTAGGGGCCAAGAGCGGACTCGAATTCTTCGGTGGCCCCAAACGCATTCAAAGACCTGGATCGCGCTGCAAATGGCTGCAAATGTATTTGCTCGCCTGGCGAACTTCGCCAGGCGCAATGGTCGGACCAAATTTGGCGACCGCCGGTAAGTCCACATAGCCTACCTTTCAGGTCTGATCACCGAAACTGACGGGCGCAACGAAATCCTGATGAGGCCCTGGCCGCTAGCGCCAATGGCACGTTCCGAACCCATTGCGGACATCAACTCTTCTGCTAGCCTCACCCCGTTCGGGGGCAGCCGCATGCATGTTCACCTGCCTAAACCGCTGCACGGCTGGCGCGAGTTCGTTGGCGAAGTCGGCATCATAGTCCTGGGCGTGCTCATCGCCCTCGGGTTCGAGCAGCTACTCGTACAATGGCGATGGCACCGGGAGGTGGACGCAACACGCCAGGCGCTTGCTAATGAGCTCGTCGCTGCCGCTAATCAGGGTGCCGAGCGGATAGCGGTCGAGGATTGCCTTCGCGACCGGATTGGCGAGCTTGCGGCCAGGCTGCACGAGAGCAAGGCCGGGTGGACCGCAGACCCGTTACCGCTTGGTCAAGGTCAACAACCGACCCCGCACTGGGACAACCGGAGCATCGGCCGAGTTTATGAAGTGCCGCTGGTGGGCTGGTCGCAGGACGCCTGGGACACAGCGAAGTCGACCGGAGTGCTCGATCATATGAGCCATGACGAGGTAGCGTCCTACAGTGACGTCTACGGCGAAATCGCGGGTATTCGCGACTTTCAGACCCAGGAACTTCTCCTCGAATCGAGCCTTTCATTCCTCAGCGCCGACCAGCGGCTCGACGACCGGTCGCGCAATGACGCGTTTGGCAAGCTTGGACAGCTTGACGCGCTGAACGCGACCAACGCGGGACTGAGCAGCCTCATCATCGAACAAATGAAGGGCCTTCATCTGCACGTGGACCGCGCTCGCAGCTCCGAGCAGTTGAGACAGGCGATCGCCGACGCACGAAAATGGCGCGGCCCCTGCGTGAAGGATGTGCAGGTACACCTCTGAATTCGGTCATTCCTAGCGCCCGCCGCGCTGCAATTGTCCTCCTGGCGGCAGCATTCCATCCGTCCTTCGCGATAACCGGCCCATTGCGGACATCCGGACAGTAGTTAGCATATTCGTCCGCCTGCGGGCGAATAGGAAGAGGGACCATCGTGGGCATGTTCGAATATGTTGTTGTTCTGACGGGAGTCGTGATCGGGCTCGCCCTTACTCACCTGATGCAAGGCGTCGCGAAGATTATCGAACATCCTGAGCGCGTGCGGATTTGGTGGGTCCATCTCGGCTGGGTCGTCTACATGTTCGTCAGCGCCGTGTTCTGGTGGTGGTGGGAATATCGGCTACGGCTGATCACCGGCTGGTCGTTCCAGCTCTACGGTTTCGTCCTGGCTTATGCCTTCCTGATATATCTTATCTGCGCGGTCCTGGTCCCCAGCGACATTGCCCCGTTCCCTGGGTTCAAAGAATATTTCATGGCGCGCCGACGGTGGTTCTTCGGGCTGTTGATTGCGTGGCTGGCCGTTGATTTCTTCGACACTTGGGCGAAGGGCTCCGCCTATTTTGCGTCGCTCGGGATTGAATATCCAATCGCCCAAGCCGGTCTGGCGCTACTTTGCCTTGTCGGTTTTCTGAGCCCACGCGAACGCGTACAGATCGCTGTCTGGGCTCTCGTCGTCGGCTACCAAACGTCTCGGATCGTTCGCTTCTACGACCTTCCGAGGTAGTCCAGATTTAAAAAATTGCTCCCCCTAACGTCCGCTCTCCCACCCGTTCCGGCCATATCCCAGATGTGGAGCGTCAGACACAAGTTGGGAAACGAATTTTTTTGACTAGCGCTAAGTAACGCGGGCTGCGGCGAACCGGGTCGAGAAATGGGTCGGTCCTCACCCCCGTCACCCCCGGGTCCTTTACTTCCAATCCTTTCTCGAGCGCCTCAAACGCACGGTCCAGCTGTCGCGACTGCGCATAGATCTGAGCATATTGAAACATTGCGGCATCGGCGAACAAAGTGCGCATTTGCGACACAATCCGATCGACCGCGTTCATATCTCTAGCCCGCGCAGAAATGATCGCTTCGCTCCTCAGCCTGTATAAGTCGCTCGGGGCCACGAACTTGAATTCTTTCTGGGCTTCATCCGGTCGGTTCATCAGGATTAGCGAATCCCCAATCAACTGATGCGGCCACTCGCGGCCGGCTGCCAGCTCAAGCGACTTCCGCGCTGCTTGGATCGCCTCGTCATATCGCCTCAAGTCGATGAGAATGGCGGATCGAACCGAGTAGCTCGTCGGCGTGAGAGGATTGAGCTCGGCGAGGTGGTCGGCAAGTGACAGCGCCTTGTCCGGCTGTCCGCACACGTACCACCGAACGTACATTGAAGTTGAGATCACCTTTGGGTCGCCGGGTGAAAGCGCCATGGCCTGGCGCATGAATTGCTGCGCCTTATCGAAATTGAAGCGGTCTTCCTCAATCCCCGCGAGTTCCGCATAGGCCGCGCCCAGCCTTGGAGCGATCGCGATCGCTCTTCGCGCGGCCGCTTCGGCCGCATCCTTACCCCTCGTCATCTCGTCGGCATTTTTCGAATAGGATGTCGCCAGATACTCGAGAAAATTCGCCTTCATGCGAAAGGCATTCGCGTAATTGGGGTCTCGGGCAATGGCGGCATCCAGCAGCTCCACGGCCTCGCGGACCGCGTCCTCACCAGTGTCGTTTTTGTAGAGCGCCGCCGCACGTAGGTAGAGATCCTGTGCGGTGCTATCCGTGGTCCCACCGAGGCTGAGTGCGGCCTTTCCGGCCTGGCCGAGCGCGATGCTGAGCGATTGGGCGACGTTGGTCGCGATGTCGGTCTGGATCTTAATCTCGTCTCCTGGCGCGCGGTCGTAGGTCTCCTCCCAGCGCTGAACGCCGTCGCCGCCGCCAACCAGCTGAGCGCTAATTCGTATCATTTGCGAAGAGCGGCGAACGCTTCCGGTCAAGATATTAGCGACCCCGAGCTTCGACGCGATAACCTTCGTGTCGAGATCCTTGACCGCATCCGACGACGCTCGTCCGATTACCTGCAGGCCGATGCGACTAAGAGCTGAGCGGAGTTCTTCGGCGATGCCTTCGGAAAAGTATGCCTGACTGGCGTCGCCGGAGAGGTTATCGAACGGAAGGACTGCGATCCTCTTGGCATTGGCCGGTGCCGATCTGAGGAAGAGCCAGCTGCCGCCAGCCGCCATGACCGCGGCGATTCCAGCGCCGCCGGCCACAAGATTGCGGCGCGACACGATTGGCCCGTGATGGTCCAGGACCACATGAGCAATATCCTCGCCCGCAATGCGCCGACGGACCGCCTCAGCGACGGCGAGGAAACGCGGATCTGATCGGTCGCCTTTCCATCCCTTAAGCGAAATGGCCTGGACCTCGCCGAATCCAAGTGGCGGTTCGACGGGATCGAGTCGAACGGGCAAATAGGCGCCCCGCTTGCGGGCACGGCTGGCCTCGTCGCGAACGAAATCGCCTTCCACGCCGACGGATCGTTTGCTCCAAACGACGATGACGCATTTCGCAGCGTCGAGATGTTCTTGAATATCTTCGCGCCAATGGGCGCCGCCGCCGATATGAGTGTCCCACCAAACGCTGAAGCCTTCAGCCTCGAGCGCCGCGACCAGTGGGCGAAGACGCGTGCGGTCCTCAGCCTTGTACGAAATAAATACATCCGTCGCGCCGATCATTGCTGCCCCCCGGCAATGAGGCGGCGATGGTTATGCCAAGTGTTACGATTCACAAAATTGAAGGCCGGATGTTCGCAATCGTTGGTTATGGCCGAACGGGTGGGAAACGGACGATCCTGAATCAGTGCGCGGAAGCTCCCGTCTCGGGCATAAGGGAGCTGTGCAGATGTTCGATCCACCACTGGCCTCGCTCGAACTTGTAGAGGAAGCTGTAGCGCGCGTGGACATCTGTCTTCTTGTGCGTCTTGGGATCAGTGAGCGCGATCGTCCACGTACCAACACGGCTCGCAGTGTTGCAGCCTACCCGGACCGTGCTCGTGTCGATTTTTGCAATGGGCCGCGAAAGGAGGAAGTGATCGAAATAGTCGCGGATTTCCGTATGCGTGGTTCTCGGTTTGTTGCTTACGGTCGGTAGAAGAACGGCGTCAGGCAAAAAGAGAGCTGTGACCTTGTCGGGATCGTGCGTCTGCCAACTGTCGTTGAACCGCTTGAACTGCACCTCGATCGTGCCTTTGCTTGCGGACGCGCACTGCATGGAGCGCGCGGCGGCGCTCGAAGCGGCGAACGGCCAAATGGCGACCAAAGTCACAGCACCGGCGGCGAGCATAAGTGCACGCATGGAATTAATCGTCCTCTCGATGTTGAATCTCCCCCGCATGCTGATGTTCGTCAGTCCGAAATTCGCGGTATCACGTAACGCACCAAATGTCCGCAACGGGGGCGGAGAGCTGACCGGTTCATCGAGGGTGAGATTTGGGAGACACATCGAAAGGTTTGACGCTCGTCGCCGAGTGTCGAGAGTCCTCGGTGCATTTGGTCGGGTGTAAAGGGCGACACTCGACGGAGCAGCGATTGAGCCGATGGCGGCACGAAGCGAATGAGGGAGAGCTGGTTTGAAGCGTATCGCGAAGCCGGGAAACGCAGCTCTGGTTAGCCGCGCCTGCGGCCCGCTCGCCGTGGTCGGAATCGCTGCCTTCTGCGTCCTTGCCGAACCGGCGCAAGCGCAGAATGACAAGATGACGCCGATGCAAACTCCGGCGCAGCTCGACGCGATCCCGCTAAGCACGGCTCCGCTGAAGGGCGGGACCGCAACGGAAAGTTGGTATCATCAATATGACAAGGCGTTCGCCCGCAACGTTACCGTCGCCACGCTGACGCCATTCCTGCCGGACCCCGCCAGAAGGACCGGTACGGCAGTAATTGTGGCCCCCGGCGGCGGCTTCCGAACGCTCTCGATGGAGAATGAGGGCTCGGACGTTGGCCGAGCCCTCGCGGCAAGGGGGGTGGCCGCGTTCGTGCTCAAATACCGGCTCAGCCCGACGCCACCTGACCTGCCGTCGTTCGAGCGCTCGATGGCAGAGATGTTCGCCCACGGCGGCCGGCCGCGGGCGTCGCCGAACGCGGCGCCGGGCGCGGCCCCGTTGGCGCCTCAACTCGCCGACGCTCGCGCCGCATTCGCGCTCGTCCGCGAGCGCGCAGCGCAATGGCATGTGGATCCGAAGCGGATCGGCATGATCGGCTTCTCCGCGGGCGCCATGCTCACACTGCAAACTGCGCTCCGTGGGCAGACCGCGAGACCGGCGTTCATCGGGATGATCTACGGGCCGCTCGAACCAGTGGCCGTCCCCGCCGATGCGCCGCCGATGTTCGTCGCGCTCGCCGCGGATGACCCGATCTTCGGCGGGAGGGGAATGGGGCTAATTCAAAGCTGGATCGCAGCCAAACGTCCGGTCGAGTTTCACCTCTACGAACGGGGAGGACACGGTTTCGGAATGTATCCAAAAATGACGACCAGTACCGGCTGGTTCGATGCGTTCGTGCGCTGGCTGGAGATGCACGGGATGCTGAGTGACGCCCCCAGTCGGCGAAGGCGCAAATTCGGCTTAGGCCCCCTCGTTTGGCTCGGTCACCTGTCGGGCGGAAGGATGTGTTTGGCGCGCTCCCCAAAGCGCGTAGAACAGCACGAACAACTCGCATCCGGCGGTGAGCAGGAACGATCGCTGAATCCCGAACTGGTCCGCGAGCTTGCCCTGGATAATCACGAGAGCCCCTCCCGCGATTGCCCAGATCAGCCATCCGGAACCTTCCTCCGTGAGCGGACCCAAACCGCGGATCGCAAGCGCAAAGATCGTCGGGAACATGATGGAGTGGAAGAACCCAACTGCCATCAGGCTATACATTGCGGTCGGCCCGCGGGCGAACGCCGCGACGATCATCACCAGGAATGCGCCGATGGCAAAGGCCGCGAGCACCTTCTCGGGCGGAATCGCTCGCATGACGAATGCGCCGAGGAAGCGGCCGATGGCCATC
Organism: uncultured Alphaproteobacteria bacterium; assembly: GCA_963766415.1. Lineage (GTDB taxonomy): Bacteria > Pseudomonadota > Alphaproteobacteria > Sphingomonadales > Sphingomonadaceae > Sphingomicrobium. The sequence continues at coordinate 17,080 of CAVYAH010000099.1, read as the reverse complement.
CCGCCCCAGACGAACATTAGGTAATTGGCAGCCTGCTCGTGCGTGACGTTGCCGATATCGGGCTGCGAAGCGAAGCTGATGAAGAGATTACCGACGCCGATCTCAGCGATCAGGTAGACGAAGATGGCGACCACCCCCAAAACGAGATTGCGATGCCGCCAAAGCGACAGATGCTTGCGCGCTTCAGCGTTAACGCGGCGCGTCGCTGCGCCGAGCTCCGGCAGCCGTGCGCGCCAGATCACGAAAGCGAGAACAGCGAGGACGACCGCGACAATCAGATACGGAAGCTGGGTCGCCTGCGCATCCTCCATGCGCTGGGCATAGCTTAGATGTGCGCTTTCCAGCGTCGTGCCGGCGACCGTGCGGGCGAGGATCAAGTGCTGGCCGTAGGCGACCGCGAAGAAATCCCCAGTCGTGTTGAAAGCCTGAACCAGCGTGAGACGCGATTCGGATGTGTCCGGCGGTCCGATCACCGCGACGTAGGGATTGGCTGCGACCTGGAGGATCGCGATGCCGCATGAAACCGTGAACAGCGATGCCAGCGTGACTGCGTAGGACGGCATCCGCGCCGCCGGGATCATCCCAAGGGAACCTAGAGTCATGATCACGAGGCCCACGACGAGGGCCTTGTGATAGCCGATGCGCTCGATCAACTTGGCCGCGGGTATGGAAGCGACGAGATATCCGATGAACCATGTCGATTCGATCAGCGTCGTCTGCGTATAATTCAATTCGAATACGCTCCTGAGATGCGGCAGCAGCGTATTGTTGATGACGGTGATGAAGCCCCACATGAAGAAGAGCGTTGCAAGCAGAGCCAGCGCGGGGCCGTAACGCGGCACTGCAATTCCATCGGCCGCCGCTGCCTTGCCCGCCATGTTCAATTCCCCTCGGAAGGCCGCCAGGTTGAATTGGTGAATAGTCGTAAGTCTGACTATTGGTTTCGGCAATGAGCGCCCGATCTTTCCGGCTACAGAAGACGACGAGTTCGTCGATGCCCCCCGCGATGACGCTCAGATTGTTGCAGCATCGCGCCGATGACGGGAAGCGATCAGTCATCGCCAATGACGGCCGATCAGCCCGCCTCGTGAAGAATGTCGCCTCGACGCGCGAACTGGCGCTTCTTGCCGTCGACGCCGGAGTTGCGATCGCCGAGATGATCTCGCGCCTTGGATTGGGCGAGGAGGTCGACCCCGCGGCCGAACTCGCGGCGGGAACGATCTTGCGCCGATCGACCACGACGATCCGGCTCACCTGCTGATGTCCGGCACCGGGCTAACCCACCTCGGGTCGGCGGACGCACGCGATCGTATGCACAGCGCGGCGGCGGCCGAGGAGCAGACCGATTTAATGCGTATGTTCCTTGAAGGCGTCGCAGGCGGAAAACCCGCGGACGGCGAGACCGGCTGCCAGCCCGAGTGGTTCTACAAGGGCGACGGGTCGCAACTCGCTGGGCCGGGCGAGCCGCTCGCCATGCCGTCGTTCGCGGCGGATGGCAGCGAGGAACCGGAGCTCGCCGGTATTTATCTGATCGGTAGCGACGGAGCGCCATACCGTCTCGGCTTATGCCTCGCGAACGAGTTCAGCGACCATGTTACGGAGCGCCACAATTACCTGTGGCTTGCCCATTCGAAGCTCCGCCAGGCTGCGCTCGGTCCCGAGTTGCTCATCGGATCTCCGCCGAAGGTCGTCGAGGGTGTCAGCAGGATACACCGAGGCGGCTCGGTTGTTTGGGAAAAGCCGCTCCTGTCAGGCGAAGCGAACATGTCGCACAGCCTTGCGAACCTCGAATGGCATCATTTCAAATATGCGCAGTTCCGTCGACCAGGGGATGTCCACGTGCACTTCTTTGGAACCGCCACTCTTTCATTCAGCGACGGCTTCACGACCGAACCTGGAGACGAGTTCGAAATCAAAGCGAGTCCGTTTACGCTGCCGCTTCGCAACCGGATGGTTCGATCCGATGAGCAGCCGCCGGCGGTGCGAGTCCTTTGAAGGGGGAATGTCGATGCGATGGAGAGCGCGAATGATCGGATTGGTATGCGCCGGGGCCGTGGCAGGATCCGCCAATGCAGCAACCGCAAAGCGCGAGCCGTTCGGAAAGTTGCCCGACGGAAGGCCAGTGGAATCGGTAGTTCTTGCCGGGGCGAACGGTGTCAGCGCGCGGATCATGACTTTGGGCGCGACATTGCAAGCGCTAAGTGCGCCTGATCGATCGGGTCACGTGGCCGACGTCACGCTCGGCTACGACGATGTACGCAGCTACATCGAGCATCCGAACTATTGGGGGCAAACGATCGGCCGCTATGCGAACAGGATTGCCGGCGGCCGTTTCACGCTCGACGGCAAGTCCTATCAACTGACTCAGAACGACAAAACCAACTCGCTTCACGGCGGCACCGCGGGCTTTGACAGACGTGTTTGGGAAATCGCTGACGTGAGCGACAAGGGTGGAGTTGCGAAGGTCGCCCTGCGGCTGGTGAGCCCGGCGGGCGACCAAGGGTATCCGGGCAATCTGACGGTCACAGCGACGTACACACTCGACGATCGCGGGTCCCTGACGATCGATTACAGCGCAAACACCGATGCCCCGACCATCGTCAACCTGACTAACCACGCGCTTTTCAATCTCGCCGGGGAGGGCGCCCCCGGAGGTGTGCTGACGCACCGGCTGACGGTGCCGGCGCACCGTTACACGCCGGTGAATGGGGCTCTCATCCCGACCGGCGAGCTGAGGAATGTCGCCGGAACCCCCTTCGATTTCACCCGCGGCCGAATCCTGGACGACGTGGTCCGCGACGGGCGCGATCCTCAGATCGTCATCGGCCACGGCATCGACCATAATTTCGTGGTGGACGCCGGCATGACGGCCGAACCCAAGCTTCTCGCCCGGCTCGAGGACCCGCGCTCGGGCCGAGTGCTCGAGGTGCTGTCAGACCAGCCCGGGCTTCAGGTTTATACGGGCAATTTCCTCGACGGTACGTTGATCGGCAAGAAGGGGCACCTCTACCGCATGGGCGACGGCATCGCGCTCGAGCCGCAATTGTTTCCCGACACGCCCAACCAGCCTGCATTCGGATCGGCTCGCGTCGATCCCGGCCAGCCCTATCGCCACCGCATGATCTATCACCTGTCGGTCGAACGCTGAAGTGCGGCGAAGCCGCCGCTTACTCTGGCAGCGTCGCGTGCCGGAGGACGGAAAAATCGCCGCTGACGGAGGGGAGGCCTGACCCGGGCTGACCTCCGCCGATCGAGACTTGGTATTTGCCGGCTGGCACGACAATCTGGCCCTCCTCAGTGACCATGCTGAGGTCGCGGGGCGCGAGGTCGAAGGTGATGAGCTCGCTCGCCCCCGGCGCAAGATGAACGCGGCGGAAACCGCGCAATGCCCGAATTGGTGCGCCTGGCATGTCAGGAAACTTCAGATAGAGCTCAGCGACTTCGTCGCCCGCGAGCTTGCCGCTGTTCCTTACGCGGACCGATGCCCGTAGGCCCCGGCCCACTTTGATCGGCGACTTTGGCAGGCTGAGATCGCCATAATCGAAGCTGGTGTAGCTAAGGCCGTAGCCGAACGGCCAAAGCGGCGTGCCGGTGAAATAGCGATAGGTACGGCCTCTCATCGAATAATCCTCGAATTTGGGAAGCTGGTGAATATCCTCGTAGAAGGTGACCGGGAGCCGCCCGCTCGGATTGTTGCTTCCACTAAGTGTGTTCGCAATGGCGCTCCCCCCTTCTTCGCCCGAATACCAGGATTCCAAGACTGCGTTGGCGTGCTCCTTTTCCCATTTCGCCGCGAGCGCACTGCCGTTCATTAGAACGACGATGAGAGGCTTGCCGATTGAAGCAACGGCCCGGACGAGCGCCTCCTCGGGCTCCGGGATGTTCAGACTGGTGCGGTCGCCCCCTTCGAACCCGGCTTCGCTGACGGGCATTTCCTCGCCCTCGAGCGCGCTGGTGATTTCGACGACGGCGACGACGACATCTGCTTGCCGGGCGGCGGCCACCGCGGCAGGATCGGGCGCATCGTCGACCGTCATCCAGATCAGTTGAGCGGACGGATCGGCGCCCGGCCTGTACTGGTAGCTTACATTGATTTTGACGAGCTCACCCTTCTCCAGATGAATCCTGCCGATGCTCGAACCGCCGTAAGTCTGCGCAATTGTGCGGTCTCCAACCGTCACCCGCGCGGTGCCGCTCGCCTTGACGCCGAGCCGGTAGTCGCCGGTTGCCCCCGGGTTGAGAAACCCTGACCAGCGAGCGCTGAACGCGCGTCCCAGGAGAGCGGCGGGAACGGAGTTCCCGGCGATGTTCACTTCCGCTTCCACGCGTGCGACCGCGGGCGCGGTGCCTGCGCCGGGATTGTCGCCGAGGCGATACTCGACCTCCAGCCCCGGCTGCCCGGCAGCGGTGATCAGCAAGGCTGGGGGAAGCGGTTGTCCTTGGGTCGAGAGAAACTGAGTGCCGGGTACGTACGTGATCTGGGCGTTCGGGAAGGCGGCCTTCATGCCTTCGAGCACCGAAACGATGTGCGTCGGCGTCCCGTGATAATTTCCCAGCAGCACTTCGGTTTGCTCGGCGAGCGGCCCGACCACGGCGATCCTCTTGGGATTATTCAGCGGAAGCACGCCGTCATTCTTGAGGAGCACCATCGACTCTTCAGCGAGGCGCAATGCCAGTTGCCGATGCGCACTGCTGTCGAGCTCGTTTTCCGGGATCCGGCTATACGGAACCAGCGACGGCGGATCGAACATCCCGAGCCGGATTCGAGCGGTGAACAGACGGATCAGCGAGGTATCGATCGCTTTCTCCGGCAGATACCCGTTGCGCACTGCGTCGATGTACGGTCGGTAATCGTCGTTACCGGTCACATCGCCAAAGGTGATGCACTCATTGTCCATGCCCCGCATGAGCGAGATCGCAGAAGCGTAGGGCTGATTGGGGCGAAAGTGATGGCCCTCGAAAACATCGTGAACCGCGCCGCAATCGGACACGACATAGCCCTTGAAGCGCCACGCGCCCCTCAGCGTCTGTTGCAGCAGGAACCGATTGGCGCAGGCCGGCTCGCCGTTCACCGCATTGTAGGCGCACATGACGGACGCGGCATGGCCTTCGACGACTGCCGTCCGGAAGGCCGGAAGATAAGTATCCTCCAGATCGTGCTTGCTGACGTCCACGTCAGCAAAATGCCGAAGTCGTCTCCGGGCCGCTGTGAACGGCATAATGCTTGGGCGTCGAGATGGCGCGATAATAGCGCGGGTCCGATCCCTGCATGCCGGTCACATAAGCGACCGCCAGCCGCCCGGTCAGGAACGGGTCTTCGCCGTATGTTTCCTGCCCTCTGCCCCAACGGGGATCGCGGAAGATGTTCACGTTCGGAGCCCAGAAATCGAGCCCATCGAAGGTGCTCGAGTGCCCGGCTCGAACGGCTTGGGCGTGCTTGATTCGCCCCTCGACGCCGATGTCCTCCGCCATCTGGTGAATAGCGGGCGCATCGAAGGTCGCCGCGAGGCCGATCGGCTCGGGAAATTCCGTTGTGCCCTTTACGGCGACACCGTGCAGCGCTTCTGACCACCAGTCGTAAGCTGGCACGCCCAAGCGTGGAATGGCGCGAGAGTGGTTCACCAGCTGCGACGCCTTCTCCTCGAGGGTCATGCGCTTGACGAGATCCGAGGCGCGGATTTCCGGCGGTAGCAATGGGCTCATGTAGGCCGGGCCGGCAGGCCTCTCCGCACCAGACGAGGTTGCGGCAACCACGGCGCATATGAGAGCCGCGATTGAGCGGACCAAAGGGCTTATTCCCCTCTGGAAGGCAATCGCGTGTTTCCAGAGGGCCGCGACGGGTCGAAATCTCACCTTCGTAGCAAACTTCACCGCACTTCCACGACGGCAATAGATTTCGGCGGGAGGTCGAATGCCATCTGGCGGCCGGACGCGTGGCCGGCGAATGGCCGCGGTACGATCTCACTCGGCCTGTCGAAGCTGTTGTGGGCGTCGACCGTGTCCGCCGTCAGCACCTCGCCGGCTGCGCTGCGCGGATTCAGTCCGTCAACGACAGCAACGAGGCGCGCAGGCCGCTCAGGATCGACGTTGACCAACGACAGCCACAGCCTTCCCGTGTGATCCCTGGCCGCCACCGCATCGACGGCGGGCAGGCGAATGTCGCCATAGGCATAGGTCCCACCGTCAAACGCGATCGGAACGGCGGCCGCGTCCTGGAAGGGAACGTACATCCGGTACACGTAATAGGTCGGAGTCAGCACCATCTTCGGCCCATCGGTCAGGATCATCGCCTGAAGCACGTTGATCATCTGCGCGATGTTGGCTCCGCGCACCCGCTCGGCGTTGCGCATGAAGATGTTAAGGTTGAGCGCCGTGATGACTGCGTCGCGAAGGCTATTCTGCTGCTGCAGGAAGCCCGGGTTGCTGGCCGGGTTGGGATCGGTCCAGATCCCCCATTCGTCGACGTACAGACCGAGCTTCCTGTCCGGGTCGTACTTGTCCATGATCGCCGATTGGCGCGCGACCCAGTCCTTCATCTTCAGTGTCGCCCGAATTCCCTTCGCATATTCGTCCTCTCCGAAGCCGACGCTAGGCCCTTTCTTTTCCCAGCTGTTGGGGATCGTGTAGCCGTGGAGCGAGACGCCTTCGAGGTCCCAGCTCCACGCCTTGTCTTTCCAGGCCTTCATCACGGCCTCGGTGTAGTCGCTGTTGCCGCTGTCCCAGCCGACTGCGACGCGTTTCATCGCTTCAGCGCCTGACTGTTGTGTCGGATTATAGTTGCGCGTGAAGCGGGCGAAGCGCTTCATTTCCTCGACATAATGGTCGGGCGACATTGCACCGCCGCAGCCCCAGCTTTCGTTGCCGAGCCCGAGATATTTTATCGTGTAGGGTGCCGGGTGGCCGTTGGCCGCGCGTTCCTTCGCCAGCGCGGTCGGCTTGTCCGAGGTCATATATTCGAACCAGTCGGCGGCTTCCTGGACGGTACCCGAGCCGATGTTTTCGGAAATGAATGCATCGGCAGCGATCTGCCCTAGAAAATCGAAATATTCCTCGGTCCCGAAGCTGTTGGGTTCGATCACTCCGCCCCAGTCAGGGTTCAGCGTTGCCGGTCGCTGCGAGCGCGGGCCGATGCCGTTCTTCCAATGATAATTGTCGCCGAAGCAGCCGCCGGGCCAGCGGACATTCGGAACGTGGATGGCGCGCAGCGCCTGCACGACGTCGCTTCGGATTCCGCGTACGTTCGGCACCGGCGAGTTGGGGCCAACCCAGATGCCGCCATAGATTCCGGTCCCCAGATGCTCCGCGAACTGGCCGAAAATGTCGCGGCTGATGTGCGCTCCGGGGCGGTTCGCGTCGATATCCAGGAGGATTGGAGATGACGGTGTTGGGGCACCAGCGGCGACGGGTTGAATCGCGAGCGCGGCAGCCGTCGCCGAGGCCGCGATCGACTTCGTCACACTTGAAATCATCAGCCGCCCTCTCCCAGCTAATCTGGCCGTTGCCGAAGCGTAGCGCAGCCGACGCGGATTGGATCGCCATGCGTTTGCCCGGGGCCCCCGGCGGGTCAGAGAACCTAACAGCAGAGCCAATGTCTGCAATGGGTTCCCGAAAGCTGCCTTGCGCGCCGCCAGGATTTCTAACGACCCTGTTGCAGTGTCTGGGTTTTGCTCGAGAGGGACTGGGTTCGAGTCCATCGCGCCAGATTTTTCCTGGTGGCCACCATGGGACCAAGGCTCAAATCGAATCAGGTTATCCGAGCAAAAATTCTCGGTTGATTCAGAGCTGGCACCCATGTTTCAGGCAGGCTCAGCAGCGCAGCTGCTCTTGGAAGACTGGGCGCGTAATTTCTGGGCGCGACCTCATGAAATGCAGTGGCTACCCTGCCATCATGCGCGCCATGGGTCCGGCCGCTGCCCCAAATTTCTTGGGGTAAGCCTTATGGCAGCAGCGCCTTCAGGATGGGTTGGATCCAGCGCTGATTCGGCATGTCCCAAACGATGAAATCGCCCTCGAACTGCCAATAGGCCCAGCCAAAACCGTGGCGCTCGGCCTCGCTGCGGTCCGCACCGATGTAGGCGACGCGCAGATCCAAGGGTGTTGCGCTCTTGTCATAGGCACCGAACTCGCCGAGCAGGATCGGGCGATGGTTTGCGGCGGACCAGGCCGCGACCTTGTCGAAATCGCTGCCGATGGCTGCGCGATCCTCGTCGCTTCCCCAGGTGACTCCGTGCAGGTGCTTCACCTCTTCGCCAGCCCAGGTCGCGCCTTGGTGCGTGAAGTGAAACGGCTCGTAGTAATGAAATGTCACGAGGAGGTTGGGGTCTGGCGGAAGCCTCAGCAGCGGAAGGTCGGCGAGGCTGTTCCAGTGTGTCGGGCCGACCACAACGATCCGCGTTGGATTGGTCTGTCTAACGACGCCGAGCGCCTCTGCGAGAAGACTGTTCCAGACTTCGCCATTCAGCTTGTCGTGCGGTTCGTTCAGAAGCTCGAAGGCGACGCTGCGTGGGGCATCCACGTACCGCGGAGCGACCTGCTGCCAGAAGGCCAACAGCTTTGCGCGGCAAGGATCGACAACCTGCGAGCAAACATCGAAATCATGCTCGTCGAGGATGACGCCTAGCTTCGCCCTTTGCGCCTCGCGAACGACATCGTCGAGCTTCGCAAGCCACTGCGATTCCAACCGATTGTGAGCGTCCATGTGCCGGAACGCCTGGAGGTTCACCCGGACGAAATCGAACCCGGCCTTGTGGATTTCATCGAAGTGCCGCCACTCGAAGCGCCGCTTGCCGCCTTCGTTCCAATAGGGATCGTAGCCCAGAAGGTTGACACCGCGCCGAAACGGCTGGTCGGATTGGTGGAGGGCTGGCGCAGCCGCTGGTGCCGCGAGCGCCGCTGGAGCAGCGATGAGGCTTGCAAGAGCAAAGACACCAAACGCGCAAAGATGCCGCAGCCGCACTCGCCCATTCCCCTTTTCAAGACCGTCGTGGTTCCCGCATGATAGCGCTATCATTTAAGCTTACTCAAGCATCGAAGGGGTGAGGGCGGCGTGATCAGGGTTGGACTTGTCGGTTACGGCCTCGCCGGCGCCGTGTTCCACGGGCCGCTGATCCGCGCATGCAATGGGCTTGAACTCACCGGCGTGCTCACCACGCGCGATCACGAATTGCGGGTGGATTCAATGGAAGAGCTCATGAGCCGCTCCGATCTCATTGTCATCGCCTCACCAAACCAGACACACTTCGCCACAGCGAAGGCTGCCCTCGAGAGCGGTAAGCATGTCGTCGTCGACAAGCCATTCACGGTCACGCTCGATGAAGCGGACGAGCTAATCTATCTGGCCGCAGAGCGTGAGCACGTCCTTACCGTCTTCCACAACCGCCGCTGGGACGGCGACTTCCAGACGGTCGAGAGGATCCTTCCAGAGCTCGGCGATGTCCTCCTCTTCGAAGCGAACTGGGACCGCTTCAGGCCCGCAATCAAGCAGGGATGGCGCGAAGAACCGGGGCAAGGAACGGGACTAGTCAGCGATCTCGGCCCGCATCTCATAGACCAGGCCCTTCGACTTTTCGGAATGCCTTCGGGCATCGCCGCCGATATCATCGCGCAGCGGCCGGGCGCGAAGGTCGACGACTATTTCGACATCGTTCTCCACTATCGGCAAATGCGGGTGTGCCTGAGGTCCTCCACGCTGGCCGCGTCACCTCGCCCGAGGTTTGCCGTACACGGGACCGCGGGTTCGTTTGTGAAGTTGGGCCTCGACCCACAGGAAGCGCAGCTCAAGGGCGGGATGGACCCGCGCAATGTGAAATTCGGGATCGACGAGCATAGCGGAACGCTGGTTTTCGGCGATGGACGGAGGCGCGAAGTGCCGCCGGAACCGGGCCGATACCTATGCTTCTACGAGCGCGTCGCCGCCGCGATCCTCGATGGAGCGCCGGTTCCGGTTTCCGCCGAAGATGCGCGCGATGGGCTCCTCATTATCGACCTCGCTCGCCGGGCCGCGCTGCAGGGACGGCTGCTTGCTGTCCCGGACGCCAGTTCGACGGCAAGCTGAGCGCCGGCAAGGTCACGCTCGTGTTGCTGCGCAGGTCGCGCGATGATGCGCCGAGCATCAGCATGTAGGCGCCAGGCGCGACGTGCCAAGCGTGAGCCGCCTCGTCGAAAGTCGCAAGGAGCCTCGGGTCGACATCCACGCTCACCGACTGTGCCGCGCCCGGCGCAAGCTCGACCTTGGCGAAGCCGACGAGACGCCGAGGCGCTTCCCAGCCGCCGGCTGCGGACGAAGCGTAAACCTGTCCGACCGCGAGGCCCGGGCGGGTGCCGCTGTTGCGTAGCGTAAACTCAACTCGAAGATTGCCATTTGGCCCCGGCGCCGCGCTGATCGGTCCATAGTCAAAGGCCGTGTAGGAGAGACCGTGTCCGAACGGGAACAAGGGCTGCAGATTATTGCGGTCCACCCATTTGTACCCAACCGCCGCGCCTTCCGAATAAGGCAGCGTGAATTGATCCATCTCGGATTTGGAGCCGGGGCGCACGGGCCGCGGCAGCTGCGCTTCCGTGGCGTAAAAAGTCACTGGAAGATGCCCTGAGGGGTTCACTCGCCCGGTGAGCACGTTCGCGATGGCCGCTCCGCCCTTCGTGCCAGGATACCAGCTTTCCACGATCACGGGCACGTGAGCGGCCCACGGCATCGCGACCCCTGCGCCGGTTTCCAGCACGACAGCAGTGCGCGGATTGGCGGCGGCGACGGCCTCGATCAGCGCGTCCTGGTTCCCGTCGAGTCCCATCGGCACGTCGATCAATTCGCTCGACCATTGGGTCGCGAAGACAATCGCGACGTCCGCCGCCTTCGCAGCGGCCGCTGAAGCGGCAGGATCACTTCCCTCAACGAACGTGATCGCGGCGTTTGGAGCCAGCTTTCGAAGCTCGAGCATCGGAGATGACGGGAAATACATCACGGGCCCCGGCCAGCCGGTCGGCTCGAGGCCCGGCACGGCGTTACCGCCGCGCGGGTAGACGAGCGAGGAGCCGCTCCCGGCCAATACCCCCTTGTCTGCATGGCCGCCTATGACCGCAATCCGCCTGACGTCAGGCCCAAGCGGAAGCAGATTGCCGTCGTTCTTCAGGAGCACGATCGCCTGCTCGGCGTCCGATTGGCTGACGGCTTCGTCAGAAGCATAGTCAATTTGTGCGCTTTGCGGGACCGGGTCGTCGGCGGCGCCGCTCGCATAGAGTGAACGAACCACGCGCTGTGCCATGTCGTCGATCCGCGCCTGCGGAACGCTGCCGGCCTTGACGGCCGCCTCTAGCAGCGAGCCGAGGTAAGGTTTGTCGTCGAACGGCCAGCCCGATTGCTGGTCGAGCCCGTTGGTCACCGCCTTGGTTGTGCTGTGAACCGCGCCCCAGTCGCTCATGACATAGCCGCGGAAGGCGAAGTCGCCCTTCAAGACCTGGTTTAGCAGCCAATCGTTCTCGCAGGCGAAGTCACCATTGACCTTGTTGTAGGAGCACATGACGGATCCCGGATCGCCGCGCTCGATCGCAAACTGAAACGCGAGCAGGTCCGACATTCGTGCGGCCGCGGGATCGATGCGCGCGTCGTGGCCCTTGCGACCCGTTTCGAGATCGTTGAGTGCGTAATGCTTCGTGGTCGAGATAATGTGATTCGACTGGATACCGGCGATTTCCGCTCCGACGATGGTCCCCGCCAAGAGGGGGTCCTCACCGCCATATTCAAAGTTGCGGCCGTTGCGCGGATCACGCGCGAGGTTGACGCCCCCCGCGAGCATCACGTTGAAGCCTGAAGCGCGCGCTTCCGATCCAATCATGCGCCCGCCGTTGAACGCGATCTCGGGATTCCAGGTCGCAGCCGTCGCAATTCCTGAGGGCAATGATGTGCGCTCGCGCTTCTGTGCCGCGCCGCCCTGGGTTGCAACTCCGATGCCAGCGTCGGTTTCATATTGCGGCGGGATGCCGAGGCGCGGAATTCCAGGAACATAGCCCGCCGATCCGTAACGCGCTTGTGCTGGCGGCTTCTTCCCCTGCCAGTCGCTCGCAAAATAGCCGAAGAGAAGGCTGAGCTTTTCGTCGAGCGTCATCTTGCTCACTGCAGCTTCGGCGCGTTCGTCCGCGCTCGGCTGGGCTATCGCTGCGGTCCCGACCGACACCAGCAACAATGCCGCCCCGGTGAGGAGGCTGGTGCGCAAGCTATTTTTCATTTGCATCATCGTGTCCCCTGCGTGACGCGTGTAGCATCGCATCGATGCTTGACACTAACCGTGGGCGAGGTCGATTGGTAGCGCTACCAATACTTTCGTGAAGGGTCATTTCCGTCCGCATGGAATTCACGGCCGCAATGTTGCCTGACGATGCTCGACAAGCCGTCCTCGCGGGCCGGTTGCTGCTCGATGAGGGACCTACTGCGATCATTATTCGGGGAAGCGTAGTCGAAGACGTCTCGCGTGCTGCCCCCACCATCGCCGACCTCATGGACCTTGCCGAGCCAGCAAGTGTCGCCGGCGAGCGACTGTTCGGCATCGAAGAGCTGGCGCGCCTTCCGGCCGAGCGCTTCCTCGCACCGATTGACCTGCAGGCCGTGAAAGCCGCCGGCGTGACCTTCGCCATCTCCGCGATCGAGCGGGTGATCGAGGAACGCGCACGCGGCGACTTCCGCCGCGCCGCGGAAATCCGCGACAAGCTCGAGCAGCGCATCGGCGGCGCAATTCGCTCGGTTGTGCCAGGAACGGAAGCTGCAGCCCGCCTCAAGGAGGCGCTGATCGACGATGGTCTGTGGTCTCAATATCTCGAAGTCGCGATCGGACCGGACGCGGAAATATTCACCAAGACGGCGCCGCTCGCGAGTGTCGGCTGGGGCGCAGAGATCGGCGTGCGCTCCGACTCAAGCTGGAACAATCCCGAGCCTGAAGTCGTGCTCGTCGTGAACAGCCGCGGCGAGATTCGCGGTGCGACACTCGGCAATGACGTGAACCTGCGGGATTTCGAAGGTCGAAGCGCGCTCCTCCTCAGCAAGGCCAAGGACAATAATGCGTCCTGCGCGATCGGGCCGTTCGTCCGGCTGTTCGACGACGGCTTCACGCTCGACGACATCCGCTCAGCGGTCGTCGAACTCGACATCGAGGGCAGCGACGAATTCCGCCTCCGCGGCCAAAGCCGCATGAGCGAAATCAGCAGGGATCCCGAAGAACTGGTCCAGCAGGCGATGAGCGAGCATCATTATCCTGACGGTTTCGTGCTGTTTCTTGGGACGTTGTTCGCGCCTACCGAAGACCGCGATGAACCAGGCCGCGGCTTCACCCACAAGATCGGCGACAAGGTGCGAATTTCTACCCCGAGACTTCGGCGCGCTCGCGAACATTGTCTCGACTTCGCGCGACGCGCCCGCCTGGAAGTTCGGAACTCGCGCGCTGATGCGCAACCTCGCTGCACGCGGACTAATCAACGAGGTGCCTTCGTGACGGACATCCTGAGCCACCTCATCAATGGCGAAGCGCTTGGCGGCGAGGCGACCGGCGAGAGCATCAATCCGTCGAACCTCGACGAGGTGGTCGCACGCTATCCCGGGGCGGTGCCGGCGAAGTCAGTGATGCCGTGAAGGCCGCGCGCGCCGCATTTCCCGGATGGTCAGAAGCCTCACCCGAGCTGCGCTCGGACGTGCTCGATAGAGCCGCCTCGCTGATCATGGCGCGCGCGAAGGATCTCGGCGCGCTGCTGTCCCGGGAGGAAGGAAAGACGCTCGCCGAAGGCACTGGGGAAGTCATGTGCGCAGCACGGATCCTCAAATATTTCGCGGGCGAGGCGCTCCGCCGTCACGGCCAGACGCTCGAGTCCACGCGCCCCTCGATCGACGTCGAGACTTACCGCGAGCCGGTCGGAGTCTTCGGGCTGATCACGCCTTGGAATTTCCCGATCGCAATTCCGGCGTGGAAGAGCGCGCCTGCCCTCGCCTTCGGCAATACGGTCATCCTCAAGCCCACAACTCCGACCCCGGCGATCGCGCCATGCCGTTCGCCCTGATCCTGCTGGGGCGGGCACGCCTGGGCGTGTTCAATCTTGTCATCGGCGAAGGCGACGTCGGGCGCGCCATCGTCGATCACGAGGGCATCGACAGAATGTGGTTCACGGGTTGGCGATCGTCGGCGCGAGCGTCGCCGAAGGCGCGGCCAAGCACCAGGCTGGCGTGCAGCTGGAGATGGGCGGCAAAAACCCACTGTCGTCGTGCTTGACGATGCCGACCTGAGCGCGCCGTGGCATGCGCCATCGACGGCGCCTTCTATGCGACCGGCCAGCGCTGCACGGCGTCATCGCGGATCATCGTCACCGAAGCTATCCACGACCGCTTCGTGGAAGCGCTCGCCGAACGCGCGCGTTCGCTGGCCGTCGGTGACGCCCTCGACCGCAAACGCAGATCGGACCGGCCGTCAGCGAGGATCAGCTGGAACAAAATCTTCGTTATGTGGGCATCGCCCGGGATGAAGGCGGCAAGATACTTCCCGGCGAACCGCTGAACCTCAACGACGCGGCTATTACACATGGCGCCGACCGTGATTGCCGACACCGCCCCCGACCAGCGCATTAATTGCGAGGAATATTCGGCCCCGTTGCAGATTACGGTGAAAGTGCCAGATTTTGAGGCGCTGGAGATCGCCAATCGCGGACAATTCGGATTGTCAGCCGGGATGATCACCGATTTCGCTAAACACCGCGCGGCGATTCCGGCGACACGTGCGCGCAGGCATGGTGATGGTAAAGTACACGACGGCCCGGGGTGGACTATCATGTACCATTCGGCAGCACGCCAAATCGAGCTACGAGCCGAGCAAGGCGCACGACGGTGAAATTCTATACACAGACGAAAACGGTTTACGTTGGGGGTCTGGCGTCTTGGCTAATGGCGGCGATCTAGAGGCGGTCTATCCGACCGCCTACCGCGGCAAACGCGTGCTCATCACCCGGCGGTGGATCCGGAATAGGCGCGGGCGTCGTCGAGGCGTTCGCGCGCGTCAAGGATCGCCGTGCGCCTTCATCGACATTCTAAACGGCGACTCCGATGAACTCGCGCAGCGCACCGGGCGCGCCAGTTCGAACGGCTCGATTGAAGATATCCATGCGAGCAACCAACGGGATTCGAGAGCCTCGTCGAACGGATCGGCCGTTCAACGTCCTCGTGAACAATGCCGCCGAACGATAACCGCCACCAGTTAACGACGTCACTGAAGAATATGGACGACCGTCTCGCCGTGAACTTGAAGCACCAGTTCTTCTGCCGCTGGAGCGGTACGTACAGGGGATGCGCGCGGCGGGGGGCAGCGCCATCGTCGATATTCAGATAGATCAGCTGGCATCTCGCTTTGCCCGACCTCGTCCTCTACCAGACGTGCAAGGCGGCAATGAAGGACCTCGCTCGTGCGCTCGCGCGCGACCTCGGCGAGGACAATATAAGGGTGAACTGCGTCGTGCCGGGCAACATTCGTACGCCGCGCCAGATGCAGTGGTACCGCTGCTGAAGGCGAAGCGGCGATGATTGATCCGCGATCCATCGATTCTCGCGCTCGAGCGAGGATGTTGCCCGCGCTGGTCACTTTTCTGCGCGTGGGGCCGGACACCGCGGGATGACTGGCCACGAGCATTTCGTCGACGCAGGCTGGCGCTGATGGGGAATGAAGCCGAAGTCGTCTGGGAGCTCGCGGCCGAGCTCGGCGAAGGACCGGTGTGGGTCCAGCGGGACGAGGCGCTTTGGTTCGTCGACATCAAGCAACATCAGATCCACCGCTACGAACCGGCGAGCGGCGGCAAGCGAAGCTGGGAGGCGCCCGAGGAGGTCGGATTCATCCTGCCCGCAGAACGAGGCGGCTTCGTGGTTGGCCTGAAATCGGGCCTCTATCATTTCGATGAGATGAGCGACGCGTTCGATCTGATTGTCGAAGTCGAGCCCGACAAACCGAACAATCGCCTCAACGACGGGGTTGTCGACCCCGCCGGCCGCCTCTGGTTCGGCACGATGGACAATGAAGAGAGGGCAAAGAGCGGCGCCTTCTACTGCTTCGCCGATAATCGCCTTACGCCGACGGGCATCGATGGCATCGCGATTACCAACGGCCCCGCCGTATCGCCCGACGGGCGCATTCTCTATCTCGTCGATACGCTGAAGGGCACGATCGAGGCCGCGGAGCATCCGCGAACGACGGCTCGCTCGGAGGACGGCGGCCGTTTGCGCAAGTCGACCCGAAGGATGGTCATCCCGACGGGCCCACGATCGACAGCAACGGCTACGTCTGGGTCTCGCTTTACGCGGGATGGGAGACGCTTCGCTATTCGCCAGCCGGCGATCTCGTCGAGCGCGTTCGCTTCCCGGTAGCTAATATCACCAAGATCACATTGGCGGTCACGATCTGCGCACCGTCTACGCCACCACCGCCGCGCCAGTTGCTGACGACCGAAGAGATTGCCGAGCAGCCACAGATTGGCGACCTGTTCGAGCTCAAGTCGACGTGCCCGGAGTGCCATGTCCCCTCGTTCGCTACTGATCCTCGCCGGCCTGTTCGCATCTACCGCGGCCCGCGCGCCGATCATCGATCCCCGTTCGGAAACCACGCCGTAGTCCAGCGAGACAGGCCGATCGTCTTGAGTGGCGATGCGACCCCGAACGAGCGCCTCACAATTGGCTTTGCAGGGGTGCAGATGAGCGCGAACGCCGACGGCAACGGACGATGGCAGGCAGCCTTTCCTGCGCATGGCGCCGGCGGTCCGTTCGCCATCACGGTCCGCGGCAACAGCGGCCAGGCGGAAGAGCGGACGACATCTCCATCGGCGACGTCTGGCTCTGCTCCGGTCAGTCCAACATGGAATATCCACTGCGCCGGTCGCTCAACGGCGACGGCGAGGTGCAAAGCGCAGCAGACGCGGACCTGCGCCTGATGAAGGTAGAGCACCAGCTGGCGCCGTCCCCGAACCAAGCCGGATTCGCGCCGAACCGGCGATCATCAAGTGGGTGGCGGCACGGGTGGCAGCGGGGGCAGGGCGGGCAGCGGGGGCGGCGGCAGGGGCGGCGGGGGCGGCGGCC
>CAVYAH010000098.1:0-3907 GCA_963766415.1 uncultured Alphaproteobacteria bacterium | reverse complement strand
CTTAGACGTTTGGGATCCGACCGTTGACGAGGTCTTCGTAGTCTCGGTCGAGCTGCTTCGCGATGTCGACCGCCTCGAACTTGTAAGGCCCGATCGACCGGATCGCCGTAACCTCCGCAGCAGTGCCGGTGAGAAACGCCTGCTGGAACGATTTCATCTCCTCCGGCCAGATCGCACGCTCAACCACATCGATCCCACGCTTGCGCGCCAGGTCCATCACCGTGCGCCGGGTGATTTCATCGAGGAAGCAATCAGGGATAGGCGTATGCAGCGCGCCATCCTTCACGAAGAAGATGTTGGCGCCCGTGGCCTCAGCGACCCGGCCGCGCCAGTCGAGCATCAGCGCATCATGATAGCCGCGAGTCTCCAGCATGCTGCTTTGAAAGCGTGCAGATCATGTACAGGCCCGCTGCTTTCGATTCCGAGGGGGCCGTGTAAGGCGCGGGCCGACGCCACGGCGCAATATCGAGCCTGATCCCGTCGCGCGCGATTTCGGGATCGAAATATTTGCCCCACTTCCAGGCGGCGATGGCGAGGTGCGGCTTGGTATTGCCCGGTGCCACGCCCATCGACTCCGAGCCTCGCCAAGCCAGCGGTCTGAGGTAAGCGTCGACGAAATTATTCGCCTTAAGCACCTCGTAGCAGGCGGCGTCGATCTCCTCGACGGTCCACGGCAGCTCGAATCCGAGCAGGCTCGCGCTTCGGCGCAGGCGCGCGCTGTGCTCGCCGAGTTTGAAGATCACTCCGTTATAGGCGCGCTGTCCTTCGAATACTGATGACGCATAGTGAAGCGCGTGGGTGAGGACATGGACGCGCGCGTCGCGCCACGGAACAAGCTCGCCGTCGAACCAGATCCACCCGTCACGGTCGTCGTACGAGCCGTCTTTGCCTACTGCCATGCGGCGCGCCTAGGACAGGCGCGCATCCTCGGCAAGTGAAGGAGCCTTTGCCTCCTCGGCGAGCTGGGCACCGCGCCGCGCGGCTGCATCAATCGTGAACGCCAGAAGCTGGTCGAGCACATCATTGTGGTCCAGCACCTGGAGACCCGCTTCTGTAGTCCCCTTTGGGCTTGCGACCCGCTTCGCGACCGAAATCATGTTCTCATTGTTGGTCGCCGCCATCCATGCGGTGCCGAGCACCGTTTCAAGCGCGAGAGTTGCGGCCGTCTCGTGCGTAAGCCCGCGCTTCTCTCCTGCTTTGGCCAGTGCGGCGATAAAACGTGCGACATAGGCCGGGCCGGCTCCCGCAACGGCTCCGAGCGCACCAAGTTTCTCCTCGTCCGCCATCCACATGGTGAAGCCAAGCGCGGCGAAGAGATTGTTGATTTCATTTTGGGTCTGGCCGTCTGCGTCCCGAGAGTAGAGCCCGGTGATCCCGCGCCGGACTGCGACGGGCAGGTTTGGCATTGCGCGCACGATGGCTCCCGCGCCTGGGAAGCGCTGGCGCAAGCTCTCCACTTCGACGCCGGCAAGGATCGACACCACGATGGGCTTGGCGCTGAGATGCTGATGCAGTCCGGGCGCTATTTCGTCCAGCTTCTGCGGCTTGAAAGCAAGAACGACGAGCTTTGGCGGCGGCCCGGCCTCGGCGAACGAAGTCACAACGCGGCACCCCTCGACGCCGGTCCCACTCGGCCGGATCACGACGACCGGCGAAAGATCAAGCCCACCAGCGCGCCACCCCTCCAGGATCGCGCCGCCCATGTTGCCGCTGCCAACGAACCATGTCGGCTCAGGAATCTGGAAGTTTCCGCTCATGCTTCTCCGTGCGTGTCGATTAGAGCCGCGGCGATCGCTTCGCCCGGCGATTTGCCGCCCCACAGGACGAACTGGAAAACGGGATAGAAGCGCTCGCACTCTTCGACGGCGGCCTCTGCAATCGCCTCGGCCTGCTCGAAGCTGAGGCCTTCTCCTTCGCCCGCGTCGAGAATGGTCGAGTGGCGGAATACCACAAGTCCCGATCCCGACCACATCTCGAAATGGCCGAGCCACAGCTGCTCGTTGATCAGGCTGAGCGCCTCGTAGATCGCCAAGCGCTTTTCCAGCGCGACCTTAATGTCCGGAAAAGCGAGGAACTGCAGGACTTGGTCTTCGGGCCGCCAGACGCCGCGCAACTCGTACTGCGCCCAGCTCCCGGTGGCGGACGCGACGATCTCGCCCTCGGCCGTACGCTCGCACGCCCAGCCGCGTGCCTCGAAATATTGCTCGAGGACCTCGATCGGCGCGCCATCATCGCGCTCTTCCTGGATTTCTTCTTCGCTCAGGTTCACGCTCCAGGGCTTGCCTTCTTGCCAGCCCGCTTGGCCGAACCGCCAGCGGGGCCTGCGATCTTCGCTTCGAGCGCGGCAATGCGGGCTTTCAAGATCTCATTCTCGTCGCGAGCCGCGGCGGCCATGGCCTTGACGGCTTCGAACTCGTCGCGACCGACGAAATCGGCGCCGCCCATCCATTCCTTGAACTTCTCGCGTGCGCCGGACTCAGCCTCGCGTCCCATGCCGGCCATCGATCCGGCGAAGCCGTTCACCATTTTCACGAAGTCGTCGAACAGCTTGTTCTCAGACTGCATCGGAATTCTCCCTTTCGGCGCGGAAATAGGAGTTTGGGTCGGATTCCGCCACCCTGAGGCGCGCCACCTATCCCCAAAGTCCCTCAACTATCCCCAATTTTCTCGGCGCCTAGAAGAAATTCGACATTGCCCTCCGGCCCGGTGATCGGACTTGGCGTGATTCCCAGCGCAGTCCAGCCCTGCGATTCAACCCACGCCCTGGCATTAGCGCAGACGCGTTCGTGGACGGCGGGATCGCGGATGACGCCGCCCTTTCCTACCTCCTGACGACTGGCTTCAAACTGGGGCTTGATGAGCGCCACCAGCTTGGCGCCGGCTCTTGCGAGCTTCAGCGGTGCTTCGAGAACCTTGGCGAGGCTGATGAAGCTCGCATCACAGACGACGATGTCGACCGCCTCCAGGATGATGCCGGAGTCGAGAGTGCGGGCATTCGTCCGCTCGTGAACAACGACACGGGGGTCCTGCCGAAGCTTCCACGCGAGCTGATTGGTACCGACGTCGACCGCATAAACCTTCGCTGCGCCGCGCGAGAGGAGGACGTCGGTGAACCCACCGGTTGAGCTGCCGACGTCCAATGCAGCCGCCCCGGTTACGTCGAAGCCGAAGTGCGCCAAACCATGATCGAGCTTGATCCCGCCGCGCGAAACCCAGGGATGGTCCTTGCCTCGAACCTCCAGCGGCGCGTCTTCGGCTAGCATCTCGCCCGCCTTGAAGAGCTTCCGCTCCCCGCTGAATACCGCGCCGGCCATGATGAGCGCCTGGGCCCGGGTTCGGCTCTCGGCGAGGCTCCGGCTCACAAGCAACTGGTCTGCACGAATTTTATTCATCCGGAGGCGTGAGGTCTCGATCGTGGCAGCTAAAACCGTCAATATTCAGTAGCTTATCTGGAGAACAAGAGGTGTCCAACTGCGCTCCGGGCGCACTCAGGCGCGGGCCTCCTCGACGCCGGCACTGTTGACACGAAGTGCCTTCAGCACGGTTTCGACGATGTCCGGCGCGTTGAGGTGCGCCTCGTCATATTGCTTTTCGGGTTTCTCCCGGTCCTGGAAGCGGTCGGGCAGGCGCATGGACGGAGGCTGGAGGCCCCCGTCCATCAGTCCCTCGTCGCCGGCGAGCGTCAGGATGTGCGCTCCGAGGCCGCCGATAGACGCCTCCTCGATCGTCACCGCGACTTCGTGGCGGGTCGAACAGTCGGCGGATCAGCTCGCTATCGAGCGGCTTGGCGAAGCGCAGGTCGGCGACGGTGGTCGAAGGCGCATGGCATCGAGCTGGTCGGGGGCCTCCCAGCCTCGGCGAGGGTGTGGCAAGCGCAGGATCGCGGCCTTCTGCCCTCGCGGACGAT
>CAVYAH010000097.1:0-8273 GCA_963766415.1 uncultured Alphaproteobacteria bacterium | reverse complement strand
TCCACCTGTGCAACTGCGGCCCTCGCCCAAACTCCTGCCAAGCAGCCGCCGCTTCCGCCGCCGCCCGACACAACCACGGTCGTCGAGAAGCCGGACGAGGTTCCCCAGCAGCCGGAAGGAACGCCTCCGTCGGAGCCCGTCGCTCCGGCATCGACCAAGCCCGATGCGTCGGAGCGGCAGGAGCCCAAGCATGTCCCACAGGACGCGTCCGGCTTTCATCTTTCGACCCTCGAGACGAAGGACCTGACACTCCTCTATATCGACCCGATCCAGACCTATCTTACGCCCTACATCGGCCGCGCTTTCGAAAACTCCCTCGCCTTTCATGAGAAGAATCTAAACTGGAAGCCGTGGGAACCGGTGACGATCCTGCTCAAGGACTTTGCCGACTATGGCAATGCGGCCGCCCTTGGGTCTCCAAGCGACATGGTCCTTCTCGACGTTGCACCCTTGTCGCTCTCGATGGAGGCCTTCTCTCCGGGCGAGCGGTTCTTCACGCTGATAAATCACGAGCTGACGCACGTCGGGACCATCGATGTGTGGAATTCGCGCAATTCGCGCTGGCGCCACTTCCTAGGCGGAAAGCCGGTGCCACTTCAGAAGCATCCGATCTCGATCCTCTACAATTACATGACGAGCCCCAGGAACCTCTCGCCGCGCTGGTACATGGAAGGCAGCGCGGTGTTCATGGAAACCTGGATGGCGGGCGGTCTCGGACGTGCGCAGGGCGGCTATGACGAGATGGTCTGGCGCTCCAAGATCCACGACCATACGCGCATCTTCTCGCCGCTCGGGCTGGAAAGCGAAGGAACGCAGATCGACTTCCAGGTCGGCGCCAACTCCTATCTCTACGGCACCCAATTCATGTCGTACCTGGCGCTGACCTACGGGCCGGAAAAAGTGGTCGAATGGCTTCGCCGTTCCGAGGATTCGAAGGCTTTCTATGCCAGCCAATTCCATCATGTGTTCGGCAAGCGGCTCGACGACGTCTGGGACGAATGGCTGGCGTCCGAGCGCAAGTTCCAGGAACACAATCTCGCCGAGATCGCCAAATACCCACTGACGGAGCCGAAGCACCTTAGCCCACGCGGCCTCGGCTCGATGTCGCGCGGCTTCCTCGACGAGAAAACGAACAGCCTGATCGCCGCCTTCCGTTGGCCAGGTAAGATCGGGTTCCTGGGCAAGATGGATCTCGCCACGGGCAAGATCACGCATCTCACCGATCTCGACGGAATGATGCTCTACAAGGTGACGAGCGTCGCTTTCGATCCGGCGACCCGCACCGCCTTCTATACCAACCAGAATTACGCCTACCGCGACATCAATGCGATCAATGTCGATACCGGCAAGAAACGCCGCCTCCTGACCGACGCGCGCATCGGTGACCTCGCCTTCGATCGCGCCGACAACAGCCTGTGGGGCATCCGCCACCAGAACGGCTTCGTCACCCTCGTCCGGATCCCGCCGCCCTACACCAGCTTCAACCAGATCAAGACCTTCCATTACGGCGAGATCCTTTTCGACCTCGACGTCTCACCCGACGGCCAGCTCATCTCCGGGTCCTATGGTGGGGTCGACGCCAAGCAGTCGGTGAAGGTGTGGAGGATTTCCGACCTCGAGCAAGGGAATGCCGACGACCCGGTTGCGACGCTGTCGCTTCCGCCATCGGTGCCAGAGATGTTCACCTTCACGCCGGACGGGAAGGCGCTCCTCGGCAATTCCTATTACACCGGCGTTTCAAACATCTACCGGCTCGATATCGCCAGCGGCAAATGGGACGTGCTCAGCAATGCTGCCACGGGCTTCTTCCGTCCGCAGCTCCGCCCGGACGGATCGCTGCTCGTCTATGATTACACCGGCGAAGGCTTCAATCCGTCGATCATCCATCCGGAAGTGCGGCAGGACCTCGCCAGCATTCAATTCCTTGGAACCGAAGTCGTCAACGCCCATCCCGAGCTGAAGCAATGGGGAGTGGGTTCTCCAGCGAAAGTCCCGCTCGAACAGCTCATCACCAACCGCGGCACCTACGATCCGTTCAAGCGGATGCGCGTCGATGCGCACTACCCGATGGTGCAGGGCTACGACCAGAAGGCCGCCTTCGGCTATTACATTCACATCGCCGATCCGCTGCAATTCCGTCAGTTCAGCGCGGACATTTCGGTGTCGCCATACGCGGTTCACGGCGGCGAGCGCCTGCACTTCGATGCCGAATATCAAACCCCCAACTGGAAATTGACCTACTGGCACAATCTCGCCGACGTCTACGATCTCTTCGGACCGGTCCTTCGCAGCCGGAAGGGCGATGCCGGGATCATCAACTATACGAAGCCTCTGATCTATGACCCGCCGCGCCAGCTCGATGTCTTCGGCTTCGTCGCGGCATATTTCGGCCTCAACGAGCTGCCGGGCGCGCAGAACATCCCCAGCCCCAAGAACCTGCGTTCCGGCGAAATCGGCTTCAAATATACCAACACGACCAAGGCACTCGGCGGCGTCGATCATGAAAAGGGCATCGATGCACGAATTGCGGTCGGGACCGACCAGGCGGAGGGCCACTTCTTCCCGCGGCTCTACGGCGGCGTCGACGTCGGAACGGCCCTGCCGTGGTCCAACAGCTCGGTCTGGCTCTACAGTGATGCCGGTGTCGTCGGCGGCCAGCGCGAGAGCCCGCTTGGCGCCTATTACTTCGGCTCGTTCCAGAACAATTACGTCGATAACCGGCCTGAAAAACGATACCGCGAGATGGAATCATTTCCGGGGTTCGAGATCGATGAGATCGCTGCGCGGAAGTTCGGCAAGGTGACGGGCGAGGTGAACCTGCCGCCTGTTCGTTTCGCCGAGGTCGGGACGCCTGCTTTCTACCTAAGCTACATCCGGCCAGCGGTGTTCGCCGGAGCGATGGCGACCCAGGACCAGGAACGCGACGGCCACCGTTACTACGACCTCGGCACCCAGCTCGACCTAAACTTCACGATCGCGCTTCGTCTGCCGATGATTTTCTCGGTCGGCGCCGCGGCCGGTTGGAAGGATGGCCACTACCGCAAGACGGAGTGGCTCGCCTCGCTGAAGATCATGTAGCCCGGGGAATGGCCGAGTTCCTCGTCGATAGCGCCCATTGGGGCCTCGCCCTCGTCCCGGTCCTGGCGATGCTGGCGGTCTTCATCTGGCTGGACGCCTTCAAGCTGATGAGCTTTCGAGAAGTACTCTTCCTGCTCCTCATGGGCGCGGTTGCGGCGGTGGCAGCCTACCCCATCAGTGGGCAATTCATCGACACGCTGCCGATCGGCTTCAGCAATTACAGCCGCTTTGTCGCGCCATGGATCGAGGAAGCATTGAAGGCGATCGTGATGATCGGCCTCTTCCGCTTCAACCGCATCGGCTACAAGCTCGACGCCGTCATCTCCGGCTTCGCGATCGGCGCAGGCTTCTCGGTCGTCGAGAACATCATTTATCTGACCATCTTCCCTGACTATGGGGCCGGCACCTGGCTTGTACGAGGCCTGGGTACGGCGGTCATGCACGGCACGACCGTCGCCATCCTCGCAGGCCTCGCTCACGAGCTTGCCGAGCGCGAGATGCGCGAGGCTGCTTCCGAGTTCGATTTCCACCTCTGGTGGTTCCTCCCCGGCTATCTCATCGCTGTTGCGATCCATACGGCCTTCAACCAATTCCCGGATCGGCCGCTGCTGGCGATGATCGGCGCCGCAATTTTTGCACCGATCGCGATCATCACCATTTTCCAGTTCGGCACTACCGAGGCCGAGAAGTGGCTCACAACCGAACGCGCTGAACATCGCGCTCAGGTCGAGACATTACGGGCGGGGAAGTGGCCGAACACCATTGCGGGCCGGAGGATTGCCGCGCTCGCCGACCGGGTTGGTCCGGAAGCCGCCAAGCGAATGCGTCGCTACTGGGAGCTGCAGGCGTGGCTCGTTGCCGAAGCCGAGGAGACCATGCTGGAGGAGGAGGCGGGAGAAGCCGCGTTCGATCCGTCCGAAATTCGGGCGGCACTCGCCGAGCTGGCGGGGCTCAAGCGAGCTCTTGGCAAAAGCTCTTTCGCAGCGATGAATGCGCTCCTCCCCTTCAGCCGTAACGATTATTGGGAAGTATCGGAACTCAGGCAGCGGCTCGGCCGATCCTGACCCTCGCGCTTACCACTTGTTAACCATTTGGGTCGCACTCACTTGCCGGACAGGAGACACGCTCGTGTCGGGATTCGCGCACTTCGAAGATCGGCCTCAGGAAGGTGAGCGCCGCCGCGCACTCAGAAGGGTGATGCGGCTCGGCCTCGGCGCTGAGGGTGAGGCCGTAACCGTCCGCGACATTTCGCTGACTGGAATGTTGCTCGAGACTTCAGCAGCCATGCTGGTCGGCGCAGGGTTCGAGGTCGAGCTCCCGCATGCCGGCACCGTCTGGGCTGTCGTCGTCTGGAACAGCGGCGAATTCTATGGCTGCGAATTCGAACATCCGATCTCAGTCGCTGCGGTCAGCGCGGCACGGCTGCAAAGCGAGCCTTCAACGTCGCAGAAAGCATCCCCTCGGCCTGCAGATCCCATCAAAGAGCTCCGCGCTCTGAACGCCGAGGTCGAGGAGATTTCGGCAAGGCTTGACCGGGCGATCGACCGTCTCAGCGGAAAATAGACCCGGCTCAGGCGAGAAGCACGCGCGCTTAGTCAGCGCTTGGGACGTGAGGAGCGATAGGCTAAGAGCATCGCCGGGGAAGGCACGCGTATCTGGAGGTGTGGATGCCCGAATATGTGATCGAACGCGAAATGCCCGGCGTGGGCCAGCTCGCCGCAGGCGACCTCAAGCAGGCTTCGCAGACCTCATGCTCCGTGCTGCGCGACCTCGGGCCGCAGATCCAGTGGGTCCACAGCTACGTCACCGACAACAAGATCTACTGCATTTATCGCGCGCCGAATGAGGACATCATTCGCGAGCATGCGAAACTTGGTGGGTTTCCGGCGAACAAGATTTCGCAGGTCCGGACAACGATCAATCCGACGACCGCCGAGTAACCCAAGAACTCTCCATCAGGTTCCTGATATTCAAGGCGGAAACAGGGGTTGAGGGGCCAAACCCTGATGGCGGACGTTTTCGTATCTTACTCGCGCAGTGATGAGCTGGTGGCGGTGCGCGTTGCGGATGCGCTTCGCGGGGAGGGTTTTCGCGCCTGGCGCGACGATCAATTGCCTGCTCACCGCACCTACGCCGACGTCATCGAGGAACGCCTGAAGTCGGCAGCGGCCGTCGTCGTTCTATGGTCGGCCGATGCGGCGAAGTCGCAGTGGGTCCGGGCGGAGGCGGACACGGCGCGGACTGCAGGCACCCTGGTCCAGGCCGTGCTCGACGGGACAATACCGCCGCTTCCCTTCAACCAGATCCAATGCGCCGATCTGCGCGGCTGGGACGGTGAGACGAATGCTCCGGGCTGGTGCAAGCTCAAGGACAGCGTCCATGCCCTCGTCGGACCGACCGAGCAAAGCGTTGCCCGGCCCCGGAGCGGGCGGCAGCTGTCGATCTGCGTGCTGCCCTTCCAGAACATGAGCGGCGATGCCGAACAGGAATATTTCAGCGACGGCATCAGCGAGGACATCACCACGGATCTCTCGAAGGTCTCCGCGCTCGGCGTCTGTGCAAGGAACACGGCCTTTACGTTCAAAGGCCAGTCCGTCGATGTGTGCGACGTCGCCCGCAAGCTGGGCGTCAGCCACATCCTCGAGGGTAGCGTGCGCAAGGCAGGCGGCCGAGTGCGCATCACCGCACAGCTGATCGACGGCGCGACCGGAGACCATGTGTGGGCCGACCGCTACGACCGAGATCTCACCGATATCTTCGCGATTCAGGACGAGATCTCAAAGGCGATCGTCGACGCGCTCAAGGTGAAGCTCCTTCCCGAAGAGAGGAAGGCGCTCGAACGGCGCGGGACGAACAGCGCCGAAGCCTACAATTTCTATCTACTGGCGCGACAATATTGGGTGACCGGCAATCATGGCGATCCGCGCCGCGAGGAGCGGGTCATGCGCATCTGCAGCAGGGCTGTCGAGATTGATCCTTATTATGCTGATGCATGGGCGCTATTGGCCACCGCCCAATCGAACCTTCGCTACGGCTTTGGATACGAAGTGGACGACGGCTGGGCTGCCGCGCACGCCGCGCTCGCGATCGATCCGTCGATCGCCGAGGCCCATTGCGCCATGGCCAGGCGCCTCGAGCAGAAGGGACGCGAAGACGAGGCGTTCGCCGAACTTCAAAAGGGCCTTCGTCTCAATCCTGAGTCATGGGAGCTCAACAAGGCACTCGCCAATTATTTCATATCCCGGGGGAGAGTTACCGAGGCGATGCCGCACTTCGAAAAGGCCGCGTCGGTGATGGAGACGGATTATCATGCCTGGGGCATGCTCACGAGCTGCAGGTATGCCCTGGGCGACGAGGAGGGCTGGCTCGAATCTGCAAGAGTGACGCTGCAGCAGGTCGAACAGGTCCTGTCGCAGGATCCTAGCAACGGAGCCGCAATCAGCTTCGGGGTCCACGCACTCGCCATGCTGGGTGAACGCGAACGCGCGATGGAGTGGATGGAGCGCGCCCTCCTGATCGATCCTGAGAACCTCAACATGCGTTACAATTTCGCATGCGCCATGGCGCGCGACCTCGACGATCCCGAAGGCGCGCTTAAGATGCTCGAATCATCGATTTCGCGGCTTCGGGGCTCGATCGGCAATGTCGAGTTCGATCCGGACCTCGCGAGCATCCGCGACGATCCCCGCTTTCACAAGATCGTCGCCGACGCGAAGAAGCGGCTCGGGATCGGAATTGAAGCAGCAGCGACCACCCTGACGCCCGCAAGTTCGACCAGCTCATAACAGCGCGCTAGTCTCGACGCTGCAGATGACACCGCTAAGCCTCCAGCTCGGCGCCGGCGTTGCCGCAGGCCTGATGATCGGCATCGAGCGCGGCTGGCGGCTTCGCCACGAGAAAGCCGGCACGCGCATAGCCGGCGTGCGGACATACACCTTGCTCGGCACCGGCGGCGCGATCGGCGGCGTCCTGGGACAGATCATCCACCCGATCATCGCGGCCGTCATCGCGACCGGGTTGATCGGGTTGCTGCTACTCGCATTCTCACGCGAAACAGACCGGAAGGACGCAACGGGCATCGTGGCTGCCGTCGTCGCCGTCGCTCTCGGCCTTCTGGCAGGTGCAGACCAACCGGCACTCGCAGTCGCATGTTCGGCAGTGGTCACCTTGATCCTGGCAACGCGCACCGAATCTCATCGCTTCGTCGACAAGCTCAATACGACTGACGTCCAGGCGTTCGCGCGCTTTGCCGTCATCGCCGCTGCGGTGCTTCCGTTCCTGCCCAATCGGCACATCGGCCCGCTAGCTGCGTGGAATCCGTTCCAGCTCTGGCTCATCGTCGTCCTGATCACGGGCTTTTCATTCATCGGCTACATTGCGAACCGCACGGTCGGTGAGCGCCGGGGCGTCCTCGCGACGGCGCTGATCGGCGGCGCCTATTCCTCAACAACGGTTACCGCGTCCTTCGCCCAGCGGCTCGGGGCCGGCGAACAGGGGCCGCTCACGGCCGGCATCTTGATCGCGACAGCCGTCATGTTTCTGCGGGTAGACCTGCTCGTCGGAATCCTCTCACCGTCCACGCTACTGCCGTTCATGGCGGCCACCGGGCCGGCGGCAGTAATCGCAGCTTTAGCCGCTGCCTTCGCGTGGTCCCGGGCATCGAAAACCGCCGACTGCAAGGGCCAGCGGCTCCACAATCCAATCGCCATCCTCCCCGCGCTCGGCTTCGTCGCGATCGTGGCGGCGGGCGCAGTTGCAACGCGCTGGGCGCAGCAGCATTTCGGCCAGTCTGGCGCTGCCACCTCATTGTTCATCACCGGCACGTTCGACGTCGACGCGGCGGTCGTGACGCTTTCCGGACTTCCCCCACGGACGCTCGACCGTGAGCTAGCCGCGCTTGCGATTGCCGGAACGATCATCGCCAACATGGCGCTCAAGATGTTCGTCGCCGGGCTCTATGCTCGTTCGCGCAGCGGCGGCGCCTTGCTTGGCCTTGGCGCAAGCACGCTCGCAGTCGCGGCGACCGTCGGAATCGGTCTCGGCCGGCGCTTCGGGCTATTCTGATCTGCTACTGAGCGACTCGACACACAGGCAGGTGGCGGCGGGGGCAGTCAGGTAGCAACTTTTCTCTGGAAGGCTGGCGAGTTTAATGTCGGTATTCGGACCCCAGGGCCGACATCACCATTGTCGTCTCC
>CAVYAH010000096.1:0-41281 GCA_963766415.1 uncultured Alphaproteobacteria bacterium | reverse complement strand
CTTGCCGCCACCCATGTCGCCAATGCAGATGACCTCGGGCATCCACGGCTTGTCAGCCTCGCGAGCAGGCATTGCACCGACGTCCTTCGCTATCTGCCTGCCGACGACTTCGGCTTCCTGGTGACCGATTGCGCCCAATTTGGGGACAGTCATGGCCGCTGCGTCACCACAGGCGAAGACGTTCGGGTAGCCAGGGCAGCGCATTTGCATATCAGTTATAATGAAGCCGACTTCGTCGCTGATCGGGAGGTCCTTCAAGAACGGATGGGGCTTCCAATTCGGGAAGACGATGTTGAGCTCGGTCCTGAGCGATTTCCCATTCGCGAACTCAATCCCGTCGGGTGTCAGGCGTTTGATATCTCCGGTGTTATTGAGATAGCCAAAGCCCATCGAGGAAGCCGCATCGAGCAGCTTCCCCACTACCTTCTCACCCGCATCCTCGGCTATCAGCCCGGCGGGCGTGAAAATGGTGATGTTTGATGGGCCACCTTTTCCTTTCTCGGTGAGCCAATGGGCGAGCGCGAGGGAGACTTCCACCGGCGGGCCCTCGCAGGCCGCGAGCGCAATTGGGAGCCACTCGGGCTTCCCCTTCCTGCCCTGCTCGAACCGCGCAGAGCCGATTGCAATCGGGCCGCCCTTATAATCGTTTTCGAGATAGTCGATCAGGCGGTTCGCGTGAAATGCATCGGTGACGGTGTAGCCATGCTCCGCAAAGCCCGGGATCTCGTCGAGAGCAAGTCGCGCTCCGAGCGCAATAACAAGGTAATCATAGGACAGCTTGTAGACTGGTGAACCGGGCCGTTCATTTGGTCTCACCGTCACCGCTTCTGCGGCCAGATCGATTGCTTGAACCTCGGCCTGTTCAAAGCGAATGTCATCGCGCGCAAGTGCGTCCACCAGCTCCATGTGCATCGTAATGGCAGGGTCGCGCCCTGCGAATATTTCGAGGGGGATGTTTGGTATGTAGTCGAGATAGGCTTTTCGATCGACAACGGTGATATCGACCTTGTTGCCGGCATATTCGCGGATCTTCTGCGCGGCACCCAGCCCGGCGAAGTTACCGCCGAGTACCAAAACGTGCGGCGACGATTTCTTCATGCTCCAACTCCCAGTCGGGCGGGCATTAGCGCCTGCGCGGGACATTCCTGGCCGACGGTCGCGCCCTCAACCGAGGGATGTCACCAGAAAAAGCCGTGGATCACATCGATAACTTCGCCACTCCACATATCGACGAGCAGCGCGTCGTTATAATAGCGGATCCAGCGCGTGCCCGGTGGCGCCGGAGGCAGGCGATACATCCAGGGATCATTTATCCAATAGGCGCTGCTGTAATAGTTCGGCCACAGTCGCCAGCCGATCGAGAACAGTTGATGTGCCCAGCCCAAAGGGTCGTGGTATGAGTGCAGGTGGTATCTCGACCGATGGTGGCGGCGGTAGTCATTCCAATCGTAGCGATGATTGTTGCGCCAGCTCGTATTCCAGTGCGGCTGCGGCGCCGGACGCCTCTCGGCGCGCAGCGGCGGCTGAGTGTTGAAGCGAGGAACCGAACTCACGACGGGCGGGTGCCTCTGTTGGACGTTCGGCGTCCGATTAGCCGGTTGACTGACTGGCCTGTTTTGAACGCGTGGCTGGACATTCCGACGATTCTGCTCGGTCGCCTGGACTTTCACTCTTGGCTGGGCGTTCGGATGCGCCGCTTGTACGCGGCTGTTGGCTTGGCCTGCCTGGGTCCGGCGATCAGCGCCGCTTTGCTGGGCGTTCGGATGCGCCGCTTGCGCGCGACTGTTGGCTTGGCCTGTCTGCTTGTTCGGGGCTCGGCGATCAGTGCCGCTTGGTTGCGTCTGTCTTGACCTTTGCCCCTCGGCGCGACCCTGGTGTGCCTGCTTAGACTTCGTGTCTTTTACTTGCTGATCTGGTCGGTCTGGCGGAGCCGCGTTCGCCTGACTGGCCGCGGTGCCTGCCAGCAGAATGGCCAAAAGGATCTTGTGCATCAGACACCTCTTACGACTGGTTGTTTCGTGTCTGTAACCAGAGCCTCGGCCATCCGGATATACGTAGAGACTCTTAGCGGGTGCGAAGGCTCTACAACCGCTTGGCGAGGATATCGTGGAGGCGCTGCTTTTCCTCGCTCAGCATCTCGCGGAGCGTGGCCTTCTGGACCTCATCGGAAGAGTCCAGAAGCTTCATTTGGAACCCGTTGATGTTCGCCCGCGCGGTAAACTCATCCATGGAGTTTCCTTTCGACTCCGGTTCGAACTCACCTGTATAGTTAGAGTGCCGACCTAAAAGTCGTTGACGCCAATGGCGGCAAAATCGACGCTGGCAAGCCTCGCCTGGAAGCCGGTCCACTGCCCACTTGAAAAACCCTCAGGTCCGCAGGTTTCGGCAATCGGCAGAAAGCGAATGAATTGCTAGGTGCCGAATGGGCGAGGAGCGGGCGTAAACCGCCAGTCGCGCGGTGTGGCGCTCGTGCCGCTGCGCACATTACGTATGGATGTCGCTTTCGGCGCAGCCGATGGATCAGTGACGCAAGTTCCCCGGCGGTCTGAGTTCGGTGCGTCCCACTGTTTCATCTAAGTGCAAGGAGTAAACAAAATGTCGAACAGCCAGAGCGACCGCAGCCGCGTCGCGGCGAGCGATCCTAGCGAGGTGCACTATTTCGCGCACAAGCACGGGATCACCAATCAGCAGGTGCTCGATCTGATCGAGGAGGTCGGCAACGATCGCAAAACGCTCGAGGCGGCGGTGGCGAAGATGAAGGTCCTTTAGAACCTCCGAGTGCAATCCAACGGCGAGGAAGGCAGCATCGGTCGGTGTGCCGCCTTCATTGTTCATCGACCCCCTCTCAGCCGTCCGAGACTTCGGGGATGTAACTGCTTCCAATGCGCGTCGGGCGATGTCTGGGTGTGTGACTGGAAGGACGCGCAGCAGGGCGACGAGGTCGGTACATCTGGTCCCGGTGTTCTCTGGTGAGATCGCGCCCAGCTTGTTCTCAGCGACTAACGCAAAAGACGTCCGCGCTGAGCTGAAGCAGACACTTACAACGTCCACAGTTAGGAAGCTCGTCATGATCATCGAAGACATCGGCCCGCGGCCACAGGCCTTCAACCTCGAGCGGGCGACGCGGGGCAATCAGAATTACCGGACCGTCGCGTGGAGCGGTCGCTACCTTCAGGTCACATTGATGTCGATTCCCGTGGGCGCGGACATTGGCCTCGAAGCTCATCCCGAGACTGATCAGTTCCTGCGGCTCGATGCCGGTCGAGGTCGAGTTCGCATGGGCGAATCCAAGGACAAGTTGACGTTCGACGAGGTGGTCACGGATGGTTGGTGCGTGCTGGTGCCGGCCGGCACATGGCACGATGTTACTAATGTCGGGGATGTGCCGATGCAGGTTTATACCGTCTATGCCCCGGCACACCATAAACCCGGGAAGATCCAGAAGACGGGGGTGAGTGCGGCTACCGACACCGATGACGAGCCCGCCGCCTGGTCGGTACAACCAGCGGCAGCGCTTACTGACGAGCACGCCTGAGGTTTCACGCACTCCGCGGTCACGACGGCCAATGTTCGGCCAACAATCGTTTCGAATCCGAATCGATGGTATATGGGAATGTTCGGATTTCGGCTCGCCCTCCGCGTGCCGATGAACAGCTCATGACCGAACTCAGTGACTTGTAACAGTGACAGCGCGCTTTTGGCATCGGCAGTTGTATAGAGAGGCAGCGCTGCCGAAGCCGTGGCGGTTGGCGAACTCGGCGTCCTTTTCCTGCAGCCTCGCGCTGTCGAGCAGAATCGGCCTTGCAACATCGCGGGGTAGCGGCGGTCGCATAGATCGGACCGGAAAAGCCGCTGTTCACAAGCCGCGGCAATCAGCCGCTGTGATCGAGATGCGCGTGCGTGAGGATGACGGCATCGATCGAGCGCGGCTCGACGGGGAAATGTTCCCAGTTGAGCACGCGATGCTCGCGGAGTCCCTGAAACATGCCGCAGTCCACCAGCACCCGCTTGCCGCTCCACTCAATCAGGTGCCGCGAGCCGGTGACGGTGCCAGCAGCACCGAGGAAGGATAGTCTCAATTCTGTGCTCAAGCGGAAGCGCTCGCTGCTCGCGCGAGCCCGGCTCTGCTGAAGAAGACTCGCAACCCTGACCAGCCGCCCGCAGCGATCCCGACTGCGAGCCCAAGAAGAAGCCGGTCAATCTCCGGCACCGAAAATCGCATGATCTGCCGCAATTCGGGAATTCCTAGCGTGATTACGAGGAGGAACGAGGCCCCGGCGGTAACCATCCACAACATGCGGCTGTGGTGAACCGGCGATCCGCGACCGCTTCGTGCCATTACTGCTGGGGCAAGAGCCAATTGTCCGGTGACGAGTGCAATGAAGGATGCCGCACGGGCTTGGCCCTCGTCGGCGCCGCTCTGGTGTAGCCAAGCATAGAGACCGAGGACGCCGGCGAGCAGCACGAGTCCGTCGACCGCCGCGACAGCGATCTGGCCCGAGCCGAACAGGGGCTCGCGTGAATTGCGTGGCGGCTTCTTCATCGCATCGGCTTCGCTCGGCTCTGCCTCGAAAACAATCGAGCAAAGCGGGTCTATGATGAGCTCCAGAAGCACGAGGTGCATGGGATAGAGCATCGGTGGCAAGCCCAGCAAAAGCGGCAGGAGCACGGCGCCGGCAACCGGGATATGGACGGCGGTGATGTAGGTCATTGCCCGCCGAAGATTAGTGAAGATCCGCCGGCCAAGACCGATGCCGGTGACAATCGACGCAAAGCGATCGTCGAGGAGGATGAGGTCCGACGCTTCTCTCGCAACATCGGTCCCCCGCTGACCCATCGCGATGCCCACATCGGCTGCGGCAAGTGCCGGCGCGTCATTGACGCCGTCCCCTGTCATAGCGACGATATGTCCCGCATCCTTGAAGCGCCGGACAAGCGTCAGCTTCTGTTCCGGCGTAACTCGCGCAAAGACTCTCACCCGGGAAATATCGGTTGCCACCTCAGCCTGTGCGCCGGTCAGCGCACCGGCAGCTGTATCGATACCCGCTTCGCGAGCTGCCGCGAGCGCCGTCGCCGGATAGTCGCCGGTTATCATCGCCACCTGCACGCCGGCCTCCCGCGCTAGGTCAAGAGAGGGAGGCACGTCGGATCGCACGGGATCCTCAAATCCGAGCAGGCCCTCGAACACATAGTTGAGATGCCTGGGATCGAGCTCAGTGGCTCCTTCGACGCGGGCCGTAGCTACCCCCAGCACCCGCATTCCCGCATTAGCCATTTCGTGGATCGCCTGCTCGGCCTGACCTCTTGCGACTTCATCCGGCTGGCAAAGGTCCAAGATCGTTTCGGGAGCCCCCTTTGCAGCATAGATAAACGACCCGCCGGCAGGGGCCTGCCACACCTGCACGACAGCAAGGAACTCCGGGCTGAGCGGATATGAGCGCACCAGGTCGGCGTCGCCAGGCGGTCCGGCCGCCGCATGAACTGCGACATCCATTGGGTCGTGCGGTTGGACAGCCGAAGCAAGCTGCGCCGTTTCAACGACTGTGCGCGGCTCGTCAGCGAGCTGATCTGAGACTTCGTGTCCGTGCCCGGCACGCCAGATCCTTCGCAAAGCCATCTGGTTCTGGGTGATCGTGCCGGTCTTGTCGGCGCAGAGGAGCGTCGTCGCGCCAAGGGTCTCGATAACCGCAGAGCGTCTGACAAGGACGTTGTGCTTGGCCATGCGCCAGGCTCCCAAGGTCATGAAGATGACCAGCACCATCGGGAACTCTTCCGGGATCAGCGAGATCGCGAGCGTCAGTCCGCTCAGAGCCCCCTTGAACCAGTCGTGCCGAACCAGACCGTAGGTGATCGCGACCGCAGCACAGAAGAGCAGGGCTAGGATGCCAATGCGGCTGATTAGCCACCGTATGTCGCGCTGAACGAGTGTGGGCTGTTCCCGGATGTCCCGGAGCGCGGTTCCGATCTGCCCAATTCGTGTCGATGGTCCGGTGCGCGTAACTTCGGCGAGTGCCTGACCACGAAGCACAAGTGTCGATGCAAACACGGCCGAGTCGGGCGCTCCTCCTGGTTCGGCAGTCGCCGCAACTTTGGTGCAGGCGGCCGCTTCGCCTGTCAGCGTGGATTCGTCCACTTCAAGTGCGCTGCCTTCGACCAACTCTCCGTCCGCTGGAACTCGAGCGCCTTCAGCGAGCACGACGATGTCGCCGGGCACCAATTCCTTCGCAGCGATTGTCACCAGCGCGCCATCTCGCATGGCGCGAACCCTCGGTTCAGCGAGTGCGTTCAGGGCGGCTAGCGCGCTTTCGCTACGGACTTCCTGGACGACAACTAACGTCAGCGACAGGAACGCACCCGCACAAAGGAATATGCCCTCCGCGAGATCGCCGAAGATCAGATAGAGACCAGCCGCGGCGAGGAGCAGAAGAAACATTGGCTCGCGCAGGGTCTCACGCCCTATCCTCCCCAGGCTCCTCCGTTCCTGCCGAGCGATGATGTTGGGGCCAAACTCCACCAGCCGCCTGGCAGCTTCTTCGTTCGTCAAACCGGAGAGCTGCTTGTCTGCCATTCGGTCCTTCCGTAGCTCCCATCTCCGCGGCGGCGATTACGGAAGACTCCTGATTCCACCGGTGTGCGAGAAGGCCGAGTTCTCAGTAGCGATCTGTAGATGAAGGGGGGTCGACGATGACCGAGCAACATTTGATCATGGAGCAGCTCCTGAGCGCGCACGCCCCAGAAGGCCAGCAAGAACAGCAGTGCGAATACCGCATTAGAGGGATCAGGTTCAGCCTGTGATCCCTGTACATCGAGCCCATCAGCACGAGCATCAGAATGCCCATGGGCAGCGCCATGTAGAACATGATGAGGTTGTTGAAGAACTCGCCGAAGCTCCAGATCATCTCGAACATCAGCAGGTACATAATGACCGTGCTAATGATCATGTTGAGAGCGAGCATGCGGTAGTGCTGCCGCATCATCCTCCGGTCCATCCGACTGTCCTGTACCCGTTCCGCGTTCTTCTCCTCTAACGGCTGTGTTCGCCAGCATGCTCATCCAAGTGCGAGTGTGGTTTTGACGACGCCGCGCCGTGCATGTGCTTCATCATCTCTTCATGGTCCTCGGGAGCACTCGCGACCGCGGCCTTATATTGATCGGCTGACAACCGGGGCAGTTGTCGAATGAACGCCACCATGTCCCAGATCAGCTTGTCATCATGGGTCTTGCCCCATGCCGGCATCGCACTGAGTTTCACACCGTGCTTGATGATCCAGAACATCTGCTCCGGCGTGTGCTTGTTCCCGAGCGCCAGTTCCGGTGCCGGCGGATAGAGTCCCTGACTCAATTCGGATTTTTCCACCCCCGGACCCAGATGACAGCCAGTGCACATCTCATTGTAGAGTCCCGCGCCCGCGGCGATGCGCTTGGGATCGTTAAGGTCGGCGGGCTGCTTGATGTGGCTCGAGTAGTTGGCGATCGCCCGCTCGCGGAGCGCGTCGAGAGTACTGTAGACGAACCTCGAATGCGGTTCGTCCGCGCCGATGTTATAGACGCCCATGTAGATGAAGATGCCCGCGAAACCGGCGAGCACCAGCAGCGCTATCAGAACGAACATGACGCTTGGCAGATGCCGACGAAGGTCTAAGCTTTCTCTAGTCATTCTAATTCCCCGCTAGCCCTTCTGTGGCATCGCCGCCGATGACCAGTGGATGTGAATGATCTTCCAGGCTCGTCCGACGCGACGAAGGAGCATCGTTTCGGTGGTCAACCGCTCCACCGCCTTTCCCTTGTATGTTCCAGTCATTCGGCCTTCGGTCGCAATCCACGCGAGCGTGCCGGCCGAGCCTCCCGACCGTCGGATGACGGACGAGGAAACAACCCTCGAGAAGGCCGCATCCACAGGGAGGTGGTCGACGGCATATTCGGCCTTGCTGCCTTCGACGCCGCCCTCTTCAAAGATCACCGCATCGTCCGCGAGCAAAGCAGCAGCCGAGTCCGTGTCGCCACGCGCCAAGGCCGCATGGAACGCATCGACGGTCGACGCCGCGCTCCGCACTGAAATTGGTAATGTCGACTGGTTTGTCTGCGGCCTCGCCGGGCCATCCGCCGAAACCGGACCTGACAGCGCGGCAAGTCCGGCTATCCCAATTGCTATCAAACGCATCATCCCCCTCCTCAATCCAGTTTCAGCCGAACGAAGCCCATCGCGCCGGTCGGATTGTGCCCGCCGTAAAGCGGCGCGAGACCGTCGGGCACGAAGTTGACCGCGAACAATCCACCGAGCCCGAGCGAGAAATGCTCCGCAACCTTGAAGTCGCGGATAGCGCCGAGCGACACTTTCCCGACGCGATATGCCGGGCCATTCTCGGCATCGGTGAGCTCGCGATTCTCGATCATTTCGCCGCGGCCGAAGACCGTCCAGGCCGCATGCTTGAGGGATGCCTCGGTCACATATGCATCGTCATTGTGACCGTGGACCGTCTTGCGGCCCCACGCCAAGGTTCCCGCGAGTTTCCAGCCAGGTGCGATCTCATTTGCCCAGAGCGCACTGGCCGACAGGCGTTTCTGGTCGACGCCAGGCTCGAGCTGCTCGGGATCGGTGAAATGACCCCAGCTCCCTTGGAGCGAGAGCGCGCGGGTGGGGTTCCACGAAAGACGAACCGAGGTTGAGTCCAGCGGACCGGTCTCGATGTTCCAGCGATGCTGATCTGGCTCGCGCGCATTGAAACGGCTCACTTCAACCTTGACCCGGTCGATCACCAACCCGGCGGTGAGCACTCCAAAGGTGATGTGCGTGGAGTCGAGCCAATGGTGACTGATCGGCGCCTCGGGCGAGTCCATGATCGATTCGCGATGCATGAAGGCGGGCGGACCGAATGCTGGCTCGCCAGGCAGTCCAGCATAGAGAAAGACGCTGCTCTTCGGGCCGATGTTCTGGGAAACTGAGCCGGACAGCTCCATAAAAAAGTCGTGCGGATGCTGGCGGTCGATCAGTCGATCGCGGCCATTCGCTGTCTCCCCGCTGGCGAGGAGTAAAGGATAGCCGCTCGGGCCCATCAACGGATCGGGGCTGAGCATTGCCTTGAATTGAAGCGTCCCATTGCCGATCGGGCGGCTCGCCATGCCCATCAGCATGCCGGACGCGAACGCCTTGTCGTCACCGCGAGATCCGCCTTGATGGTCGTAGACGAAGTTCAGCACGCCATGTGCCATCAGGCTCCAGTCCCCGCTCATGACGTGCAGACCCATGTGCTCGGTCGTGTCCGGCTGCCAGGCCGTGCCGGAGCTCTCGCGTTCCATCGGATAGGGCCCGAGCGCGCCGGCCATCGCCATGTGACCTGCATGTTCGCCCATAGCCATTTGCCCATGTTCCATCGACATCTGGCCCATCTGCGAATGGTCCATGTGCTCCATCGGCGGCATCGCCTGGGTGCCACCGGATGCCGGTTGGGACGGCATGGGCATGGTCATGCCTTCCATGGGCGAAGGCTTCTTAGTCGCCGGGGCATGGACATGGCCGGCGTGCTGCGGGGATGACTTTTCCGGGGCTTGCTTTGTCGCTAACTTCCTCTTGGTCGGTTTCTTCGCCGCTGGCTTCTTCTTTGGAGCAGGTTTTTTCGCGCCTGGTTTGGCAGGCATCGGCATGGTCATACCAGGCATGTGCATGTACTGCGCCGCGGCCGGCGTCGAGACGACGGCGAACGCCAGCGCGCTCGCCGCCGCAAACAACTTCATCTTCACTTTAAAGTCTCCTGAGATCCGAGTTCGGTTTTGGAATCTCAGGAGTGTCGCGGTGGTGGCGTAGCGATCTCTGCGAGGTAGGGGCGATGGAGTGTTGGGACACTGAACACCGGAGGCGAGGGTCGCTGAACATTTTCGGCTGCCGGCGTAGAAGGCACGACCGCGAGGCCGATGCATATCGAGATGCAACAGCTCTTGCCGTCCATTTTGCCGTGGTCGGACGACGGCATCGACTTGCAGTGCCCCGCCTCCATCATCTGCATTTGATGATCGGGAACAGCTGCGCGCGCTGCCGCGACACTCGTCACTGCAGGCGCAAAGAGCACGGTCAGCGCGACCAATACCGACAAGAGTTCTTTGAAGGCTCACCGGGGGGCGGTATGCTCTCATGGCTTGACGCGCTCAACCTTCACATCGGCGGCTGGTTCCTGACCGCCCTCAAGGTCGTGCAGGATCGGGCAGTCGGGTCGTTCGTCCCCATGGCAGCTCTTCGCGAGCTCTTCCAGCGTGCGGCGCATTGCGTCGAGTTCCCGCGCCTTGCGCTTGAGCTCAGCCGCTCGCGCCATGGCGAGGGTCTTCACATCGGCACTCGGGCGGCTGCGATCGTGCCACAATGCAAGCAGCTGGCCGATTTCCTTTATCGGAAATCCGAGATCGCGCGCGCGCCCGATGAATCGCAGCGTGTGAACATCGCGTTCGTCATAGTCGCGATAGCCGGAGTTACGCCTCGGCGCGGGAGCAACGAGACCGATCTTCTCGTAGTGGCGGATCATCCGCTCGCTGATACCGGAAGCCGCCGAAGCGTCGCCGATCTTCACACCTTGACCGTCCTCAGCCGCAGCGAGTTGCCGATCACTGCGACCGAGCTGAACGCCATCGCCGCACCGGCGATGATCGGTGACAGCAGAATGCCGAAAGCCGGATAAAGCACGCCCGCCGCGATCGGCACGCCTGCTGCGTTGAAGATGAACGAGAAGAACAGGTTTTCGCGAATGTTGTGCATTACGGCCCGGCTGAGCCGGCGGGCGCGGACAATCCCGCCCAAATCGCCTTTAACGAGGGTGACGGCAGCACTCTCCATCGCCACGTCGGTTCCGGTCCCCATCGCGATGCCGACATCGGCAGCAGCAAGAGCCGGTGCATCGTTGATGCCGTCGCCAGCCATGGCGACCCGCCGCCCCTCCCGGCGCAACTGATCAACCTTTGCCTGCTTCTGTTCTGGCAAGACATCGGCCATCACTTCATCGATGCCGCCTACCTTTCGCGCGACGGCCTCCGCGGTAAGAGCATTGTCACCCGTCATCATGATCAGTCGTACGCCCGCGCGGCGCAGCGCCTGCACCGCTTCGACCGCGCTTTCCTTGATCGGGTCCGCGACGACAAGGAGCCCGGCGAGCTTGCCGTCGATCGCCACAAACATCACTCCCTGACCCTCCGCGCGATACCCATCCGCATCGGCCTCGATAGCGGTCGCGTCGATCTTACACTCCGTCAGCAGCACCTTGTTGCCCAGCGCAACTCTCTTCCCCTCGACGGTACCCGACACACCCTTGCCAGTGTGGGAGGCGAAATCGGCAGTTGCCGGCAGATCGATTCCACGCTCCTGAGCACCGGCGACGATGGCTGCCGCGAGCGGATGCTCACTTCCCTTTTCCAACGCGGCAGCCAAGCGCAAAACCTCGCCCTGATCGAGGCCATTTGCCGCCTTCACCTCAATGAGCTTCGGCTTGCCGAGAGTGAGCGTTCCCGTCTTGTCGATTACCAAGGTGTCGATCTTTTCCATCAGCTCGAGCGCTTCGGCGTTCTTAACCAGTACGCCAGCCTGTGCACCCCGCCCGGTGCCGACCATGATGGACATCGGCGTGGCGAGGCCAAGCGCGCATGGGCAGGCAATGATCAGCACGGCGATCGCGTTGACCAGGGCATGGCTGAAGCGCGGATCGGGCCCAATCAGCGACCAGACAACGAACGTCGTGATCGAGACAAGCACGACCGCCGGCACGAACCACCCCGACACCTTGTCCGCCAGCGCCTGAATGGGGGCGCGGGAGCGCTGCGCCTCAGCGACCATACGAACAATCTGGCTCAGCATGGTGTCCTTGCCGACGCGCGTGGCACGCATCAGCAGGCTTCCGGTGCCGTTGACCGTGGCTCCGGTGACTTTTTCGCCGATTGTCTTTTCTGCGGGCACGGGCTCGCCGGTGATCATGGATTCGTCGACGGAGCTATGCCCCTCGACCACTTCGCCGTCGACCGGAACCTTCTCGCCCGGCCGAACACGAAGCACGTCACCGACGTGCACTTGTTCGAGCGGCACATCCTCCTCCGAACCGTCAGCCCTGACCCGCCGCGCCGTTTTCGGTGCCAGGCCGAGGAGAGCCCGGATCGCCTTGCCCGTGGCGGACCGCGCGCGCAGCTCGAGCATTTGGCCCAGCAGCACCAGCGTCGTGATGACTGCCGCCGCCTCAAAGTATACCGGTACCAGGCCAGCCATCGTCCGAAGTGAAGCGGGGAAGAGTTGAGGCGCAGCAGCCCCGACCACGCTGTAGCCATAGGCGACACCGACGCCGAGGCCGATCAGCGTGAACATGTTCAGATTGCGCGTCTTGAGCGAGGTCCACAGCCGCTCGAAAAACGGCCAGCCGCCCCACAGCACCACCGGAGTCGCGAGCGTCAGTTGGACCCACATCGAGATGCCCATCGGCAGCGGTTGCCAGCCGAGCAGCTCCGGCCCCAGGGCAAGCACGATCAGCGGCACCGACAGGGCCGCGCTCACCCAGAACCGCCTGCTCATGTCGATGAGCTCGGGGTTTGGCCCCTCCTCCAGCGTCGGCTCGAGCGGCTCCAGCGCCATGCCGCAGATCGGGCACTGGCCAGGTCCATTTCGCCGAATCTGCGGGTGCATCGGACAGGTCCAGATCGTGCCCTCGGGCGCGTCCGGGAGCGCCCCCCTCGCGGGCGCCGTCACCGCAGCATCCTGGGCCGGCGGAACCAGATACTGGTCCGGATCGGCCTTGAATTTATCGAGGCAGCCCGCACTGCAGAAATGATAGGTGACGCCTCTGAGCTCCAGGCGATGCTTACTGTTCTCGGGGTCCACACGCATTCCGCACACTGGATCGGTGACAGTTCGATTCAGCTCCGCAGTGCCATGTGCATGACGCTCGTGATGGCGATGATCATAGCGGTCAGCCATTGAGAATCCTTATCGTTCTGCGACTCGACGCCGGAGCTATGCACTTTGACACAGTGTCAAGGTCAATGTGCGCTCCACAGTGGCCGGACGGCTGGCAAATCGCATTACGTAGTTGTGGAGACCGCGTACGGCCTCGTGCGTGGCGACTGGTTTTCTGAGCACTGAATGGATTGACGCTCGCCATTCGCCCTCGTCCCTGAAGAGTGCCCGATGGTGCTCACCGTCTTCATGGGTCTTGGGGCCCTGCGGGAACTCCTGCGGTTTGCGTCGCTCCCGCTCCACTTCGTTTTGATCAGTCTGGCGATCAGAATAATTGCGCTCTGCTGGTCCGGACTGTGGCTACGCCTCCGCCGAGGCTAGCGGGTACTCATCGTCGCCGTTGCGAAATGCGAAGGGAGCGCAGATTCGATCTTCAATCAGCGTCACTTCGGCCGTGCCCAAAAGAAGCGCGGTCTAGTGCTTGTGTGGCGCCCGCGCATGGTGACCTGTACTTCCCGCATGCTTCATGTGCTCCATCATCATGGACATCATGTCGCGGCACTGGGCCATGTTCGCCATCATCTTCTGACGCATGGCGGGGTCAGCCATCATCGCGTCCATGTCTTTCATCCCCTCCATGCCTTTCATGCCCGCCATGCTTTTGGCATCTGCAGCTGGCATCTGGGCCGAAGGAGTCGGATGTTCATGTTGCGTCGC
Source organism: uncultured Alphaproteobacteria bacterium (assembly GCA_963766415.1). GTDB lineage: Bacteria > Pseudomonadota > Alphaproteobacteria > Sphingomonadales > Sphingomonadaceae > Sphingomicrobium. The sequence goes on along the minus strand of CAVYAH010000096.1, from coordinate 27,651 downwards.
CTGAACGGCCGCCTGTGCGCCGGCGGCCGCGACGGCCAGCCCAACGGCAAAGCCCACCACTGCTGATTTGATGTTGCTCTTCATCATCTTGTCCTCTCTGGATTAGTGCGCCGCAAGGTGATCAGCGCCGGTCGAGACCTGCAAACAGGTTGTAGAGACCGGCGATGATGCCGCCCGACAGGAGGCCGAACAGCAGCGAAAATATTGTTCCCTCGGCTAGCGCCTGGACCGACTGCGTGTCGGCAAGGGTGAACAGACCGATATAGGCGTGGGTGGGACTGCTGAAGCTGATGAACGTTCCGAGCCAGCACAGCACGAAAATCAACGCCGAGCCGACGCCGATCGTTGCTGCGAGACGAACAACCCCGATATGGCTCGTGGAATGCTGTTCAACGGTGGTCAGCGGGATCTGTGCGGTTGCCATGACGGCCTCCATTGAATCGGCAGATGTGCCGACTTTATTGGGCATTATGACCCGGCACTCCGTGATGATCTCTCAGGTGATACTCCCTAGCGCTCCTGTCCGGCCCGATACCAACGACGTCGCTCCGCGGAGCGACGGTGCGCCACCGGACGCGCCTAGGGAATTTACGTATATGCGCATGGTGAACGCGCGAGCATAAGGAGGCCGTCACCGAAGAGTAACATCCAAGGTGGCAGGAGACCGGGAGCAGTGAAAACTGCTTTCGGTCTTTTCATTTTGGGCCGATCCTCAGTGTTTGCAGCTGTCTGAACGGCTAAGTGCGATGGGTTTCTGACATTCGAACGGCCACGATCGCACCCGACAGGAAGGTGAGCCCGGCAACGACGAGGGCGGCACTAGAGAGCCCGAACAGGTCGGCGACGGTCCCTGCGATCAAGGCGCCGACCGCGTAGCCGAAGTCGCGCCACAGCCGATAGACACCGACTGCAGAAGCCCGCCAGGACGGATGCGCCACATCGCCGATGCTCGCGAGCAGCGTCGGATAGACCATCGCTGTTCCGAGACCGAGAAGGACCGCGCCGAGCGCAAAGCCGGCGTAGGTCCAAAGTGTGGCGATGATCGCAATCGCGACAGCCTGGACCCACATCCCAGCGGCAATCAGCCATTTTCTGCCGATCCGATCTGAGAGGGCGCCGGTGACCAGCTGCGCCACTCCCCAGACGGCAGGGTAGAGACCAGCGAGCACACCGATCTTTTCAAGGCCGAGGCCCGCCGCTGCAAAGATCAACGGGAACAGGCCCCAGGCAAGTCCATCGTTCAGGTTGTTCACGAGGCCAGCTTGCGTGGCCGAGGAGAGATTGCGATCGGCGAGCGTCGTCCGAAGGAAGATCTCGCGGTGCGAGAGCGCGTCGGAAGTTGCCTGTGACGTCTTTGCTTCATGCGCCGCATGCCCGCGGGTTTCATGAACAGCCAAGATGGAGAGGAGAAGTCCGCACGCGGCGAAGACCACCCCGAGATAGAATGGCTGCGGCCGCAGTCCGTATCTGGCCGCAATGTAACCGGTCGCCCACGCCGCGAGGGCGACCGCGAAATAGCCAGCAAATTCGTTGAGACCCATCGCCAGACCGCGGCTTCGCGGCCCAGCGAGGTCGATCTTCATGATAACCGCCGTCGACCAGGTCAGTCCCTGACTTCACGCCCAGAAGGACATTCGCAACGATCACCCAGCTCCAGGTCGGCGCCCACATCAGCAGGAAGGGCACCGGCGCGGCGAGCAGCCAGCCCGCAATCAGGATCGGCTTGCGGCCCCAGCGATCCCCCAGCCGGCCGGCGAAATAGTTGGCGGCTGCTTTCGTAACCCCGAACACCGCGATGAACGACAATATGGCTGTTCGCTGCGCGAGCCCGAACTGCTCCTGTGCGAGGGTCGGCAAGATACTCCGTTCGATGCCTACCATGCCGCCGACGAAGGCATTCACGAAAACGAGCAGCGCGAATTGCGCCAGGTTTGCTCGAATTCCGAGCACCGGCCGAGCGGAGTTGCGGATCCGACCCGACTTCAGAGGCTTATCCTGCTTCCGCTCTTCCATAGCATGTAGGCCGCAACGACGAAGATAAGGCCGGCGAAGACCGTCGTCAGATGCCCGGCTCCCGACAGGCGCTTCGCTGCCCGGCTACCGAGGAAGCTGCCAAGAAACCCGCCGGCGATGAAGACAAGCGCGAGCGCCCAGTCGATGAGGCCCGACAGGGCGTAGTTGGCCGCGGTCGTAAGTCCGAACGAGGTCACTGCGACGAGCGAAGAGCCAACGGCGAAGAGCATCGGCATTCCGGTCGCGGCGATGAGTCCGGGAACGATCAGAAACCCGCCGCCGATGCCGAAGAAGCCAGAGAACAGGCCAGTGCCTACCCCATAACCGACGAGCCTGGCGGCGTTCTCGCGACCGAGCTTCACTTCCGGGTCGCCTACATGTCGGCGTCGTCGGATCATCAGGATGCCCACGGCGATCATGACCAGCGCAAAAAGAAACAGCAGCTTCTGACCGTCGAAGGCCTTGCCAAGCGTCGAGCCGACCAGGGCTCCTGTGACGCCTGATAACGCGAAAACGAGGGAGCAGCGCCATTTGACGTTGCCGAGGCGAGCGTGCGTAAACAGCCCGATCGCCGCATTGGCCGCGACCGCCAGTGCGCTAGTGCCGATTGCGACGTGCGGACTGCGCACCCCAACGAGATACACCATCAGGGGCACGGCAAGGATCGAACCGCCGCCGCCGACAAGACCAAGCACGAATCCGACGAGGGCGCCGGAGAAAGCGCCGAGCAGATACTGGAGCGGCTCCAGCATCAAACGGGCGTGGCTTTCTCTTCGAGCCTGGGTTTGAGAGCGCTCAGATCATAACCCGCGGCTGCTGCCGCCTTCAGGATCTCATCGACGCTGTGTTGGCCAACCTGCGAGAGTGCCCAGAGCGTCGCAGCACGTGTTCCGCTCCTGCAAAATGCGAGCACTGGTCCCGGATGGCCGCTGATTGCTGCCCTAAATGCGGAGACCTGCTCATCACTCACCTGACCAGGCACAACGGGAATGTGGATATAATCCACGCCGAGGCGTCGCGCTTCAGCCTCGATCTCCGCAGAGCTAGGTTGGCCCGGCTCTTCTGCGTCAGGTCGATTGTTGATGAACGTGCGGAACTTCGGCGCAAGCTCCGCCAGCTTGCTTGGTGGCACAAACCCGCAAACGGCAATTTCGTCCGTCAGTCGCCTAGGCTCACTCATCGACTTTGTCCTGCAAGTTGTAGGGGCGCCCGGTCGCGCGTGTCGGCATAGATTCGCTGCAACCACATGCCCGCGGCCATCGCCGCCACGAACACCCATGTCTGCCAATGCCCGAGCACCAGTCCGGCGATCGCCGGCCCCGGGCATAAGCCGACGAGACCCCAGCCGATACCGAACAGCGCCGCGCCCACAACGAGACGGCTCTCGATCGTGCGGTTCTTCGGGATGCAGAACTCGTCTGCCATCAGCGGCCGCTTCATCCTGCGCACAAGAGCGTAGGCGAGCGCGGAGGGAACGAGCGCCGCGGCGAGCACGAAGGCGAGTGTTGGGTCCCAAGCGCCGGCGACATCAAGGAAGCCGAGGAGACTCGTGCGGGGTTTATCATGCCGGACAGAGCGAGCCCCGCACCGAACAGCAGACCCACGCTAAAGCCAGGAAAGATGCGCCGCATCAGACGCCTCCCAGCAGATGACGGACGAGGAACACCGTCGCGACGCCCGCGAACATGAAGGCTGCCGTGGCGGCGATCGAGCGCGGCGACAATCGCGCAAGTCCGCACACGCCGTGACCGCTCGTGCAGCCGTTGCCGAGCCGCGTTCCGAACCCGACGAGCAATCCGCCAGCGATCAGCACGGGTACGGAGGAAGTGATGCTCACATGAGGGACTCCAAAGGCGAGCGAGACGATCAGCGCGCCGCCCTGGAGACCGAGAAGAAACGTGACTGCCTGGAGCCACGGCGGCCCGCGATCGGCGAGCTTCAGCGCTCTGGCCGCCATTCCGCTGACACCGGCGATCCGGCCCGAGAGGATCATCAGGAGCCCGGCCGCCGTTCCGATCAGCAGACCGCCTGCAACAGCCTGGAGAAGGATGGTGGAACTCATCTCGTCCTCACAGCGCGTTGAGCGGCAGCTTGAGGTATGACGTGCCGTTCTCCTCCGCCTCGGGGAGGCGGCCGCCACGCATGTTCACCTGGACCGATGGCAGGATCAGCCTCGGCATATCGAGGGTCGCGTCGCGCCGGGTACGCATTGCAACGAATTCCTCTTCGCCAATGCCATCCCGCACATGGATATTCTTCTCGCTTTCGGCAGCGATCGTCGTCTCCCATGCGTAATAGGGCCGATCCGGCGCCTGATAATCGTGGCACAAGAAGACGCGCGTCTCGCCCGGCAGGCCCATGAGCCGCCGGATCGATCTATAGAGCTGGTGCGCGTCCCCGCCGGGGAAATCGGTACGGGCGGTGCCGTAGTCGGGCATGAACATCGTGTCGCCGACGAACAGCGCGTCGCCGATCACGTACGCCATATCGGCGGGCGTGTGGCCAGGTACGTGCAGCCCCACTGCCGGAATGCCACCCAAGTCGAAGGTGTCGCCGTCCGAAAACAGGCGGTCGAACTGCGACCCATCGCGCGCGAAGTCAGTTCCCTCATTGAAGATCTTGCCGAACACCTGCTGGACGGTGCGGATCTCAGCCCCGATCGCGATGTTCCCGCCGAGCTTCTGCTGTAGGTAGGGCGCAGCCGAGAGATGGTCGGCATGGGCGTGCGTCTCGAGCAGCCAGTCAACGGCCAGGCCCTCGGATTGAACATAATCGACGATCTGCGCTGCGCTTTCGAACGACGTGCGCCCGGCCGCCTGGTCAAAATCCATGACGCTGTCCACGATCGCCGCCTGCTTGGTGACGGGATCATGCACGATGTGCGTGGAAGTGAAAGTCGGCTCGTCGAAGAAGCTCTTGACGACTGGCGCATGGATATCGCCGCGAAGCGCCCGCTCAACCTGCTCTTTCGCGCGCCGCAGCGGCTCATCGGCCACCCGGGACTGTTCGATATGGGGAGCGACGTCCATGGTCAGTCTCCTTTCCAATGCTTGTCGCGTGAGCGTCCGGTGCCCGAAACAGGGGATTTCCACGCCGGCTCGCGCTCCGGGTTGGGGCAGAACATCTGCTGCAGGAGCAGGAGGACGCTTGCCGCACGCTCGTCGCAGACGCGGTAGAACAGTGTCTGCGCCTCGCGCCGGAAGGTCACCAGCCCCTGATACCGGAGCTTCGCAAGATGCTGCGAGAGCGCCGACTGACTGAGTCCGATCTTCGCCACCAGCTCGCCGACCGGCATCTCGTCCCCGGCGATGAGATGGCACAAGATGAGCAGCCGGTGTTCGTTTGAAAGCGCCCTCATCAGCGCCGCCGCGTCAGACGCGGCGGCTGCCATATCGGACGGTGAGATCATTGATCGCTGGAGCACAGTACTTCTTTCCATTATCTTTATCTAATTTAGCGAGTGCTTATATTACATGCAACCCCCAGGGTAATCAACGCGGATGGTCGCCGCCGGACTGAAGCGTCTCCACTCGACCATTGTGCAAGCCCACCGCCGTGGATAGGGGGAGGGGGTATGGCTCATCTCTCCGGCACAAATGCTGATCTCATCGCTCGGGTCCGCCGCATCGGCGGGCAGGTCTCCGCGATTGAGCGCTCCCTGCACGATCAGGCGGACTGCGCGACCGTCCTGCACCTCGTGGCTGCCGTCCGCGGCGCCATGAACGGCCTCCTCGATCAGGTCATCGCTGAGCACGTGGAGGCCCACGTTGCCTGCGCTGGACTGTCGGACGAGGAACGCGCCCGGGGCGCCGAAGAGCTGCTCGCGGCGATCCGCCGCTACGCGAAATAGTCCGCTCGCTCGTGGTCCGCACGTTCGTCATTGGCAACATTAGGCGCGGCGGATTGCTCGCGATCGCCGCCGCGCTGCTGTTCGGCCTGTCGACACCCGCGTCGAAGGCGATCGTCGGCAACGTCGCACCGCTGCTTCTCGCCGGGCTCCTCTATCTCGGGTCGGGTCTGGGCCTGGGCCTGCTCATCCTGTTTGGCGGCCATCGACGCGGCGGCCGCCTGACCCGGGCCGACCTGCCCTGGCTGCTTGCAACCATTGTCTTCGGGGGTGCGCTCGGTCCCGCGCTGCTAATGTGGGGGCTTACCCAGACGACCGGCTCAGCCGCGTCGCTGCTGCTGACCCTCGAGGGTGTGTTCACGGCGCTGCTCGCCTGGATCGTGTTTCGGGAGCCATTCAATCGCCGTATTGGCCTCGGCATGGCCGCGATCTTCACCGGCGCAGTGCTGCTCGCGTTTCGATCGCCGTCCGGTCACGCCGGCATATTGGGCGCCCTTGCCGTCGCCGGAGCCTGCCTCAGCTGGGCGATCGACAACAACTGCACGTCGAAGATTGCCGATGTGGACGCGCTTGTGCTCGCGGCCATCAAGGGCATTGCGGCGGGAAGCGTCAACACTGCGCTCGCGCTCGCCGCCGGCAACAGCTTCCCTATGCCTGGTCTCGTTGGAGCGTCCGCGCTGGTGGGGTTGTTCGGCTATGGCGTCAGCCTCGTCCTGTTCGTGCTGGCGCTTCGTGAGATCGGCGCTGCCCGCACCGGCGCTTATTTCTCGACCGCACCGTTCATCGGTGCGCTGGTCGGCCTCGTGGCGCTGCGCGAGCAACTGACCGTGATCCTGGCCAGTGCGGGCCTCCTGATGGCTTTTGGCGTCTACCTCCATCTGACCGAGCAGCGCCGCGAAGCCGGCGCTTAGTCGATGATCTGCGATCGAACGGTCACCGCGACTGCCGACGTTATGTAAAGCGCAGTTCGAGTCGCCTCTGCCGCCATTGTCTTCGTGCGACGCAAGATGACTCATGACCTGGCCCGATCCAGCCGGTCCGCCGGGTTCATTGCTCCTGCGCTTCAAGCGGAATCCGATGGGTCATTAACCGCATTTTTGTAGCATCACTTTGTAGCACCTGAACGGTGAAAAGAGACGCTTTGTCAGAAGGTTGAGGAACGACAATCGGTTAGGAAAGTATCGTGGCGGAGAGGTGGCTGCCATATACTTCTCCGGGGGATCAGAGCTGATTTTTTTCGTCATTGTTCCCACACAGCTTACCTCGACTTCGCGGCCGTTTTCCAAGGCGCAGGCTGATGGCAGGTTCCGACCCATTCCTGTCGGGTGGACCGGCTCCCAGCGACATCGCGATCATGTGGCTCCACGGAGCCGACGGCAGTTAACGATCCCCCTTCCTGCCGCTAGCTAGCGTCAGCTTTGGCATGTTGAGCTGATGGACAATTCCCGCACATGGATTCTCTTCGTGGCCCTATGGGGCTTCGTGGGAGGCGCGGGTCAAGCTCGCCTACACCATCACCAAGGGCCATATTTTCAACCCATGATCTCGCAATCAATTCGAGAGCGACTTGTGTCTCTTCTGGTTGGCTACCTTGCGGGAAGCATCGGCGGCATCCTGATCGGGGCCGCGCTCTTACTGCTGACGCTCAAGTAAGTCTTCCAGAGTACGCGCCACGCTAATGGCAGTTTCCCACCCCCCATTGCGGACATTAGGAACTGTCGACCTTCGATCGATCAAGCAAAGAGCTGAACCGAACGGGCTGGCGAACGCTGCGCGTTGCTGACGGAACTTATTGGAGCGGTACCGCTCGGCACGTCTCAGACTCTGGGCTCACCAGAATATTCGACCGATAAAGAAGAACGGTTCGTGCTCGTTCGGCCGCAATGAGCCAGTTGAATTCGCCGCCTGCTGACGGATGAAGGACGTAAACGGCCAGCGAAAGGCGCTTTTTGCCGCCTTGCTCGTAAACGTAGCCCAAGCTTCATCCACGTGGACGGTGCCGTCCATTGAGTTGAGTTTCGGGACTGCGAATTCCAAAGTCCTGAGGCAAGTTCGCCCACAACCGCTTCCCCAATACGACGAGCACGTCAGGGCGCGTTAGTGCCAGTTGCAAGCGAAAGGCATCACGGCCCCGCGCCCACTGCTCCACGGAGGGTGGGCGACGAGGACCCGTAAGCACGTCTTGAATGTAGTTCGAGAAGGCGAGTTTCTGCCACTGTTCCTCTCGATTGAGCTCACCAATCTCCTTCCCCGTGACGACCTTCAGCACGTTGGCAAAAAATCTGCTGCATGGCCCCTGCTCTGAGGAGAAGCCGCGCTTCTCAATTAGTGAGCGGGTGAAGCCCGGTTTCTGTTCGTCGGGTTCACCGTAATGCGACTCCCCAGAACGTGGAAAGGATGCGCCCACACGTCTGGTTGCAACACGCCCAGGTCACGTTGCTCCCGAAGCCGCTGGTAATCAGCGCCGATCCACGGCTCGAAAAAGAGACTGCTGGGCATCGAAACCGGCCTCCTCTTATGAGCGCTTCGTGGCAGTTGGCGCACTGTCGCGGAACCAAACGTGCCCCGCCGTGTCCCATGGCGCCACGTCCAACCGTTCCGGCCAGAAGCCGCAGAGATTTCTCTCTCGCACGGCTCGATAGTGGCGGTACGTGCGTCCCAACTCGATCACGATCTCCTCCTGCTCATCGATGGGAGGAACAGGCACCCTGAAAGATTTGGAGAGGAAGGGTCAACGGTTGGGTGCTGGAGCGTCGGCAAGCCATGCTTGCAGGTCCACGGCCCAGCGTCGATCAGACCCGCCCTAGCGGCAAGTTTGGGATGGAAAGCTGCCTTTACGCGTGCTGAAGGAAGTCAGGAATTCGAGCCGCTCTGGCGCCAATATCGGTCGAGGCCGATGCCCTGAAGAACACTCGCGAAACGGGAGTTTCTCCAGCGGGCTTCATCGGCGGCAAGAAGAGTGCACTAGTTGTACGATCCAGGTCGCCGCCCTCGGGAGCGACTTTGCTCCACGCGCCTTCGCCGAAATAATAGCCATTGAGGATCGCGAAGCTGGCGTCGAGATCGCCAAGTGCAGCGCAGGCATGCATCACGCCGAACACAGCGGCCGGTTGCTTCTCCAGGTAATCGACACTGTGCCTGACGCCCTGGGCGCGATCCCCTCGCCCGCCGAGGGCTCTTGCCGTTGCGTCCAAGGCCCGCGCGAGTTGCGTCGGGCGTTCCTGAGGGGCGTTCCGCTTCATTGTTCAATATGGCGAGCGCATCGTTCGCCCGCCCGCTGAACATCAGATATTCAACGCGGGTGCGCCAAACCTGCGGTTGCTGCGGCCAATGGTCGACGGCAAGCCTCAGCGCTTCGTCGGCCCCCTGAAGGTCGCCAGCTCCCCAGAGATCGAGTACGACCCTGCGGTCGGCTCCCGGGATGATGAAGTGCTTTCGGTCGGCCTTGATCGAGACCGCGGCGGCCTCTTTCATACGGCCGACGCTGCCCAACGTCTCGGACAGCAGGAAGAAAAGAAGTGGGATGGGCGGCGCTCGCTGCAACGCGGCGCGGTCCGCTCGTTCGGCGGCGCGCCAGTGGCGGTACAGTGGATCGAGAAGGAGGAGCGCCGCAGTCGCTCGGGGCTCGCGAGGGTCGAGGCTCAAGGCCTTGGTCGCGGCCGAACGGCTTCGCGAAGTCCAGCCCCAGCCGCTGCGGAACCGGCGAGAACTCGTTTCAGTCCGGCATAGGCAAGTGCCAATGAACCCCAAGCGCTCGCATTGCGCGGATCTGCTTGGGTGGCTTCGCTCAGAAGCGCGATGGCATTGCCGATCGACCCCGCGTCATCGGCGGCGAACACGTCGTTGTTTTGCAGCGCGTCGATGCCCTTTTGCATGAGCAAAGCGGCTTCGGGGCTGGGGTGATCGCCCGAGCGGCTCCGCCAAAAGGCGCCTCCTGCTATGGCAACCGCGGCTGCTGCGACTCCTCCGATGACGGCGGTCCGGCGGCTCGTTTCGACTGTTCGCTTCGAAGAGACGGGCGCTTCGTGTGGGCGAGTGAGTGCGTCAATACTTCTGCGGATTTGGGACCAGCCCCGATGCCCGTCTCCACCGCGCCATTTCGTCAGATCGGCGCACTGGATCTGGTCGAAGGGCATCGGTAGACGCACGTTGTCGCGCCGCCCCTGGACAAGCTTGTGCAGCTCGCGCGCTCGGTTCGCTTCTGATCGCACCCACTCCAATTCAATCGAGGCTTTCGACCAGAGCACGAGTACGGCAGACGCGGCCTCGAGTTCAGCCGCAATGACGTCGGAATAAGGGCGGTGAGCGGGGAGTTCACGGTCGAACCAGATGGAACAGCCCGCATTGCCGAGCTCGCGCGCCGCGCACTCCGCGACTGCGGCATCCGGTCTCGCATAGGAGAGGAACACGTCGGCCAAGCCCGCAACCCCTTCATCTATCTTGTATCCTCCGGGGCGCGGATACGCGAGGTGGTCATGCCGGTTAGAGGCGTATTGCAACGTACGAGCACGCACCACCAAAGCTTAAAAGTGGCTGTTTTTGGGATTTTCTGAACGCCGGCGAACATGCGCGATCGGTCAGGTGGCGGAGAGGGTGGGATTCGAACCCACGGTACGGTTGCCCGTACGCCGCATTTCGAGTGCGGTGCTTTCGACCACTCAGCCACCTCTCCGCGAGCATTCGTGCTGGCCGGGCGGGTGCCGGCTCCGGTCGGACGCGGCGCTCTAGCAGCGAGCACCGAGGTTGCCTAGATAGTAAGCGATGACCCCATTTGAACCTTTCGAACGTTCCTCCGCCATGGGCCGCAAGATCGACATGCCGCTTGCGCGATTTGGGATCGGTGACGTCGTTCGCCACAAGATCTTCGACTTCCGCGGCGTGATCTTCGACGTCGACCCAATCTTCGCCAATAGCGAGGAATGGTACGAAGCCATTCCGGAGGCCCTTCGCCCGTCCAAGGACCAGCCCTTTTACCACCTGCTCGCCGAGAACGCCGAGAGCGGCTACGTCGCCTATGTCAGCCAGCAGAACTTGGTGCCGGACGACAGCGACGAACCCATCGACCATCCGGCCATCGACTCAATGTTCGATCAGGTCGAAGACGGTCGTTACAGGCTCCGCGACCAGCTGCGGCAGTAGGCAACGACGGTTGACACTCGCGGCCCCCTGCCATAGGCGGCCTCACTTCCCGAACGCGGCACGGCTCGGATGAGCGACGGCGCGCGCCGGGATCACGAATTTCTGAGGAAGAAGAGCCATGTTCGCAGTCGTCCGCACGGGTGGGAAGCAGTACCGCGTGCACCCCGGAGACAAGATCGTCGTCGAGAAGCTCGATGGCAATGCTGGTGACAAGATCACGCTCGGCGATATTCTGCTCGCCGGTGATGGCGGTAATTTGAAGTCAACCGATGGCTTGACCGTGGCCGCCGAGATCATCGCCCAGGCCAAAGGCGAGAAAGTCACAGTCTTCAAGAAGCGCCGCCGGCACAATTATCGGCGCAAGAAGGGCCATCGCCAGCAGCACACGATCCTGAAGATCGTTGCGATCGGCGACCACAAGGCCGAGAAGCCGGCTAAAGCTGCCAAGGCCGAGGCCGCTCCGGCTGCTGCTCCTGCACCTGCCAAGGCGAGCAAGAAGTCGAGCTCCGAGCCGGCGAAGGTCGCAGTGACCCCGACCGAGAATCCGGCGCCGAATGATGAGGCAGCGGCCAACCCGCCCGCTCAAAGCACCGATGCTCCGCCGAAGGCTGCAAGAGGCAAGGCGACTGGCAAGCCGGCGGCGAAAACCCCGTCGACAAAAAATGCTGCACCTGCTAAGGACAGCTCCAAGAAGGCCCCTAAGGCCAAGTAATCAGGACCGTATTTCGTCATGGCACATAAGAAAGCAGGCGGCTCGTCCCGCAATGGGCGCGACAGTGAGAGCAAGCGCCTCGGCGTGAAGAAGTTCGGCGGACAGTCGGTCCTCGCCGGCAATATCATCGTGCGCCAGCGTGGCACGAAGTGGCATCCGGGCGACAACGTCGGCCTGGGCAAGGACCATACTCTTTTTGCGCTTTCCGACGGTCAAGTCGCGTTCCGCGACGGCAAGCTGGGCCGCAAATACGTCCACGTCATGGCGATTACGGAGACGACGACAGCATAGGAACGGTCAGAAAGGGACCGTTCCCAGAAGGGGCGGCCCGGACTGGATCCTCGGATCAAGACCAAAGGGAGAAGGGGAGCCCCGGGAAAGGGGCCTCCCCTTTTTCTTTGCCTTCTCCCGAAACTGTCACGGGCAGCTCCCAGGCGGCCCGACGAGGAGAAGAGCGATGTTCGCGAGAACACCAAGATTGCTGCTGAGGCCGGGCTTCCCGGAGGACGCTCCGGCGCTTGCCGCCGCGATTGCCGACGAGGCGATCGTCATGCACCTCGCCGTCGTTCCGTGGCCCTATACGCTTCGCGACGCAGAGGCCTTTCTCGCGTCGCCGCGCGATCCGATACTTCCCTCGCTGCTCATCTTCGAACGCACTGGCGGCGCGCCCGAGCTGGTCGGATATTGCAGCCTCAAGCGGCGGCCGTCAGGAGCGGTGGAGCTCGGCTACTGGATCGCGCGGGCAAATTGGGGCCGCGGCTTCGCCACCGAAGCCTGCTCGGCATTGATTGACATCGCCCGGACGCTCGGTCTCCCTCGCCTCGAAGCAGGCCATTTCATCGACAATCCGGCCTCGGGGCGAGTGCTGGAGAAGCTCGGCTTCGAGGCGTTGGGAATCACCGCTCCGCGCATGAGCTGCGCTCGCGGCGAAGAAGTGTTGGCGCGGCTGATGAGGCTGAAGCTCAATGCAGTCGAAGTCGAGGAGGAAGAGGCGCTGGCGGCCTAGTCTAGACCGCCCGTCTCACCTTCCGCTTCGGCTCGTCGCCGGACGCATCGGCCGCGTAGCGCCTGAGCAAGTCTCGGTCGTCCTCGTTCCAAGGATGGAAAGCCGGCAGGAAATATTTGAGCCACGCGCCGGCAATCTTGCGGAACATGCCGGGCCTGACCCAGAGATAGGTCAGAAGCCGCGTCCAGGCGCTAAGCCCTGTCACTTGATCCTGCCGCATCAGTTCGAGCGCGCCCGCCGTCCGGTCCACGAGGAAATTGCGGGTGACGTAGATCATCACCCGCGCCTTGACCTTCCAGCGCTTGAACCGCCGCCAGCCGCGCGTTGCGTACAGCCAGGTGTCATAGGCGACGCCCTTGTGTTCGATCTCCTCGACTGCGTGCCACCGCCAAAGGTCGGCCGTCTCCCTGTCGGCACCCTCGAGATGTCGCGGGTCGGCGAGCAATTGGTGCGCCAGGATCGCCGTGAAATGCTCGAGCGCCATGGTCGCGGCGAGGCTGACGATCGGCGCCCTGCTCTTGGTCACCGCCAGCCGCTTTTCGACCTGTGCTTCTAGTTTGCTAAGGTCGTAGCCCGCGTCGGCAGCGCGCTTGTTGAACGCATCATGCTCGCGGCTGTGGATCGCCTCCTGGGTGGTGAAGCCCTTGATTTCCTCAGCCACCTTCGGTGGCGCGCCGTCGCGGAACCCGCGTACGCTCTCGACGAAAAAGGCCTCGCCCGCCGGAAAAGTCGCCGATAACGCATTGTAAATTGCGGTCGCTTCGACGCGCCCGCCGTGCCAAAGACGCGGCGTGGCCGACTGACGGCCGAAGCGGCGGTCCCGCGGCGTTATGCTGTGCTCCGCCGGCGTTGGAAGAGTGATCGTGCTCACGTGGGCAAGTTAGGCTAACTTACACGAGTGTCAACAAGACGCAAACGACTGAGCCCACAAGAGAGCCGCTCGGCCGCCATCCAAGCCGCGCGCCGGCTCCTGCTTGCCGATGGCCCGCAGGCCGTAACGCTGAAAGCGGTTGCCGCCGAGGTCGGGCGAACGCACGCCAACCTGCTCCATCATTTCGGCTCCGCCGCCGGCCTCCAGGGCGACCTTGCCCGCGCGATCGCCGATTCGGTCACATCCAGCATCACGCAAGCCGTCGAGCGGGCCCGGGCCGGCGAAGCCGAAGCGCGCGATATCGTGGACATGACCTTCGACGCCTTCGACCGCGAAGGCGCCGGCGCGCTCGCCGCGTGGATGATCCTCACCGGCAACCGCGACGCCTTGAACCCAATCCTTGATTCGATCCAAGATCTCGTCGCCCAGCTCACTGCCGGCTACGAAGACCATCAAGTAGCTGAAACGACGCTCGCGCTGGTTCTCAATGCTCTTGGCGATTCGCTGCTCGGAGCGCCTATTGCCGAAGCGCTCGGGCTGCGTCGCGAAACGGCCCGCGAACTAGCCGCCGATCGCCTGCGCGCGCGCCTCGATCTCTACCGTCACCCAACCGAACAGGAGTAGCGCGATCCTTTAATCTGATGCACCTTGGCCACCGTGTCGGCCCGATCGAAGCATAGATTACGGCGGCTGAAAAAGGCGTCGATCCAGTCGCTGGAGGAACTCGGTCCCGGGCTCGTGACGGGCGCCGCAGACGACGATCCAAGCGGAATCGCCACTTACTCTCAGGCTGGCGCCCAGTTCGGCTATGGCCTCATGTGGACGATGGTATTGTGCTATCCGCTGATGTCCGCGGTCCAGCTGGTCAGCGCGCATATCGGCCGCGTGACCGGCAGGGGTCTCGCTAACAACCTCGTCAGCACTTTCCCCAGGCAATTCGTCGGCATCCTCATCGGGATCCTGCTGATCGCCAATATCATCAACATCGGGGCAGATTTATCCGCGATGGCTGAGGCGGCGCAGCTCGTCATCGGCGGCGGCGAGCATGCGTTTGTCATTGCCTTCGCGATCGTCAGCACTGCGCTTCAGCTGTTCGTCCCGTACCGGCGATACGCGAACATCCTCAAATGGCTGACCGTCAGCCTATTCGCATATGTAGCGGTGCTGCTGGTGGTCCGAACCGACTGGCCCGCGGCTTTGCGTGGCCTTGTCTGGCCGAGCGAACTTGGGCGTGACGCCCTTCTCACCATCGTGGCGCTCCTCGGCACCACGATCAGCCCCTATCTCTTTTTCTGGCAGAGTTCGCAGGAAGCCGAGGAAATCGCCAATTCGAGGCACAGGCCGATCAAGCAGGAACCGCGCAGCGCCGACAGGCAATTTCGCCGCATGCGGTTCGACACGCTGACCGGGATGGCCTTCTCCAACCTCATCTCGCTCGCAATCATCATGGCCGCGGCCGCCACCCTGAACCGCCAGGGCATCACCCAGATCGGCTCGGCGGCCGACGCCGCCCAGGCACTCCGTCCGGTCGCCGGACAATTCGCCTTCGGCCTCTTTGCAATCGGAATCATCGGCACTGGCTTCCTTGCGGTACCGGTCCTCGCCGGCTCGGCCGCTTTCGCGGTCGCCGAAATCTTCGGGTGGAAAGAAGGCCTCGAATACCAACCACAGCAGGCAGCCGGATTTTATTCGATTATCGTTGTTGCAAGCTTCGTCGGCGTCTTGATCGACTGGTCGCCGATCGACCCGATGCGCGCCCTGTTCTGGAGCGCCGTCCTCAACGGGCTGGCAGCCGTCCCGCTGATGATTGCGATGATGATCGTGGTCTCGCGCCACCAAGTCATGGGCCGCTTCACCGCTACCCGCTCGCTCCTGATATTGGGTTGGGCGGCGACGGGGGTCATGACGCTCGCGTCGGCGGCAATGCTGGTCACTTCCTTCTAACAGCAGCCAATCCGTCACAAGAGCGTTACGGGCGCATGCGTGCCACATTCACCCGGATTGCTGCTTGGATAGCGACGTCGGCGGGCCAGCCGACGACGTTCCTTGCGGCTGCCGCGATCATTGTCGTCTGGGCCGTAACCGGGCCGTTGTTCCATTATTCCGACACGTGGCAGCTGATTATCAATACTGGGACGACCATCGTCACCTTCCTGATGGTGTTTCTGATCCAGAACAGTCAGAGAATCGCGACGCCGCCGCCATGCAGGCGAAGCTCGATGAGCTCCTTCGCGCCGTGGACAAGGCGCGCGAGAAGTTCATCGGGATCGAACATCTCACCGATCAGCAGATCGAACTCGTGCGGGCTGCGCTCGAACGCTACGCGAAAGATACGAGCGGCAAGGACAACACCGCCCACAACACGGTCGACCGGCTGCTCGAGCGCTTCTGATCAGCTCGACCGTTTGCCCGATGGTTGCTTGAGATCGCGATCGGCATCGTCGATCGCGCGCAACAGCTCATCGAAATGCGGTGCCTCCTCGACCGGCCAGATTCGGTCGAAGGTCGGACCGAGTACATCCAGGTCACGCCGGGTGAGGAGGCCGACCGCCACGATACGGTCCTGCATGGCGTTTGGCTCTACTAATTAGTGCTAGGAACGATCCTAAGGGCTTGGGGTGCCTACAGTTTCACTTGTGCATCGTTTCTTGCCGCGAAATGCGATCGTTGCCGCGCCATGCCGCCCCTTGGCCGCTGGCTTGCCGCACGCCACATGCACCGGATGAGTTTCATGGTGATCCCCTCGACTGTCCCGCAATGGCCGCAGCTGGCGATCTATGCGATCGGCATCGCTCTCATCATCATGCTTCTTTCTCGAGTTCCGTTCGTGGGCCGCATTATCCGTTTTGCAATTTCGCTCGGGCTGTTCGCTTTCCTGATCTTCCTCCTGCTCCAGCAGGCGCCGTACCAGCCTGAGCTTTCCCGGCTGACGAGCAGCCTTGGCCTCGACAATCAACGGGTCGCTGGCAAGGAATTGCGCGTCACCATGGCGCCTGACGGCCACTTCTGGGTCAACGCCTCGATCAACGGAGTCGAGCGCCGGATGCTCATCGATAGCGGCGCGACGATCACCGCGATCTCGCCGGAGACGGCGCACGCGGCCAGCGTGGACACCGGCACCTCGCTCACGCCCGTCATGCTGCACACTGCGAATGGATCGCGCCGGCCCGCACCGGCTCGATCCACGAGCTTCGTGCCGGCAATATCGTCACCAGGAACCTGAGGATCGTCACCGCGCCCGGGCTTGGCGGTCTCGATGTCCTTCGGAATGAACTTTCTGTCCAAGCTCGAATCCTGGCGTGTGGAGGGCCAGACGCTGGTCCTCGTGCCTCATCATCCTGAGACTGCAAGCTGATCCGCCGGGTTTACGTGGCGGCTGCAAATCCGAGTGCTGATCCACTCGGCCGCCAGGGCTTTCAGCTGCATGTGCGCCGCCTCCGTGGCCGGAGCCTCGCCCAGGCGAAGCGCCCATTCGAGCTTTGCATTTCGACCGAGATGCGCTCGGCCCGGCGAACATCTTCCCCGCCAGCGGTGGCGGCGCGAAGCTCGTCGATGACTGAGAACATGGCTGCGCGCGCCCCTGCCGGCACGCACTTTTGCCTAAGTACCTCGTCGAGCACTTGATAAACGATTGCGTTTGCACTCATGTCGGCCAGCACTTCGGCCTCCCCGCTTATTCGGTCGCTTGGTGTTAAATGCATATGGTTAACGAAAAATGTCGGGCCGGGCCGTGCTTCGGCGCCGCAAAGGTTCCCCTACAGCGCCGCATCGCCTAACTCGCACGCGTCATGCATTTCCTCGACCAGGCCAAGATCTTCATCCGCTCCGGCGCGGGCGGCCCCGGCGAGTATCGTTCCGGCGGAAAAGTTCATCGAGTTCGGCGGGCCCGACGGCGGCGAAGGCGGCAAGGGCGGCGACATCGTGTTCGAGGCGGTGCCCGGGCTCAATACTTTGATCGACTTTCGCTATACTCAGCACTTCCGGGCGCCGCGCGGCAAGGGCGGGGCCGGATCGAACAGGACCGGCGCGGGGGCGAAGATCTTGTCATCAAGGTTCCGATCGGAACTCAGATCCTCGCCGACGATGAGAACCGGACACTGCTGGCCGATCTCACCGTCGACGGTCAGCGCATCGTCTTCCTGAGGGGCGGCCTGGGTGGCCGCGGAAATGCCAGCTACAAGACCTCCACCAACCGCGCCCCGCGCCAGCACCAGACCGGCGAGGCGGGCGAGGAGATGTGGATCTGGTTGCGGCTCAAGCTTCTCGCCGACGTCGGCCTCGTCGGCCTCCCCAACGCGGGCAAATCGACCTTCCTAAACTCGGTAACGAACGCGTCCGCCAAGGTCGGCGATTACCCGTTCACAACCTTGCGCCCGCAGCTCGGAGTCGTCCGGCACAAGGGCCGAGAGTTCGTCCTTGCAGACATTCCCGGGCTCATCGAGGGCGCGGCCGAGGGCGAGGAGTCGGCGACCGCTTCCTCGGCCATGTCGAACGCACGCGACTGCTCCTCCACCTTGTTGATGGTTCGGCAAAAGACCCGCTCGGCGCCTGGCAAATCGTTCGCGACGAGCTCGAGGAATATGATGCCGGCCTCGCCGGAAAGTCCGAGATCATCGGCCTCACCAAGACCGACCTGATCGACGAAAAACAGCGTGCGAAGCTCGCCAAAGTGCTCGAAAAGGAGTTCGGCGCCAAGGTCTTCCCGGTGTCCGCACCGCTCGAGGAAGGCCTCGAACCGCTGCTCGACACGATCATCGAGCTTCTCGGCAGCGCTGCGCAAGAAGTGGAGGAACTCGCGGACGAGAGACCCTGGTCGCCTCTATGAAGCTGGCGATCACCGGCGGGACGGGGTTCGTCGGCTCGAGTCTGATCGATGCCGCGGTCACCACCAGCCACGAAGTCGCAGCGCTCGCCCGCCGCGAACAGGCGCCGCGCGATAAGGTCACATGGATCTCAGGAGACCTCCACAATCGCGCCGCATTGGAGCAGCTGGTCGACGGCGCCGACGCGGTCATCCATGTCGCCGGATTGATCAGCGCGTCAAACGCTGCAGGGTTTGAAAAGGGCAATGTCGAAGGCACGCTGACGGTGCTCGCCGCCGCGACTGCCGGCGGCGTGCGGCGGTTCGTCCACGTATCCTCCCTCGCCGCACGCGAGCCGAAACTGTCGCTCTATGGCGCCTCGAAACAACGCGCCGAAGAACTGGTCCACAGCTCCGGCTTGGACTGGGCGATCGTCCGCCCGCCGGCCGTCTACGGCCCCGGCGACCGTGAAACGCTCGAGCTCTTCCGGATGGCGAAGCTTGGCTTCATGCTGATGCCGCCCACCGGCCGCGTGTCCGTGATTTACGCGCACGACCTTGCCCGGCTGCTGATCGCGCTCGCCGCCTACGACGCTCCGTCGATGATCCTCATCGAACCCGACGACGGAAAGCCCGACGGCTGGACTTACCGCCAATTCGGGCGTGCGCTCGGCCAGGCTGTCGGCACCAGGCCCGCGATCGTCTCCTCGCCGGGGGTCCTCCTCCGTCTCGCCGCCCGCGCCGACCAGATGCTTCGCCGAAACAAGGCCAAGCTCACCCTCGATCGCGCAGCTTACTTTTCGCACCGCAACTGGGTCGTCGAGCCGAAGCGCGCCTGTCCTCCCGCCGTCTGGCAGCCCGCAATCGACACCTTGCGGGGTCTTAAGGAAACGGCAGACTGGTACCGCGCTCAAGGCTGGCTCTAGAGGTAAGCGTTAAGAGGTGAGCCGAAGAAAGCGAGCTTCTTCCTCGCGGGTATCTCTCGCCGTTGGGGCAGTCTTGGTAGCAGCGCGCCGCGCATTGAAATGATCCCGCCCAGCCCCACCTCTTGGTGATGGTACCGCTTTCGGTTCTCGACCTCGCTCCGATTGCCGAAGGCGGGGATGCCGCCCAGTCCTTTCACAATTCCGCCGACCTTGCGCGCCATGCCGAACGCCTCGGCTACAGGCGCTTCTGGATGGCCGAGCATCATTCAATGCCTGGTATCGCCAGCGCCGCGACGGCCATCGCGCTCGCCTATGTCGGAAGCCAGACCTCTACCATCCGTATCGGGGCCGGCGGAATCATGTTGCCAAATCACGCGCCGCTGATCATCGCCGAACAGTTCGGCACGCTGGAGAGCCTCTTTCCCGGCCGCGTTGACTTGGGCCTTGGCCGCGCCCCGGGCACGGACCAGGCCGCAGCCTATGCGATGCGCCGCAATCTCTCGTCCGACGCCAATCAGTTCCCCAACGATGTTATCGAGCTGATGGGCTATTTCCGCGGCGAGAATGGCCGCGTTCGCGCGGTGCCCGGCGAAGGCATGAAAATCCCCATCTGGATTCTCGGCTCGAGCCTATTTGGAGCGCAGCTCGCGGCCAATCTTGGCCTCCCTTACGCCTTCGCCTCGCACTTCGCTCCGCAGCTGATGATGGAGGCGATTGATCTCTACCGCCACCGCTTTGAACCATCCGAGCAGCTCGACAGGCCATATGTGATGCTCGGCTTCAACGCGATCGTTGCAGATGCGGATGAGGAGGCGGAGCTTTTGGCGACCTCGCAGCAGCAGGCCTTCGTCGCGCTGCGCACCGGCAAGCCGACGCGGCTGCCGCCGCCCAAGCCCGGTTATATGGATGAGCTTCCGCTCGAAGCGCGAGCCATGCTCCGGCAGGTTCTGTCCGCTTCGGCGGTCGGAAGCCCCGGGACCGTGCGGGGCAAGGTGGAGGAATTCATCGGCCGCACGAAGGCCGACGAACTGATCGTCACTGCACAGGTCTACGATCACCAGGCGCGGCTCCGCTCCTACGAACTGCTGATGCACGCCGTCCGCCAGCTTGACGCCGTTCCAGCAAAATAGGGTAGCGCACGTCCGCAGCGCCGAGGAGCAACGCTTCAAGCGGCCTTCCCGCTTATTCATAATTCACTCTAGTTGACCGACTCGCGCGTGGAGGAGCAGTGCGTCCTTCGACCGCGGCACTGCAACTGCGCCGCAGTGAAGCGTCACGAATAGCTTCGACCTCGATGCTGGGGGGAAGTGATCATGAAGATGGCAGTGGCTATCTTTTTGTTGCTCGCGCCGTTCGCCTGCGCCGCCTCCGCGCAGGATAATTCGACGACGGTCTCCGCCTCGCAAGCGACGTCGGTCGCCAAGGGTGCCGGGTCGACGTTCATCAATCCGCTGCTTTCCGCATGGGCCACCGTCTACAGGGACGAAGCGAAGGCCGATATCGAGTATCAGCCGGTCGGCTCGGGCGCGGGTGTGTCCCAGCTGATGTCGGGATCGGTCGACTTCGGCGCGACGGATCAGCCGCTCACGTCGGCAGAGCTCACCCAAGGGAATCTTGTCCAGTTTCCGATCGCGTTCGGCGCGATCGTGCCGGTGGTGAACCTGATGGGCGTAAAACCCGGCGAACTTCGCCTTAGCGGTCCGGTCCTGGCTGACATCTTCGGGGGCAAGGTCGTGACGTGGGATGATCCTGCGATCGCGAAACTCAATCCTTCGCTGAAGCTGCCCAAATCGCCGATCATCATCGTTTATCGCGCCGACAGTTCCGGCACGACTTTCAACTTCACCCATTACCTCAGCCAGGTGAGCCCTTCCTGGAAGGCCGCGCTTGGTGAGGGCAAGACTGTCAAATGGCCGACTGGAATCGGCGCGAGCTCCAATTCATCGGTTGCTGACTGGGTTGGGAGGATGCCGAACTCAATCGGCTACGTCGAATATGCTTATGTCCTCACGCACGGCCTGACCTACGCCTGCATGCAGAATTCCAGGGGCAAGCTCGTCTGCCCCAGCACCGAATCCTTCGCTAGCGCGGTCGAGAGCACCGACTGGAGCAAGTCGCCGGACTTCGACTTGATGTTCACCAATGCGCCGGGAGCTGACGCTTATCCTATCGTCGCGGCGACTTTCATTCTCATGCTCGTGAAGCCCAAGGACAAGGTTCGCGCCGACGCCGCTCTCAATTTCTTCCGCTATGCGCTGGAGAAGGGTCGGGTCGAAGCCGGCGCGCTCAGCTATTTGCCCCTGCCCGCAAACCTGGTTCCGCAAGTCGAAACCTATCTCGCGAAACGTGACTGACCTTAATCGCGCGTCCGCCTCGTTGTAACGTCGGATCGAATAATGGCCGGGACGCCCGCGATGAAATGGCCAAGGACTTTAGTCGTCGTACTGCTCCTCGCGCTCGTCGCGGGATGGACAGCCTGGCAGCTGTGGCCAGTGCAGATCATGGTCACTGCCTACCGGCTCACTCATCGCGTCGCGCCGAACCGGCCAGTGCACTGGGAGCAAGGTCGGGACGTCGCTCTGACCGGTGAGAGGCCGCCCAACATCGTGCTGATCGTTGCCGACGACCTCGGCATCAATGATATTACCGCCGAAGGGCCGGGAACTGGTGTTGGGGGCGGCCTCGTGCCCACGCCGAACATCGATGCGATCGCCCATCAAGGCGCGGATTTCACCGTCGCTTATGCCGCAAATGCTACCTGTTCGCCCTCGCGCGCCGCGCTGATGACCGGTCGCTACCCCCCGCGCTTCGGGTTCGAGTTCACGGCGGTCCCGGACCAGCTCGCCAAATACGTGCCGCGCTACTCTCCCAGGAACCGCCCGCACCCGACCATCTATCACGCCGGACTTCAGGATCATGCGCCGCCGATGGCGGACATGGGGATGCCGGCGAGCGAGGTAACGATCGCGGAGGTACTGAAGGGCCACGGCTATCACACGATCCATCTTGGCAAATGGCACCTCGGTGAATCGAAGGGCATGCGGCCGGAAGATCAGGGCTTCGACGAAAGCCTCGGCTTCATGCCGGGCGCGAGCAAATATGAGCCCGACACCGCCTCTGTGGACGCCA
Organism: uncultured Alphaproteobacteria bacterium; assembly: GCA_963766415.1. Classification (GTDB taxonomy): domain Bacteria; phylum Pseudomonadota; class Alphaproteobacteria; order Sphingomonadales; family Sphingomonadaceae; genus Sphingomicrobium. The sequence goes on along the minus strand of CAVYAH010000096.1, from coordinate 5,207 downwards.
AGCTGCCGGCCGACCCGCTCGATCGCTTCCTTTGGTTGGCACTCAGCGACGGGGTCCAGTTCAACGGCGGCCCTCCCTTCCACGCCGCCAGCTACATGACCGATTATCTGAGCGACGAGGCGGGAGCCGCGATCAAGGCCAACCGCAACCGTCCCTTCTTCATCTATCTCGCCTACAACGCCCCCCACACGCCATTCCAAGCGACGAAGGCGGACTATGCCGCGCTCCGGGCGATCAAGGACCCGCGGCTTCGCGTCTACGGAGCCATGATCCGAGCGCTCGACCGCGGCGTCGGAAAGGTGATGGCGGCGCTCAAGGCTGAAGGCGTCGACCAGAACACCATCGTCATCTTCACCAACGACAACGGCGGCGCTTGGTACGCGGGCCTCGGCGAAATCAACAAGCCCTATCGGGGATGGAAGGGCACCTTCTTCGAAGGCGGCATCCGGACACCCTTTTTCGTCCGCTGGCCGGCGCGGATCGCGTCCGGCCAGCGCCTTTCCATGCCCATTCAGTTCATCGATCGTCTTCCCGACGCTCGCCGCCGCAGTCGGCGCGCCGCTCCCCGAGGACCGCATTATCGACGGCATGAACCTCCTACCCTTCGTGACCGCGCACGCGCCCGCCGTGCCGCGCACCCTATTCTGGCGATCGGGCACCTACGAGGCCGTCCGCGACGGCGACTGGAAGCTCCAGGTTTCCCGCAACCCGCCCCGTATCTGGCTGTTCGACCTGGCCTCCGATCCGACCGAGCGCGTCGACCTCTCCGCAGATCGGCCCGACGTCGTCGCGCGCCTGCGCGCCGGCCTTGACGCGCACGACAGCCATATGGCCAAGCCCCTCTGGCCAGCCCTGCTTGAAGAACCGATCCGCATCGACGTCCCTGCAGACGCTCCGTGGAAGCCGGGCCAGGAATATGTCTACTGGCCGAACTAGATTGCACCGCCCTACTGCCGCTTTTGTGCCGGATTGCGTTGCGAAACCTCATGCCTCCGAATAGGGCGCAGCAATGTCCGACCGCCAGCAGATCTACGCCAAGACCGTCAAACTCATCGAGCCGTTCAACAAGAAGGGCGCTACCATCACCGAAGCGACCCGCTTCGCTCAGGACCTCGAATGGGACAGCCTCACGGTTCTCGATTTCGTGGCCAATGTCGAAGACGAGTTCGATGTCATCATCACGATGAACATGCAGGCCGAGATCGAGACGGTAGGGCAGCTTGTGGACGTCCTCGTGCGACTGACGGATTCTCGTGCCTGACCTCTTCTCCAAGTTCGATCCGCTGATCGGGCAGCGAGAGGCCCTGCTCGAGAGCGGGATCACCGACCCGTTCAATCTCGTCATGGAGAGGGTCGAAAGCCCGACCGTCGCCATCTGCAACGGCCGACGCACCATCCTGCTCGGCACCTACAATTACATGGGGATGACATTCGATCCGGACGTGGTCGCGGCCGGCAAGAAGGCCCTCGACGACTTCGGTTCCGGCACGACCGGGAGCCGCGTGCTCAATGGCACATACGCGGGCCACAAGGCGGTCGAGCAGGCGCTCAAGGACTTTTATGCCATGGACCACGCAATGGTCTTCTCGACCGGCTACCAGGGCGAATCTCGGCGTCATTTCAACGATGGCCGGCAAGGATGACTACATCATCCTCGACATCGACAGTCACGCTTCAATCTATGACGGCTGCGCCCTCGGCAATGCCCAGATCGTCCCGTTCCGTCACAATAACACAGAAGCACTCGAAAAGCGCCTGAAACGGCTTCCGCCCGAGGCTGGAAAGCTCGTCGTCCTCGAAGGCGTTTATTCGATGCTCGGCGACGTTGCGCCGCTCAAGGAAATGGTCGCCGTCTCAAAGGAGAATGGCGCAATGGTACTCGTCGACGAGGCCCATTCCATGGGCTTCATCGGCGAGCATGGCCGCGGTGTCGCCGAAGAGCAGGGTGTGATTGACGAGGTCGACTTCATCATAGGCACTTTCTCCAAGTCCGTCGGCACCGTCGGAGGCTTCTGTGTCTCGAACCATCCAAAGTTCGAGATCCTGCGGCTCGTCTGCCGCCCTTACGTCTTCACCGCGTCGCTTCCACCATCGGTCGTCGCCACGGCCGCGACTTCGATCCGCAAGCTGATGGACAGCGCTGACAAGCGCGCGCACCTATGGGAGAATTCGAAGCGCCTTCACGCTGGCCTTCGCCAGCTCGGTTTCAAGCTCGGAACACAAGAGCCGCAATCGGCGATCATCGCCGTCATCATGCCGGACCTCGAGACCGGCGCCGCGATGTGGGAAGCGCTGCTCCACGAGGGATTGTACGTGAACCTCGCCCGGCCGCCGGCGACTCCGGCGGGGATAACTCTGCTGCGTTGTTCGCTCTGCGCACTCCACAGCGAGGAGCAGGTTGGCGAGATCCTCGGCATGTTCGCTGCGGCAGGCCGTGCAACCAATTGTATAAGCTGAGGATTTCGAAGGGAACCTTTCACTTTCCCGAAAAGGTTAACGCGATTAGATTGTTCGCATGATCGGGGATGGGGAAGAGGACGAGATCCGCTTCGATTGGCGGAGAGGGGGCGCTGCAGCAGCAGGCCTCGTTGCTGCCTTGGTGCTCGTTGCCATGGTTTTTCTCGTCAAGTTCGCCAACGATGCGCGCGAGAGAGCATTGTCCGCCGAGCGTCGATCGTACGAAGTTGCACTCATCGTCCGGAACGCGAGCGCCAACGTATCGAAAGCGGAGGCCGCGCTCGCTCGTTTTGTTCTTGACGAACACGTAGACCCGAATGGGAATATCTACACCAGCGCGTGGCAACTTGCCGGCTATCAGATTGAGCAGCTGAAGGCGCTGGAACGCGCCAACCCGGAGCAGCTGCGGCGCGTTTATGACGCTCAACAGCTCTACAATGAGCGCGGCGAGGAGCTGTCGCTCGCCGCTCGAGCTGCGCTTCAGAACAAGGGCGATGCGGGGATCAGCTATTTCTACGCAGCAGCGGTAGAAACGAAGGGAAAGCCCAGCATCGGTCACCGGCTGGACGACAAGCTCGAGGAGATAGTCAAGGCGGAGCGCAAATCTTTGCGCAACCGCATCGAGCAGAGCCAATTCTTTTCTGACCAGGCAGACCAGTTCACAAGTTACCTGAGCTGGCTCGGAATACTTGTCGGGCTCGGCGCGATATTCCTTGCCGTGGTCTCGGTCGCTGCGCTGCGGCAGAACAAGCTCGCGCGCAAACAGGCCGAAACCGAGGCCGATCGCGCCGAAGTCCTCGAGCTTGCGGTCCGCGATCGAACGCAGGAGCTTTGGGAAGCGAACCAGGCGCTAAAGGCCGAAGCGGCCGAGCGCGAGGCCGCCGAGGCCCAGCTGCGCCAAGTCCAGAAAATGGAAGCGGTCGGTCAGCTGACCGGCGGCATCGCCCACGACTTCAACAACATGCTCGCGGTCGTCGTCGGCGGCATCGACCTCGCGCTGAGGCGGCTGAACGGCCCGCGCCGCGAGGTCATGATGCATCTCAACAATGCGATGGAAGGCGCGACCCGCGCCGCCGCGCTGACCCGGCGTCTTCTCTCCTTCGCAAGGTCGGAACCGCTGCTGCCCGAACGGGTCGACAGCAACGATCTTATCGGCGGCATGTCCGACCTTCTCGACCGCACCTTGGGTGAGCGGATCAGGGTTGAAATCGACCTCGCCTCAGGGGCATGGCCGATTTACGTCGACCCACACCAGCTTGAAAATGCCATCGTCAACCTCGCGGTGAACGCCCGCGACGCGATGGAAGGGGAGGGGCTTATGCGCATCGCGACGGAGAATGTCGGGCTCGCCGCTAACGAAGTCGGCGACATCCGTCCCGGCGAATATGTGAGGATCAGCGTCACAGACACCGGATGCGGAATGCCGCCGGCCGTTCTGGAACGCGCGTTCGAGCCCTTCTTCACGACGAAGCCAGTCGGCAAGGGCACCGGCCTCGGCCTTAGCCAGATTTTCGGTTTCGCTCACCAATCCGGCGGCGAGGTTGGAATCGAGAGCCAGGTCCAGCGCGGAACCACCGTCTCGATCTTCCTGCCGCGTACCGAAAAGGCGGCAGAGGTGAGGGTGCATCCGGCGGTCCAGCGGGCGGCGGCTGCCGATATCCATGTCCCCGGTGCGAGGATCCTGCTCGTCGAGGACGACCCGCGCGTGCGCATGGCAACGGTCGATGCGCTCGAGGACCTAGATTATGATCCGATCGCCTGCGGGAGCGGGGCCGAAGCCGTCGAGATCTTCGGGGCTCAGGAATTCGACCTTGTCATCAGCGACGTGATCATGCCCGAGATGACCGGCCCAGAGCTGATCCGGCACCTCAAGAAGACCTCGCCGCGCGAGTTCGCAGTGCTGTTCGTCACCGGCTATGTCGGCGAAGGCGAAAGCGACGATCTCCGCGGCCACGAGCTATTGCGCAAGCCGTTCACGGTCGGGGCGTTAGCCAGCGCAGTGGCAGCAGCCCTCGCCCGCAACGCCAGCGAACCACCAAGAACCGCCGCGAAGGGCTAACGTACCGCCCCCGACCGGATCAGCTTCGGCAGCAGCGTAATAGCAGCCAGCAGCGGGTGGCGCTGTTGCCAGGGCGCGAGCCGAATGTCGGTGCCCGCATGGCGGTTGATTTTCCAGGCGATGTAGTCGGCGCCGTTCGCGAACGTCAGGCTCGCCTTCGCCAGCCGCGCCACCGAATAGAGCTTCCCGTGGCGCTGCTTCCCCCGCCACCAGCGTTCCGCCTGGAGCGCGCTGCGCGGCGCGCGCGGGAGAGACCCAAGCACCGCCGTACCGAACCTTTTGTACCGATCGGGATCTGCCTCGACGATCGCCGCCGAGCGTCCCTGCCGCTCAGCCCGCAGCTCGGCGGCGAACGTGAGCTCGAACGCACACTTCCATAGGACGAGCACGTCCGCTCGACCGGCCACGGGAACGGCCCAGCCAAGCAGCGTCGACGCCGCCTCGCTAACCGCCTCGAGGGTCCGCCTCGCCGCAGCCTCGTCCGCGCTCCATGCAAGGCGCGACGGCTGCGCGAACCGTGCGGAGGTCGATACCGTCCAGGCCTCAGGTGAACATTCGTGGGCGAAATCAGCCTCGCTCAGCACTGCATATTTCGAGACGAGCCCGTCATGCTCGAAATAGAAGACGTTCGGCGGAATCAGCCGGTTGGCAGTCGCCAGCCAGCGCTTGTCGTAGGTCGCACGATAGTCAG
>CAVYAH010000095.1:0-31304 GCA_963766415.1 uncultured Alphaproteobacteria bacterium | reverse complement strand
TAGTCGATGCATAGCCCCGACCGCCGGAACTTGCGCCGGGGCTAACTCGCTCGTCCGGCATTGACCAAGGAGCTTCCATGTCCATCCGCAAGATGATCGCCCTCCATCCGGACGTCGCGGGCCACGTCAACCAGCCGCTGGGCGATGCGGCGCATCACCTCATGTACTGCGCGCGGATGCGCTGAGTTGCGCCGACGCCTGCGCTGCTGAGAAGATGGATCTGCGCGAGTGCATCCGCACTTGCCTCGACTGTTCGGATATCCGCGAGGCGGCAGGCGAGCTGGCGGTGCGCAACACTGGCTCGAACGAGCAGGTGCTCCGCGAGGCACCGAGATGTGCGCGCGCGTTTTGACGCTTGCGCGGTCGAGTGCGAGCGCCACGACCACGAGCATTGCAAGCTCTGCGCGAGATGTGCGGATGCGCGGAGGACTGCCGTAACGCGGCGGCCTCAATCAGAGGCTGAGCCGCCTTTTTCTGCTGCTTTTTCCGCCACTTGGCCAATTTCTTGAGCACGATATCGCGTTCTAGGCGTGAGAGATGATCGATGAAGAGCACGCCGTCGAGATGGTCCATCTCATGTTGGAGGCAGCAGCGAGAGCCCCTCGATCTCTTCCTCGTAGGTCTTCCCTTTTCGTCCTGCCAACGGGCGCGGATGCGATCCGGCGCATCACTTCGGCATATTGCTCTGGAACCGAGAGGCAGCCCTCGGTGTAGGGCACGTCATGATCGGAGTACCACAGGATCTGCGAGTTGATGAACACCCTCGGTCCCTGACCATCGGGCTCTCGGATCTTCCGGGTTCCTCTGGTTCCTGCAGGTCGATGACTGGCAAGCGGATCGGCTCGCCGACCTGGACCGCGGCCAAGCCGATGCCGGGCGCTTCGTACATTGTCTCGAACATGTCCTGGACCACGTCTTCAGCTCGTCGTCGAACGTCTCCACCCGGCTCGGAAGTCTGCCGAAGGACCGGGTCGGGCGTCTCATAGATGCGGCGAATGGCCATCGGGAGGATTTAGGGCCTGTTCCTCCAGCCGTTCAAGCAATGGCCGGCGGGCGCGAAGCGCCTGGGCTAGCGTGCCTTCGTCGAGATAGTCTAGCTCACCTCCAACGGGAAGTCCGTGCGCCAACTGGCTCAGACGTATTGAAATCCTCTAGGCGCTCTGCGAGATAGTGAGCGGTGGTTTGGCCTTCCAAGGTTGCGTCCATGGCGAGCACGACCTCGTCGATCCCACCGACCGAAAGGCGCCGGACGAGCTGGTCGATGCTGAGGTCATCAGGGCCTATTCCCTCGAGTGCCGAAAGGCGGCCGCCGAGCACGTGATAGCGACCTGGGAACAGGCGCGACCGGTCCAGCGCCCACAGGTCGGCGACCTCCTCGACAACGCACAGCATCGTCTCGTCGCGGCGCGGATCCCGGCAGATGGAGCAAGGATCGGACGTGTCGACATTCCCGCAAACGGAACAGGTCGAGAGTTTGTCGGCGACGTTCTGGAGCGCTGCGAGGAGGGGTTGCAGCGCTTGCTCGCGCTTCTTCATCAGGTGGAGAACAGCGCGCCTTGCCGAGCGGGGCCCGAGCCCCGGCAGCCGGGCGAGCGCTTGTGACAGGGCTTCGATCTCCTGAGACGCCATGGTGCCCACTCCTTGACCGCGCTTGTCGTGCCCCGCAAGTGCGGCAGGATGCGCATCGTCTTCATGGGATCGCCCGATTTCGCCGTGCCCAGTCTCAACGCGCTGTTCGAGGCCGGGCATGACGTCGTCGCGGTCTATGCTCAGCCGCCGCGGCCGGCGGGGCGCGGAAAGGCCGAGCGCAAAACCGCAGTCCACGAGCGGGCGGAGGAGCTCGGGATCGAGGTGCGGACGCCGCGGACCCTGCGCGATTCTCAGGAACAGCAACTCTTTCGGCGCTGAATGCCGACCTCGGCGTGGTCGCCGCCTACGGGCTCATCCTTCCCGCCCCGATCCTCGAAGGACCAAAGGCCGGCTGCATCAACGTCCACGCCTCGCTCTTGCCTCGTTGGCGAGGCGCTGCTCCCATTCAGCGCGCGATCCTGGCGGGCGACGAGGTCAGCGGAGTCACGATCATGCGGCTGGACGAGGGGCTCGACACCGGCCCCATGCTGCTCAAGCGCGAGCTCTACATCCACGGTAAAAACGCAGGGCAGGTTACGGAAGAAATGGCGCAAGTAGGCGCACAGGCGCTCATCGAGTGGCTAGACCACCCGACGCCGCCCGAGCCGCAGCCGAGCGATGGCGCGACCTACGCCTCCAAGATCAACAAGGGGGAGGCACGGATTGAGTGGAGCCGCTCGGCGCAAGAAATCGAGCGGCAAGTCCTCGCATTCAATCCCGTGCCCGGCGCATGGTTCGAGGTGAATGGCGAGCGCGTGAAGCTGCTCGAGGCGGCTGCCGGCGAAGATCTATCGGGAGAGCCTGGTGAGGTGCTCGACGATTGCCCGAATATCGCGTGTGGCAAGGGATATATCCGCCCGCTGAAGGTCCAGCGTGCCGGCCGCGGCGCTATGACCCCGGGCGAGCTGCTGCGCGGCTTCGCAATTCCCAAGGGCACGATCCTCCCGTGACCCGCTGGCGGCTGACGGTGGAATATGACGGCGGCCCGTTCATGGGGTGGCAGCGCCAGGAACATGGGCCGTCGGTCCAGCAGACGCTCGAGGAAGCGCTTCAGCGGATGACCGGCAAAGTGGCGCAGGTCTCAGCGGCCGGACGGACTGATGCGGAGTCCACGCGCTCGCTATGTCGGCCCATGTTGACGTCATGAAGTCGCTCACTCCGCACCGTCTTAGAGAGGGATTGAACGCATTGGTCCGCCCGTATCCAATCTCGGTAATAGAGGTGGCGGAGGTCGCCGACGACTGGCACGCGCGTTTCTCCTGCATCGGCCGCCGATACCTCTACAGGATCCTCAACCGGAGAGCGCCGCCCGCCCTCGACGCTGGCCGCGTCTGGCATGTCGCCGTCCCACTCGATCCCGACGAAATGGGACTGGGCGCCGCGCACCTGATCGGGCGCCACGACTTCACGACCTTTCGTTCGGTGCAATGCCAGTCCGACAGCCCCGTAAAATCGCTGGATGTCCTCGGCGTCAGGAAAGTCGGCGAGGAGATCCACATAACCGCGGCCGCTCGCAGCTTCTCCACCATCAGGTGCGCTCGATGGTGGGCTGTCTCGCATTGGTTGGCCGTGGGCAATGGCAACCCGACCACATGCGCAAGGCACTGGAGGCACGGGACCGCTCGGCGCTTGGCTTCAACGCGCCTCCGCAGGGCCTCTATTTCGTCGAAGCGCTTTACCCCTGACGATTATTCGGCGGCGAGAGCCTCGAATTCCATCTCCGCGAGATACTTTTCGGCGTCGAGTGCCGCCATGCAGCCGGTGCCTGCGGCTGTCACCGCCTGGCGATAGATCTTGTCCATGACGTCGCCGCAGGCGAACACGCCTGGGACGTTCGTCTTCGTCGTTCCCGGTTCGACGAAGATGTAGCCGTCGTCATCGAGGTCGAGCTGGCCCTTGAACAGCTCGGTGGCAGGCTGGTGGCCGATCGCGACGAAAGCGCCTTCGACGTCGAGCCTGCTGGTCTCGCCGGTGCGCTTGTTGCGAATATCGAGACCGACCAGCGCCTCGGGATCACCGCCGCCGACGAAGTCAACGACTTCGCTATCCCAGACGATGTTGATGTGCGAGTTGGCGAAGAGCCGATCCTGCAAGATCTTCTCGGCACGCAGCGAAGTCACGGCGGTGGATCAGGGTGACGTCATGGCTATGATTGGTGAGGTACAGCGCCTCTTCGACTGCTGTGTTGCCGCCGCCGATCACTGCGACCCTCTTGCCACGATAGAAGAAGCCGTCGCAGGTCGCGCAGGCGGAAGCGCCTCTGCCCTTCATGTGCTCCTCGGACGGTAGCCCGAGCCACCTGGCCTGGGCGCCGGTTGCGATCACTAGCGCGTCAGCGAAATACTGCGCTCCGCCATCACCGCTGAGGCGGAAAGGACGGCGGGAGAGGTCGACCTCGATGATGTGGTCCCACACGACCTTCGTGCCGACATGCTCGGCTTGCGCCTGCATCTCCTCCATCAGCCACGGCCCCTGGATGACCTCCCGGAAACCGGGATAGTTCTCGACATCGGTCGTCGTGGTGAGTTCGACCGCCTGGCTGGATGCCCTGGATCACGATCGGCGAAAGGCCGGCGCGCGCTGCGTATATGGCTGCGGTGAGGCCCGCTGGCCCGGAGCCGAGCACGGCTACGCGCGTCGAAATGCTGTTTGTCATTGGCCGCATTTAGGGGCGCTTCGGACGCCCCGCAACGGCGAGTGTTTCGGGCTAAACGGCCCTTCGACCGGCGACGAAATTCCAGATCAGCACGATGATGCCGATCACTCAGGATGATGTGGATTAGCCCACTCGTGATGTGAAAGGCGAAAAAGCCGAGTGCCCACAGGATGAGCAGGATGATTGCGATGGTCAAAAGCATTTGAGGCTTTCCTCATTCGTTTGGCGGAACGGACCCGTAACGGACCGAAGGAAGCCTGTTCCCCGCGAACGAACGTCGGTCAGACCAGCCGCGACTGCTTCACTGCCGCTTCGATGAAACCGGCGAAGAGCGGGTGGGGCTCGAAGGGCCGGCTCTTGAGCTCCGGATGGAACTGTACACCGATGAACCATGGATGATCGGGTCGCTCCACGATCTCGGGAAGCTCGTCGTCTGGCGACATGCCCGGAGAAGACGAGTCTCGGTCTTCTCCAGCCTGTCGCGATAGTGGACATTCACTTCGTAGCGGTGGCGATGGCGTTCACTGATCTCGCCAACGCCATAGATCGTGTGGACGACGCTGTTGCCGTCGAGCTTGGCGGGATAGGCGCCTAGCCGCATCGTACCGCCAAGATCGCCGCCCGCCGCGCGCTTCTGAAGCCCCTCCTCGCTCATCCATTCGGTGATCATGCCGACGACCGGCTCGGGAGTGTCGCCGAATTCGGTGGTCGAGGCTCCCTCGATTCCCGCGAGGTTCCGCGCAGCCTCGATGCAGGCCATCTGCATTCCAAGACAGATCCGAAGAAGGGGATCTCGCGCTCACGGGCGAATTTGACGCTCGCGATCTTTCCCTGGCTGCCGCGTTCGCCGAAGCCGCCGGGGACCAGGATGCCGTGAAGCGGCTCTAGCTCGGCAACAATGTCCGAAATCGGGATGCTCGAAGACTTCGGCGTCGATCCGACTCGATGTTGACCTTGGCGCGATTGGCGATGCCACCGTGGACTAGCGCTTCACGCAGGCTCTTGTAGGCGTCCGGCAGGCCCACAGTACTTGCCGACAACGCCGATCGTGGCCTCGCTGTCATAATGGTCGATGCGATCCGATGATCTCATGCGAGCGGCTGAGGTCGGGAGCCGGCGCGTCCGTGATGTCGAATGCGCGCAAAACTTCGTCGTCGAGGCCGCCCTCATGATATTGTAGCGGAACGTCGTAATGTTCCGCGCGTCCAACGCCTGGATTACTGCAGATTTGGACACGTTGCAGAAGAGGGCGATCTTCTCGCGGTCGCCCTCGGGGATCTCTCTTCCGTCCGGCACAGCAGCACATCTGGCTGAACGCCGAGGCTCGACAGTTCTCGAACGCTGTGCTGCGTGGGCTTTGTCTTCAGCTCGCCCGCTGCCTTGATCCATGGAACGAGCGTCGTGTGGACGCTCACCGTTTGATTGCGGCCGAGGTCGTTCCTCAGCTGCCGGATCGATTCGATGAACGGCAAGCCCTCGATGTCGCCGACCGTGCCGCCGATCTCGCAGATGACAAGTCACAGCTTTCGGTGTCGGCGAGCGCGAATTCCTTGATCGCATTGGTAACGTGCGGGATGACCTGGACAGTCGCTCCCAGATAATCCCCTCGCCGCTCCTTTGCGATAATGTCGCGGTAGATGCGCCCCGTGGTCACATTGTCGGTCTGGCGCGACGAAACGCCAGTGAACCGCTCATAATGGCCGAGATCGAGGTCGGTCTCCGCGCCGTCGTCGGTCACATAGACTTCGCCATGCTGGTACGGGGACATCGTCCCCGGATCGACGTTCAGATAGGGATCGAACTTGCGAATACGGACTTTGTAGCCGCGCGCCTGGAGGAGCGCCCCCAAGGAGGCGGAAATGAAGCCCTTTCCAAGCGATGAAACCACGCCGCCGGTGACAAAAATAAACCGCGCCATGGGATTCGAGGCTTAAGGGGACAAACGCCGCCGACGCAAGCGGCGGCAGCAAAAATATTCTGGCTTGACCCGCTTATTGAGCCAGTGGAACCGCCGGAGTTTGCTGATTTTGTCGCGGATTTGCTGGGGTGGCCGGCTGCTGCTGCTTCGGCGCCCGCTGTTCGAGGGGCGCCGCCGTGTTCGCGAGCGAGGTATCGATTTTCGCGGGCTGGCGAGTGGCGCCTGCGATCGCTGCCATCACAATCGATAGCACGATGAACAAGCCACCGAGGACCGCTGTCGACCGGGTGAGGAAGTCCGCCGCGCCGCGCGCAGTCATGAAACCCGACGAGCTGCCACCAACGCCAAGCCCCCCGCCTTCGGAGCGCTGCATCAGGATCACGCCAATCAGAGTGACCGCGATAAGCGTTTGGACGATCAGCAGGAATGCGAACATGACGGGCTTTCTGGAAAACGACGGCGCGCGCCACTTAGTCGGCGCCGAGCCTCCTTTCAACCGACCTTGGTTACCCGGCGAGCTTCGTGGTTGCAGCATCGGTCCACCGAATATCCGAGCAGATCGCGCCGTTCGTGAACCGAACGACTATTCAGAACCGAGGCCGCAGCTGCGACAATCGGAATGAAGTCCGCCATTTCGAGGCTGGCGCCGCCGACCAGCGCGCCATCGACGTTCGGCACTGCAAAGATTGCGCTCGCATTCGACGCTTTGACCGAACCGCCGTAGAGAATCCGCATCCCTCCCCGCCGCGCCAAAATGTTTGGCGAGGCGATCGCGGATCGCTGCGTGCATTTCCGCGATTTCATTCGACGTCGGGACCATGCCCGTGCCGATCGCCCACACCGGCTCGTAGGCGATCGCAAGTTCGGCCTCCGCAGCAAGCTGTTCGGGCAGCGACCCGTCGAGCTGCGTAAGAACGGTTGAGAGGGCCCCGCCCCGCTCGCGCACCTCCAGGCTTTCGCCGACGCAGAGGATCACGTTGAGGCCGCAAGCGAGCGCGGCGTTCGCCTTGCCCTTGACCTCGGCATCGCTCTCGCGCTGTGCGTCGCGCCGTTCCGAATGGCCAACGATGGTGAGCACCGCTCCGGCGTCGAGCAGCATCTGGGCCGATATGCCTCCGGTGTGTGCGCCCTTGTCGGCACTGTGGACGTCCTGGCCGCCAATGGGAAAGTTCGGCACAGCCCTAGCGGCGCGCTCAATGAGGATTGCCGGCACGCAGAGCACGACGTCCACCTGCGGGAACTCGCGCGATGCTGCCGCGATCGCCCGTATTTCAGCGATGTCCGACGACAGGCCGTGCATCTTCCAATTGCCGGCGACGAGCCTCCTTGGTGCCACTGCGTTCCCCTCGATCTGGACATGTCAGTAGCGGGGCCGCCTTGATGCCTGCAAGGCTCGCCCCTAAAGCGTCAAACAATTGGCCCTTCTTCCTGCAGGACCCTCATGCTCATCTCACTTCGCCGGCTTCAGAAAACCAAGGTCGGTACCGCGGTCATCGCGCTCTTCTTCATCATGATCCTAATCGGATTCGCCTCGACTGGTGTCACCAATTTCGGCTCGGGCAATCTTGGATTCGGTCTCGGCAGTTCGACGCTCGCAAAGGTCGGCGGCGAACAGATTACAGAACCAGAGATGAGCGAGGCGATGCAGCGCCGGCTCCAGCAGGTTCGGCAGCAAAAACCCGACGCGGATTATGCGACAATCGCCGGCGACTTCGATACGCTCCTGAACGACCTCATCGACCAGAAGACGCTTCTCGCCTTCGCGGAGAAGTTCCACTTCCCGCTCTCGAAGCGACTTGTCGATGCTGAGATTGCGCAGATCCCGCAGACCAAGGGCCTCAACGGCCAGTTCAACGAACAGGCCTATCAAGCGTTTCTCGCGCAGCAGCGGCTCACTGACTTCACAGGTGCGGCAAATCCTCGCGGGCGGACTGCTCGAACGTTACATGCTGACGCCAGTCGCAGCGAACGGCCGCGTATCGGTCGGGATGGCCACGCCTTATGCGGCGATGTTGCTCGAATCGCGCGAGGGAGAGGGCGCCGTCGTCCCGATCGGCGCTCTCCGCTCCGGACTAAAGCCGACGGACGCCGACCTTCAGCAATATTATACCGCCAACCGTAACCGCTACATGGTGCCGGAGCAGCGGGTGCTGCGCATCGCCCGCATCGGACCGGAGCAGGTCGCGCAATCTCACCGCGTCCGACCAGGAAATTTCGACCTATTACAACGCCCACAAAGCTGATTACGCGTCCAAGGAAACGCGCGACATCAGCCAGGCAGTGGTCCCTGATCAGGCTACCGCGAGCGCAATTGCCGGCCGCGCGAGGGGCGGTGCAACGATTGCAGCTGCTGCGGCGCCAGCGGGCGGCAGTGCCGCCGTGACCTCGCTGAAGGATCAGAGTCGGGAGGCTTATGCTTCGGTAGCGGGAGCTAAAGCGGCGGCAGCCGTCTTCGCTGCTCCATCCGGCACGGTGGTGGGACCAGTTCAGACCGACTTCGGCTGGGCTGTCGCGAAGGTCGATTCGGTTAAGACCGTCGGCGGCAAGACGCTCGAGCAGGCTCGCGCCGAAATCGCGCCGAAGATCACCGCCGACAAGCGCAAGGGAGCGATAGAGGAACTGGTCGGCAAGGTGCAGGACGCGGTCGACAATGGCAGCAACTTCACGGAGGTGGCGGCGCAAGCAAAGCTGACCGTCATCACGACACCGCTGATTGGCGCCGACGGTACGTCGCGCGCGGATCGGAGTTTCAGGCTACCTGCGGAGCTCGCGCCGGCGCTGAAAGCCGGTTTCGATATCGAGCCGAACGATCCGCCGGAGATCGTCACCCTTACGAACAACCAGGGCTACGCGATGGTCTCGCCCGGTCAGGTCGTGGCCGCCGCGCCGGCGCCGCTCGCTCAAGTGCACGAACAGGTCGCCAACGACTGGATAAATGGCAAGGCGCTGGAGCGCGCCCGCGCAGTCGCCCAGCAGATTGAATCGAAGGTCGAGCATGGCACTGCGCTTGCCCAGGCGATGAAGGAGAGCGGCACGCCGCTTCCGCCGCTGCAGCCGCTCGCCGCACGAAGGATTCAGATCGCGATGGCGCAAGGCCCCGTGCCAGCCGCCATGAAGATGCTTTTCACTCTGAGCGAGGGCAAAAGCCGGATGTTCCCGGACCCGGAGGGCCGCGGCTTTGTCATCGTGAAGGTCACGAAAATCGAGCCGGCGAACGCGCTCATGCAGCCGGCGCTGATCGGCCGTATGCAGAGCGAACTCCAGGACGCGGTCTCCGAAGATTATGCTCGGGAATTCCTTGCAGCGATGCGGGAGGAGCTCGGGGTGAAGCGCAACGACGCCGCTATCCAGGCGATGAAGACGAGGATGCTCAGCAGCGGTGGCTGAAGACGGGCTTGACCCGGACCCGTTTGTTGCTTAGACGTTCACTGTTCGTTCCAAGAGGAATGACGGGGAACAGCCTATGCTCACCGCCAAGCAACGCGAACTATTGCTCTTCATCGACGGCCGCCTGAAGCAGGACGGCGTCAGCCCTAGCTTCGACGAGATGCGCGAAGCGCTCGATCTCAAGTCGAAATCGGGTGTTCACCGGCTGATTTCGGCCCTCGAGGAACGGGGGTTCATCCGCCGCCTTCCGAACCGAGCTCGAGCGCTTGAGGTGGTTAAGCTGCCGGAAACGAGCCCGAGCCCAGCCATCGTAACCTCGATCCGTCCAGCGGTTCGAGCAGCGGCGAACGACTCGATGGAGATCCCGCTTCACGGCAGGATCGCGGCTGGCACTCCGATCGAGGCGCTTCAGGGAACCGAGACGTTCTCGGTCCCGGCGGCGTTGCTCGGCCCCGGCGAGCATTATGCTCTCGAGGTATCCGGCGATTCGATGGTCGAGGAAGGGATTCTGGACGGCGATTTTGCCCTCATCAGGAAGGTAGACGACGCTCGGGACGGCGAGATCGTGGTCGCGCTGATCGACAATGAGGAAGCGACCCTCAAGACATATCGGCGCGAAGGGCGGATGATCAGGCTGGACCCCGCCAACTCACGCTACGAGCCGCAGCGTTACGAAGAGGGGCGTGTGCAGATCCAAGGACGTCTTGCGGGGCTGATCCGGCGTTACTGAGTACTGACTGGGCTCGATGATGACGACCGGCGCGGTCCGTGACGGTTGTCGACCCAGATCGACTGCCATGCGCGCCCCGCGCGTTGAGTGCTGGTGCGCCGAGCCTAAGCCAGCGAGGAGCGCAGCTTAGCGGCAATCATCCCTCGCTCCCCTCGTTCGGCCTCGAGAAGCCTCCTCCTCCCGGGAAGCGGCAGGAAACCGCTCTCTCCACCAACTCCTGAGCACGCTGTGGAAGAGGCGCTTCCCCTATGTTAGGGGCGCTCCTCCATCGCATTGCAGCATGAAAAGAAAAGGAAAGCGCGCTTGAGCGCAAGCAGTTCGTCGCCGTCCCGTCCGGTCGTCACCCGCTTTGCCCCCTCGCCCACGGGCTTCCTCCACATCGGGGGAGCGCGCACGGCGCTATTCAACTGGCTTTTCGCGCGCCACCATCAGGGCAAGTTCCTCCTGAGGATCGAAGATACGGACAAGGCTCGGTCCACGAAGGAGGCGATCGACGCAATCCTCGACGGAATGACCTGGCTTGGCCTCGATTGGGACGGGCACGAATATTATCAGTCGCAATTCTGGGCCCGACATGCCGAGGTCGCGCACAAGATGCTCGATCGCGGTTACGCATACCGCTGCTACATGACGCAGGAGGAGCTGGCAGCTCAACGCGAGCAGGCTCAGAAAGAGCGCAAGCCGTTCCGGATCAACAGTCCCTGGCGTGAGGTCGTCGAAAACCAGGGCGACAAGCCGTTCGTGATCCGCCTCAAGGCGCCTCGCGAGGGGGAGACGGTCATCGACGACCGCGTTCAGGGCCAAGTGACCGTTCAAAATGCTGAGATCGACGACTTCATCCTGCTCCGCTCCGACGGAAGCCCGACCTACATGCTTGCAGTGGTTGTCGACGATCACGACATGGGGGTCACTCACGTGATCCGCGGCGATGACCATCTCAACAACGCTTTCCGGCAATTGGCGATCATCCGCGCGATGGGCTGGCCGGAGCCGACGTATGCCCATGTGCCGCTAATCCACGGTCCCGATGGCGCCAAGCTCAGCAAGCGCCACGGCGCCCTGGGCGTGGATGCCTACCGGGACGAGCTCGGAATGCTGCCTGAGGCCGTCGACAATTACCTTCTGCGTCTGGGCTGGGGTCACGGCGACGCCGAGATCATCAGCCGCGAGCAGGCGATCGAATGGTTCGGCCTCGATCACGTCGGCAAATCGCCTTCGCGCTTCGACTTCAAGAAACTCGAGAACCTCAACGGGCACTACATCCGCGAGGCCGACGACGATCGCCTAGCGGACCTCGTGGGGGACAGGCTGGGCCTTTCCGCCGATCAGAGATCGCTCTTGGTTAAGGCCATGCCGGAGCTGAAACCGCGTGCGAATACAATCATTCAACTCATTGATGGCGCGTCTTTTCTCTTTGCCACTCGGCCGCTCAATCTCGACGAGGTCGCCTCAGCACTCCTGACGCCTGATGCCCGTTCCCTGCTGGCCGCCACGCACGAGCGCCTTGCTTCGCTTGCGAACTGGGACGGAGCGTCGTTAGAGGCAGCCATCCGCGAAGTCGCCGAGGCAGGCGGCGTCAAGCTCGGCAAGCTTGCGCAGCCCCTCCGCGCCGCCCTTACCGGGCACACGACTTCTCCGGGGATTTTTGATGTTCTTGCGTTGCTCGGGCGCGACGAGAGTCTCGCTCGCATCGCCGACCAGATGGAGCTGACCCAATGACCGACAAAACCGTCTCGATGAAAATGCCGGGTGGCAATTTCGATTTCCCGGTTCTCGGCGGGACGGTCGGTCCTGAAGTCGTCGACATCCGCAAGCTCTACGGCCAAACCGGGATGTTCACTTACGATCCCGGATTCACCTCTACCGCGAGCTGCGAAAGCGCAATCACCTACATCGACGGCGAGCAGGGTATCCTTCTCCACCGCGGCTACCCGATAAATCAGTTGGCGGAACGGTCGACCTTCATGGAGGTCGCCTACCTCCTCGTCCACGGCGAACTTCCGACCGGCAAAGAGCTAGATGAGTGGGTCTACACAATCAGCCGCCACACGATGGTCCATGAGCAGCTGGCGACCTTCTACCGCGGCTTTCGGCGCGATGCGCATCCGATGGCGGTTATGTGCGGCGTCGTCGGCGCTCTCTCGTCATTCTATCACGACAGCACCGACATCACTGATCCCGAGCAGCGGATGATCGCGTCACATCGCCTGATCGCGAAGATGCCGACGATCGCGGCAATGGCCTACAAATATTCGATCGGCCAGCCGTTCCTCTATCCGCAAAACGACCTTAGCTACACTGGTAACTTTCTTAGGATGACATTCGGCGTTCCGGCTGAGCCCTATGTGGTGAGCCCGGTCATCGAGAATGCGATGCGGCGGATCTTCATCCTTCATGCCGATCACGAGCAGAATGCGTCAACGTCGACCGTTCGCCTGGCCGGCTCATCGGGTGCCAATCCCTTCGCCTGCATCGCGGCGGGCATCGCCTGCCTCTGGGGTCCGGCGCATGGCGGCGCGAATGAGGCCGCGCTCAACATGCTGCGCGAGATTGGCGATGTGAAGCGCATCCCCGAGTACATCGCCCGCGCCAAGGACAAGGACGACCCGTTCCGGCTGATGGGCTTTGGCCACCGCGTCTACAAGAACTTCGACCCGCGGGCGAAGGTGATGAAGGCCACTGCCGATGAAGTGCTGAAGGAACTCAACATTTCCGACCCTGTGCTCGACGTTGCCAAGGAGCTCGAGCATATCGCTCTCAATGACGATTATTTCATCGAGAAGAAGCTCTATCCGAACGTCGATTTCTATTCGGGCGTGATCCTCAACGCGATCGGTTTTCCCACCGACATGTTCACCGCACTGTTCGCGGTTGCGCGCACGGTCGGCTGGGTTGCCCAGTGGAACGAGATGATCGCTGACCCCGACCAAAAGATCGGCCGTCCGCGCCAACTCTATGTCGGCGCAACGCAACGCGACTACGTGCCGGTCGAAAAACGCGGCTAGGCCGCGGGCAGGGTCAGAGTGAAACGCGCCCCTTCGCCCGGCGCGCTGTCGAGCGTCACGTCGCCGCCCATCGAGCGGGCGAGCCGGCGCGAGATGGCAAGGCCAAGGCCCGTTCCGCCCTCTTTCGTGTGGGCCCGTTCGAACCGCTCGAAAATTCGTTGCTCGTCCCCTGCGCCGATCCCGGGGCCCTCGTCGGAAACTGTGACGGACGCTGATCCCGCGGTCCTCGCGAAGCTCAAGTCGATCGTACCGCTTTCAGGTGAATAGCGGATCGCGTTGCCGATGAGGTTCACGAGGAGTTGGATGACGGCGCGTTCCTGGCCCCGTGCGCGCAGCGGTTCGGGTCGGGTGAGACCGATATGGACTGCCCGTTCCTCGGCGGACGATTCCAGCATGATCACGGCTTCGGCGGAAAGCGACGCAAGATCGAGGATCGCCTGCCCTTGCGTGGGATCGTCGCTCATTGCGCGGAGGACAGACAGCAGGTGCCGCGCTGCAGAAGCGATATCATTGCCGTAGCCCGCATAGTCGCTGCGCAGCGGCCCGTCAGAGCGGGCGACAATGCGCTCGGCGCTTTCGATGATGCGGTCGATCGGCGATCGCAGGAGCTCGTCCAGCGCATGATCGAGGCCGATGCCGTGGCTCGGCGCATGGGCTGCCGCGTCCTTCTCGCTTTCGGCAGTGCCCCGGAACCCCGCGAACCTGCCGTCGGCGGCAGTCACGACTTCGCCCTTCAGCACAACAAGGCAGTTCGTGTCCGAGCAACTCCTGGCGCGTTGCCCGGTAAAGCCGCGCCGGGCGGCGAGCGCGCTGATCAGCGGCATTTCGCCTGCAGCATCGTCTTCGAGCCGCAGGATTCGAGTCAGCGCAGCGCCGGCAGCATCGCCGACATCGACGCCAAGCAGCGAGGCGAACTCGGATGACAAGGAAATCATTCGCAGCTCTTCGTCGGTCGCCCATTCGTTCTGGGCACTCGCCTCTGCAACGTCGCTTCCGCTGCCGAGGATCGAGGCGAGCCGCGGACCAGCTGCGGGTCGCACGGTCCAGCCCTCGAGAGAAAGCGCGATCTCGTCGCCCTCCGGCTTCGCGTTCACCCACAGATCGATGTCGTGCTCCGCCGAAGCGGCAACGGCCGGGCGCGCAACTTGGGTCCCGAGCTTGCGGGCAAGCTGCGCTACGGCTGCGACCTGCGGAATGGCCAGCAGCTGACCGATCTCAGAACCGGCCTCTCGCTGTAAATTCTCGAGCTCCGGGTCGGCGGCGACGAGCCGGCCCGAACGGTCGAGGCGCCCAAGAACCGGCCGCGGTTCGAAAGGAGCGCTAGCCATTGCCGTTTCCAAGTGCGTCGAGCGCAGCGCGATAGGCTCGGGGCGCCGCAATCCAGCTTGCTGCTGCCCTCACTTCTTCAGCGCTCATGCCGTCGTAGAAATTGATCGCTGCGCCAGGGTCATCGATCCCCAGCAAATCACCGAGGCTGGCAAGGAGACCGGCGCTGAGCTCTCTCGAAAAGCCGGCGACCCGAAGTAACGACATCACCTGTTGCGGCCTGCCCGAGAGCAGCTCGTCGAGCGCGACAGTCCCGTAAATACCGGCACGGCGGGCCAGAACCTCGGCGATGAAGGCGACCTCCCCCTCCTGCGCACTGGCTTGGAGGAGTTCGTCGGAAAGGCCGCCACCCTCATCGAGCGTTGCCACCACCGCTCCGGTCAGCGCCTCGATGCTGCGCGACGGATCATGCCGGTCGATGAGGCGGTCGGCGGACGCGGCAAGCTCCGTATCGGCCGCGGCGGGACCGCGAACGCCGGCGAGGTCACTCCGCAGCGCAGCGGCGATGCTGAGCACGAGACGCTCAGCGCAGTCCCTCGAGAGGTCATCGAAGCCCAGCAGGCACTGGCCGAAACGATCTCGGCGACGCCCACGCGCCAGGATCAGCGCCATCGCCGCCGCGGAGACGCCGCCGCTCTGGTGGCTGACCAGTCCTTGGATCGCGCGGGCCTCCCGGCGTCCGGTCCGCGCTCGGGCGGCTGTTCCGATTCGTTCCTCGTCAGCACGCCTCAGGAGCAGCATCATCAGCTGCCCATCGTCGAGAAGGCCCGTACGTGTCAGCGCGTCGATGACTTCGGTATCGTCATCATTCGCCCCGGCCCATCCAGCCGGAAGCGCGGCACGGATTTCACCGGCGATGTCCCCGACCAGGCAGTGCAACATGGCGGTCATCAGCGCCCGCTCCTGCTCGGTCAGGCGCTCGGCCGGATTGAGGAAGAAATCGAGGCGGACAGTCGATAGCCGTCCGCGACCCGCAGCACGTGCAGGGGCATTCGCTTCCGCCGGCGAAGCGGCAATCGGCCATTCTTCAGGCATCATTAGCTGCGTGCGTTATCCGATTTCGGTTAACTTCCGGTCAACTAGACGGCTGGTGGCGCACATGCTGAACAATGAAGAACGAAATAGCGGCATAGGCGAACAGCCCAACCAGATAGCTCGTCCACGCGCCAGCCAGTGCAAACGGGACGGCAAGAAGGATCGCGCTGCGCCGCGAGATTAGCCACAACTCGCCGTCGGCTATGGCTGCCCGCTCGATACGCGTTGCCTCAGCGAATGCGCCAGCGGCAATTGCGCTAATGAATGCGCCCCAGCCGGTATTGTGGCGCATTTCCCACCAGCCGAGGACGAGCAAGGCAAAGCCGCAGGCAGGCCAAAGCGCCAGACGGCTCAGCATCCGCACCGGGAACGGCTTCAGACGGAGAGTAGCCAGACGACTTGCGATGAGATCGAGTGGCATGGAGGCGATGAGCATGGCGATGCCGGCGCCAAGCCATCCGCGCCCGAAGCAGAAGGCTGCTCCCAAGATCAGTGCAAGGGCGCTCCACATGAGCCAGACCGGCCGAACTCCGGTCTCCATTAAGCGCTCGGTCGCGAACTCCTCGACGGCGGGCAGGAGAAAGCGGCTGACCCAATCCGGCCTCAGTCCGCGCGAGTTCGCTAGGAGCTTGCGCTGAAAATCCTCCAGGTCCTCAGCTTTCTCTACTAGCAGCGGCTCCCCGCCGGTCTTCATCGCCGCCACTCGAAGGGCTCCCTCTTGCAGCGCACGGCGGAGCAGAGTCGATTGCAGGTCCCAGTCGCCGAGCATCGCGGCGGTGGATCCGAGGAGATGCGCATCGACGAGGGCAACTCCCGCCCACCGCGATTCAGCGTCGATCCGCTCAAAGGCCGCGTGAGCCTCGTTATCGGGCACTGTCGCAATCGCCGGTTCGGGCTCCTCCGCTATCGCGACGACGAGGTCAGCGGGAGGTGCGATCCCATCGCCGATAAGGAGAATCATCGAACCGGCCTCGAATTGGGCCAGCGCCTCGCCGACGTCGCTGGCCGGAAACACGCCAACTCCATCGAGGCGAAGTCGTTCGAATGCGTCCTGAAGAGCCTGTGGGACTCGCTCGACGATGACGACGATGGGGGCGGCGCCGGCAGCGGCGGCACATCTCACCTGATATTCGACGAGGGTCCGGCCAGCGAGCGGGAGTAGCGCGCGCAAGCCGCCGCTGTCGTCTTCCTGATACGCTCCAATCAGCGTGCCGACCGCCATGTTTTTGCTCTTCCTCCCCCCGCCTTGCGGCCACCCTCTCTAATCGCTTTCCCGCTCCTTCAAAGATGGTAAACTGCTGATTGCGATGACACCTATCCCAAAGCGCGCTGAGCCCTTGCCGCGGACAACGGACGCGGACGATCCCCTCGAGTTGACGAGCGTGTACGCCGAGGAAGGCGCGCCGCTCGAAGAGGAGCAGTGGCTTCAGCCGACAGAGCCGATGGATCTCGTGTCGAATGTGCCAGGCGCGGGCGGCCGCAGGGTGCTCGGAATCTCGCTCATCATTCTTGCCGCCCTGTGGCTGGGTTATTCCGCATGGTCGGCAGGGCGCACGCTAGGAGGACAATCGCTTTCGTCGCCGCTGCTTGCCCAGTGGCTTGCCATCGCCGCAGGCCCCTTAGCGCTGCTTGGACTCGTCTGGCTGATCTTCGGCCGCACGCGGCGCAGGGAAGCGGAGGCCTTCACCCGCTCCGTCATCGCAATGAGAAGCGAAGCCCAATCGCTCGAGGCACTGCTTGAGGTCCTTTCGCAGCGGATCAGCGATAGTCGGAGCGAGCTGGCGATGATGACTCAGAACCTCATGCAGCTCGGGGACGAAGCCACGGGCAAGTTCGGCGGGATCACTCAGCAATTGGACAGCAGCAGCGAAAAGCTGAGGCGCCACGGCGCCGAGCTCGACCGGGCTGCCGAATCGGCGCGCAACGACATCGCCGTCCTGCTCGACGACCTGCCCCGCGCGGAAGAGGCGACTCGATTGCTCTCGGACCAGCTGCGCGCAGTCGGCGGCGAGTCTGCGGAGAAGACCGCTGCACTGGGGCGCCATGTCAACGATCTCGCCGAGCGCACTCGCGAGGCCGACCAGCTGATCAGCGAGGCGTCGGATCGGCTGGCGACCCGTCTCGCGGAGATCGAGGTCGCCGGCACCACGGCTGCAACGCGCGCCGGCGAAGCTCACTCGTCTTTCTCTGGCGTTCTGGATGCCTTGCTCGATCGGACATCGACCACGCTCGACGAGATTCGCGCCGGCATCAATGTCCAGTCGGCCGCTGTCGCAGCGCTTGTCGAGCAGGCTTCGGCGGGGATCGGCAAGGCCGGCGCTGAAGCCGCCGAATCGCTAGCCGCGAACGTTGACCATGCCAGCGCCTCGCTCGAAGGACTTTCGCAACGCGTTGCCGAACAGGATCGCTCGTCGCAGCGGATGATCGCTGAGATCGATCGCGGTCTGGCGCTCATCGACGAACGATTTGCCGAACTCGCCGCCCATGGTGACGAGCGCGCCAACCGCTTCCTCGAATCACTGACCCGCGCGCGTTCGGAACTAGATACGCTCGCTGCCCAGGCAAGCTCTCAGGACATGGCGATTGGCTCGATCGCCGAGCGCACCGCCTCCCTCCATGAGTCGATCGACCGGCTGACCGACGAGATCCGCGACGGTCTCGGAACCGCGATCGGCCAGGCTCATGGCAGCACCGAGCGGCTCGTCGAGGCGGCTGCGTTGGCGCGGCCGGAAATCAACTGGATCCGTGATGCCGCGGTGGAGGCCGGCGAGCGTCTGTCGGTAACCGGCGCGAGCATTGCCGAGCACCAGGACCGGTTGGCCTCGCTACTTGCAACCGTTGACGACGGCGTCGGCAGCGCACAGTCGAAGCTCACTGAGCTCGCTTCCATGCTCGCACAGGTCGAGCGGGAGGCTGCAGACCTCAGCGCCCAGACTGCGCCAGCGCTCGTGGCCTCGCTCGTCCAGGTCAAGGAAGCCGCCGGCCACGCCGCCGAGCGTGCGCGCGAGGCGATCGAGAAAGTCATTCCGGAAAGCGCCGACAGGCTATCGAACGAAACCCGCGACGCGCTCGAACGCGTCATCCGCGAAAGCATCGAAGATCGGCTTCGCGAAGTGGAAAGCGTGGCGGCGCGCGCCGTCGATTCAGCGCGTGCAGCGTCCGACCGCCTCACCCAGCAAATGATCTCGATCGGCCAGAGCGCGGCCGCACTCGAGCAGCACATCGAGCAGACGCAGGAGGATCAGCGCGAGAAAGACAGCGAGGCGTTCGCCCGCCGCGTGTCGCTACTCATCGATTCCATGAACTCAGCTGCGATCGATGTCGGCAAGATCCTCGCGGACGAAATCGACGACAAAGCGTGGGGCGCCTATCTCAAGGGCAATCGCGGTATCTTCACGAGCCGCGCCGTGCGCCTAATCGACGGCAGCGAGACCCGCGCGCTTCGCGCGCATTACGAAACCGATATCGAGTTCCAGCGATCGGTTAATCGCTACGTCCACGATTTCGAAGCGATGCTCCGCCGGGTCATCGCCGAACGAGATGGCTCGATCATTGCCGTCACCCTCATGTCCTCCGACATGGGCAAGCTCTACGCCGCCCTCGGCCAGGCGATCGACAAAAGGCGCTAAATGCGCCGGTAGAGATCGAGATCGTCGGCCGTGATCCAGCCAAAGGTCCAATTCGCGTAGTAGATGGCGAAGAGCACGGCCGCGACGATCAGCGCCTTCACGAGATGGCGTTTCAAATCAAAGCGATGCGGCGCGCTGTCGGCGTGTCCGGGAATCTTTTCTCCGCCGACCTCTTCAGTGGTCTTCACTCCAAACGGCAGCAGGATGAAGGCGGATCCGGCGAAGAACAGGAAATAGATGGCGACGATCGAGGTGAGATTCATGCCGCGACTTGAAGGAGCATCACCTCCACCAACGGCTTCTTGCCGGTCCACAGGGTAGCGCAGCGCCTTACCGCAAGACGAACCGCTTCACGCAGCCTCTCCTCGTCGGCTCCAGGGCTGAAGGCCCGCGTTGCGGCGTCCGTAGCGTCAGCGATGAAATCATCGCGATCCTCTTCGACTGGAACTCCGAACGGCCGGATCAATGGAGCTCCAGCAAGCTGCCCGTCGTCGCCGATCGGCAGGGCTACCGTGATAAGTCCGCCGTAGCCGATCTTTCTCCGCTCGTTGACGGTTGCGCCGTCCGCAGGGAGAATCACGTCGCCGTCGAGAACAAGCCGCCCAACTCGCACCTCATCGACCTTTGTCGGCTCGCGGGGCGCGAGGTGGATGACGTCGCCATTCTTCTGCACAACGGCATGCTTCACGCCGTGATCGAGAGCCAGACGAGCATGCTCGGCGAGGTGGCGGGCTTCGCCATGGACCGGCACGACGATCTCGGGCCGAACCCATTTGTACATCTGAACGAGCTCCGGGCGCCCCGGGTGACCCGAGACATGCACATGGGCCTGCTTCTCGGTGACAATCTGGACGCCGAGGTCGGAAAGCTGGTTCATGATGCGGCCGATTGCGACTTCATTCCCCGGGATAATACGCGATGAAAAGATGACCGTATCGCCTTCACCGAGCTTCAGTTCGTGCGTGCCCGATGCAATGCGACCGAGCGCCGCTCGCGGCTCACCCTGACCGCCGGTTGCGATGATCAGCGCCTGGTCCTTGGGCAACCGCATCGCTTCGTCAAAACTGATCGGCGGCGGGAAGTCCTTCAGATAGCCGGTCGCCTGGGCGACACGAAGAATTCGCTCGAGCGACCGTCCGGCGATGCAGACCTGCCGCCCCGCTTCACGGGCTACGCGACCGATCGTCTGGAGCCGCGCGGCATTCGACGCGAAGGTCGTCACGAGGGCGCGGCCGTTCGCCATCATCACCTGGGCGAGCAGGCCCTCGTGCACGCTTTCTTCGGATCCAGACGGTGCTTCCTGGAACACGTTAGTAGAATCACACACCAGCGCGCGCACGCCGCGATCACCGATCTCGGTCAGGATGTCGGTATCGGGTGCAGCACCGATGACTGGTGTCTCGTCAATCTTCCAGTCGCCGGTGTGAAAGATGTTCCCGAACGGCGTCTCGATGAGCAGGCCGTTGCCCTCCGGGATCGAGTGGGAAAGCGCGACGAAGCTCACCTTGAACGGCCCAAGCTCGACCGTTCCGCCGCGCTCGACGATATTCAGCTGAACCTGACCGGTAAGCCCCTCTTCCTCGAGCTTGCCCGCGATCAGGCCGGCGGTGAATGGCGTCGCGAATAGAGGCGATTTCAACTCGTCGGCGAGGTAGGGAAGCGCGCCGATATGGTCCTCGTGGCCATGGGTCAGGATGATCCCGGCGAGCCGCTCCTGCTGACCCTCGATGAATTCGAGGTCGGGAAGAATCAGGCTCAATTCCGGGATAATCGGGCCCGGCGAAGTTCAGGCCGAGGTCGACCATTATCCAATGGCCTCGGCAGCCATAGAGATTGACGTTCATGCCGATCTCGCCGGAGCCGCCGAGGGCGACGAACAGAAGCTCTTCTCCGGGGATCATTTCGAAACGCGCACCACCATAGAGTACAACAGACCCAACCCTTGGATCGTCAGATCGGGCTCAATTGCATCGAATAGCTTCGTGTGCTCGTCGAACAGGCTGGCAAGGCCCCCGGTCGCGATGACGGTCGCCGGACGGCCAAGCTCGCGTTTCATCCGCTCGGTCAGCCCCTCTAGCATTGCGACATAACCCCAATAGATGCCGATCAGCATCTGGCTCTGCGTCGTCCGGCCAATCACCGACAGATTGTTTTTTGGCGCCTCAATGGCGATGCGCGGCAGCTTGGCCGCGGCATTCACTAGCGCATCAAGCGAGAGATTGATGCCCGGCGCGATGATCCCGCCCGCATAGGCGCCCGAGCTGTCGACATGGTCGAACGTCGTCGCCGTTCCGAAGTCGATGACGATCAAATCGCCTTGGTACTTCGCGTGAGCCGCGATCGCGTTGAGAGCCCGATCGGCGCCGACATTTTCAGGCTCGTCGACGTCTAGCCGGATCGGCCACGCCGCATTCCCCCTCCCCGCTACAATGGGATCAGCGTGGAAATATTTGGTCGCGAGAACTTCGAGATTGTGGAGAGCGCGCGGCACCACCATCCCGATAATCACCGCATCGACCGCGTCCTTTGGATAGCCCTCGAGTTCGAGCAGCTGGTGAAGCCAGACAGCATATTCGTCCGCGGTTCGGCGCGGGTCCGTTGCAATGCGCCAGCGGGCCCTGATCTCGCCGCCATCGACGAGTGCGAAGACCACATTCGTATTGCCGGCGTCGATGGCGAGGAGCATGGCCCGCGCCTTAGGGCAACGACCGACATTCGCAAAGCTAGTCAGGCCATCGCGGCAGGTGCGCTCGTCATCACGAATCCGGGCGCCGGTTCCTGCTGCTTGGCCAGATAGGCGTGGATCGATGCGACGACGGCTGCGCCGTCACCCACTGATGCAGCGACGCGCTTCACAGATCCTGAGCGCACGTCCCCGACTGCGAAGATGCCTCTCCGGCACGTTTCCAGCGACAGCTTTCCGGTTCCCGCATCATCCCCAGTGAGCACGAATCCCCGCGAATTGAGCTTGATGCCCGAGGCTTCGAGCCAATCGGTGTTCGGCTCGGCCCCGATGAATGAGAAAGCGTAGCGGACTGACCGGCTCTCGACGGCTCCCGTCTGCCGATTGCGCCAGGACACGCCTTTGAGCTCTCCGTTCGCTCCGTCGAGTTCGCTGATCTCGCAACCGACCACCACATCAATATTGGGCTGTGCCTCAATGCGCTCGACGAGATATTGCGACATCGTCTCCGTCGAGCGGCCGACGCGCGATGAGCGTCACTCTTTTTGCCCGGCTGGAGAGAAAAACGGTCGCCTGGCCAGCCGAATTGCCTCCGCCGACCAGCGCAACTTCCTCCTTGGCGCAAAGATCGCCTTCCAGCGGCGAGGCCCAATAATGGACTGACGAACCCTCGAACTCCGCAAGTCTTTCGACGTCGAGCCGCCGATAGCGTGCACCGGTCGCGATCACGATGGCGCGCGCACGGGCACGTTCGCCGGTTTGCAGCAACACATTGCATGGCTCATTTCCGCATTCGAGCTTAACCGCTTCGTCGGGGATCAGTATCTCGACCCCGAACTTCTGCGCCTGGCTGAATGCGCGGCCCATCAGCGCCATGCCGGAAATGCCGGTCGGGAATCCGAGATAATTCTCGATACGGGCCGACGCGCCGGCCTGTCCCCCAAAGGAACGGCAATCGATTGCAAGTACCGAGAGACCTTCAGAACCGGCGTACACCGACGTGGCAAGGCCCGCTGGACCGGCGCCGATCACGATGACGTCGTAAAGACGCTCGCCGTCGATCGTTTTCACCAGTCCGACGCAGCGTGCGAGCTGGGAATTGCTTGGGTTGCGCAAGAGCTGCCCGCCCGGACAAAGAACGATTGGCAGCTCTTCTTGTGTGACGTTGAAGCGCTCGACCAGCGTTTGTGCACAGCTGTCGCCGGCAGGATCGAGACTGCGATAGGGGTGGCCGTTCCGCCGAAGGAAGTTGGTCAGTCGCAGGAGATCGGGGTTGTGCTCATCCCCAATGACGATTGGCCCGGCACCCGCTTCGATCAGGCCAACGCGGCGAAGGATCAAGGCGCGCATGAGCCTTTCACCCAAATCGGCTTCTGCGATCAGCAACGCGCGCAGCCGGTCGGGCGGGATCGCGACCGCCTCGACTTCCGTCAACGCTTTCTCGTTGACGAGAAATGGCCGGCCCGACAGTTGCGCAAGTTCGCCGATGAAGTTGCCGCGCTCGTGGGTGACGATGTGGCTGTTCTCGTCGCCGTTCGGCTGAGTGACCTCGACTTCGCCCGAGAGGATGAGCATCACCCCGGGACCAACCTCACCGACGCGTGCGAGCATGTCGCCCGCCTGGTAGTGGCGCGGCTCGCCGAAACGTGCGAGCCGCGCCAGTTCATCATCGGTGAAGCGCAGGAACATCTGCGCTCCCCGCGTCGCGTAGGTCGTACCGAGTTCGTCCGTCATCCGACCGGGAGCGGTTCGGCTATGTGCGACGGTGCCGTCTCAGCCGGCTCGCCGACCTGCTCGCCGCGGATAAAGCCCAAAATGTCCGCATTGATCAGATCGGGATGGGTTGAATGGCATCCGTGCGGCAAGTCCTTGTACGGTTTTCAGGCTGCCATTCTTCAGCAATTGAACGGCGAGCGGCCCCGAATCCGCATAAGGCACGATCTGATCATCCTCGCTATGAATGACGAGCACCGGCACGTCGATCGCCTTCAGATCTTCGGTGAAGTCGGTTTCGGAGAACGCCTTGATGCATTCATAGCCCGCTTTGACGCTCCCCATCATGCCCTGGCGCCACCAATTGCGGATTAAGCCCTCGATTGGCGCCACGCCGGTACGGTTGAAATTGTAGAAGGGACCGGAGGGGATATCGAGGTAAAGCTGGGCCCGGTCGTTCACCAAGGCGGTGCGAAAGCCGTCGAATACCTCGATCGGCGTTCCGCCGGGATTTGTGTCTTTTTTCACCATCACGGGCGGAACCGCATCGAGCAGCACCGCCTTTGCAACTCGGCCCGGCTTCGCGCGTGCGACATAGCGCGTGACCTCGCCGCCGCCGGTCGAATGGCCAACGTGAATCGCGGTCCGAAGGTCCAGATGATCGGTGAGCTCGGTCAGGTCCGCTGCATAAGTGTCCATATCGTTGCCGGTATCGGTTTGACTGGAACGGCCGTGGCCGCGCCGGTCATGGGCGACCACGCGGAAGCCCTTGCCCAGGAAGAACATCATCTGGTTGTCCCAATCGTCCGAGCTCAGCGGCCAGCCGTGACTGAAGACGATCGGTTGCGCGTCCCTGGGACCCCAGTCCTTAAAGAAGATATTGGTGCCGTCGCTCGTGGTAAAGAATGGCATGGGGGTGCCTCTCTCAATGAGAGTTTGCCGGCCGGCAGGACCGGCGCTGGATTTTCCGGAAGAGTCGCGGCGCGCGATGACACTGGCGCGTCGTTGAAACGCATCGAATCGGTCGCGGAACGAAGGCGACCTAACAGCATCGAACGCTTGCTGCGAGAGCGCGACTCAGTCGACCGAAATATCCCCAGCGTGCACGATCTCGAATTGGCCATCATCGGTCCGCAGCCGAAGGGCTCCGTCGTCCTCGATCCCGTCGAAGCGACCGCTTACCGCTTCATTGCTGCTCGAATGAACAGTCAGCGGGGTACCGATCGGATGCGCCCGGGTGAGCCAGGCTTGGGCGAGCAGGATTGGCTGACTGTCTCGCCAGGCGCGAAGCAGCCGCTCGAAACTCCCCGCGAGCAAGGGCGCGAACGCCTGCGCGGTGATGCGCGCCGACAAGGAGGCGCACTGCCGGTGCGGGAGGTTCGGGGCCGACGCGAGATTGACCCCGAAGCCGATTACCACCCGCTCCGCGCTCCGCTCGAGCAAGATCCCTGCTAGCTTTTTTCCCATCAGCAGCACGTCGTTCGGCCATTTGAGCATGATCGACTGGTCGGGCACCGCGAGATCAACCGCTTCGATTAGTGCGAGGCCTGCGGCGAGCGAGAGCGTCTGCGGCTGCGGATCGTCAGCGCGGAGTTCGACTACGGTGCTTCCGTAGAAATTGCCGGGCGGCGAAACCCACTCGCGGCCCTGCCGCCCTTTTCCAGATTCCTGTTCGAGCGCGACGAGCCAGTCGCCTTCGCTAACGGACCGGTCAGCAATGAGGTCGGCATTGGTCGAGCCCGTCCGCTCGACGATACGGATGCGGCTCAGAACAGCGATCCTGCGGCGCGGTCGGTGAGCGTGCTGAGCGGGCCAATCAGCAAGTATCCCAGCGGCGACACGATAAGTGCCGCAAGTAGGATCAGCAGTCCTTGTATCGGCTGACGGACGCGGCCGTACGGCGCCGCCGGCTCGTCCATGTACATGACCTTCACGATCCGAAGATAGTAATAAGCACCAATCACGGTGCCGAGGATTGCGGCCACTGCGAGCGCGACATAGCCGGCTTGGACCGCGGCGGTGAACACAAGCAGCTTCGGCCAGAAGCCGAACAGCGGCGGGATGCCGGCGAGGCTGAACATGAAGACCGCGAACGCTGCCGCCAGGCCCGGCCGCGTCTGCGACAGGCCCGAGAATTCTCGATGCTCTCGACCGGCCGTCCCTCCTGATCGCGCATCCACAGCACGCACAGGAACGAGCCAAGGGTCATCACGACATAGACGGCCATGTAGAAAAGCACGGCGGAGGCTCCTCGCGGCCCCCCGGCGGCCAGGCCCACGAGCGCGAAGCCTACGTTGTTGATCGAGGAATAAGCGAGCAGCCGCTTGATATTCGTCTGCCCATAGGCCGCTACGGCGCCGAGGAAGATAGAGGCGAGCGCAGCGAAGATGACGATCTGGCGCCAAGCGTCCGTCGCCGGGGCCAGGGCCACGACGCAGAAGCGCGTCGCAAGCAGGACGGCTGCGACCTTGGGCGCCGAAGCAAAGAAAGCGGTGACTGGAGTAGGCGCGCCTTCGTAGACGTCGGGCGTCCACATGTCGAACGGAACCACACTCGCCTTGAAGGCAAGTCCGGCAAGCACGAACACCAGGCCGAACAGGAGACCGAGCGACGGCGCACCGCGGCCGAAGGCGGCGGCAAGGCCGGCAAAGTTCGTGGTTCCGGTGAAACCATAGAGCAGCGAGATTCCGTAAAGAAGGAACCCGCTCGCGAGCGCCCCGAGCACGAAATACTTCAGCCCCGCCTCGGCCGACCGCTCATCGGTGCGGCGATAGGAGGCAAGCACGTAGCCCGCGAGGCTCTGCAGCTCGAGGCCGACGTAAAGTGAGACCAAGCTCGTGGCCGAGACCATCACGCCCATGCCGACGGCGGAGAAGACGATCAGCACCGAATATTCGGCAGCATGCTCGGTTCCCCGCTCGAACCATCCATGCGCTGCGATGATTGCAATTGCTGCGGCGGGGTAAATGATCGCTCGTGCAAAGCTCGCGAACAAATCCTCGGTCACGAGCCCGTCGAATACCGGTCCGGCATGGGACGGAGCGCCGACCAGCGCCGCCGTTGCCAGCAGTAGCAGGCCGATGGCCAGCCAGTTAACGATGCCCGCAGCGCGGCGGCGGCCAGCAAAAGCCGCGACAAGCATCAAAATCGTGCCGCCTATCGACAGGATGAGCTCGGGCGCGAGTGCAGCGAAGCGGTTCATCAGTGCGACGCTCCCATGTGCATCGCACCCTTGCCGAGCGTCAGGTGGGAATCGCCCGCCGGAGCAACGGTTTCGAGCCGGGTCATCAGGCGGCCCACGTCACCGCGGATCGGCCTCAGGAAACTCTCCGGATAGACGCCCATCCAGATGACCGCGAGCGCGATCGGGCCGAGCAGCCACCATTCGCGCAGGTCGAGGTCCTTCATCGCCGCCGCTTCCGGTGTCCGCGCGGCGCCGAAACAGATGCGCCAGTAGAGCCACAGCATATAGGCCGCGCCGAGGACGATTCCGGTGGTGGCGACGATCGCTGCCCAGCTCGATGCTCGATAGGTCCCGATCGAGCTCAGGAACTCACCCGGGAAGTTGCTGAGACCGGGGAGGCCGACGCTCGCCATGGTGAAGACCATGAACAGCAGCGCGTAGCCGGGCATGTTGTCGGAGAGGCCCCCATAGGCCGAGATTTCGCGGGTGTGCAGGCGATCGTAGACCACGCCGACGCACAGGAAGAGCGCGCCCGAGACGAGCCCGTGTCCGAGCATGACCAGCATTGCGCCCTCGATCCCCTGCCGGTTCATCGCGAAGAGGCCGAAGGTAACGAACGCCATGTGGGCGACGGACGAATAGGCTATCAGCTTCTTCATGTCGCGCTGCACCAGTGCGACGAGGCTCGTGTAGACGACCGCAATCCCCGACAACACGAACATGAGCGGGATGAACTGCACCGACCCTTCGGGGAACATCGGCAGCGAGAAACGGATGAATCCGTAGCCGCCGAGCTTCAGGAGAACGCCGGCCAGGATGACCGAACCCGCCGTCGGTGCCTGCACGTGCGCGTCGGGCAACCAGGTGTGAACCGGCCACATTGGCAGCTTGACCGCAAAGCTCGCGAGGAAGGCCAGAAAGAGAAGGGTCTGCGCCTCCCGCGGAAAATTATAGGCCATCAGCGCCGGGATGTACGTCGTTCCCGAGACCGACCGCATGTAGAGCATCGCGATCAGCATCAGCACCGAGCCAAGCAGGGTGTAGAGGAAGAACTTGTAGCTCGCCTTGATGCGCTCGGCGCCGCCCCACACACCGATGATCAGGTACATCGGGATGAGGCCGCCCTCGAAGAAGACGTAGAATAGGAACAGGTCCTGCGCGCTGAAGGAGCCCATGATGAGCGACTCCATCACCAGGAAATAGGCCATATACTCGGGCACGCGCTTCTCGATCGCACGCCAGCTCGCGCCGATGCAGATCGGCATCAGGAAGGCGGTCAGCGCGATCAGCACCAGCGCGATGCCATCGATGCCAAGTGACCAGTTGATCCCGCCGCTCAGCGGCACGTTCTCAACGAATTGCCACTGCCTGCCGGCCGGATCGTAGTTGGCCCACAGATAGATGC
Source organism: uncultured Alphaproteobacteria bacterium (assembly GCA_963766415.1). GTDB lineage: Bacteria > Pseudomonadota > Alphaproteobacteria > Sphingomonadales > Sphingomonadaceae > Sphingomicrobium. The sequence continues at coordinate 3,004 of CAVYAH010000095.1, read as the reverse complement.
TGAGCGCGAAGTCCAGCAGCGTCGCGATCAGCGCGATCCAGCGCGCACCCTCGGCCCGGACGAACAGGCAGAGCACGCCTGCAATGAGAGGCAAGGCAATCAGGATACTGAGCACAGGTAGCCCGCTCACTTGGCCCACCAGATCGCCCAGCTCGCCGCGCCGATCAGGCCGAGAAGCATCACCAAGGCATAGGAATAGAGGTAACCCGACTGGAACCGGTACGTGATCCGGTTGCCAACACTGACTGCATAAGCAGCGCCATTTGGTCCGAAGCGGTCGATCGTGCCCTCGTCACCGCCGTGCCAGAACAGCCGGCCAAGCCACAGTGACGGGCGGACGAAGATATAGTCGTAGAGCTCGTCGAAATACCATTTGTTCGAGACGAACTTGTAGATCCCCGGGAAGGTCGCAACGAAATTGGATGCCGCCTTCGGATTGCGCACATAATTGTTCCAGGCGATCCAGAATCCCAGCAGCATCGCGATGGTCGGCGAGAGCTTGACCCACAGTGCAGAATGCTCGGCCGCCTCAGCGAGCTCGCGGACAAAAGCGATACTTCCCTGCCAGAAGGCAGGCCCCTGCTCGGGGTCGGTGAAGATGCCGTGGAAGACTTGGCCCGCAGCCAGCGCTCCGACTGCCAGAAGGCAGATGGGCACCAACATGGTGAGTGGGCTCTCGTGCGGGTGGTAGCCCGCGGTTCCCTTTGGAGGCAGGCCCGCGTGGTGGGCGCTGTCGCCATGCTCCTCGTCGGGCAATTCATGCACGTGGTGAACGGCGTGCTGGATGTGCTCGGAGGCAGCCCAGCGCGGCTCGCCGAAGAAGGTCATGAAGATCAGGCGCCAGCTGTAGAAGCTGGTCATCAGCGCCACCAGCACGCCGACCCAGAATGCGACCGTTCCCGCGACTGTCCCGCTGGCCCAGCTATCCTCGATGATCGCGTCCTTGGACCAGAAGCCAGCGAAGCCAATTCCGCGGCCGATATCGAGACCCACGCCCGTGATCGCCAGAGTGCCGATCACCATCACCCAGAAGGTGATTTTGATCTCCTTTCTAAGGCCGCCGTAATAACGCATGTCCTGCTCGTGGTGCATGGCGTGGATCACGCTGCCCGCGCCGAGGAACAGCAGCGCCTTGAAGAAGGCGTGAGTGAAGAGGTGGAACATGGCGGTGCCATAGGCGCCGACACCGGCGGCGAGGAACATGTAACCGAGCTGCGAGCAGGTCGAATAAGCGATCACGCGCTTGATGTCGTTCTGGGCGCAGCCGACTGTCGCCGCGAAGAAGCAGGTGATTGCGCCCACCCCGGTAACCACGTGCATCGCGGTCGGCGAAGCCTCGAACATCGGCGAGAGGCGGCACACCATGAAAACGCCCGCGGTCACCATCGTGGCGGCGTGGATCAGAGCGCTGACCGGCGTGGGGCCTTCCATCGCGTCAGGAAGCCAGGTGTGAAGCGGCAGCTGCGCCGACTTGCCCATCGCTCCGACGAACAGCAACAGGCAAAGCACGGTCATTGTGTCGACGCGCATTCCGGCGAATCCGATCGTCGATCCAGCCATCCCGGGAGCGGCGTGCAGGATCGCCGGGATCGAGACCGTCCCGAACACCAGAAAAGTCCCGAAGATGCCAAGCGAGAACCCGAAATCGCCGATGCGGTTGACGACGAACGCTTTGAGCGCCGCCGCGTTGGCGGACGGCTTGTGGTACCAAAATCCGATCAGCAGGTAGGAAGCGAGACCAACGCCTTCCCAGCCGAAGAACATCTGGATCAGGCTATCGGCCGTAACCAGCATCAGCATCGCGAAACTGAACAGCGACAGATAGGCGAAGAAGCGCTGCTGGCTCGGATCCTCCTCCATATAGCCCCAGCTGTAGAGGTGGACGAGCGACGAAACGGTGGTCACCACAACCAGCATCACCGCGGTCAGGCTGTCGACGCGAAGTGCCCAGTCGACCGTGAATGTTCCGGACTGGATCCAGACGAGAAGTGGCATCACCGCAGGTTGCGCGCCGCCGGCGATGTACGAAAAGAAGATCGGCCAGCTCAGCAATGCACCGATGAACAAAGCGCCGGTGGTCACCACCTTGGCGGCAGTCTTGCCGATCCATCGCCCGAACAATCCCGCGATGATCGCCGCCAGTAGCGGAAGGAAAACGATGAGTTTCAATGCCATCAGCCGTGCATCCGGTTGACGTCGTCGACGGCGATCGAACCTCTCCGACGGAAGAAGATGACGAGGATGGCGAGGCCGATGGCGGCCTCGGCGGCGGCGACCGTAAGAACGAACATCGCCAGCACCTGGCCGGTGAGATCCCCGAGGTAGGCCGAGAAGGCGACCAGATTGACGTTCACCGCGAGGAGGATGAGCTCGATCGCCATCAGCATCAGGATGACGTTGCGGCGATTGAGGAAGATGCCGAGTACCCCAATCGTGAACAGGACGGCGGCGACGATCAGGTAAGCGTTGAGGCCGATCATAACTTCATCCCCTCGCCAACGCCTGGATCGCGCAGCTTGACTGCATCGTCCGGACGGCGGCGAACCTGCCGCGAAGCCTTGGGTGTCCGCGTGTCGCCGCGGCTCCGGTGCGTGAGGACGATCGCGCCGACCATCGCCACCAAGAGGATCAGTCCGGCGATCTCGAAGGCGAACAGGTAACGGCTGTAGAGCAGCTGCCCGAGCGCGACGATATTCGGGACTTTCGATGTCGGGATCTGCTGGCCGGCAAGCGACGGGCCAGCTTTCCGCGCCAGCTCGGCAACGATCACCTCGCCAAGGAGCACGAAGGCGATGATAATCCCGAACGGCAGGTTGCGCGTGAAGCCGGACCGCAGGCTCGCGAAGTCGATGTCGAGCATCATGACCACGAACAGGAACAAGACCGCGACCGCGCCGACGTAGACGATGACCAGCAGCATCGCGATGAATTCCGCCCCGACGAGCAGCATCAGGCCCGCCGCGTTGAAGAAGGCCATGATGAGCCACAGCACGCTGTGAACCGG
>CAVYAH010000094.1:0-17085 GCA_963766415.1 uncultured Alphaproteobacteria bacterium | reverse complement strand
TCGCGCAGCGATCCGACGTAGTCGACCGGGCTGATCGCACAGTCGGGCGGAACAGGTCGAGGCCACCGACCACCGTGACCAGCGACTCGCCGGACTCCTGCTCGAGCCGCGCCCAGTCGTCGTACGCCTCCTGGGTCAGCCGGACGTACGCCGGGCGTGGTAGCTGTGCCGCAGGATCCGCGAGGTGTCGTGGGAGGCGCCGCGTGCGTGGCCGAGCTCGAACTGCTCCAGACCCACGACGGAGTGACCGCGCGTCGCCAGCTGCCAGGCCGCGGCCGACCCCAGTGCGCCGAGGCCGACGCCGACGTAGTCGACGTTGATGGAGTCAGTCATCCGTGGTCTCGACGAGCTCGACCCGCACGGACAGGCTCGACCGACGGGACGAGCCTGGGGAGCAGCCAACGGCGGATGTCCGCGGAGTCGTCCTCCATCGGCGCGAACCAGCCGTGCGTGTAGGCGCGGACGACATCCCCCGCTGCACGGACTCGACAGATGGCCCAGTCCTGACGGTTCACCATGTCCCAGAAGTCGCCGGCGTCCGACGGATCGAAGGTGTCCTTCGCCGCCTCGTCCGCGGCGAAGAGCAGGCGACACTCGATCGCCGTCCGGTCGACCGCGACCGACCGGAGGGTGAACGCCGCGACGTGGTCGGCCGAGCACGAGAGCATCCGGTCAGGATCTGGTAGACCAGCTCGCGCCCTTGTGCCGGGTGCGCTCGTCCTCGTCGAGGCCGGGCAGTGGTGCCCGGTCGGTCGTGCCGGTCATCGTGAAGGTCCACGCGCCCTCGCGGTGTGGGATGCCGGCGTCCCAGTCGAGCCCGCGGCCCCCGCCGGCGAACGACGGCACGAGCCGCGACAGCTCGGGGTGCACCGGGCCGCAGTGGTAGCACTCGTTGAAGCTCTCGGCGATGACCTTCCAGTTGGCCGCCACGTCGTAGTGGAACGTCAGGCCGGTGACCAGGGACGCGAGGTCGTAGTGGGCCAACGTGCGGGTCGCCTGCCCGACGATCTCCGTGAGGGGCGTCGCCGCGCCCGGCGTCGGGATGGACGAACACGAAGCCGCCCCAGGCCTCGACCCCGACGACGTGCAGGGAGAACTCCGGCAAAGCGCGGGCGAGCGATGAATGGGGAGTCCTGCGGGCATGGGCCTGGGGCGCAAGCCGAGCCTTCGACATGCTCGCGCGCGATTACCGCGTCGATAGGCGCCGCATCGCAGTCGAGGGCCTCTCCCGCTATGGGAAGGCAGCCCTGGTAACGATGGCCTATGACCCCCGCTTCTCGATTGGCTTCATCGGCTCGTCAGGTGCTGGCGGCGCGAAGCTCCTGCGACGGAACTTCGGCGAGCAGATCGAGAATCTTGCTGCGTCCGGCGAATATCACTGGTTCGCACCCAACTTCCTCAAATATGCCGGCCCGATGACCGTGAACGACCTCCCCGTCGATGCCCATGAATTGATAGCACTCGTCGCGCCGAGGCCCTTGTTCATCAGCGCCGGGACGGTCGGGAACGGTGACGGCTGGGTTGATGCGCGCGGCAGCTTCGAGGCGGCGAAGGCTGCCTCCCCCGCCTACCGGCTGCTGGGTGTGCGCGGTCTCGTTAGCGAGGGATATCCGGCCGTCGGCGAGTTGCGCGACGGGGGGCGCATCGCCTTTCGCCAGCACCCGGACGGCCACAGCAACGTGCCCAACTGGCCCGCGTTCCTGCAATTCGCCGCGCGGCAATGGGGTCTGCCCAATTGACCGTTGCCGAAGCACTCGACGCCGGCGATCCGCTCGCCTTTGCCCGGGAGCGGTTCCAACTGCCCGAGGGAATTATTTACCTGGACGGCAATTCACTTGGCGCGCTCCCCAGGGCTGCCCCGGCAGCACTGGCGAACGCCGCCGAGCGGCAGTGGGGCGAGGATCTGATCGCCAGCTGGAACAAGCATGGCTGGATCGACTGGCCGACCCGCATCGCGGCAAAGCTCGCGCCGATCGTCGGGGCCAAGGCAAGCGAGCTGCTCATCGCTGATTCAACCAGCGTGTGCCTCTTCAAGCTCCTCGCCGCGGCAGGCCGAGCCAGGCCTCAGCGGAAGACGATTCTCAGCCAGAAGGCGAATTTCCCGACCGACCTCTATGTCGCCGAAGGCGTCTGCGCCCTGCTCGGACTGAAGCTGAGGACGGTGCCGGCGGACAAGGTGCTCGAAAGCATCGATGAGGACACCGCCGTCGTCACCCTTACTCACGTCGATTACCGTTCGGCCGCTATCCACGACATGCGCGCAATCAACGAGGCGGCGCATGCTTCAGGAGCGCTCACCGCCTGGGATCTATGCCACAGCGCCGGTGCCATCGAAGTCGATCTCAACGGCACTCTCAGCGACCTCGCCGTCGGCTGCGGATACAAATATTTGAACGGCGGCCCCGGGTCGCCGGCCTTCATCTTTGTCGCCGAGCGACTGCAAGACGAGCTCATCAATCCGCTGCAAGGCTGGATGGGGCATGCGGAGCCCTTCGCCTTTGTCGACGACTATCGTCCCAGCAAGGGCATCGTCAGCTTCCTCACCGGCACGCCGTCAATTCTCGCAATGGCCGCGCTCGACGCAGGACTTCGCCACCTACGAGGGCATTGCCATGGCCGACATCGCGACCAAATCGCGTAGGCTCTCGGAGGTCTTCGTCTCCGAAGTGGAGGCTCGATGCCAAGGCGAAGTCCGCCTCGCCGCTCCGCGCGATTCCGCTCAGCGCGGCAGCCACGTGGTCTTCGCTCACCCCGAGGGCTATGCCGTCATGCAGGCCCTGATCGCCCGCGGAGTGATCGGCGACTTCCGCGCTCCGGACCTGATGCGCTTCGGCTTCACGCCGCTCTACAACAGCTTTGGAGAGATGGTCCGCGCGGCCGCGATCCTCGCCGATATCCTGAAGTCGCGCGAATGGGACCAGCCCCGCTTCAGAACCCGCGCGAAGGTCACCTGATCGGCGCTTTCCTTGTCCTCAGGCCATCGATGCTCCACGCCCCCGGCCCGGCGGCGGCCAGATAGAGGAAGACGAAGCAGAAAAGAATCGCCGCCTCGCCCATGTTCGCAACCGGCCATGGGCTCTTGGGGAAATGCTTCATCCAATAGGCGATCGCCATTTCGCCGGAGGCGATGAACGCGGCAATTCGGGTGAACAGCCCCACAGTAACAAGGGCGCCTGCGACCAGCTCGATCACACCTGCTCCAACCAGCAGCGTTGGCAGCGGATGGACCGGGAACGGGACCGGAATGCCGAAGAATTTCGACACGCCATGCTCGAAGAACAATAGCCCCGCGACGATGCGCAGGATCGCGAGCAGCTGCGGCTGCCAGCGCGAACCCCAGGTGAACTCCATCCGATGCTCCTGCTAGGTTGTGTCCGGCACGTTAGAGGGCAGGTTCAGCCTCCGCCAAGTGTCAGGCGTGTTCCTTCGCTCTTGCTGCCTCCTGCGCCGTATGCGCCGCGTCTTCGGCAAGCAGCTGGCGCGAACGGTGGATCATCTCGACCCAGTCGTGGAACGCTTCCGCGACCTTCCTCACCAGATCCGCGAGTGGCCCCTCTTTCAGGCAGCCGCTCTCGTCGAAGCTGTCGTCGGTGACATGCCCAAGATAGGCTTCCGGCTGCTGCATCACCGGCATGTTGAGGAACACGGCGGCCTGCCGGATCTGATGGTTCGAGCCAAACCCGCCAATGCTTCCGGGCGAGGCGGTGACGATCGCTGCTGGCTTCTTGTCGAACACGCTCTGGCCATAGGGGCGCGATCCGACGTCGATCGCGTTCTTGAGCACGCCCGGAACGCCCCGATTGTACTCCGGGCTGCAGAACAGGACGCCATCGGCCGCGGCGACCTCGTGACGGAAGCGGGTCCATTCCCGTGGAGGGTCGACGTCCAGATCCTGGTTGTAGAGCGGCAGGTCGCCGATCTCGATCATCGAGCAGTCGAGATTGTCGCCGCGCATTCCGCATATCGACCGCGCGACCTTGCGGTTGAGGCTATCCTTGCGAAGGCTGCCAACGATGATTGCTATCTTGTAGGTCATGGCCGCTCTCCTTTTGTGCGTTCAATACGCTCAGGGACGGAAGGTTGCGAAGATTGGTCACTGCAGCGCGGTTACGATCGCAGCGCCCGCGATCAATAGCGCGGTCGCGATGAGGACAATCTTCAAGATGAGCTTCCCCGCTGCCCGGCGGCGCTCCTCCTCGATCTGCTCGGCATCACGATCGAGCCAGTAACGCCCTTCGCGTCCTTCGCGCACGATCCCACCGCCGACCAGATAGTCAAATTGCCGCCGATGCATCCGGCTCGGCGGATCGTACGACACCGCATGCCCCGGATCGACGGCATTGTTCCGATCGAAATGCTCCTTGACCTCGCGACGGGCGCGGGCGGCCATGGCGGCGATGGCGGTAGTCGCTGACGTGGCCATGGGCGCTCTTTCCCTCTCAGCGGCGTCGATTGTTATGGCGAATATTTGGCGGTCTGCCTCGACGACCAGTGGTTCTAAGGCGGTCGCGGCGATCTGGCGGCGGGCGTCCACTTTCCTCTTGATCCGGCAATTCGAACCGCAATGAGCCGGAGACGGGATCAGCCTCGGAGATCCGCAGCTTCAGCCTCTGGCCCTGCCTATAGGCTGTGCCGCTATCCTCGCCGATGAGCTGACGTCCCTTTTCGTCATAGCGGAAATATTCGTCGCCGATGGTCGAAACCGGCACCAGTCCGTCGCCGCCGAAATCCACAACGGTCGCAAAGAAGCCGAACGGCTGTACGCCCGTGATCCGGCACATCACCACCTGGCCGCGCTGATCGGCGAGATAGGCCGCTACATAGCGGTCGACCGTTTCGCGCTCTGCCTCCATCGCTCGCCGCTCAAGGCCCGAGATCTGCTCGCCGATGCGCTCGAAATGCTCGGCGTCGGCGGACGGAAGGCCGCCTTCACCGAGCCTGTAGGCACTGACGAGCGAGCGGTGGACGAGCAGGTCGGCATAGCGCCGGATCGGTGAAGTGAAGTGAGCGTAGGTTCCGAGCGCCAGGCCGAAATGTCCGAGCCGATCGGGCGCGTAGCGCGCTTGCATCTGAGTCCGAAGCAGCTGTTCCATGATCTCGGGCCGCGAGTTGGAATCGCCGAGGCGCTCGATGATCCGGTTGAAGGTGGAAGGCTTGATGACCTGGCCGAGCGTGAACTTGATGTCGAATGTGTCTAGATAGTCCTTCAGCGCCTCCAGCTTCTCCCGGCTCGGCGGCTCGTGAACACGGTACATGACCGGCGACTTCTTCGCCTCGAGCGCCCGCGCCGCCGCGACGTTCGCCGCAATCATGAAATCCTCGACCAGCCGATGCGCGTTTAGCCGCTCGCGCGGCGCGACGGATTCGATCCGTCCCTTTTCGTCGAGCACCACCTGGCGCTCGGGAAGATCGAGCTCGAGCGGCTCTCGCTTGTTGCGAGCCGCAAAAAGCGCGCGCCAGCAGCTCCACAGTGGCTTTAGCGCAGTCTCGACGAGCTCCTGCGCGAGATGTCCTTGAACTTCGGGCATCGAGCAGACCGGTGAAAAAACGTCGATCCGCTCCTCCTCCGAAGCGTCAATTGCCGCCTGCGCATCTTCGTAGGCGATGTTGGCCGCTACACGGATCTTCGCGCGAGTGAACCGCCAGCGCTTGAGCGTTCCGTCACCTGCAATTGTAAGGTGGCAGGCGAGCGCAGCGCGGACCTCTCCTTCCCTTAACGAGCAAATATCCGCCGACAGCTCCTCGGGAAGCATCGGCACCACGCGATCGGGGAAATAGACGCTGTTGCCCCGCGACCTAGCCGCCTTGTCGAGCGCGGTCTCCGGGCGGACGTAGAAGCTGACATCGGCGATCGCGACGATCGCCTTCCACCCGCCCCGGTTGTCCTCAGCGTCGTCGAGCGCAGCCCAGATCGCATCGTCATGGTCCCTCGCGTCGGCGGGATCGATGGCGACGATGGGCAAGTGCGTCAGGTCCTCGCGCTCACCGAGCGGTAGCCTCGATACCCGTTTGGCCTCCTCGATCGCTGCATCGTTAAACTCGTGTGGCAGCTCATATTTGTGAATGGCGATCAGGCTGAAGCTCCTGGGCGCAAACGGATCGCCGAGCACCGCGTCGACGCGCGCGTTGACCCGCGGACCGCGCCCCGAGACCTCGCACAGCACCAGATCACCCGCCTGTCCGTCCGCAACCTCGCTGACTAAGAGCTCGCGCCGTTCCTTCTTCTCGACGGGCGTCAGCCAGAAGCGCGTGCCCTCCTGCCGGAGCACGCCGAGGACTAACGCCGCCTTGCGTTCGAGCTTCTTCAACGGATGCGCAACGAAGCGCTCGCCGCGTTCCTCGGTGCGCGCCAGCACCCTGTCGCCGATCCCGAGCGCACCGCGGCGCTCCTTCTCGATGATGCGCAGCTTCGGCGCCGGCGTGTCCGCTTCCCACTGTTCGGGCTGGCCGAAGATGTGGCCGCTATCGTCCGCCTCGACGATCTTTAATACGGTGACGCGAGGTACACCGCCTGTCTTGTTGAAGGCCCGTGCCCGGCCGGCCTCGATCAGTCCCTCGTCCGCCATGTCGTTGAGGAGACGCTTGAGCGCGATCTTCGCATCGCCGCGAAGTCCGAAGGCTCGCGCAATCTCACGCTTGCCGGCCGGCTGGTCCGACGTCGCGATGAAGTCGAGAATTGCTGCCGGCTAGGCAGGTCGGAGGAGCGCTTGCGGGCCATGGCGAGGCCCTAAACGCGCCTAACGCAGCTGGCTATCCTTGCTTCCGCGCCGGTTGATGGTCGAATGGACGACTTGCTTGTCGCGCTCCGACTGGCAGGCGATGCAGGTACGGACGCCCGGAAGCGCCTCGCGCCGCTTCTTCGGGATCGGCTCGCCGCAATCGTCGCATTCCTCAGCGCTCTCGCCCGTCGGGGTGAGCGCCCGTGCGCGAAGGATCGCGTCCTTCACCGTGTCGTCTATCTGTTCCTGAACCGCTCCGTCGCGCGTCCATCCGCCTGCCATAACTCCTCCTTGGGAGCTCATTACGTGGGTGCGCCAACCTCAGCAGACAATGCCGCGCGGCGATGCAGCCGTTGTTCGCGCCAGACGATGACAAGCCCGCTGCCGATAATGATCGGCGCCCCGATCCAGATCCAGGGCGTTGGCACTTCGCCGAAAACCCAGGAGCCAAGGAGCAAGGCCCAGAGCAGGCTCGTGTAATCCATCGGCATCACCAACGCGACTGGGGCCAGCCGCAATGATCCCGTCAGCGTCAGCTGGGCAAGTCCGCCAGCGACCGCCAAGCCGGCGAGCATCATCCACGTTGCCTCATCGTGGGATCCGCCGAAGAACAGCATCGCAAGACCGAGCGGAACGAGGGAGCTGAGCGCGAACCAGAACACTGTCGTCGCGGCGCGCTCGGTCGCACCCAGCCGGCGAATGACGATCGTCACCGATGCCGTCATCAGTGCGGCAACGAGAGCGACCGATGCCCCGAACAGGGGGACATCGCCGCTCCCGGGCTGCACGATCAGCAGAACCCCGGCGAAGCCTGCGGCAACGGCGCCCCAGCGCCACTTGCCGGTCGGCTCATCGAGAACGACTGCCGCAAGGATCACCGAAAAGATCGGAACCGAGAACCCGATCGTCGTCGCTTCCGCGAGCGGAAGGGCGATGAAGGCGAGGAAATTGGATCCCATCGCTCCAAGACCCAGCGCCATTCGCCCGACATGTGCCCAGATGCGCTGCGTTCGAAGGGCCGCGAAGCCCGGTCCGAGGGCGACGAGCCCGGTCGCGCAAAGCGCAGAGCCGCACTGCCGATAGAAGAGGCATTCGACCACATTCACGCCGCGCGTCGAGGCAAGTTTCACCAGCGCGTACATGATTGCGAGGAGGAGCGCCGTCAGTAGACGAAGCGCGATCCCCGCGAGCGGTTGCTGCTCGGTCGGCCTGTCGGTGTCGCGAGGTCCCGCTCGCCCCATCTATTTCGAATTGCTGGGCGGAGCCACGTACGGCCTGAACGCGCCGCCCGGCACCGCCGAGGCTACCGGACTTTCGAACCCGTCCCTGCTCACCGAGGAGACGCCAAACACCCAATCATCGACGCGGATGTGCGGCAGGACGATCTTGCATGTCGCGCTGCACCGACCGGCGGCCCGCGAGGTCTCCCATTGGTTCGCATCCGTTCGCCGCCACCAGACCTTGTACGATGCGGCGCTCGGGACCGGCGTCCAGATGATCGTAGTATCCGTGCTTACCGCTCCTTCCACTTTGGGCTCTGGAGGAGGCGGGGCGCTTGCGATCGCGGCGAGCGCGGCGATGTTGAGCTTCGTCATCTTGGCGAGATAGGCGAAGTCGACATGGTCGATCGTGTCGCCATATTTGATGCCGTTTTCGGTCCTCAAATCCTGGTGTTGCCAGTTGTAATTCTCGATGGCGACGCTGATCCGCGCGGCCGGATAGCCTAGCTCCAGGAAAGGAATGTGGTCGCCGCCGCGGCTGAAACGGTCGGTCCGCCAGATCTGCCGGACGTCGAGGGAGATCTTCAGCCGGTCGGCGAGGCTGTCGAGAAAGCGCGAGATGTTGCGCGACGGCGCGTCATTCTCGCCGCCGAGGCTGTGAGTTCTGGCCGCTAGATCGCCCTGTCCCTGCGATCGGGGGCCTTCCGAAAGCACGCGCGCATGGGTTGAATCGCACACGCCGTCCGATCCGCAGCTGTTCCCGATGATATCGTTGTTGAGAACGGTGACGACGTTCCAGCCCTGCGCCTTCGCATAATCAGCGAGCGCCTTGCCGCCATAGAGGCCCTGCTCTTCGCCGGAAAGCGCTGCGTAGACGATGGTGCCGGGGAACTTGTGTTTCGAAAGCAGGCGTGCAGCCTCGATCACCGCCGCGGTGCCGGACCCGTCATCATCGGCGCCCGGCGCATCCGAGGTGAAGTTCATGATATCGGTCACTCGGCTGTCGATATGGCCCTGGATGATGACGACGTCGCTGGGACGCTCGGTCCCGCGCTGGATCGCGACCATGTCGCATACCGGGGTCGGATTGGGGATGCGCGAACCGGTGACCGTCTCGCACGGGCGCACGGTCGGCAGGTCGAAGCTCTCGAACTGGCTTTTCGCCCAGCCGAGAGCCGCGCCGATCCCCCGTTTCGGATCGGTCTGCGACGAGAGGGTGTGGCGCGTCCCGAAGCTCACGAGCGTCTCGATCGTATGTCGAAGCTGGGCTTGGCTTACCGGCGCTGCGATCGATCGCAGCCTGGCGTCAACCGACGGCGGCGGCGCCGCTCCGAGCAAGCTGACGCAACTCAAGATCGCGGTTTTGCGCATTCGACTCTCCCCTTCACCGCGCCAACTGGCATTTGCTTCCTGCCGGGTCTAGGGGAGCCGCCGACCCCAGAAAGCAGAATTGAGGACGCTTAAGCCATGCTTCGCAGTATCGATCATTTCATCGGCGGTTCCACCTTCGCTTCCGGCGAGCGTCAGGGCGATGTGTTCGATCCCAACCAGGGCCAGGTCCAGGCCAATGTTCGCCTCGGCACCGCTGCCGATCTGCAGAAGGCTGTCGACGCCGCCAAGGATGCCCAACCTGCGTGGGCGGCGGCCAACCCGCAGCGCCGCGCCCGAGTCGATGTTCAAGTTTCGCGATCTTGTCGAAAAGAACATGGACGATCTCGCCCACCTGCTCTCTTCCGAGCACGGCAAGGTGATCGCTGACGCCAAGGGTGACGTTCAGCGCGGGCTCGAAGTGATCGAATATGCCTGCGGAATCCCGCAGGCGCTGAAGGGCGAATATACGCAGGTGCGGGTACCGGTATCGACGTCTATTCGATGCGCCAGCCGCTCGGAATTGGTGCTGGAATTACACCGTTCAACTTCCCGGCGATGATCCCGATGTGGATGTTCGGCATGGCGATCGCCTGCGGCAACGCCTTTATCCTCAAGCCGTCCGAGCGCGACCCGAGCGTTCCGGTGCGGCTCGCCGAGCTGATGAAGGAGGCCGGTCTGCCCGACGGGATCCTCAATGTCGTCCACGGCGACAAGGAGATGGTCGACGCAATCCTCGACCATCCGGACATCGCGGGTGTGAGCTTCGTTGGCTCGTCCGACATCGCCCAGTACATTTATTCGCGCGGAACGGCGAACGGGAAGCGGGTCCAGGCCTTCGGCGGCGCCAAGAACCACGGCATCGTCATGCCGGACGCCGATCTCGACCAGGTGGTCAACGACCTCGCCGGCGCTGCCTTCGGCTCGGCCGGCGAGCGCTGCATGGCGCTGCCGGTCGTGGTTCCGGTGGTGACGAAACCGCCGACCGCCTGCGCGAAAAGCTTGTGCCTGCGATCGAAAGCCTTCGTGTCGGCGTGTCGACCGACCCCGAGGCCCATTACGGCCCGGTTGTCAGCAAGGCACACAGGGAGCGGATCGAACATTACATCCAGATGTGCACTGACGAAGGGGGTGAGCTGGTCGTCGACGGCCGCGGCTTCACGCTCCAGGGGCATGAAGAGGGCTTCTTCATCGGCCCGACCTTCTTCGATCATGTGAAGCCGAGCTTCAAAAGCTACCAGGAAGAGATTTTCGGCCCGGTCCTGCAAATGGTCCGCGCCAAGGACTTTGAGGAAGCGGTGCGCCTTCCCTCCCAGCACGAATATGGCAACGGCGTCGCGATCTTCACCCGCAACGGCCACGCGGCGCGCGAATTCACCGCTCGCGTCAACGTCGGCATGGTCGGCGTCAACGTGCCTATCCCGGTGCCGGTCTCGTACCACAGCTTCGGCGGCTGGAAGCGCTCGGGCTTCGGAGACAGCGGACAATATGGGCAGGAGGGCCTGCGCTTCTGGACCAAGTCCAAGGTGGTCACCCAGCGCTGGCCCGACGGCTTCGTGGACGCGGATAACAAGGCCGCGTTCATGATTCCCACGATGGGCTAAGTCTCGCACCGGGATACGACGAGCTCCCAGCAGCGTTGGAGGGGGATGCGATTTCGCCTCCCGATCATCAGCTGCGCCCTGATCGGCGCTCTTGCGGCTTGCGATAAGCCAGACCCTGTCGCTGACAATGCCGCCGCAGTGAACCTGCCCGTGCCCTCGAACGATAGCGCGCCATCCCCCCTCGGAGGGCCGCCCGAAAACGCGACCGAGGAAACGGCCGAGCCGGGCACGGCCGCGGGGCTAATTCCGGTCGCGCTGCAGGGCCGCTGGGCTCTCGCACCCGGCAATTGCACCTCCACGCGAGGCGATGCGAAGGGTCTCCTCGTGGTGAGCAGCAACGAAATGCGGTTCTACGAATTGCGAGCCGTCCCCTCGCCCGGCGCCCAAGCCGACAGCGATTCGATCAACGGCGATTTCGACTTTACTGGTGAAGGGCAACGCTGGACCAGGTTCGAGACATTAGAACGGAAGAAAGACAAACTGGTACGTACCGAAAGCAACCCAGCAGCGAGTTACACCTATGCGAAATGCTAAGATGATCGTCGCGCTCGGATTGGCCGTCCTGGCACTCGGCGCATGCAAGAAACAGCAGCCAGCGCCAGATCAGAATATCTCGATCGACGAGGGCGTCCCGGATAACCAGATGGTCGGAAATGCCGACATCGAGACGCTCCCCGCCGGGACGAAAGCAGCACGACCCCGTCAAACCAGCTGCAGAACGGCTATGACAATCCCGACTTAAATGACGTCGGCACCGCCAATTCGCAGTAACAAGCAGCCGCGAGGCGTCCGATGAAGTGAAGCAGTTCGTCCGGCCCGATCTTTCGAGAAAGCTCGACTGGATCGACCAGCGTCTGGGATAGGGCCCTTCCTCATGGGCGGCGAACCGACCCTGGAGGATCCCCCTCATCGTGATCACCCGTAAAACGAAAAGAGCATCGACCTCGATCGCTTGGCTAAAGCTCAGCGCTTCCTTACGACAGGGATGCCGCAGCGCGAGCCGGTCCGCAGAGTGCTTCGCTTCGAAGGATTGCTAGAAGAGGAACCGGCGGGCTAGAGCGCCCCCCGCAATGACCCAGTTCGACCTCACCGACGACCAGCTCCAGATCCAGGAGATGGCGCGCAAGTTCACTGCGGATGCGATCACCCCGTTCGCCGCCGAGTGGGACGAGAAGCATATTTTCCCGAAGGACACGATCCGCGAGGCGGCCGAGCTCGGCTTCGGGTCGATCTACGTGTCCGAGGAAAGTGGAGGGATCGGCCTCGGCCGGCTCGAGGCCGCGCTGATCTTCGAGGCCATGGCCTATGGCTGCCCAAGCACCAGCGCGTTCGTCTCGATCCACAACATGGCGAGCTGGATGATCGACCATTTCGGCTCAGCCGACGTGAAGCAGAAATATTTGCCGACTATGATCACGATGGAACGGATGGGCAGCTACTGCCTGACGGAACCATCATCCGGTTCGGACGCCGCCGCCTTGAAAGCGAAAGCGGTGGTCGAGGGCGATCATTATGTCGTCAGCGGGTCGAAGGCATTCATCTCGGGCGCCGGCGAGAATGAGGTCTATGTGACCATGGTTCGCACCGGCGAGGACGGTCCCAAGGGAATCGACATGCCTCGTCATTGACAAGGACATGCCAGGTGTCAGCTTCGGTGCGCAGGAGCGCAAGCTCGGCTGGCATTCGCAGCCGACCGCGCAGGTCAATTTCGACGAGGTGCGCGTGCCTCTCGCGAACCGCGTCGGCGCGGAGGGCGAAGGCTTCCGCATCGCGATGATGGGCCTCGATGGGGGCCGGATCAACATCGGCGCCTGCTCGCTCGGCGGCGGTCAACGCTGCCTCGACGAGGCCATCAGCTACACGAAGGGCCGCCAGCAGTTCGGCCAGCCGATCGCCGACTTCCAGGCAACGCAGTTCACGCTGGCCGACATGGAGACGGAGCTGCAGGCTGCGCGCTACCTGCTCTATGTCGCCTCAGCCAAGGTCACCGCTAACGCGCCCGACAAGACCCGGTTCGCTGCTATGGCAAAGCGGCTCGCCACCGACACCGGCTCATCAGTCGTCGACCGGGCGCTGCAATTGCACGGCGGGTACGGCTACCTCATGGACTATCCGGTCGAGCGCTTCTGGCGCGACCTTCGAGTTCACTCGATCCTCGAGGGCACCAACCAGATCATGCGCGTGATCGTCAGCCGGGACCTGCTCCGCCAGTGACCGATGACGTCCTGTTCAGCGTCGAGCGCAGCGTCGGCCGGCTGCGCCTCAACCGGCCCAAAGCCATTCATGCGCTGACCACGCAGATGTGCCAAGCAATGGGTCAGGCGTTGCTGCGCTGGCGTGACGATTCGAACGTCGATGTGGTGGTTATCGAGCATGCCGAGGGCCGCGGCTTCTGCGCCGGCGGCGACGTCGTGATGCTGGCCCGCAGCGGAGACACGGACGCGGAGGAGGCCAAACGCTTTTTCTTCGCGGAATACCGCCTGAACCACCTGCTCTTCACTTATCCAAAGCCGACCGTTGCGATCATGGATGGGATCACGATGGGAGGCGGCGTCGGCATCTCGCTGCCCTGCGATTTTCGGATCGCTACGGAGAATACCCGCTTCGCTATGCCCGAAACGGGCATCGGCCTGTTCCCCGACGTCGGTGGCGGCTGGTACCTGCCGCGCCTGCCGGGCCGGGTTGGAGAGTTCATGGCCCTGACTGGTGCGCGACTGGACGGTTCTGAGTGTCATTACCTCGGTCTCGCCACTCATTATGTCGAGCAATCCTCACTTGCGGACATGGTCGAGCGCATCGCCAAGACACCTCAGCGCGTCCAGGGACCAATCGGCGCGTTCGCGGCCACCCCCCCGGACGCCAAAATCGCGGCGAACCTGCCCAGCATCACGAAACTCTTCGCCTCCGACCGCCTCGAGGATGTTCTCGCGGCTCTGGAGGCGGACGGGGGCGACTGGGCGACGACCGAGCTTGCGACGCTAAGGACGAAGAGCCCGTTGTCGTGCAAGGTTTCGCTGAGGCTCATGGCCGAAGGCGCTCAGCGCTCGAGCTTCACCGACGAGATGCGCGCTGAATATGCGCTCGCTGGCCGAGTGGTCAGGACCCACGATTTTCGCGAGGGCGTGCACGCGCTTCTGATCGACAAATCGGGCAATCCGCAATGGGACCCGGCGGTTCCTGAGGAGGTCACCGACGAGATGCTGGACGTCCTGTTCGCCCCGCTTCCGGCAACCGAAGAATGGACGCCCTTCCCCGAAGCGGAGATGGTTGCATGAGCGATTACAACACGATCCTGGTAGAGAAACGGGGCGCGGTGACCCTCCTCACCTTGAACCGGCCGCAGGCGCTCAACGCACTAAACGGTGAAGTGCTAAGGGAGCTGATCGACCTGTTCGAGGCCTATGAGGCTGACGATAGCCAACACTGCCTCGTGCTCACCGGCTCAAAAAAGGCTTTCGCCGCCGGCGCGGACATCAAGGAGATGTCGAACCAGGGCTTTGCCGACATGTATTCGTCCGATTTCTTCGCGGGGTGGGAAAAGGTCACTGCGACCCGCAAGCCATGGATCGCGGCAGTTGCTGGCTATGCGCTTGGCGGCGGCTGCGAAGTAGCGATGATGGCGGACTTCATCATCGCTGCGGACAGCGCGAAGTTCGGCCAGCCCGAGATCAAGCTCGGCGTTACCCCTGGAATGGGCGGCTCGCAGCGGCTGACCTGGGCCGTCGGCAAGGCCAAGGCGATGGAAATGTGCCTCACCGGCCGAATGATGGACGCGGCGGAGGCAGAACGCTCGGGACTAGTGGCGAAGGTCGTTCCCGCCGAGGAGTTGCTCGACGAAGCGCTGAAAACCGCCGAGACGATCGCCGCCATGCCGCCCCTCGCTGCAATCGCGGTGAAGGAAATGGTCAACGCGGCCTTCGAAATCCCGCTCGGCCAGGGCATCCGCTTCGAGCGGCGGCTATTCCATGGCCTGTTCGGGACCGAGGATCAGAAGGAAGGCATGGCCGCCTTCGTCGAGAAAAGGCCGGGTAACTGGAAGGGACGCTAAAGCATGGCGCGCATCGCATTCATCGGGCTTGGGCATATGGGTGGGGGAATGGCGCCGAACCTCGCCAAGGCAGGGCACGAAGTTCGCGCGTTCGACCTGGTCCCCGAGGCCGTCGAAAAAGCGGTAGAGGGCGGCTGCACGCCTGCTTCCTCGGCCGCGGACGCGGTAAAAGGCGCCGACGTCGTCATTACGATGCTCCCGGCCGCCAAGCACGTCCGCGCGGTGTTTGAGAATGATGTCGCGCCGAACGCAAAATCCGGTGCGCTCCTGATCGATTGCTCGACCATCGACGTGGAAAGCGCACGCGAGGTCGGAGGGGCCATGAAGGCCAAGGGATTCGACTTCCTCGACGCTCCCGTCTCGGGCGGGATCGCCGCCGCCGCCGCCGGAACTCTGGCATTGATGGTGGGCGGCACCGACAAGCAGTTCGAGCGCGCCAGGCCCTTCCTTGACCCGATGGCCAAAGCCGTAATCCACGCCGGCCAGCTCGGTGCCGGGCAGGCGGCGAAGATCTGCAACAACATGATCCTCGGCGCGACGATGATTGTTACCTGCGAAGCCTTCGCACTTGCCCAGAAGCTAGGCCTCGATCCGCAGGTCTTCTTCGATATTTCCTCGAAGGCGTCGGGCCAGAGCTGGTCCATGACGAGCTATGCACCGGTGCCGGGGGTCGGCCCCGATACGCCCGCCGATCATGACTATGAAGGCGGCTTTGCCGCGGCGCTGATGCTCAAGGACCTGAAGCTCGCCGACGAGGCCGCCAAAAGCGTCGGCGCCTACACGCCGATGGGCGGCGAAGCCGAGGAGCTGTACCAGCGTTTTGTCGACCGCGGCGGTGGCTCGAAGGATTTCTCTGGAATCATCAAGATGATCGACGACAGTTGGCAGGTGCCGGACCAACAATAAGGAGGAAACATGCGCTTCGTACCCGTCGCCGCAATTGCGGTTTGTCTTTCTGTCGCTGCGCTCGCTGCCCCGCTCAGCAAGGATCGTGCCCTTGTAGTGATGAAAGAGCGCCACGATGGCATGCACATGATCGCGGACGCGGCGAAGGCTGTTCACCGCGCGCTGGGAGACACGCCGGACGTGCCGACGGTGAGGGCCAACGCAGCGAAGATCGTGCAGGCATCGCGTGCAGTGTCCAAATGGTTCCCCGCCGGAACTGGCCCGGATGTCGGAAAGACGCGCGCCAAGCCGGAAATCTGGCAGAATCCGGAGGACTTCGCCGGCAAGATGCGCAACTTCCAGGCCGCGGCCCGCGCGCTGGATGCAGCCGCTCGCAAGAATGACGTTCCCGCGATGAACGCCCGGTTCGCCGACCTCGACGGCACCTGCAAGGCCTGTCACGACAAGTATCGCGCGGAGGAGAAGCACTGAGCCGCACTGGCGCCGGCAGGCAGCGTGTCTGGGACCTTCCAGTCCGGCTCGTCCACTGGCTGCTCGCCGCTCTGATCCTGTTCAGCTGGTGGTCGGTGCACCACCACCACACGAATTGGCATATCTGGTCGGGCTGCGCGATCCTGACGTTGCTCATCTTCCGTATACTATGGGGGTTCGTCGGCAGCTCGACGGCGCGCTTTTCGAGCTTCATTCGCGGCCCGCGAACGATTGCCGCTTATGTGCGAGGAAATTGGATCGGCATCGGCCATAACCCGCTCGGCGCCTTGAGCGTGCTCGCGCTGTTTGCTGCCGTTGCGGTGCAGGTATCGCTCGGCCTTATTTCTGAAGACGAAGATGGCATTTACATGGGTCCGCTCGCGAAGCTGGTCAGCATCGACACCTCGGACAAGGCGCGGGACGTTCACGAACTATGGTTCAACGTGATCCTCGGTCTGATCGCGCTGCATTTGCTGGCGATCCTCATCTACCGGCTGCGCGGGCAGAAACTGACCAGGTCAATGATCACTGGCCGAGCTATGGTCGATGCCGCTTGTGAGCCGATGCGACCTGGAAAATGGTGGGTAGCGCTGATCTGCCTCGGGATTGGCATCGCGATTACCCGTTGGATCATCGCGGGAGCGCCGCCTTTCTGATCGGCCTCTCGTATGCTCTTGAAGCTGCAGGTCTTCGGAGCCACATCGCGGTGATGCTGATCCGTACCGAACAGACGCCGAACCCCGCGACGC
>CAVYAH010000093.1:0-15194 GCA_963766415.1 uncultured Alphaproteobacteria bacterium | reverse complement strand
GATGGTCAGACTAGTTGTCGATGTCGCGCCATACTGGTCGGAAACAGTGTAAGTGAATGTCTCGTGCGCCACCTGGCCTTGCGTCAGCGCCTGAGTGTCAGCATCGGCGTTGTTGAGTGTGTACGTCCAGGTGCCGTTAGCATTGAGGGTCAGCGTGCCGTATATGCCCTGGATCGACGCGCCCACGTTCGCTGCTGAGCCGCCGACCTGCGTGACGGTCAAAACAGCCCCGTTGTCCACGTCGACGTCGTTCGACAGTACGTTCCCAGAGGCGTTGGGATCGCCAGCCGTGCCGTTCGCCACCCCGCCCGCCTCGATGACCGTATCGCCGGCATTCGTGTCCGCGTACGCGACGGGCGCATCGTTCACGCCGGTGTAGACGACTGTCACCGTCGTCCAGGACAACGTCCCGTTGGACATTCGGATCGCATAGGTAAAAGTGTCGTTGAGCGTTTGCCCTGGGCTTAGAGCCTGAAGTTGCGCTTCGAAGGCCGCGCTGAGTGTCGATGAATCATAACCGACCTGCCCATCCGCCGTGATCCAGATCTTGGCGCCGTTCAGGCTGGTATCTGTGGCTGTCGATTTCGGCGCGCCCGCTATCCTGCACGATCAAGTCGGTTGGGCTGCCGGGACCATTATCGACCGACCAGAGAACCTTCGCGTTTCCGGCGAGGTCATTCGACATCACATTGAAGTAAGTGACGCCGTAGAAATTTTCAGTTTCCGTATAAGTGTCGCTCTGTGCTTGCGGCGTATTGTTGAGCGACGTAGTGGTGCCGCCGCCAGTGTTCGTTGGCATGGTTTGGCCCCCCGGCCCGGCCCGACACGCCCCCGCGCGAATCGGTTAACCGAACGTTAACTATCCTAAGTTAGATAGCCATGCCAATGCTTTAGTTACGGAGCCGTCCCAAAATGGGACCGGCGACCTCTCGGTTGGGGATTGGTTTGCCAGGGATCCGACTGGCCCGGATAGTCCATTACGATCGCAATATTGAAGGTCGTCGATGGTCGGCCCTAAGTTGAGGCCGGCCTCCTTAAGGACCCCTCAAACTCTAGCAACCAGCCTTGTCTCGAAACGGGACGGTCGAATCACGCGCATTGCGTGTCGGGGGCCACGCATGTCACGCAAGGGGGCCGGTTTGCGATCCCCTGCGGCCGGCGCGGTTTCGGGAGACCGCGGTCAAAGATCCTGCGTTGGAAGGCCCGCGCTGCGGCAACTGGCGCGGGCCTTCTCATGTTAAGCCTCCCGGCGAACTCCCGCACTCCATTGCAGTCAGCTCGCATTCAGCAGCATGATGACCTCAGTAATCAACGACACCCGGCAGTGACCGGCGCGTAAGTTCGCGCGCGTAACAGGGCGTCTCGCGGAGGACTTGGGTTGGGACTACGCGCGAAATTCAATCTCCTGATGCTTGTCATTGCCGCGATCGGACTTGGCTTGTTCGCTCTGGCGGCAGAGCCGCTCGTCAACGCGGTTGCGCGCGAGGAGGTACTGCAGAGCTCCAGGATCATGATGGAAAGCGCGGCCGGCGCCCGGAAATACACCTCCGAGCAGATTGCGCCGATCCTGAAGCCACAGATCGGCAAGCACTTCTACCCGCAGTCGGTCTCAGCCTACGCGGCAAACGCAACTTCGACGTGATCCACGAGAAGTTCCCCGACTATATGTACCGCGAAGCCGCGCTGAACCCGAGCAACCCGCAGGACCGGGCAAGCGATTGGGAAGCGGATATCATCAACGAGTTTCGTGCCTATCCCGACAAGAAGGAAATCTCGATCGAACGAGCGACGGCGACCGGGCCGATGCTCGAGCTCGCCCGGCCGCTCGTGAACAAGCCGGCGTGCCTGGAATGCCACAACACTGCGGCGACGGCGCCGGCATCCATGGTTGCGCTTTACGGGGAACGAGAACGGGTTTGGATGGAAGCCGGGCGAGATCATAGGCGCCCAGATCGTCTCGGTTCCGATGTCCGCCTCGGCAGTTCGAGCAGAGCATATAAGGAAGCTATTCCTCCTCCCCTTCATCGGCTTCCTCGCGCTTCTGTTCATTTCGATGAACGTCCTTCTCCACTTCGTCGTGATCAGGCCGATGGAGAAAATCGCGGAGAATGCCGAAGCGGTCAGCATGGGGAAAATCGACACGCCCGAACTCCACCTTAAAAGGCGCGACCAGGTCGGCCGACTGGCAGCTTCCTTCAACCGAATGCACCGAAGCCTCATCGAGGCCTTCAGGATGCTCGGCGAGTGAGCGACGAAGGCGCCCTCACCGACTGTTATTTCCTGAGCTATTCGCGCGCCGACCAGGATTTCGCGCTGCGCTTCGCGACCGACCTTCGCGCCCGCGAGGTTTCCATCTGGATCGACCAGCTCGACATCCGCCCGAGCGAACATTGGGACCGCGCGATCGAGCGCGCTGTGCGCGACTGCTGCGGCCTCGTCGTGATCATCTCGCCGCGATCCGTCGAATCGGACAATGTGGCGGACGAAATCAGCTACGCGATCGACCGCGGGAAGCCCGTCCTTCCGGTCATGATCGAGCGTTGCTCGATGCCGCTCAGGATCACGCGCATGCAGATGATCGACGCGACCGGCGATTACGACCGTGCCCTGCAGCAATGCCTGGAGGCCATTGCATCCAAAAATGGTTTCGAAAAACCGGCGCCAAAGGCAGCGCCCGCCCCGGCCCCGAAAGGGATCACCGACACCGAGGTCATCAGGAGTGCGAAGGAGGCGCTGACGGATATCCTTGGCCCGATTGCAGCGATCGTCGCCGACAAGGCGGCTATGAGGGCCAATTCCATCGACGACTTCTACAGCGAGCTCGCTGAGCGGATCCCAAGCGAGGCGGACCGTCAGCACTTTCTTGGCGGCCTCGGCAAGCCAGCTGCGGCTCCTGCGGCAAAGGCGGCGCCTCAGTCACCTCTTGCAAAGCCATCCGGATCAACGATCGCGCAGGGCGAGATCGACCGGCTGGCCGAGATCCTCACTCTCTACCTTGGACCGATGGCGCGCATCGTCGCACGGCGCGAAAGCGCGCTCGCAGCTAGCGCGGGAGATTTACGCGAGCGGCTCGCTTCGCTGATCCAGGACAAGGACGAGCGAGCGGAGTTCGTGCGGCGCGCCGTCCCTAAGGCTTAAGCGTTTTCGCGACAGCCTTTCGCCAGCCGGCGATAAGGCGTTCGCGGTCCCGTGCCGGCATGGCGGGCTCGAACCGATCGCGAAGCTTCCAGGTTTGCGCAAGCGCATCGAGATCGCCCCAAACCCCGGTCGCAAGGCCGGCGAGGAAGGCAGCGCCGAGCGCGGTCGTTTCGAGATTTTCTGGCCGTTCGACGGGCACCTCGAGAATGTCCGCGAGGAACTGGCAGAGCCATTCGTTCGCCGCCATTCCGCCGTCGATCCTGATGGTTTCCCCGCCCGCAGCGCCGTCGCCCGCCATCGCGTTCACGAGGTCAAGCGTCTGGTACGCGACCGCTTCGAGCGCCGCCCGGGCAAGATGCGCGGCGCTCGCATCGAGCGTCAGTCCGAAGATCGCGGCCCGGGCGTCCGGATCCCAATAGGGAGCGCCGAGCCCGACGAAGGCGGGAACCATGTAGACCCCGTGGCTGTCGGGCACGCGCGTCGCCAGGCTGTCGGTTTCAGCTGCGTCAGCGATGACCCCGAGGCCATCGCGAAGCCATTTCACCGCAGCGCCGGCGACGAAGATCGAGCCCTCGAGCGCATAGGTCGTCTCGCCGCCTAGCCGGTAGGCCGGGGTCGTCAGAAGGCGATGGCGAGAGCTCACGATCTCGTGCCCGGTGTTCACGAGCATGAAGCAGCCGGTGCCATAGGTCGACTTGGTCATGCCCTTCGCGAAGCAGGCCTGGCCGAACAGCGCCGCCTGCTGGTCACCCGCCATGCCGCCAATCGGAAGCTGCCGCTCGAACAGCCCCGACGCCGTCATTCCAAACAAATGACTGTTGTCATGGACGTTTGGCAGCAGCTCGCTCGGCACTCGAAACAGCCGGCAGAGCTCGTCGTCCCAGCGCCCCTGGCGAATGTCGAAAAGCGACGTTCGGGAGGCATTGGTGACGTCGGTCGCGTGAACCGCACCTCCTGTCAGGCGCCACAGGAGGAAACAGTCGATCGTGCCGCAGGCAAGATCGCCGCGCTCGGCGCGAGCACGCACGCCCGGTAGCTCATCGAGCATCCAGGCGATCTTGGTCGCGGAGAAATATGGATCGAGGAGGAGGCCAGTTCTCTCGCGAACCAAATTCTCGGCGCCTTCGGCCTTGAGGCGCGCGCACTCATCGGCGGTTCGCCTGTCCTGCCAGACGATCGCCCGGTAGATGGTCTCACCGGTCGCGCGGTCCCACAGCACGATTGTCTCGCGCTGGTTGGTGATCCCAATTCCCGCTACGCGTTCCGGCTCGGTCGCGGACAGCGCTTCGCGCGCAACCGCAAGCGTATCCGACCAGATCACATCAGGATCATGCTCGACGGCGCCGAGTGCCGGATAATGCTGCTTAAGTTCGCGCTGCGCTACCTGGACCGGCCTTGCCTCACAGTCGAACAGGATGGCGCGCGTCGAGGTCGTTCCCTGGTCTATCGCCAAGACATGATCGGCTCGCCCCATTGGAACCGACCATAAACGGGCGCCGTTCGGGCCGGAAGGGTTCTCAAGGCGAGGATCTTTTCTCTGAACCGAGTTTCCATGCACTTCACGATCGACGCTGAGCAGGTGGGTGAGGGTTTCCGCTTCACAATTGCAGCGGGCGGGAGCAGCGCGAAGCTACCTCGTTCCTACCGCGACGCAGCAGGACTTCTTCGCATTCTACCGCGACCTCGCTCACGATTTCGGTACGCGCATCCCGCACATCTACGCTGAAGCGGTCGAGCATCCGACCCGCGGCGATCCGCTGGCGGCCGCTGCTGACCGAGAACATCCATCCGCAGATACTCGTCGGCTACGGCGACCCGGCGGTCCTGAAGACTGAAGATGGATATTGGCTCGTCGCGACCTCCAATGATGCGCCCGACGCCTTCCCGATCCTCCATTCTTCCGACCTTGAACATTGGGAGCCGAGCGGCTTCGTCTTTCCGCAAGGCGCATGAACCGTCGTGGGCCGCGAAGGGCCGCAACGTCGCGGACTTCTGGGCGCCTGAGATGGCGAAGGTCGGCGACGAATATTGGACGGTGCTTCACCGCTCGCCAGGCGAGCAACGCGCTTGCGATCGGCCTCGCGCGAAGCGCCCTCCCGGCTCGGTCCGTGGATCGACAACGGCGCAGCCGCTGATCACCGGCAAGCCGCTCAACACGACCGGGCTCGGCTATGACCCCGGCCAGCCGCAGCTGAGCGGCGGCGTCATCGACTCCCGACCTGTTCATGGACGTGAACGGCGAGCGCTACCTCTTCTGGAAGGACGATACGAACAGCATCTGGCCGCGTCCGCTCGCGATGCTTCTGCGCAGCCACCCCGAGCTGATCGAGCGGCTGTTCGTGAGCGAGGCCGACCAGCGCACAGCCGCATTCGCTTCGGCCATCGTCCCCTGCGCGAACGCGCAGCGACCGATGGTGCGCTTTTTCGTCATGCAGCCATTGATCGAGGCCGCGCTTGCCAACTGGGCCCGGGTGAAGACGGCGCTCATGGATTTCGGGCTCGCCTCGGCGATCCTCGAGGCGATGACGACCCCGATCCGCGGACAGCGCATCGCAGACGACGGGCGCGCGCTGATCGGGACAAGCAGAATCGTCCTCGCCAACGACCTCGACTGGGAAGGCCATCTGATCGAAGGCCCGTTCGTCACCCGGCAGCAGGGCCGCTATTGGCTGTTCTACGCCGGCAACGACTTCTCGACGCCGTCATACGGCATCGGGGTCGCCGTCGCCGACCATCCGCTCGGCCCCTACACCAAGCAGGGAGAGCCGCTTCTGAGGTCGACCCGCGAATGGATCGCGCCTGGCCATGCATCGGTGGCGCCCGGGCTCAAGCGGCAAGCCGCAGCTGTTCTTCCACGCCTTCCACCCGGGAACCGGCGGCTACAATGCATTCCGCGCGCTTCTGACCGTCGGTTTGCATTTTAGCGCGAGGAGCGTCGAAGTCGCCGGGCTGCCGCCGATCAGCGGCCCCGCCTGACCGTCCCTCCTCCCGAGATCGCGGACGTGACCTCTGGATCGCCCCAATAGCGGATGGTGCCGCCGCCGTTCACTGCTGCCGTAAGAACTCGAAGAGCGCGCAGCTTGATCTCTCCGCCGCCATGGACTGCCGCGGTCGCAGCATCGGCATTAAGCGCGGCGCGTCGATCGTGCCGCCGCCGTTCACGGCAACGGTCAGCTGCCGCTGGCCGGCGAAACCCTCGGTCGCGGTGATCTTGCCCCCGCCTTCGACCGCGAGGGCGGGTACGGTGGGGCTCTCGACGATGATTTTCAGGCGATATAGTATGCGGGCAGCTGGCGTTACATGCATCGATTCTGAGGTGTCCGTGGCTTAGCACCCGAATGGCGGTGAATTGGCTGCTTCCCTCGACAATCGTCACGCGCTGAACGGGACCCTTGCGCACAGGACCTCGCCGCCGCCGCGAAGCTCCATGTCGCTGAACTGGCGAGACGGGTACGTTTTCCGTAGCAAGCGCCGGCGCCGACGCGGCCAGCGGGAGAGCAAACAGGGGAAGGATGGTGCGGATCATGGTCGGAGCCTCTCGAGCTGGATGCGCTACATCTGTAGCGCTACAAATGCAGCGTGTCCAGCCTTATTGCCGCACCGGCTAAATGCGGGGCAGTTCAGGACCAATGATCCGCATCATCGGCAGCTTCGTCAGCCCTTACGTCCGCAAGGTCCTCGCCTGCCTGAACCTGAAGGGGCTCGCCTATGAGATCGACCCGATCACGCCCTTCTTCGGCAATGACGAGTTCGAGCGGCTGAGCCCGCTCCGCCGCATTCCGGTGCTGATCGACGGCGACTTTCACGCGTCAGCGATTCCTCGGTGATCTGCGCCTATCTCGACGAAGCCTATCCGGGCCACCCGCTGCTTCCCAGCCGATCCCGAGGACCGCGCCCGCGCCCGCTGGTTCGAGGAGTTCGCCGACACGCGGCTCGGCGACGTCTTCATCTGGGGCCTGTTCTATCCAGAAGATCGTCCACCCGCTGGTCTGGGGCGAGCCCGGCGACCAGGCAGCGGATCGAGAAGACGCTCGAGAAGGACATTCCGACCGCGCTCGACTATCTCGAGGGCGAACTGCCCGTCTGCCGGCTTCCTGTTCGGCGAGATCGGCATGCCGACATCGCCATCGCCAGCTTGTTCCGCAACGCCGCTTACGCCGGCTTCGAGACCGATGCGGCGCGCTGGCCGAGCACCGCCGCGCTTCGTCGAGCGGGCGCTCGCGCATCCCGCTTCGCTTCGACCGCTGACCGTTCGAGGACGTGCAGCGCAGCGTCGAAATCAGGCGCCGGCGCCAGGCGCTGCTCGACGCGGGCGCGCCGCTCACCGCCGAAACGCATGGGCCTGCGTGAGCCGCGAAGGGCATCATGCGCCTCTAGCTGGCGACTGATGCCGCCCCTAGTGCTCAGCTGGCGAGGCGCGGGTGCCGCGAAATCCAATGCTCGAGGCGCGTCCTCAGCGATCGCTTCGACGGGATGTAGCCCGGCTCGACCGGGGCGACGTCTTCGTTGCGGCTCGTATAGCGTGAGATTGTGCGGGCGGTCTCGGGCGCACCGTCTCGCGTCCGCGCAGCAGGTCCTCAGCCATGGCCAGCGAGCGGTGCACATCCTCCGCCGTGAATGGTTTCATCAGGCAGCCGAGCGCCAGGTCGGGCATCGGGAAGCTGGGCGCCTTGCCGCTGACGAAGAGGCACGGAACGCCGAGATCGTTGAGACGAACCGCGACCGGGAAGCCAGTCGTGCCGCGTGCGAGGTGCAGATCGAGCAGGACGAGGTCCGGATCGTTCTCTTCGGCTGCCGCAATCGCGCTGTCGGCGTCGGCCGCCGTGGCGACCACGCGATAGCGTGGGTTGTCCTCGATCAGATATTTGAGCGTCATTGCCAGTTGTGAATCGTCCTCGACCACCAGGATCCTGAGCACCCCACGAGCCTCCCCGAAGTAACGGAAATCCTTGCTGGTTTTCCGCAGAATCGATGCTCGCTCGAAATGAATCCCGTGCGAATCCCCTGTGAACGGAATTTACGACAGGCGGAATCTGGGCTGCGCCGAAACGAAGAAGGCGCTCCGAACCGAGGTTCGAAGCGCCTCCTGAACCGCCCGGTTAACCGGGTTAGGCTGCGTAGAAAATGTGTGCGCCGATCTGCTGCACTTCCTGAAGACCATGGCGCCAGGCCGGCGCGACATAGTCAGCGTGATACCAAAGAACGTTGGATCCGACGCTGGGGACGATGTTCGCAGCTGCGAGCTCGGCGATGGCCTCGGCCTTGCGCCATGCGTCGCAGTTCGTGTCCGCCTGGGGAAATGCGCCGTGGCGGACGAATGAGAATTGGTAAGGCTGCTTGACGACGCCGCACCAATCCGACGGATAGCGGCCCGACGCAGCCCGGTTCATGACGACATGGGCAACGGCGAGCTGACCTTCGAGGGATTCGCCGCGCGATTCGAAATAGACTGCGGTCGCGAGGCAGTTCGTCTGCACATCGAGTGGAGCACTCGTCGCGAACTTCTCGACGAGCGCATAAAGCGGCCAGCCGCCCTTGTAGAGCCAGGCAGCCTGGCTCGCGATCGACGGGGTCAAACTGACCGTGACCGACTGCGCGGGTTGAGGCTGGAAGACCGTGCCAGCTGCATTGGCGACCGCCGTCGTAGCGGCCACGACCGGCTGGGCCAGCGTGGTCGCGGCGGTGCCGAAC
This sequence comes from uncultured Alphaproteobacteria bacterium, assembly GCA_963766415.1. GTDB lineage: Bacteria > Pseudomonadota > Alphaproteobacteria > Sphingomonadales > Sphingomonadaceae > Sphingomicrobium. The sequence continues at coordinate 6,365 of CAVYAH010000093.1, read as the reverse complement.
GGCCTCGCTGCAGCATCGACGTCGAGAGCCCTCACGGCTCCCGCGACGTCGAGCCTCGGATAGCTATTAGCCTGCGCACTCGCACTCGAACCGAGCGCAAGTGCGGAAATACCCACGAGCGCAGACGCAACGCGCCCGCCGAACAATTTTACCACTTTTCCTTTTGCCCTTGTTGGCGGGCCGCCCGCTGGAGGCGCCATTGGCGCTTCTAAAATTTTCAGCAGGGGATTGCCCGTCTTGCCTATGGAGCCTCAGCGTCTCAATCGCGCCTTTAAGCTCACTCGCTCTCAATTGCTGAAAGGTCAGGTAGGGTATTATTTTCAGGCGTCCAACCAATGTTCGGTGAAGCGTTGGTCTCGCACGATGGAATTCGGAACTATTTCAATTTGTTCAGTTTTCTCTCGAGATTCTCTCAGTCTTGCGGCTCCGTCCACCGCCGCTTCCACTCGGCTCGTCGTGCCTGTAACGAAAAGGTGTCGCAAATGGAGACAGGAAGCGAATGGCGCATTGGCTGATGAAGTCGGAACCCGAAAGCTACAGCTGGTCGGATCTCAGTGGCTGACGGCGGCACGGAATGGGACGGTGTCCGCAACAATGCCGCGCGGCTGCACCTCAAAGCGATGAAGAAGGGCGACGAGGCATTCTTCTATCACAGCATGTCGGACAAAGCGGTCGTCGGCATCATGCGCATCACCCGCGAGGCGCAGCCTGATCCCAAGGATGCGGACTGGGTCTCGGTCAGGGTCGAGCCTGTGGAGGCAATTGCCCCAGTGACGCTGGCCGAGATCAAGGCCGAGCCGCGCCTTTCGAAGATGGAGCTGATCCGTCAGTCTCGCCTGTCCGTGGCGCCGGTAGCCGACAGGGAATGGGAGACCATTCTTGAAATGGCGGGGGACAAGAGATGATCCTGTTTCTTTTGGCTTCTGCATCATTAGCGGCGGAGACGCCGCGCGCGTTCATCGAGCGCATCTACGCGCACTACCGCAATGAACATTATAGTCCGTTCGACCATCCGGAGCAGGTCTTCGCGCCGCGGCTTAAGGCGGCGATCAAGGACGATGAGCAGCTGGCGCACGGAGAAGTCGGATTCCTCGACGGCGATCCGGTTTGCGATTGCCAGGACACGGGCGGGATGCACTCTCGAATTGTCTCGGTCGCAAGGTCCGGCGCAACCGCGACTGCTCACGTGCTGGTGACATGGGAAGGAACGGCCGATCGCCGCGACATCAAGCTAGAGCTCGTGCAAACCCCCTCCGGTTGGCGCGTCGCCGACATTGGCACTTCCAACGATCCGAGCCTCTTGAGGGCGCTCCAAAAATCGAACCGGGAGCAGCGGCGGAGCCGGCACTGACTTTGCCTAGCGGTCCTCGTTGACGCACAGGACGTCGGCGAGAAACGCCCGGCCAGCGACGGCCTGCGACCGCTCATAAACCGACATTCGCCAGCCATGTGCCCGGCAAGAACTCGAGGCCGCCCCGGCTCGCTGCGCCCGTCGCCTTGTCCGTCACCTCGACGCGCGAGCCAGCCTCAGCAGGGATGACGAAGAACTCGCTGGCGAGCCCGTGGAGCGATGGTCCTGAGCCTGACACCGCAGTTCCCGAGGGAATCATCGTACGCTCTCGCTGATCGGCGGCGCGACTGGGCGTACTGAGCCGACGGTTCGGGCCATCGCCGCTTTGGAGCCGCTGACGCGTTCGCAGCCGGTAAAGGTGTTGCCGCTGCAGAGCTCCCAAACCGTGCCTGGAGGGAGTATCGACGCTTTTGACGTCGAACGGCGTCATGCGCGTGGTCGGCCCATCGACAGTCACCCCGGCCCGGGCCCGCAAAATGCGCCTTGCCGTACAATTTTGCGCCCTGCTCCTGTGCAGCAGCCTGGGCGGACATGCTTACCAATATTGCTGTCACGACAAGCTTGCGCACCTTGGCTCCCCCAAATCTGGACGTCTAGGCCGCTTTTGCCAGACCATTGCGACTAAGCAACAGGCAAACGCACCTGCAGCGAGGGACCGCGTAGGAAATAAGGTCCGATCCCGCGCGCTCTCAAACGCGAGACGCCGTTATCGTTTGCCCTTGGTTACGCCGCTTCGAGCTTGCGAGCCTCGCGCTTGCGCTCGTGCTGGTCGAGGAAACGTGTATGTACGTCTACCTCGACTGGTGCATTGCTACGAGATCGACCGTCCCGATGCGCGTCCCGCCGAAGTGCTCGACGAAGTGTTCGAGCTGTTCCTCAACCTCGATGCCAACGACGAGCAGCTCGATTTCCCAACGCTCTATGCCAGCGGGCGCGCCGGCTACGCCAGCCTCACTGATGGTCCAATCGGGCGACCTGACCCTGTTCGACACGATCGTCAGCCATGTCCCCGCCGAGCAGCGGGTCGACGCTGGCCCGTTCCGGATGCTCGCTACCCTGCTCGACCGCGACCCGTTCCTCGGCGACCGTCCCGGCCGCATCGAGAGCGGCAAATTGACCGTCAACATGCCGATCAAGGCGCTCAACGTGAACGGCGATGTCGTCGAGGAAGGGCGTGCGACCAAGGTTTTCGCCTTCCGCGGCCTTGAAAGGGTAGCGGTCGAGCGCCGAAGCCGGGGAAATCGTCGCCATTGCCGGCCTAATCAAGGCGACCGTCTACAAACACCTTCGCCGATCCGTCGTGCAAGCGCCGCTGCACGCCCGACCGATCGACCCACCGACACTGGCGATGAGCTTCTCGGTCGAACGACAAGCCCATCGGCGAGGAAAGGGTAAAATCCGCAAGGCGTCATCCGCGAAGCCGCTCGAGCGCGAGGCGGAGGGCGATCGCGATCCGCGTGACCACCTCGGCCGACAACGACAGCTTCGAAGTCGCCGGCCGCGGCGAGCTCCAACTCGGCGTTCTGATCGAGACGCTCGACGCGAAGGCTTCGACTGGCATCAGCCGCCCGCGCGTGCTCTTCCGGGATGGCCAAGGCGGCCGCGAGGAGCCTTCTCGACGGTGGTCATCGACGTCGACGACAATTCTCCGGCACCGTCATCGACAAGATGGCGATGCGCAAGGGCGAGATCACCGATATGCGCCCGTCGGGCCACGTACAACCCCCGCCTGACCTTCTCGGCGCCGTAGCCGGACCTATCGGCTATCACGGCGAGTTCCTGTCCGACACGCGCGGCACCGGCATCATGAACCGGCTGTTCAGATGCGGCCTGCAGGACGAAGTCGCCGCGGCAACGGCGTGCTTATCTCGATGGAGCAGGGGCCGGCGGTGGCCTATGCGCTGAACGCGCTCGAGGAGCGCGGCATCCTCTTCGTGTCTCCGGGCGAACTGCTCTACGAGGGCATGGTCATCGGGGAAAATGCAAGACCCGCAACATCGAGGTCAATCCCCTAAAATCGAAGCAGCTCACCAACTTCCGGGCGTCGGGCAAGGACAAGGGCATCCGGCTGACGCCGCCAAAGCGGATGAGCCTCGAGCAGGCGATTGCCTACATCAAGGACGACGAGCTCGTCGAGGTTACACCCAAGGCGATCCGCATCCGCAAGCGCTTCCTCGACCCGCACGAGCGCGAGCGCGAGGCTCGCAAGCTCGAAGCGGCGTAACCAAGGGCAAACGATAACGGCGTTCTCGCGTTTGAGAGCGCGCGGGATCGGACCTTATTTCCCACGCGGTCCCTCGCTGCAGGGCGTTTGCCTGTTGCTTAGTCGCAATGGTCTGGCAAAGTGGCCTAACGTGCCGAGGAATTTCGGGGGAGCCAAGGTGCGCCGACTCTCGTGACAGCAATATTGGTAAGCATGTCCGCCCGCTGCACAGGAGCAGGGCGCAAAATTGTACGGCAAGGCGCATTTTGCGGGCCCGGGCCTGACTGTCGATGGGCCGACCACGCGCATGACGCCGTTCGACGTCGAGGGCGCCAAGACCCTCCAGGCACGGTTTGGGAGCTATGCAGCGGCAACACCTTTACCGGCTGCGAACGCGTCAGCGGCTCCAAAGCGGCGATGGCGCGAACCGTCCGCTCGGTACCGCCCAGTCGCGCCGCCGATGGCAGAACGTGACCATTCCCTCGGGAACTGCGGTGTCGGCTCAGGACCATCCTCCACGGTTGCTAGCCAGCGAGTTCTTGTCATCCCTGCTGAAGCTGGCTCGCGCGTCGAGGTGACGGACAAGGCGACGGGCGCAGCCAACGAGGCGGCCTCGGAGTTCCGGCACGTGTTGGCGAATGTCGGTATCGAGCGGTCCACAGCCATCGCTGGCCGGACGTTTCTCGCCGACATAGTGACGAACGCTCAGCAAAGTCAGTGCCGGCTCCGCCGCCGCTGCTCCGGTTCGATTTTTGGAGCGCCCTACCAAGAGGCTTCGGTAGTGGGAAGTGCCAATGTCGGCGACGCGCCAACCGGAGGGGGTTTGCACGAGCTCTAGCTTGATGTCGCGGCGATCAGCCGCAGTTCCTTCCCATGTCACCAGCACGTGAGCAGTCGCGGTTGCGCCGGAGCCTTGAACAGGACACAATTCGAGAGTGCATCCCGCCCGTGTCCTGGCGATCGCAAACCGGATCGCCGTCGAATCCGACTTCTCCGTGCGCCAGCTGCTCATCGTCCTTGATCGCCGCCTTAAGTCGCGGCGCGAAGACCTGCTCCGGATGGTCGAACGGACTATAATGTTCATTGCGGTAGTGCGCGTAGATGCGCTCGATGAACGCGCGCGGCGTCTCCGACGCTAATGATGCAGAAGCCAAAAGAAGCAGGATCCTCTTGTCCCCCGCCATTTCAAGAATGGTCTCCCATTCCCTGTCGGCTACCGGCGCCACGGACAGGCGAGACTGACGGATCAGCTCCATCTTCGAAAGGCGCGGCTCGGCCTTGATCTCGGCCAGCGTCACTGGGGCAATTGCCTCCACAGGCTTCGACCCTGACGACCCAGTCCGCATCCTTGGGATCAGGCTGCGCCTCGCGGGTAATACACATGATGCCGACGACCGCTTTGTGGCCCTGCTGTTGATAGAATGCCTCGTCGCCCTTCTTCATAGCTTTGAGGTGCAGCCGCGCGGCATTGTTGCGGACACCGTCCCATTCAGGTCCGCCGCATTGGGATCGATCCGACCAGCTGTAGCTTCGGGTTCCGACTTCGTCGCCGATGCGCCATTCGCTTCCTGTCTCCATTTGCGACACCTTTCGTTTACGGCACGACCAAGCCGAGTGGAAGCGGCGGTGAGAGAGACAGCAAGACTAAGAAAATCTAGAGAGAAAAAGTGAACAAATTGGAATGGTTCCGAATTCCACTGTTTCGTGCGAGACCAACGCTTCACCGAACATTGGTTGGACGCCTGAAAATAATACCCTACCTGACCTTTCAGCAATTGAGAGCGAGTGAGCTTAAAGGCGCGATTGAGACGCTGAGGCTCATAGGCGAACGGGCAATCCCCTGCTGAAAATTTTAGAAGCGCCAATGGCGCCTCCAGCGGGCGGCCCACCAACAAGGGCAAAAGGAAAAGTGGTAAAATTGTTCGGCGGGCGCGTTGCGTCTGTGGCTGCGTGGGTATTTCCACACTTGCGCTGGGTTCGAGTGCGAGTGCGCAGGCTAATAGCTATCCGAGGCTCGACGTCGCGGGAGCCGTGAGGGCTCTCGACGTCGATGCCAGCGAGGCCGTTCGGCCCGCTGGAGGGCGCCGCCCAGCCGGTCGTGGCCGGCTCGACGGCGGTCGCCGGGATAGGGACTGGCACGGTCTTCCAGCCTCAACCCGCGCAGTCGGTCACGGTCAGTTTGACCCGTCGATCGCGAGCCAGGCTGCCATACAAGGGCGGCTGGCCGCTTTATGCGCTCGTCGGAGAGTTCGCGAGACAGAGTGCTCCAGCTCGATGTGCAGACGAACTGCCTCGCGACCGCGGTCTCTTTCGAAATCGCGCGGCGAATCCCTCTTTGAAGGTCAGCTCGCCGTTCCCATGTCGTCATGAACCGGGCTGCGTCGGGCCGCTATCCGTCGGATTGGTGCGGCGTCGTCAAGCAGCCTTACCAATTCTCATTCGTCCGCCACGGCGCCTTTCCCCAGGCGGACACGAACTGCGACGCATGGCGCCAAGGCCGTACGCATCGGCGGCTGCGAATTCGTTGCCCGCATCCTCAGGATCGAACGTTCTTTGGTATCACGCTGACTATGTCGCGCCGGCCTGGCGCCATGGTCTTCAGGAAGTGCAGCAGATCGGCGCACACATTTTCTACGCATCCTCATTCCGGTTAACCGGCAGTTCAGGAGGCGCTTCGAACCTCGGTTCGAGAGCGCCTTCTTCGTTTCGGCGCAGCCCAATTCCGCCTGTCGTAAATTATCTTCACGGGGATTCACACAATCATTTCGAGCGAGCATCAATACCGCGGAAAACCAACAAGGATTTCCGCTA
>CAVYAH010000092.1:0-6131 GCA_963766415.1 uncultured Alphaproteobacteria bacterium | reverse complement strand
TCGGTTGCGAGCTTCTTGAGAAACAGCGCTTACGCCGGCTTCAAAACCGACGCCGCACGCTGGCCACGCACCGCCGCGTTCATCGAGCGGACACTGGCGATCCCTGCTTCGCCGACCTCTTTCAGGTTCGAGGACGTGCAGCGCAGCGCCGAAATCAAGAGCCGGCGGTAGGCCCTCCTCGACGCCGGCGCGCCGCTCACAGCCGAAACGCTGGGTGTGCGCGAGCCCCGCCGCGGAATGATGCGCCTCTAGTGCTGGGGCGCATTATCACCAGATCCAATGCTTGGAGCCGCGTCCTGGAGGTGATCGCTTCGACGGATGTGGCCCGATTCGACCAGCCCAGCATCCTGCTGCTGCTCGTATATCGTCAGATTGTAGGACAAATTTTCGGCGAACATTCTTCGCGTCCGCGCGGCAGGTCTTCAGCCATCGCAGAGACATGCACATCCCTCACCGTCCGAGGCTGATCAAGCAGGTCAGACGCCAGGATGGGGCATCGGGAGTGTCGGCGCCTTTCCGCTCACGAAGAGGCACCGAACACCCAGATCGTTCGACGAACGACTGGACCGAGAAGCCGCAACGTGCCGTCTGCATCGAGGTCAAGGACGCCAGTTCCGGATCATGCTCTTCCGCTACAGCGATAGCGGTATCAGCATCATCCGCATCCCCACCACGCGGTAGCGCGGGTTATCCTCGACAATCTGAGCATGATGGTACCATTCTGGAATACATCCTCAACAATCGAGTCCTTGAGCACCCCGCGAGCCTCCCCGAAGTAGCAGAAATCCTTGTTCGTTTCCCCGCGGATGATGCTCACTCGAAATGAATCCCCATGCAAATCCCCCCTGAACAGAACTTCGACGGCGGAATATGGGCTGCGCCGAAACGAAGAGAACGCTCCGAACCGAGGTTCGAAGCCTCCTGAACCGCCCGGTTAACCAGTCCCATCAGGTGGATGCTCACCGATCTATCACTTCCTCGAAGCCATGACGCCAGCCAGCGCGACATGGTCGCGTGATTCCGAGAGAACGTCGATGCAACGCTGGGAACAATGTTCGGCCGCTGCGGCTCGGCGATGGCCTCGGCCTTGCGCCATGGTAGAGGTTCGTGTCCGCCTGGGGAAAGGCGCCATGGCGGACGATCGATCAACTGGTCGGGCTGCTGCCCGACGCACACCAATCCAACGATCGCGCCAACGCCAACCGGTTCATGACGACATGGGCAACAGCGGCTGACCTTCGAGGGGCTCGCCGCGCGATTCGAAGTGACTCCGGTTTCGAGGCAGTTCGTCTGCACGTCGATGAGCACTTCGTCGCGACTTCTCAACTCCAGCGCATCAAGCAGCCACCCGCCTTTCTGGCCCGGCGGCCTGGCTCGCGGTGGAGCGTGCAACTGACCGTGACCGACTGCACGGTTCCCGCTCGAAGCCGGTGCCAGCTCATGACCACCATCGTCGCGGCCACGACCGGCTACGGCCAGGTTGCGTAGCAGGCGGATGCCGACGGCCTCGCTGCAGCATCGACGTCGAGCCCCTCACAGCTTCACCGTCCTCGATGGGGGGCCTCACACTCACACTGAACCAAGCACAAGTGCAAAATGTCCCGCGAGCGCAGCACGTCCCCCGCCGCCGAACAATTTGCCCACTGTTTTCCTTTGCCCCTGTTGGCGGGCCGCCCGCTGGAGGCGCCCATTGGCGCTTCTGAATTTTCGAGCAGGGGATTGCCGTTGTTTTTCCTATCGACCTCGGCGTCTCGATGGCTGAGCTCACACTCAATTGCTGAAAGGTGTCAGGTAGGGAGTCTATTTTTAGGCGTCCAACGCGATGTTTCGTGAAGCATTCGTCTCGCACGATGAGAATTTCGAACTATTCAATTTGTCCAGTTTTGTCCAATTCTCTCATCTTCGGCTCCGTCCACCGCCGCTTCCACTCGCATCCTCATGCCTGAGACGGAAGAGTGTCGCAATCGAAGACAGGAAGCGAAATGGCGCATCGCTGATGAAGTTCGGAACCCGAAAGCTCCGGCTCGTCGATCTCATCGCCGAACGACGGCACCGGAGTGGGACAGTCTGCACAAGACGATGCCGGCGCCGGCTCACCTCGAAGCGAAGATGAAGGGCGACGAGGCATTCTTCTATGGCGGGCGTGACGACGAGAAAGCGGTACGTCGGCATCATGCGCATGACCGCGGAGCGCAGCCTGATCCCGCAGTCGGACTGGGTCTCGGTCAGGGTCGCCTGTGGACGGCGGTGCCCCAGTGACGCTGGCGGATCAAGGCCGGACCGCGCCTTTCGAAGATGGAGCTGATCCGTCGGTCTCGCCTGTCCGTCGCACCGGTCGCCGAACAGGAATGGGACCCGTTGAAATAGCGGGAACACGAGATGATAGCCTGTTTCTTCTAGCTCTGCATCATTAGCGGCGAAAACGCGCGCGCATTCATCGAGCGCATCTACGCGCTTGCCGCAATGAACATTATAGTCCGTTCGACCATCCGGAGCAGGTATTCGGCCGCGACTTAAGGCGGCGATCAAGGACGATGAGCAGCTGGCGCGCCGGAGAAGTCGATTCCCTCGACGGCGATCCGGTTTGCGATTGCCAGGACACGGGCGGGATGCACTCTCGAATTGTCTCGGTCGCAAGGTCAGGCGCAATCGCGACTGCTCACGTGCTGGTGACATGGGAAGGAACGGCCGATCGCCGCGACATCAAGCTAGAGCTCAAGAGACCCCCTCCGGTTGGCGCGTCGCCGACATTGGCACTTCCGACGACCCGAGCCTCTTGAGGGCGCTCCAAAAATCGAACCGGGAGCGGCCGGCGGAGCCGGCACTGACTTTGTCTAGCGGTCCTCGTTGACGCACAGGACGTCGGCGAGAAACGTCCGCCCAGCGACGGCCTGCGACCGTTCATAAACCGACATTCGCCAGCCATGTGCCCGGCAGAACTCAAGCCGTCGCTGTCACCGTCGCCTTGTCCGTCACCTCGACGCGCGAGCCAGCCTCAGCAGGGATGACAAAGAACTCGCTGGCGAGCCCGTGGAGCGATGGTCCTGAGCCTGACACCGCAGTTCCCGAGGGAATGGTCACGCTCTCGCTGATGGAGGCGCGACCGGGCGTACTGACCGCACGGTTCGGGCCATCGCCGCTTTCGAACCGGTGACGCGTTTCGCAGCCGGTGAAGGGTGTTGCCGCTGCATAGCTCCCAAACCGTACCTGGAGGGATCTTGACGTTGACGTCGAACGGCGTCATGCGCGTGGTCGGCCCATCGACAGTCAGGCCCGGGCCCGCAAAATGCGCCTTGCCGTCTGCCACAGTCGCCCTGCTCCTGTGCAGCAGCCTGGGCGGACAAGCTTATTAATATTGTTGCCACGACAAGCTTGCGCACCTAGGTACCCCCCGAATCTGGACGTCTAGGCCACTGTGCCAGACCATTGCGACTAAGCAACAGGCAGACGCCGCTGACGAGAGGGACCGCGTGGGAAATAGGAAGAATACCCGCGCGCTCTCAAACGCGAGAACGCCGTTATCGTTTGCCCTTGGTTACGCCGCTTCGAGCTTGCGAGCCTCGCGCTTGCGCTCGTGCGGGTCGAGGAAGCGCTTGCGGATGCGGATCGCCTTGGGTGTAACCTCGACGAGCTCGTCGTCCTCGATGTAGGCGATCGCCTGCTCGAGGCTCATCCGTTTCGGCGGCGTCAGCCGGATGCCTTCGTCCTTGCCCGACGCCCAGAAGTTGGTGAGCTGCTTCGATTTAAGGGATTGACCTCGAGATCCTGGGTCTTCGCATTTTCCCCGATGACCATGCCCTCGTAGAGCAGTTCGCCCGGAGACGACGCAAGAGGATGCCGCGCTCCTCCAGCGCGTTCAGCGCATAGGCCACCGCCGGCCCCTGCTCCATCGAGATAAGCACGCCGTTCGCCGGCCGGCGATCGGGCCCTTGTAGGGTCCGTATTTCTCGAACAGCCGGTTCATGATGCCGGTGCCCGCGGGTGTCGGACAGGAACTCGCCGTGATAGCCGATAAGGCCCCCGTGACGGCGCCGAGAAGGTCAGGCGGGTCTTGCCGCCGCCCGACGGGCGCATGTCGGTCATCTCGCGCCTTGCGCATCGCCATCTTGTCGATGACGGTGCCGGAGAATTCGTCGTCGACGTCGATGACCACCGTCTCATAAGGCTCCTCGCGGCCGCCCTGGCCATCCCGGAAGAGCACGCGCGGGCGGCTGATGCCGAGCTCGAAGCCCTCGCGTCGCAGCGTCTCGATGACAGAACGCCGAGCTGGAGCTCGCCGCGGCCGGCGACTTCGAAGCTGTCGTTGTCGGCCGAGGTGGTCACGCGGATCGCGACATTGCCCTCCGCCTCGCGCTCGAGCCGTTCGCGGATGACGCGGCTTTGCACCTTGTCGCCGTCCTTGCCCGCAATCGGCTGTCGTCGACCGAGAAGCTGATCGCCAGTGTCGGGCGGTCGATCGGTCGGGCGTGCAAGTGCGCTTGCACCGACCACATCGTGAAGGGGTCCGAGCGGTCCGGCCTGGATTAGGCCGGGACTGGCGACGATTCCTGCTTCGGCGCTGTCGACGTCATCCGTTGGAAGGCGGCGGAAAGGTGAAAAACCTGGTCGTACGCCTCTTCCTCGACGACATCGCTGTTCACGTCGAGCGCCTTGATCGGCATGTCATGGTCAATCGGCGCTCTCGATGCGGCCGGTAATGGTCGCACCGAGGAACGGTCGCGGTCGAGCAGGGCAGCGAATCCGGAACGGTCAGCGCTCGACCCGCGGCCGCGGGACATGGCGACGATCGTGTCGAACAAGGGCGTGAGATCGCCCGATCGGACGTCATCAGTGGGTGCCTGCGTAGCCGGTGCGCCCGCTGGCATAGAGCGTCTGGGAAATCGAGCTGCTCGTCGTTGGCATCGAGAGTAGGGAACAGCTCGAACACTTCGTCGAGCACTTCGGCGGGACGCGCATCGGGACGGTCGATCTTGTTGACCACCACCACGATCGGACGAAGGCCGACGCCAGCGCCTTGCCGGTGACGAACTTCGTCTGCGGCATCGGGCCTTCCGCGGCGTCGACCAGCAGGATGACACCATCCACCATCGACAGGATACGCTCGACCTCGGCGCCAAAGTCCGCGTGCCCGGGCGTGTCGACGATGTTGATGTGCGTACCGTTCCATTCGACCGAGGTGCACTTCGCCGGCAGGATGGTGATGCCCCGCTCCTTCTCGAGGTCGCTGGAATCCATCGCCCGCTCCTCGACGCGCTGGTTGTCGCGGAAGGTACCCGACTGGCGGAAGAGCTGGTCGACAAGGGTTGTCTTGCCGTGATCGACGTGCGCGATGATCGCGACGTTACGCAGTTTCATTTCAATTTTTCCCGGGAAATGTTCCGCGGCCACATAGTGGCTCGGCGCTCATGTTGCAATGCAGCATTGAGCGTGGAATGCGGGCTCGTAGAGCCGAACCTCATAGCCCCAATTCCCATGTCAAAAGCCGCGTTCGAGGATCTCGATTGCGCGCTCGAGAGCGCGCAGCTCGCTATGTGCGAGGCGCTCGAGCTTCAACAGCAAGGTCGAGCTTCCGGCGGTCGGAACGGCGAGCCGATCGCCAAGGGCATTCCTCGGGTCAAGCGAAGCGCCAGCCGTCGGCGGTTGTTCGGGTCCTGCATGCGCTCGACCAATCCAGCGCGCACCAGCGTATCGACCGCTCGGCTGACTGCCGGCGCGCCGCGCGCGATCGCCCTGGCCACCTCGCCGAGGGTCGGCGGGCTCGTTCGACGCGATTGCCGAGAGGAGTTGCCGGCGAGCGCGGTCGGTGCGCTCGCGCGGGCCGTCCGCGACCCACATCAGCGCCACCGACGCGAAACGCGCGGCAATCGCCTGAGGTGTCGATCCCCCAATCACGCTTGCAGCCTAGCAAACATTTTTACCTGCGCAATGTTGCTTGGCACTAATTAGTTGTGCCGCTTGCCTAAGTTCAGCCGGCCACCCAATGGAAGAAGGATGGCTTCGCGTCCTTCCCTCCCCCGCAATGTCTGGGTGCTCGGCTTCGTCAGCCTCTTCATGGACCTCTCGAGCGAGGTCTATCACGCGCTCCTGCCGGCGTTCATCACGCTGGTTCTGGGCCTACCGGCGACAGCGCT
>CAVYAH010000091.1:0-25328 GCA_963766415.1 uncultured Alphaproteobacteria bacterium | reverse complement strand
GAAATCGCCGCGCAGCCGACCAGAAAAGCAAAGCTGGTGTAGACCATGCGGTGACTGAGGCCGCCCAAATGCTCCATGTCGCGCTCGCCCGTCGCCGGGAGCCGACGCAGGCTCCCGAACCGAAAAACAGGGAGAATTCTTGAACAGCGAGTGATTGAGGACGTGAAACAGCGCCGCGGTAAGCGCGAGCGCCGCGGCCGCCCACCGCATGCCGTTCGATTCGAATGCTAGTGCAAGGCCGAGGCCGATAAAAATGATCCCGATGTTCTCGACGGTGTGATAGGCAAGCAGTCGCTTCAGATCGTGTTCCATCAGCGCATAGAGAACCCGAGCACGGCAGTGATGCCGCCCAGGAACAGCACGATCATGCTCGACCACCAGGTAGGTTCGCCGAGCAGGTCGAAGACGATGCGAACGGAAGCCGCTTGCGACCTTGGTCATGGCGCCACTCATCAGCGCCGAGACATGGCTGGGCGCGGCCGGATGCGCGCGAGCGGCAACCAGACATGCAGCGGCACGAGGCCGGCTTTGGAGCCAGCTCCGAGCAGGACCAGACCGAGCACCAAGCCTGCGACGCCCGACGTCGGATCGTGTGCCCGCATGGTTGCAAAGGCATAGCCGCCACCGGGGCCGGCAGGACCAGGCCGAACGCGAGCAGGAGCGCCAGCGTCCCGAAGCTCGCCATCACGAGATAGAATAGCCCGCTCGGCGCATTGTCGTGCTCCCGGTGGTGCGCCATCACCAACCCCCAGGAAGTGAGAGACATCAGTTCCCAAGACAGCAGGAAGGTGAATGCATCGTCCGCCAGAAGAACCAAATTCATGCCGGCGAGAAAGATCGGGAAGAACGGCAGAACCCGCCCTGGCTCCCGCTCATGTGCGCCGTGGCCGATGCCGTAGAAGCTCGCTGCAGCCCCGCCGAGATTGATGACCGCCAAGAAAAAGGCCGAAAGTGCGTCAACCCTAAAGCGCGCGCCGATCGAGGGCAGACCTAAAGGCAGCACGATCGCAATCGGGGCTAAGTCGCGGATCAAGTGAATGGCAGCAGCGCTCAGCAACAGAAGCGAGACGGCCAGCGTGCCGGCATAAAGAAGAGTGTTCCCGATCGGCCGCCGTGCCAGCACCATTCCCGCCGCGGCGAGGATCAGCAGAGCCGCGTCACAGAGCAAGAAAAGCGCGATCGGGAGCGCTATCAAGGCTCGCTCGGCCGATCGACCGAAGCACTGTCCGACGCAGACGTTGTCTGCTTCAGACGAACCCCGCGTCCGCCGCCTGAACTCGCCGCTCCTTCTGCCAGAAGTTCGATCCCTGCGGTCTCCAAGGCCCCCATCAGCTTCATGAGCGAAGTCCACATTGCCCCTGACGACACCGTCACTCGCTTCCATCCGTTGGATCGTCGGCAACGAAAGCCCGGCCAGATCGGCCAACGTGCGCTGATCCATCGAAACCAGGGCGCGCGCAGCCCTAAGTTGAGCGGCAGTTATCATGTCTGAACCATCACATCTGATGCTTCGACGCTAATGAGGGAGACGCCGGATGCAACCCCCTGGGGACCGCCGAAACAACCTCGGCGTTAGATGCCTCGCTGCAGTGCCTGATCGGTATTCCTGCGCAATGCGACGAGTTTCATGGCGTTGGCATGAGGTCTCGGTGATCGTCGATGATCGCGGCTTTGCAGTGCATGACCATGTCGCGTCGCCTTTGCGACGGTCGCGCTCTTCGATTGCTTCTTTGTCCGCTTCGCCATGTTGGGTCTCCTTGCGCCAGCATCATTGCCGGCACTGACCCAAGCCGCGGACTTCAGGTGGTGAAGGGCGGCGTTACCGCTCATCGGCGGCGAACACGACCAACGCTCCCTTCTTAAGGACAGTCAAGCTCGAACCGTGATTGCGCCAATGCTCGCGTTCGACCCCTCCCTTTTAGCCGAGTTCGGAGGGAGGATCAGGGCACTTACTTGGAATATTCATCCTGGGGCGCCGCCTGACCCGCTGGCGAGCTGTGGCTTTATCGGCAGCTGGATTACGGGAACGTCGGCCTCCGGATAGAGGTGGGCAAGTACGCTCCACGTCCCATGATCCAAACCCCATTGGTCATAGTCACGCCCCGCCCATGCGGGCTTCACAACGTCGACTACCTTCTGCGCCAATTCAGGCAAGCCGCTCGCAGGATATTCGAGGTCAAATAGGGCTTGGGGAAACCGTAGAAATCATGGATGGTTCTCGGCCGGCCCATCGCAAGTCGCAATCTTAACGATCTACCCGACTGCGGTGCCGAACAGACGACCCACAGCAGCAGTCACAGCCATCGCCAGCATTCCCCAGAATGTCACCCGCAGGACGGCGGGGCCGAGTGCTGCACCGCCTGCGCGGGCTCCGAGAGCGCCCAGTACGGCCAGACAGACCAAGGAACCGACTGCCACCCCCGATACCAGGAGGGAAGCCGGCGCAAGCATCACAACCGCCAACGGCGCCAATGCTCCGGCCGTGAACGTTGCAGCGGAGGCCATTGCAGCCTGCAGAGGACGAGCTGCGTGCACCTCCGACAAACCGAGTTCATCCCGCGCGTGAGCGGTCGACGAATCGTGTTCCATCATTTGTCGGGCGACCAGGGCAGCGGTCTCTTCGTCGACGCCGCGCGATTGGTAAATTCGCGTCAGTTCCTCCTGCTCAAGGTCGGGTTCCTTTTGCAGTTCAGTGCGCTCGCGAGCGAGATCGGCTTTTTCGGTGTCAGCCTGCGAGCTGACCGACACGTACTCACCCGCCGCCATCGACATGGCGCCAGCGAAAAGAGCAGCAACACCCGCAAGTAGCACGCTCGATCGACTGGCATTTGCCGCCGCAACACCGACGATCAGGCTGGCTGTCGATACGATACCGTCGTTCGCGCCGAGCACAGCTGCGCGCAGCCAGCCGATGCGGGAACTGGCATGTCGTTCCACGTGTCCCTGCGAGCGTCTCATATCAGCAAGCTCCGATTGCTATTCAAATTTGTCGATCCTGCAATTCGGGCAGCGGAAAGCCTGGGTGAAGGTAATTACCACGGCCTGAGGTGTAGCAAGTCCGCGGGCGTTAAAACCTTCCAGCCCTTCGGCCGTAGCGGACTTATCGCCTGCGGCGACCGCCTCGTGCGATCACCGTGCAGAGCATGGCCCCGGCGCGGTTCAGAACGCAATCCAGGTAAAGACTCTCAAAGCATCGTTGTCCGCAGCATTCGCGCCCGACAGGTCATAATTGTGCCGGCGCCCGTTGAATTTGCCGTAAAGCGTGTATTGGACGCCCATCCGCGCGTTGAACCTCGGCCCGAGCGGCGAGTTGCCCGCGCCCCACGGGGTGAAATCGATCTGCCCCAGCACGCCGTTGCTATTCGGCCGCCCATTGCCGTCATAGAGATTGACGTTGCTCGAGCCGGTGATGCTGAATGGCGAAACCGTGACACCGACCTTGTTGTTCCAGGTGTAGCGAAGCGCGCCGCGCCATTCGTTGAGGTGATAGCGCGCGCAGCCCACGTTGCTGCCATCGCCAACCAGCGCCAGCGCGCAGCTCGCGCGAAGATCGCCGCGCTCATGTTCGAAGCGGATGTTCGCGCTTAGCGAGTCCGACTTGCCCAGTGTTTTCAGCCACGAACTGTCGAGGCCCCAATCGGTGTAGCGGTCGGTGAAGCCGCTCGAGCGATCCCGACCGGGATAGATTGCCGCCTTGAGGATATTTGCGCCGATTTCGAACGTGCCGCCGGCAACGTCATTCTGGTAGGCAAGCCGTCCATAGGGCGCGATACCGTGAAGTGATCCAGGATCGGTCGGGTCCATCCCGACGAAATTGAGTATCCCACGCGACGGGCTCGAATAGCCGCCGCCTTCAATATAGATTTTATGGCCGATCCAGCCGTAGCCTGTAAGCCCGATTGTGTTCCCCGCGAGTGGGTCGTCGATCAGCTCACCGGCATCGGGCGTCGGCGAGACGGCCGTGTCGGTGAACGGAAAGCCCCAGGCGGGCAGTGTGTTCCAGGGGTCCTGGACAGTCGGGTTGTTAGTGATGGTCAGGCCGAGGATAGAATCCTCGCCAAATATCTTGGCATTGGTGACGGCGCGAAGGTCGATATTGTCCCACGACCAAGCGCGTCCCACTCCATCATAGGTGACGAGCTGGGCAAAGCCGCCGAGATGCTCGCCAATTCCGCCCGCGACAAATAGGCTCGCTTGGTCGAGCACGAGATTGTCATTGCGGCTAAGGTGCTCGGGCGGGGGAGCTTGATCCTTCGCGCTGTGGGTCAAGGAAGTAATCGCCATGGCCGATAGCGGAACGGCACCGTGCATGCGCAGTGTGTAGCCGCCGAGCTTGAACTCTCGCCCGAACTGCGTGAGTTCGGGACCGAAGCCGCCGACGTGGCAAGCCGCGCAATTGCGGCCGGTCTGCTCCGCGAACGCGGGAACCGCCGCTACCGGACGGTGAACGAGCAACGCCGCGCCGAAGAGGAGCCCTCCGGGAAGAAGAGACCATTTCGCCGTGATCCTGATTTTGGCCATTGCCCCTTACCCCGCCCTTGATGCCTGTTTCAGTTCTTTGGCTGGTAAAGAATGCACCAGCCCGCCGGACTGATCTGGCCCTCGACCTGCTGACAGGCAGTCGGCGGCTGCCAGAGAGAACATGTTTGACAGCGCTGTCCTGACTTCGGAATCGGCTGATAGCGCGCCTGCTTTTGAGAAAACTTTTTCGGCGCAGCGGATGCGGAGTTCGTCAATCCGGCCGCTATGACGGCGCCGCCGCCCACGGCCGCGATATTCAAAAAGTCGCGGCGTGAAACTGACCGGTCACCAGGTTTCATTTCATTCGACATGGCGATCACTCCAACTCGATCTGTAGAGAATGGATGCGCCCGTCGGCTGAGGGTTGAAATACGTAGAATTCGCCTACTGATCAGCTGCGAGCTGGTCCGTCAGAATTAGTCCAGGACTTCACCGATATGAGGCGCCTGAACCTACAGCAGTTCACCGATGCGCGGCGACCAAAGGATTGGGCGATAGACGATAAGGAACAATAGCAATGCCGCGCCCCAGAGTGCGCCGGCGATGTCGAGCATGATTCGCGTAAGGACCGACGCCGAGCGAGGCGGCGACACGCACCACCGCGCCCGATCGTCACGCAAGCGTAGGCGGCGACGGTCATCGGCGATGCCTTGAGTTCGCGTGCCGGTGTGGCCAAGGCTGGCGCGGCTCATCACCGCCAGGATCATCGTCGTCATTCGCGCCTGCCGTCAGCGCATGAACGCCGGCGCTCTCGCGGAATATCGGCGCCGGCGACCGACAAGGCCGAGCAGCAGAAGCCCGATCGGCACCCAGGCATAGCCAAGATGAAGGACGAGCACCAACGGGTCGCGCCGTCGTCCGAAGTCCGCCCCAGCGCGAGAGCCGCAGCGCCTGCGCTACCGCGGCGAGGATGAGCATCAGGCCGGTGAGACGTTCGTCAGGAAAAGCGAGCCAGAAGAGGAGCGAGAGCGCGGTCGACGCAATGACCAGCAGGTCGAGGCGCTGCGGCTGCGTGGGGAGCGCCGGTCACGCGCCGCTTCACCATCCAGTTCCTGGTGAAGGACGGGATGATCCGGCCGCCGATCAGCGAAATCATGATGATCACCAGCGCGATCGCGCCGCGCCAGCCGAGCCCTCCGGAAATCGCGCCGGCCGGCTCCGCATAATCCGCGGCGTCGGCGAGCCCGAAGACGAACACGAGGCCGACGATCGGCACGTTGCGGTTCTTGCTCGCGATCACCTCGCGCGCGGCGAGCAGCGCCAGGGAGACGAACAGGCCGACGTCGAGGATTGCCGCGAGCCAGAGGCCGATCAGCGAGGAGAAAAGCACCGCAAGACGCGCTGCGGCCCACAAGCCGAACAGCGACAGCAGCGGCTTGCCAGCGATCGGAAGCCGGCCGGTCCAGTTCGGGATCGCGGTCAGCAGGAATCCAGCCACCGCCGCGCCGACGAAGCCGAACAGCATTTCGTGGCGATGCCAGGCAACCCCTTCGAAACGGCTCGGAAGGCTGATCTCGCCAGCAAGCTCGCACAGCCAAAGCGCAATCGCGATCACCGCCCACATTGCGGCGCCGAAGAAGAAGGGCCGGAAGCCGCCGCGAAGGAACGGGTGAGTTGCCGCCATGCGCCTCTTGCGAAGCGCGAGCATCTGCTCGCCGCGCGTGAGCGCGCTGGCTCCGCTCTGGCGGCAGATCGCTCACCGCCCGTGCGGTTCTGTCTTCAGCAGGTCACTCAGCCGGGATAGCGGCCGCTCGTCGACCTCGGTTCCGACTGCTCTCCGCGCGGTCTGCCGAGCTTCACCAAGAAGTCCCACCCCATGATGAGCGCGCCGACGGAGAAGACGACGTCGCCGGGCAAGTCGCATCCACTGCCAGAAGCGGGTCTGGTCGTAGAAGGCCTGGCTTCGCGCCCAAGCGAAGCCGTGCTCATAGACAGCGTTGAGCTGCGGCCAGCCGATCGGGAAGAAGTGGAGGAAGATCCACATGACCAGCCCGAGGTTGTAGCACCAGAAGGCGATGCGGCCGGGCCGTCTCGTTGAACTCGGCATCGGGCCCTGCGCGATAGCGCAGGCAGAAATAGATGAGCCCGAGCGCCAGAAGCCCGAACGCGCCGAACAACGACGTGTGCGCGTGGTTGAGCGTCAGGAAGGTGCCGTGCTCGTAGTAATTGACGAGCGGAGCGTTGAGCGTGCCGCCGCCGAAGACACCAGCGCCGACGAAATTCCAGAACGCCGAGCCGAGGATGTAGAGGTAGGCCAGGCCGTAATCGAATCCTTCGGTCCCTTGGCGCCCTTGATCGCGCGATGCTGCGAGATCGCTTCGAGGATCAGGAGCACCAGCGGCAGCACCTCGATGAACGAGAACATCGAACCCAGCGGCACCCACATGCCGGGCCCGCCGGCCCAATAGAGGTGGTGGCCGGTGCCGAGCACGCCGCCCATGAAGATCAGGATGAGCTCGAGATAGACCGAGCGCTCGGCGAGCTTGCGAGACACGAGGCCGAGCGACATCAGCAGATAGGCGCTCATCGCCACGGCGAAGAACTCGAACGACTGCTCGACCCACAGGTGGACCACCCACCACCGCCAGAAATCGGTGAGCGTGAAGCTCTTCTCGATCCCCGTCAGCGGGATCATGCCGAAGATGTAGAGAACGGCGACGTTGATCGTGGCTGCCCAGATCAGGTGCTCGAGGCGAATCCGCCCGCTCCAGAACTGCTTCGTCGCTTCGACAAGTGTATCGCGCGTGGGCCACAGCGCACGGAACATCAGCCCGCTCCAGCTCAGGAGTGCGACGAAGAACAGGATCTGCCAGAAGCGGCCGAGCTGGATGTAGGACAGCCCCTGGTTGCCGAACCAGAACCAGCCTTTGTCGATAACGCCCTGGATCCCGAGGTAATTGCCGGTGAGCGCGGCCGCGACAACGAACAGCGATACCCAGAACAAGAGATCGACGAGAACGCCCTGCCCTTTGGCCTCGCGGCCTCCAGCGATCGCCGGCGCGATGAACAGGCCGCTCGCGATCCAGCCGAGGCCGATCCAGATGATCGGCGCCTGGACATGGAAGCTCCTCAGGAAATTGTACGGAAGAATGTAGTTGAGCTGGACGCCGTAGAAGGTCTCCCGGTCATAATAGGAGTGCGCCATGATCGCACCCGCGCCCTGCGACGCCAGAAACACCAGCGCGACGACGAGGAAGTATTTGCCGGTCTTGATCTGACTGGGCGTCAGCGCGCGATATTCGGCAAGCCCTCGCTCCATTGGAGCATCGTCAGGGTGATCGAGATAGGCCCGATAGAGCCACAGCACGAAGCCCATCGAGAAGAAGGTGAAGCAGAAGCTGATCCACGTCCACTGGAAGGTATTGGTGGTCGGCGTGTTTCCGACCGAAGGTTCGTAGGGCCAGTTTTCGGTCCATGACGTATTCGGATGATCGGGGCGCCGGGCGACCGTTGTGATCGCCGAATAGATGATGAAATCCGCGGTCTGCACTCCGAGGGCGGGATCGAGGCTCTTCGCCGGTACCCAGCCCGCCGACAGATTACTGGTGTTGAGCTTGGTCGAGAGCTCGCTCTGTAGCTGACGGACTGCCCATGCGACCGAGTCCGGCAGGACCACTTCTGGTTTGGTGAGATCGATCCCCTGGAGCTCCTTCTGCATCTGCGCGGTCAGGACGGCGTCGGCGAGTGCCTGCGCGGGCGAGGCCGCGGCTGGACG
This sequence comes from uncultured Alphaproteobacteria bacterium, assembly GCA_963766415.1. Taxonomy (GTDB): domain Bacteria; phylum Pseudomonadota; class Alphaproteobacteria; order Sphingomonadales; family Sphingomonadaceae; genus Sphingomicrobium. The sequence goes on along the minus strand of CAVYAH010000091.1, from coordinate 17,092 downwards.
TCGTGGGCTCGGGCGGCGTTCCGGCGGGCCCCGTCGTGGCGAGCGATTCGTTACCCGGCGCCATCGTGTTCGGCGGCGTGGCGGCGGAGCTCGCAAGGCTTTGTTTGGTAAGCACGCCGAGCCGGACAAGGGTCGAGGCGGTGTAATCCTCGCCGAAATAGGACCCCATGCCGTAGATGCTGCCGTAGTCCATGAGGTCGGCTTTCTGGAAGCCGCCCTTGCCGACCGCGATGTCGTCGGCCGACATGATCACGTTGCCCGCGCTGATCCGTGAACGCATGCGGGTGCGGCGGCGCCTTTTCGTAGGTGAGCACCGTAGCCCAGGCCAGGAGGCCGAAGCAGATGACGGCGACGACGAGCAATATCCATTTCAGAATGTCGCTGACGGGGTCGATTGACGGTTGCGCTAGCTCGCTGTCCTGCACACGCGGCTCCTTCTGCTAATATGACCCACCCAAAAGCTGCGACTAACGCAGGTGACTTACCGTGCGGGAGGTTGTGCGCGGCAGCTCGGGAGTGGACGGATGTTGATGAGCATTCGATCGGCTGCGTGCAGCCGATCCTGGTCTTCTCCTATGAAACGAGGAGCATCCGGGCCGGCGAGACCGCTTCGGCCACGCTGACGAGCGCCTGGTATCGTTCTGCCATTTCGAGATGCACCCGCCGGACACGCATGTCGCACGCGTTGCTGGCAGCAGTCTGTTCCTTCGCGGCACGCATGCGAAAATAGTCCAGATCAGAAGGCGCCAGTCGATTGCATCTCGATGCGGCGAATGCGGCTCCGGGTCAAAGTCCGCAAGATTGGACGGTTCGGAGCAGGACTGCGGACGGCACGCGCTCTTGCATCCCGCGCCAGCGCCTTAAAGCTCGCGTTCAATTGGGCATGACGATCGAATTCTCGGCCATTTTTTCGAAGCGACCGGCCTCCTCGATCCACTGTTGGGCCGTCCGGTTATTCCACGCTGTAAGCAGTCCGTCCATGGTTTGTCTCCGCAGCGAGAAGTTGTCAGGTCAGCGATGCGATCGTCGCGACAGCAATCCCGAAGCAGAGAATGAGGAACGGCAGCAGCAGCACGAGAATGGTGGCCTCGCGTGCACTCGCACGGCCCGTTGCAGTCGCTATTCCGCGATGGCCGAAATCGAACAGCCTCAACGCTTTCGTGCGACTCTCTTCGGGAGCCTGTCCCTGGAATAGGGCGGGCACCGCAAAGAAGGCGGCGATTAAGGCGAAAATTACACCATAAACTACCGCCATGTGTCCGCCGCGAAAGGCGATGCGCAGCACGGCGATGAATCCGGCAAACATCGTTGCCATCGCGATGAAGATTGCGGTGGGGAGTTCAAAGGTCTGATCCTCGCAGGCGCGCTTGGCCGGCGCAGCGACAACCTCGTCGCGGACAAGAAGCTGTTCCCGGGTTTGGCGACGACTCATTCAACGCTCCATCGCGAGGTGCTTGATGCACACTGGATGGCGGCCCGGGCCCGACAGCTATATTCGTAATGTTACCTAGCGGAGCGGTTACCCTCGGCTGGGAACGCGATGCGCAGAGCCTCGGACAGGCTCTTCACACCGAGCTTAGCCATCAGATTAGCCAGGTGGATTTCAACGGTGCGCGGACTGATGCCGAGATCATAGGCGATCGACTTGTTGGGAAGCCCCTTCGTCAGTGCGTCCAGCACGTCGCGCTCGCGGCCGGTCAGTAGCTGAAGACTGGTCGCGGCTTCATTGGCGTCCTTGAGGGCCGCGTCGGATTGTTTGAGGCGGCCCATTGCGCGCTCGATCGCAAAGAGCAGGACAGCCTTCTCGAACGGCTTTTCGATGAAATCGATGGCGCCCGCCTTCATCGCACGAACCGCGAGGCCGACGTCGCCGTGCCCGGTCATGATAATGACAGGCAGCGTGACGCCTTTGCCTTTCAGTCGCGACCCGTCCGCCGCACGAGGAGCTGCGGACACAGTGAAAGACGCGGCCTAAAAGTGAAAGCGGCGACCTCCCGCCGCACCTTCCTTACCCACGAACGATTGTCGCGTCGCGATCAGCTTTGCGTCCTGCAGAGCACGGCTTGTCAGCCAGGCTGACATGCTCATCTGTGGGGTATTTGAAAATTCAAACTTGCAGCTTTGCGATGATCATCAGCTCGGTGGTTTGAGCTCCGTCCCGAAGCCCCAATCGTCGTCGCGCGCGGCGGTCATTTCTGTAAGCCCGCCCGGACCCACCGTAAGCAGGTCTGCATGACCGAAGCCTTTCGAATAATCGAGGATGGTGATTATCTCCGGGTTGGCGCGCATTACCGCCGAATGCCCAGGTTCCGGCCGCTCGAGCCGCCGCAAGCCGGGATGGCGGTCGAGGAGCAGCTCGACGGCTCGCTCTCTCTGCTTTGGATCTCGCACCTCCGATGCCCTTGCTGCAATCGAAACAGCACGGATCGTCGCGGGGTCGTGAAAGTCGTGGCCAATCACAAGAGAAACGCGATCGTCTCGCTCGATGTTGGCGAACTTCTGGCTTTGCCGCGAGACGATGAAATAGATGAGAATGTCCTCGTTGGCGTAGCTGACCATCGTTGCCTGCGGCCAGCTGTCCGGACGCAGCGTCGCGATCGCCATCAGGCGATTGCCGCTCAGGATGTCGATCGCCTTATCTTTCATGGGGCCTCTTTCGAGCACCGCGGCCTTGAGAAGTTATTCTTTGGCGGCGATGCCCATGCGCTGCCGATCGAATTCGTCAACCGGGACAGGGCGATTCAGTTCCTGGTTCAGGGGCGTCGCTTGCGATCTGGTCGAATCCTTTCCATTGCCGGGGAATTGTCGAAAGTGATCGTTCCGGGTCATTTGCAGGCTCCTCCGGACTATTCGGTTTGGCCGGCTGCTGCTGATGAAACCATAAGCATTCCTACCTAATGACATCTCGACCGATGACGAAGATGACTGAAACGATTTCAATTATCGGATACATCAGGGGCGGACTTCCGCACCGGCCGCGTTAGAACGAAACCGATTCAGGCCACGGGGACCTCTTATGCAACAGCCTGCGCTCCAGATTCTGGACGACAACAGGATCATGAGCATCGCAACGGTGAGGCCCGACGGATGGCCGCAGTCTACGATCGTCGGCTACGCGAATGAGGGCTGGCGTTTGTATTTCCTAATCTATCGCACGAGCCAGAAGTTCGAGAACATTTCGCACGACAACAGGATCTCGGTGTCGGTCGGCCACGAGCCGAGGCAGCTTCGCGAAATCAAGGCTGTCTACGCCGGGTGCCATGCGCGGGAAGTGACCAACATTAGGGAGCGGAGTCACGCCTGGGAGTTGCTCGCAAAACGGCACCCGAACCTAACAGACCTTGCGCCGCCGCAGAATGACCAGGTTGCGACCATGGTCGCCGAGTGCCGTCATGTCTCCGTGCTAGATTACAGCCAAGGCCTCGGACACACTGAATCTTTGACGATTGAAGCGAGTTCCTGACCAAACAGGCGTTTCCTCGGTGATTAGCGGCGAACCCTAGTGTCGGCTGGGTTTGCCGGTTCAGTCCCGTCCCGCGCAACTCATGCACCAAAACAACATCGGATGCCGTTGGGAGGTCGTTGCTGTCTGTGTGGTCACTCCTACAGAACTCGAACCAATTCTCTGTCGTGCACGCGCGCGATTGACCCCATCTGCGCTTCGCCGACCTGACCGCAAATGGCCGTTGGCGGACGGACCGCTCTTGCTCGCTAGCCTTAAGACCTGCCGTCCGAAAAATGATTGAGCGATCACAGCCGGTCGAGGTGTTGATCCAATCGTTTGAGGATTTCTTCGAGTGATGGCTGCTCCCGATAGTAGAGCGCATGGGTGCCACTGTAGGCCCGCTCGTAGAGCTCACGAGTGGACCGATCGGCGAGTATGAAGGCCTGATTGCGACGAAGATCCTTCTCGTCCTCTTGGCGGAACCGTCGATCCTTGTGCTGATAGTAGGCTTCGCCACCGACGAACTCCTGCACACCCTGCGCAGCAAGAAGGCAGTGGACGTCATAATAGTGCCGCATGAAATTCGCCGGCATCTCGCCCGTTTCCTGCTGCTTGCGAAACTTGGTCGAGATAGTCTGTAGCTTCTCGACCAAAGTATAGCCCGGTTCGTAGCAAGGCACGTCCACCGCCCGATTGTCGGTTAGCCCGTCGATTTCGCTGGCCTGTGCTTGGTCGAACGCCCAGGAGCTGATTAGGCAAGGGCGATTGGGTGCCACCTGGTCAAAGCCCGCTTCCAGCAAAATGCCGGCCTTCACGCCCTCAGGGAGGCGTTTGATCTCCTTGTAGCGCAGGTGGATGCCAGCGCTGCGCATCCGCTCGTCATCAAAGTCGTGGTCGCGCTCGGCCGTCATTGCATTGATGAAAAGGCGTCCAGGGAGAGAATCGTAGAAGGCCCGACGGGCCTCCACGTGCATCGCGCCGTTCTGATTGTGCATCGTTGGCAAATCCCCATCGGGATGGATGAGAATGTCGATGTCTTCCGAGAATCGATGAATGAGCTGATGACCTTTGAGAGCGACGTGCCGCCCTTCAGTTCGAAGCCAATCCCGAGCTGCTGCAGACCCCATAGGCCGTGCATGATCCAATAGTCCTTTTCGATGAGCCCGGGATCGATGTTGAGGTTTCCCGCGGTGACTTCGATGAGTTCGCTGAAGTCCTCCAACTCGTGAAGGAGCATCAGCCAGCCCGAGTGTCGAGGAGGGGCTCGAGCGACGCTCGACCCGCGCCGAACCATAGTCGTGTACGGCGCGCGTAAGCCGCGCGCGATCCATTTGGCGCGCGCGCGCAAGCGCACGCGGAAGTACCCTCGTCCGATCCTCGGCAAGGCGATCGACATTGTGCAGTAGATCGACCAGCAGCACTTCCTGCGTCAGCTTTCGGGGCACCGAGGGCCGCATCCTGAAGTCGAACATGCGGCCGCCAAGGTTGAACCGGCCATGTCGCTTACGGTTGTAGATAACCGGCTCGTTGTAGAGCTGTGTGGTGCCGACGCCGAGGCCGTTGAAGGCGTTGGGCGAAACCATGAGAAAGCGATCATCGCCGAGAAACGTTTCGACCAGCTTCTCCGTCTTCGCGGGAGCCTTTCCGAACCTGGTCTTACGTGGGACCATGTAAACGCCGGTGGAGACCTTCTCGAGACGACCCTCGTCAACCAGTTCGCGCAGATGGCGGTCGACCGCAGTCGACCAGCGCGCGAGATCCTTGCGCCGATAGACCTGCCCAGGCCGAAGATGCCGCTGAAGTTCAGCGCGCGCAGACATTGGTTTCACTCCTTCGTAACGGAGATAGTCCGTCGAGCTTCATTTTGCAATGAAATTCATTAACGTTTCATGCAAATGTGTCCAACGATTGCCAGCCGGACTGACCCTTGGAACGGATGCTGATGGGGCGCGGCTGATTGGAAATCAGGAGGTCCACGTTGGCACCTGGCGCTCCAAAGGCCTCCTCCTACAGAACTCGAACCAGCGCGTTGCGACGGCGCGATTCTCTAGAGGCCGATTTCGCAGCCGCCAGTTGGAGTTGCAGGCTGGGTGGGCGACGCACGACCTGGAAATGCCTCGAGCGATTGAGCGTGCCCCGCTTTGCCTCTTAGCCAAACGCAAAGCCGATCCTCGAGTATCACTGTCGAAGACTGGCCAGCCAGATGACCGCGTAGATGAACGCGAGACCCGAGCCTGTCGCGGCAATTGTCGAGATACGGGGACGGCGAGTGTGGCTGAGCGGCAGCAACTCCGTCGCCCCGATGTAAAGGAAGAATCCTGCGAATACTGCGAGCATAATCGCAAGGGAGAAGACCGGAAGAGCGATCGTGCTCGCTAGCAGAATGCCCCCCAACGGAGCGAGGGCGTCGGCAACGAGCCAGGACCGGGCGATTGACCCGGAGGCCCCGCTGGAAAGGCTCGCCACCACCGTGTTCGCGCCGTCGATCAAGTCGTGAGCAAGGACCCCGATAGCGACGATGACACCTGCCGTTGGCGAGATGTGGAACGCGAAGCCAATGCCCAGACCATCGAGGAAGCTGTGAAGAGTCAAGGCCGCTGGAGCGAAATGGCCCAGGCGTCTCGAGCCTCTCGCGAGGATCGCCGCCCCTCGGTCCATCGTCAGGTACAGTGTGAAACCCACCGCAACGGCGCTCGTAATGCTGAGCGGGCTGTGCCTCTGCCCAGCAACGTCGAGGGCTTCGGGGAGAAGGTCAAACAGCGCGACTCCAACGATCGAGCCGGACGAAAATCCAAGCAGCAGGTCCAGCGCCGAGGTGAAGCGGAGGACCAAGCCGCCGCCGACGAGCGTCACCGCGCCGCTCAACAGTCCGACCGCAAACACTGCCCAAACGGGCGCTGAACTCATCGTCGGTTCCTTACGAACTCGACTGCGGGATCGTCTTCCATCTCGATCGGTCCTGCTGCCGAACGGGATCCGACCTTATGCAGGAGTAGCTGGAGAGCGGCGGCTATGGACGATCTCGTCAGAACTTCTTGCTGATGCCGACGAAGAAGCCGCGGCGCTGTCCCCATTGCGGAGCGCCGACGCCGACGCCCTCACCGCTACGGATCTGATACACGTTGTCGAATAAGTTGAGCACGTCTGCGCGGACGGAGACGCCTTTCAGCGCGCCGGGACCGGTAAAGCTTCTGCGAAATCCCGGCATTGAAAACCCAATAGCCAGGAAGCGCGCCGCCATTCGGCACGATGCCGCTGGGATCGTCCGTGCGCAGACCGCTAGCCGTAAATGAAATCAACGGTGGGAACGAGCGTGCCGAGGCCGTCGTGGATCGTGTAACTGCCGCCGCCGGAAGCCGATCAGTTTCTGCGAGTGATCGGTGTAGATGTAATTGTCGTGGATGTAGGCGAGCTCCTCGGGCGCGAAGAAATATTGTGCCGAGATGATGTCCTTGCCCTTCTCCTGACCGCGCGCGACGTTGGCGTAGAGGTCGATTGGACCGTGCGTGTAGTTTGCGCTGAGCTCGACGCCCCAGGCATAGCCCTTGGCATAGTTGAACGGTGAGAGGACGACTGCGGAGCCGAACTGTCCCTCGTCGAGGAGGTTGCGCTTGATCTTGTAATAAGCGTCGATGCGCAAGCTTGAGCCCGCCGTTGAAGCGCTGCTCGACGCCGGCGTCGAAATAATGCTCGCGCTCAGCCTTCACCGGATCGCCGATCCGGATCAGCGACTGCTTGGTCGTATTGTCGAACAGGCGACGTCGGCCGTCGCGACCAATTCCTGCGGCGGAGGGGTGAAATTGCGCGCGTAGCCGATGTGGACGGTGGTGAGCGGCGTTGCCTGCCAAACGAGGTTGGCGCGCGGGCTGAGCTGCGATTCCTTCGTGTAGGCGCGCACGATGTCGTAACGGGCGCCATAGTTGAGCGTCAGCGTCGGCGTGAGCTTCCACTCGTCCTGCAGATAGATGCCGTAGAGCTGCCCGGTCTTGCTGCCCTGGTCGACGATCGTGAATGGAATGTCGCTGGTCTGGACGATGATGCAGTCTTCATCGCCGCCGCAATCGTTCGACGGGAGAACGGTGGAGACGACCTTCGACGTCGTGTGCTCGTTCTGGAAGAAGACGCCGAAACGCAATGTGTGGGCTGCTCCAAGCTGCTCGCTGGCGTCGGCCTGCACGCCGGCGGCAAGGCTCGTCAGCTTCGCGGCGTCGGCGAAGCCGTTGAAGATCACGTCACCGTGTTCGGGTCGGTCGTGAACCTGGTCTCGAATAGCGGATGAACGGCGCGATCTGAAAGTTCAGCGTGTCGCCGGCATACTGGTAGGCGGCAACGCCATAATGCGTGATCTCGCGCTGGTTCTGGTCGAGCTTCGTGGAATCGAAATCCGAAACGCCATTGACCGTGAAGCCGGGCTCCTGGCCTGTGACGTTGGGAATTTCGAAATTGCCGATGAAGCTTCCGGCAAAGAGCGAGATCCGGCTCGTGTCTGAGAGGATGTCGGAAACATAGGCGAAAGGCCGCAGTCTGGGTCGTCCGGTCGTGGATCGCATTGACGCGTCGGCAGCGGGTTTTCGATGCCCGAGATCGTTGCGAAGATAGCTGCCCGATAGGAAGTAGCTGAAGTCGCCGACTTGAACCCTGGATCATCGCGCTCGGCTCGAGCCAACCGAAGCTGCCGCCGTAGACGCCGATCTCGCCGCCGTTGCCGAGCAGGCCTGACTGGGTCTTGAAATTGATCACGCCGGCGGTGCGGTATCCGTATTGTGCCGGCAGGGTTCCGGTGATCAGCTGGATCGAACTCGCGATCCTTGGGTCGAAGGTCGTGCCGAATCCGCTGATGCTCTCGGGCACGATAACGCCGTTCAACCGGTATTGAAGGTTGGCATGCTCGTTGCGGACGTGAATGACGCCGTAGCTGTCCTGAACGACGCCGGGCGCCTGAAGCAGCGACTTGTTGAGCGTCAGGTTCGTCCCGCCGGGCTGCTTTTCCAGCGCCTCGCGGTCGAAGGTGTACTGGCTCGCGCCGAGCGACGGCGTGATCGAATCGCGGGCGACGTCGAGGCGACGGCCGGTGATGACGATGCTGCTGCGCATTGCCAGGCGACGCTGGCTTGGCCGCCGACTGCTGCGCCGTCGGATCAGCCTGCGGTGAAGCATCCGCTCCTGGAGTATCAGCAGCCTGCTGCCCCTGGGCCAGCGCCGGAGTGGCGGTAACCAATGCCAGAAGGCTGGCTCCAATAAGCTGCGTGTACATTTTGATATCGGCTCCCTGACTTCGACGTCGGCTCTGCCCCGAACTCCTCATTGCGGTCCCTGGAGTGGCGCGGCCATGTCAAAGCTTCCCGAAAATCCCGGGAAAAATTCCCGATCTGCTGGGGAGGGGGCCGCATCGCGGCACGCGCGTGCTAAGCCAGCATCCGTGTCGCTGCGCGGTAGAGTGATCGCCTTGGTGGCGCTGATGTTGCTGATCAGCGTTTCGCTCTATGTCGCCATCTCCTGGAACAGCGCACGTAGCGACCTCGCCGCCGAACTCGGTGCGGCGCGAACCGGAGGGCTGCAGACCGTGCGCTCGGCGTTCGAAGACCTACCTCGGTCCGACCATCCTCAACGCGATCTCCGCCAACTGGTCGCGACCTTCAACGGCAACCGGCACCTCAGCGCGGCGGTCGTGGATCGCCTTGGACGCGTTCGCTTGGTGTCCCGCCCGTCGGTGCCTTCGGAAGCGGCCCCGGGCTGGTTCGCAGCGTCGCTCCGTCCCGACCTTACCCCAGTGACGGTGGCGGTTCCGGACCGCAGCAGCGACGCATTAAGGTTGCAGCCGGAACCGGCAAGCGACATCGCCGCTCTGTGGTCGGCCAGCATCAATGCGGCGGGAGTCTTCGCGATCGCGGCGGTGGTCGGACTCGCGCTGATCTATTGGGTGATCGGCCGTGCGCTTGCGCCGCTCGCTGACCTTTCGCGTGGGCTCGGGCAGATCGGTGCAAGCGGCTATCGCGAGCGTGTTCGCGAGAAGGGTCCGCCGGAGCTCCACAGTCTTCAACGCGGGTTCAACGCAATGGCCGAGCGGCTTGCGGAGATCGACGAGCGCAACCGGGCGCTCGAGGCGCAACTGCTGACGATCCAGGACGAAGAGCGCGCCGAGATCGCCCGTGACCTGCACGATGAGATCGGGCCGCACCTCTTCGCCGTGGCACTGGATGCAGAGATGATCGGCCAGTGCGCGAGTCAGGGCGACACCGGGATTATTCCAGACCAGGTACGCTCGATCCAGAAGCGCCGTCAGCTACATGCAGCGCGCAGGTCCGGGACCTGATTGCGCGACTTCGGCCCACCCGGGCCGCCGAGCTCGGGCTGGAAGCCGCCATCGGCGATCTGGTCGCATTCTGGCAGGCTCGGCAGCCGAACGTCGAGTTCGTTTCTGAGTTGGACGGCGCCGACACCGATGTGCCCGAGCCCTGCGCGACGTGATCTACCGCGTGGCACAGGAGTCCGTCGCCAATGCGCTGCGACATGCCGAAACAACGCAGCTGTCGATCGCAGTCGCTCGGACCGGTGATCGCGTCGCTGTGACTGTCGCGAACCAGGGCACCATGAAACCCGCTGCCGCGGAGGTGCCGGGCCTCGGACTGGTCAGCATGCGCGAGCGGGTGCAGGCAGCGGACGGCTCGTTGCACATCGAGCGCGCCAGCGAGGGCTGGACCGTGACTGCCTCGTTCGGAGCTGGTCGAAGGTCCAATGGTCGCATGAACATCCTCATCGTCGACGATCACGCGATCGTGCGCGCCGGGCTTGCGCCGCCTTCTTAGAGGCCTGTTCGACGGCGAGATGCTGGAAGCGGCGACCGGACGAGAAGCCCTGGCGCTCGCTCGCGCTCGTTCGCTCGACCTCGTGCTGCTCGACATGAACTTACCCGAGCTGGGGGGCCTTGAGCTGCTGAGCCGGCTGGCCACCGTTGCGCCGAGCCTTCCCGTGCTTGTCCTCAGCATGCACGCTGAACCGCTCTACGTGACCCGCGCGATGGACGCAGGAGCCCGGGGCTATGTCAGCAAGAACATCGCGCCGGACGAGCTCGTCACGGCGATCAAACAGGTTGCGTCCGGGGGTCGCTACATTGAAAGCGAGCTCGCCCAGGCGCTCGTGCTCAACCCGGCGCCCGCGATCGAGCCCCTTGAGCAGCTCACACCGCGCGACCTCGAGATCATCCGGCTACTCGCGCGGGGACGCAGCCTCAGCGAGATCGCCGATGCGCTCGGCCTAGGATACAAGACAATTGCTAACACCTGCACGCACATCAAAGCGAAGCTAGGTGTCAATCGGACAGCCGACCTGGTCCGGCTGGCCCTCGAGGCTGGCATCTGCTGATCGAAAGGTTCGTAGTGACTTGGAGGGCGGCTGGCCCGAGCGTGTGGCCAGATTTGGAAATTGCAGCACCCCCCGCAAATAGAACTAGAATCCTGAACCGAGCGCGCGTTTTCTTCTGCGCCAGAACAAGGTTGCTCGCGCGCGCTGCAACGCTCGTTACTGATCTATTCTAACCCCTATCAGCTCAAAATTGGCGCTTTGCTTCGAAACAGGTAGCAATTGTGGCATCAGATATTCGGATTACCGTCCATAACACAGGCGATTGATTTCGTTCCTACGCCGGGCGAGCCGATCAGCAATCCGAACAAGTTGCTCAGGATCGTCGCCCGCCGCGCTTCTGGCGCCAGGCATCGAAATCGCGGTCGAAGCGCTCCTGCTTATCGCGGCAATAATCGGCATATTCGCGGTCGAGCTCGGCCTTCTTGCGCCGGCGATAATCGGCATAACCTGTTGCGCCGTCTCCAATGTTCGCTCGCCCCCCGGCCCGCCTCAGCAGATAATATTCGCGCGCGGAGCTGTGCGGACTGAAGAGCGGCGTTTGTGCTCCGTCGAAGGATGAAACCGGATCGATACCATGGGTGCCGACGGCGCCGGCATCGATGCGGTCAAAGCGAGGCCCTGCGAGGCTTGGATCCCATCCCGGGGCGTCGGCTCGCGGTCCGCCGAAGAAGCGGGGCGAAGGATCGCCTGCGCCATAATAAACAAATGGCGAATCCAGCGGCGCCCATGCACGCTCGTGCCAGTCATCCTCGCGCGGGCCCAGGAGCCGGTCGAGCTTCTCCTCGAGCCGCCGGAGGATTTCCGCCGCGATCCTCTTCCTGCTGTTTGTCCTGATCCACAGTGCGACTATCGCTATCCATCGCGCATCCTTCAGATCGAAGTGCCGATGCACGACGACCTTTCGGAACGCCGGTCCATGACAACGGTCAAGGAATCCCTGTTCACGGCGCCGTCCGACGCGAGGTGGAGGGCGATCTCACCACGAGAAATAAGTCGCATTTCGGTTCACGTCGGGGCTGCGACCGCGGCGAATTCCGGATCTCCCCCTCGAAATCGGACATGGCCGCCCTTGGAGATGCCGCGGATCGGCGTCGGTTCTGCTGGCACGTTTGAACTGGCATCGGATCTGTCCACGATTTTCCGGGGACCGCAGACTAATGCCGCCCATTCGTAGCCGCGTCCGCGAGTTCGGGCGAGGGTTCGCCGTCGACTGTCGACCCGGATTGCGGCAGGCGCTCTACGGCATCTGCGGCAAGGTCGACATCAAAGCCGCGTGTTTCCGCCGCGGCCGAGCCCACCAGCCTAAACAGATCGCGCCTGCGGCTCTGCATTTGGACTCCGATCCCGACGAGGTCGATCTTGCCATCCTCCCAGGCCCTGCGCGCGTCGCGCAAGAGTTCGCGGTCTTCTTCGTCGATGTGGCGGATCACTTCCTCGCCGAGGGCGTGCATCTTCGCCCGGAAAGACCCTTCACGGCCGGTCATTTCCATGATGTCCGAGACCAGGCGCTTGGTTTGTTGATGGTCGAGCATGGCCTCGTCGATCCCGTCGGCCTCGACCACGGGCCTGAGCGACGGGTAAAGGAATTTCTCCTCCAGGTTCATGTGGATCGCGAGCCGGATGCAGATCTCTCCCGCAATTGGAACTAGGACGTCCTCGCCGACGGTCTCGATGAGATCGAACAATGCTCGAATGAGCTGATGATCTTCCTTGAGCAGCGCGATCGCCGGCGGATCGCGATCATCGACCAAGTGCGGCGGCACGCGGGCACCTCCGGCGTAAGCCCTCATTGCTCCGACCCTTTTTCCTGCTGGCATCTCAGGCGAATGCGAGATCCGGCACACTATGGTCGCCGGACCCCGCACGTCGCGACTGCGCCGTTCAGGCCGCCGCGTCGGCCTTTTCGCGCTGCGCTCCAACGCCCTGCCCGCTCGCCGAAGATCCGCTGCCCGTGGCCGAGGCCTGGTCCTGGCCCGTCTGGTGCCCCGTTGCGGACGAGCCGGAGCTCGCGTTCGTGCTTTCACTGCCGCCGCTTCGGGCCTGCGCGGAATCGCGCTTCACCTCGATTTGCCTTTGCCTGCTCTGCTGCTCGGCGTTCTTGGGGGCTGTGATTGTCAGCACGCCATCCCTGAACTGTGCTTCGACATGGTCGGGATCTGGCGTGAACGGCAGTTAAATCGCCCGACGGAAGCGCCCGAACGCGCGTTCGACTAGTCGCATGCCGCCCTCGTCCACTTCCTCCTCCTGCCTTTTCTCGCCGGCGATGATCAGCATGTCGTCGTCCAGGGTGACCTCGATGTCGCCCTCGGACACGCCGGGCAGTTCGGCGGCGAGAAAAGGCAGGAGGAGGAAGTGGACGAGGGCGGCATGCGACTCGTCGAACGCGCGTTCAGCATCCGTCGGGCGATTCAACTCCGTTCACGCCAGATCCCGACCATGTCGAAGCACGGTTCAGGGATGGCGTGCTGACAATCACAGCCCCCAACGCCGAGCGGCGGAGCAGGGACAAGGCAAATCGAGGTGAAGCGCGACTCCGCGCAGGCCCGAAGCGGCGGCAGTGAAGGCACGAACGCGAGCTCCGGCTCAACGGGGCACCAAGACGGCCAGAGACGACTCGGCCACGGCAGCGGATCTTCGGCGAGCGGCGCGACGCAGCGCGAAAAGGCCGACGCGGCGGCCTCAACGGCGCAGTCGCAACATGCGGGTCCGGCGAACTGCATAGTGTGCCGGATCTCGCATTCGCCTGATGCCAGCGGAAAAAGGTGCGGAGCAATGAGGGCTTACGCCGGAGGTGCCCGCGTGCCGCCGCACTTGGTCGATGATCGCGATCCGCCGGCGATCGCGCTGCTCAAGGAAGATCATCAGCTCATTCGAGCATTGTTCGATCTCATCGAGACCGTCGGCGACATCCTGTGGGAGAGATCTGCATCCGGCTCGCGATCCACATGAACCTGGAGGAGAAATTCCTTTACCCGTCGGCTCAGGCCCGTGGTCGAGGCCGACAGGGATCGACGAGGCCATGCTCGCATCACGAAACCAAGCGCCTGGTCTCCGACATCATGGAAATGACCCGCCGTGAAGGTTCTTCCGGGCGAAGATGCCCTCGGCGAGGAAGTGATCCACCACGTCAGCGAAGAAAAACCGCCGAACTCTTGCGCGACGCGCGCGGCCTGGGAGGATGGCAAGATCGACCTCGTCGGGATCCGGCAAAATGCAGAGCCGCAGGCGCAATCTGTTTAGGCTGGTGGCTCGGCCGCAGCGGAACGCGCTTTGATGTCGACCTTCGCGGGACTTGCCGTAGAGCGCCTGCCGCAATCCGGGTCAACAGTCGACGGCGAACCCTCGCCGAACTGCGCAGACGCGGCTACGAATGGGCGGCATTAGTCTGCGGTCCCCGGAAAATCGTGGAAATTCGCCGTCCGATGCCAGTTCAAACGTCAGCAGAACCGACGCCGAGCCGCGGGGCCGTCCAAGGGCGGCCATGTCGTTCGAGGGGGAGATCCGGAATTCGCCGCGGTCGCAGCCCCGACGTGAACCGAAATGCGATTCATTTCTCGTGGTGAGATCGCCCTCCACCTCGGCGCCGTGAACAGGGATTCCTTGACCGTTGTCATGGACCGGCGTTCCGAAAGGTCATCAGGTGCACATGGGCGGCTTCGATCTGAAGGATGCGCGATGGATAGCGATAGTCGCATTGTGGATCAGGACAAACAGCAGGAAGAGGATCGCGGCGGAATCCTCCGGCAGCTCGAGGAGAAGCTCGACCGGCTCCTGGGCCCGCGCGAGGATGACTGGCACGAGCGTGCGTGGGCGCCGCTGGATTCGCCATTTGTTTATTATGGCGCAGGCAATCCTCCGCCCGCTTCTTCGGCGGACCGCGAGCCGACGCCCCGGGATGGTGCAAGCCTCAGCAGGGCCTCGCTTTGACCGCATCGATGCCGCCGTCGGTGCACCGTGGGTCTGAAGGCGTTCCCGTTTCATCCTTCGACGGAGCGCGAACGCCCGCTCTTCAGTCCGCACAGCTCGCGCGCGCGAACATGCTGTTGAGGCGGGCCGGGGGGCGAGCGAACATTGGAAACGCGGCGGAACAGGTTTATGCCGATTGTCGGCCAGCGCAAGAAGGCCGAGCTCGATCGCGAATATCCGATTATTGCCGCGATAAGCAGGAGCGCTTCGACCGCGATTTCGATGCCTGGCGCGAAGCGCGGCGGGCGACGATCCTGAGCAACTTGTTCGGATTGCTCGCTGGCCGCAGTAGAACGAAATCAATCGCCTGTGTTATGGGCGGTAATCCGAATATCTGATGCCACAAATGCTACCTGTTCGAAGCAAAGCGCCAATTTTGAGCTGATAGGGGTTAGATAGATCGTAACGAGCGTTGCAGCGCGCGCGACAACCTTGTTCTGGCGCAGAAGAAACGCGCGCTCGGTTCAGGATTCTAGTTCTATTTGCGGGGGTGCTGCAATTTCCAAATCTGGCCACACGCTCGGTCCAGCCGCCCTCCAAGTCACTACGAACCTTTCAATCACATGCCAGCCTCGAGGGCCAGCCGACGTCGGCTGTCCCAATTGAGCACCTATGAGCTTCGCTTTGATGTGCGTGCAGGTGTTAGCAATTGTCTTGTATCCTAGGCCGAGAGCATCGGCGATCTCACTGAGGCTGCGTCCTCCGCGCGAGTAGCCGGATGATCTCGAGGTCGGCGCTGTGTGGGTGCCGAGGCGATCGCGGGCGCCGGGTTGAGCACAAGCGCCTGGGCGAGCTCGCTTTCAATGTAGCAACCCGGAGCACAACCTGTTTGATCGCCGTCACGAGCTCATCCGGCGCGATGTTCTTGTCACGTAGGCCCCTGCGTCCATCGCGCGGGTCACGTAGAGCGGGTCACCTGCGTGCTGAGGACAAGCACCGGGAAGGCTCGGCGCAACGAGTGGCCCGCCGCTTCCGCACCTTCAAGGCCCCCCAGCTCGGGTAAGTTCGTCGAGCAGCACCAGGTCGAGCGAACGAGCGCGAGCGAGCGCGGCTTCTCGTCCGGTCGCCGCTTCCGCGCCTCGCCTTCGAACAGGCCTCTGAGA
The DNA here is from genome assembly GCA_963766415.1 of uncultured Alphaproteobacteria bacterium. Taxonomy (GTDB): domain Bacteria; phylum Pseudomonadota; class Alphaproteobacteria; order Sphingomonadales; family Sphingomonadaceae; genus Sphingomicrobium. Next base: position 1,216 of record CAVYAH010000091.1, on the reverse strand, counting down.
AGGCGGCGCAAGCCAGGCGCCGATGGCGTGATCGTCGACAATGAGGTGTACTGGACCCATTGGACCTTCACCAGCTCCGAACGAGGAGCAGTGGCAGTTCCAGCCCTCGCTGGCGCGCTCGATGCAAGACAGCCGTCCGCTGCCTGCACCCGCTCGCGCATGCTGGCCAGTCCGAGGCCCGGCACCTCCAGCCGCAGGTTTGTCATGGTGCCCTGGTTCGCGACAGTCGCGGCGACACGATCGCCGGACCGAGCGACTGCGATCGACAGCTGCGTTGTTTCGGCATGTCACAGCGCATTGGCGACGGAGTCACGCGGTAGATCACGTCGCGCAGAGGCTCCGGCGCTGTCGGCGCCGTCCAATTCAGAAATGAACTCGACGTTGGCTGCCGAGACCTGCCAGAATGCAACCAGATCCCCGATGGCGGCTTCCAGCCCCCGAGCTCGGCGGCCCTGGTGGGCCGCGGTCGCGCGATCAGGTCCCGGACCTCGCGCTGGGTGGCCTAGCTGATGGTGGCCGAATCGAGCGTACCTGGTCTGGAATAATCCCGGTGTCGCCTGGCTCGCGCACTGGCCCTCATTTCTCAGTCCAGTGCCACGGCGAAGAGGTGCAGCCGATCTCATCGTGCAGGTCACGGGCGATCTCGGCGCGCTCTTCGTCCTGGATCGTCAGCAGTTGAGCCTCGAGCACCCGGTTGCGCTCGTCGATCTCCGCAAGCCGCTCGGCCATTGCGTTGAACCCGCGTTGAAGCTGTAGAGCGGCGGAGGCTTCTTCTCGCGAACACGCTCGCGATAGCCGCACCGATCTGCCCGAGCCCACGCGAAAGGTCAGCGAGCGGCGCAAGCGCACGGCCGATCGCCCATCCATCAGCGCGAGTCCGACCACCGCCGCGATCGCGAAGACTCCCGCCGCATTGATGCTGGCCGACCACAGAGCGGCGATGTGCCAGTTCCGGCTGCAACCTTAATGCGTCGCTGCTGCGGTCCGGAACCGCCACCGTCACTGGGGTAAGGTCGGGACGGAGCGACACTGCGGGGCCAGAGCTTCCGAAGGCACCGCCGGGCGGGACGCCAAGCGAACGCGTCCAAGGCGATCCTCCGCGACCGCCGCGCTGGAGGTACCAGTTGCCGTTGAAGGTCGCGACCAGTTGGCGGAGATCACGTTGAGGATGGTCGGACCGAGGTAGGCTACTCGAACGCCGAGCGCACGGTCTGCA
>CAVYAH010000090.1:0-47065 GCA_963766415.1 uncultured Alphaproteobacteria bacterium | reverse complement strand
GGAGCGGAGCCAGGCGATGAACTCCGGCCATCGCGCGGTCGCGAACTCCTGCGTGAACAGCGCGCCCATTGAGGCGCGGACCGCCTCCACCGAGAAGGGATCGGCGCAATCGTCGATCAGGATCAGTCCGCCTGCGCCAACGGCATCACCCGTCCTGAGTATCGTTCCGATATTCCCCGGATCGCGAAGCGCCTGTGCGACAATCCACAGCGGCGCCTTCTTGCGGTCGATCCGCTCGAGCGAGCTATCCGGTTGCCGGTAGGCACCGATAAGCATTGCGGATTATCCTTGCCGCTCATCTTGGAGAGGATATCCGGCGTCGTCACGATCGCATCGCCTCCTGCCGCCTCGGCAGCAGCGATGATCTCGGCCGCGAGCGGGTGCTTCGCGCCTTCCTTTGAAAATGCGATAATCTCCGGGAGGCGTCCGCTGTCGCGGGCCTCGGTAAGAATACGCAGGCCTTCGGCAAGGAACAGCCCTTCGGCACGGCGAGCTTTCTTGTCGCGAAGCGAACGAAGCAGCTTCACTGTGGTGTTGGAAAAGGCGGATATCTCGCGGGGCATTATTCCTCCCCGAATCGCTCCTCGACGAGCGCCACCAGTTTCGCGAGCGCCTCCTCCGCGCCATCGCCCTCCACGTGGATGACGATCGCATCGCCCATCGCGGCGCCCAGCATCATCAGCCCCATTATCGAGGTGCCGCAGACCTTGTTGCCGTCTTTCTCGACCTCGATCGGAGTGCCAATCTCGGTCGCGAGATTGACGAATTTGGCGCTTGCCCGTGCGTGTAGGCCGCGTTGGTTCGTGATCCGAACCTCGCGGCTGACCTGGCTCAAGCCGCTGCTTCCCCGAGGATTTCGGAAGGCTACGAGATATATCTGCGGCCGGCCTCGCGTGCCGCGGCGACCGCGGCATCGACCGGCATCACCTTGCGGGCACCTTCGAGGCGAATGAGCATTGCAGGTTAACCCCCGCGATCACCTCGACATTCTCGCCCTTCATCAGGCTAATGGCGAGGTTCGACGGGGTGCCTCCGAACAGGTCGGTGAGGATGATCACGCCCTTGCCCTGGTCGACCTTCGTGATCGCCTTGGCAATGTCCTTGCGGCGGCTTTCCATGTCGTCGTCGGGGCCAATGCAAATCGCCTCGATCGCTTCCTGCGGTCCGACGACATGCTCCATGGCGGTGACAAATTCGGCCGCGAGCCGGCCGTGGGTCACCAGCACCAATCCAATCATCGATTTAACTCGTCCTCGCCCTCACTTGCGGAAGCACGCCCAGGATGACGTTCAATCGTGCCCCTCGGCGGTGAGGCGAGATCACGGTGACGTACATTCGGAGCAAATCCAGCTCCCCCCAAACGTTCCGCCATTTCGGCTGCTGCGGCCACCGAGCGGTGGCGCCCCCTGTACATCCAAATGCAACGGTCACGTAACTTTTGCCCGCGGCCCAGTAGCGGGAAATCGAGTCGATGAGAAGCGATTCGATACGGTCCATGGTCTCGCTCCAGGACGGATCCTGCCGGATAATCCCGAACCGGCTGATCGGCCCCGGTGAGCGGGCGCAGCTCGTCGACCCAATGCGGGTTCGCAAGGAAGCGCAGGTCGAAGACCAGGTCGGCGGTCCGCGAGATTCCGCGGGCGAAGGCGAAGGAGGCGATCGTCAACACGGGCTGGTCCGTATCCCCTCCGTATCGCCGCATAAGCTCATCGCGAAGCTCGGCGGGGCTGAGGTCGGTAGTGTCGAGCACGTTATCCGCGCCGTTGCGGAGCGGCATCGTCAGCTGCCGCTCTCGGGCGATCCCGTCCTCGGCCGGACGATCCGGGCCAGAGGGTGCCGCCGGCGAGTTCGTCATAACGGCGCATGAGCTCGGTACCGGAGCAGTCGAGGTAAGAAGGTCTCAGGTTCAACTCCGCCGACCGAGCGGATCAGCTCGGGAAGGCGCTGAGGGTCGAAACCGCGGCTGCGTGTGTCCATCGCCACGGCAACGGATGCGGTTCGGCATTGGCTGCCGCCATTGACGAAGGCGTCGATGAGATCGGCAGGAAGGTTGTCGACGACATCCCACCCCATGTCCTCGAGCGTGTCGAGCACGGTCGAACTTGCCGCCTCCGGACATGCCGGTAACGAGCAACAGGCGCGGCAGCCGGCGCGGCTGCCGTTCTGCCATCAGAACTTCAGTCCCATGCGATCGAGCGCGAACGCAACTTTCGATGGAGCCGAGGCCGTCATCGCATCGATTGAGATCAGTGGCAGCCTAATTCCAAGAATCGGGCGCTCACGACTGTCGTCTGGAAGGCGTTGGATGTCGCTGGTGAGCTCGACGATAGCGCGACGGGCACGTCGTTGAGACGTTCCAGCTCGACGATACCGATGCCGCGGATCTCGAGCTTGCCGGCGATGTTCGGCGGCGCGGTCGCTACAGGCGGTCGCCGTCCCGCTTCACGATCGTCTGGTCATCGCTGACGAGCGTGAAACCGCGGTCGAGCAGGCGCAGCGTCAGGTCCGACTTTCCGGAGCCTGAAGGTCCGGTGATGAGCACAGCGCGGCCGTCAGTAGCGACGGTGCTCGAATGGATCGTTTCGGCCGACAGCCGGGGGCCGACTCCGTTTGCATCCGGCTCATTCGCGATCAGCTGCTGGAAGTCGAATGGTGAAACGGGCGCCCGATGGAGCGTCATCGCGGTCGTGCACGTCAATCTCCCCGTCGTGGCCCTTGACGATTGCCTGGGCGATGGCAAGGCCGAGGCCGGAATGTCGTCCGAAATTCTCGCCCTCCGGTCTTACTGAATGGAACCGGTTAAAGATTGCTTCTCGCGCCTCCGGCGGAACGCCGGGTCCTTCATCGTCGACGCGGATCCGGACTTCATCTCCGACATGGGCAGCGGCAATCTCGACAGTCCTCCGGGCGGGGAAAAGCTCACCGCATTGTCGATAATCGCGTTGATTGCCCGCGCGAGCCTGTCGGGCTTCCCCATCACCACCGCCGTATCCCTCCTCGGGCGGGCGAAGGCGATCCGTGCATCACCTTTCTCGCGCCGGGATTCCCAGCTCGAGACGATCTGCTCGATCAGCGGCCCGAGATCGACGCGCTCAAAGGTCGCCCGGTGGAGCTCCGCGTCGGTCCTTGCTGCCTCGCTGATATCGTTAATGAGGCGGTCCAATCGCCGGACATCCTCTCGAGCGATCGTCATCAGGCGTTGCCGAAGCTCCGGATCTTCGACCCGGTCGAGTCCGTCGACGGCGGAGCGAAGTGAAGCCAGAGGATTTTTCAGCTCGTGCGTCACGTCGGCGGCGAAGGCCTCGATATTGTCGATCCGCTGCCTGAGCGACTGGCTCATGTCTGATACGGAGCGGGCGAGAAGACCGATCTCGTCGCTTCGCTTCGGGAGGCGCGGCACGTTGACCTCGCGGGCGCGCCCGAGACGCACTCGGTGCGCGGCTATGGCGAGCCGCCGCAGCGGTCTTACGATGGTGCGCGCGAGGAACATCGACAGCGAGATTGAAAGCGCGACCAACACTGCCATCGCTGCGACGATCCAGGCGCGCTGCCTCCGTACTGTTTTCGTGAAGGTGCGGTCGTTGTCGGTCGCGAGCAGAACGCCGTCGGCAAATGGCACCGCAGACGAAATCACCGGCGTCAGATCGGGCGCATTGCGGACCTCGTTGACCGGCTTGCCGAGCTTCAATGCAATCACTGCTTCCGGCCAGGCTGCCAGCCGATCGACTCGCGGTTCGGCATATTCGTCGAGGGATCTCGCGCCGACGAGAACGTTGAACCCCCGGTCAATGGCGCGGCCAACGTCCTAGTCCAATTCTCGGTCTTCGGATCGCGTAGCTGATACGTCGGGCCAGTCATTCGCCAGCTGTCGATCAGCAGCGATCCATCTCGCCCATAGAGCCGGTAACGATCACCGGTCACCTTCGATGCGGTGGCAAGGAGCGCCGGCCACTCCGTCGACGAGACGTGGCGCATTGCGGCAAGAGCTGTCTCGGTTTCGACCCGCGTCTGATGCGTCCGCTCCTTGCTCAGCCGATTGCGGAATACGTCGAGATAGAGGGTGCTAAGTGCAACCAGCAGCAGCGTGAGGATGTTTACCGCGAGGATGCGGTGCGTAAGCGTCCAACGTCCCGACCAGCTGAGCTGGGGTTCGGCCGCCTCACTGCTCGTCGAATCGATAGCCGACGCCATAGAGGGTCTCGATTGCATCGAACTCGGGGTCGGCGCTACGGAATTTGCGCCGGATTCGCTTGATGTGGCTGTCGATGGTGCGGTCGTCGACATAGGTGTCGTCACTATAGGCTACGTCGAGCAATTGATTGCGAGTTTTTGACGACTCCTGGGCGCTGCGCGAGCGCTTCGAGGATCAGGAATTCCGTAACGGTGAGGCTCACGTCCTTGCCGCCCCACCGAACCTTGTGGCGCGCCGGATCCATCAGCAGGCGGCCACGCTCCAGCGCCGGCGTTTCCGCTTCGGCGCTCTCGGCCGCCGCTCCGTCGCGCTCGAGGTCTTGCCGGCGCAAGATGGCGCGGATGCGTGCAATCAGCAGCCGCTGGGAGAAGGGCTTGGCAATGTAGATCGTCCGCTCCCATCGCCAGCCCGAGCGCCTCATCCAGCTCATCGTCCTTTGAAGTCAGGAAGATCACCGGCATCGAGCTGAACTCTCGCACCCGGCGGAGGAGCTCCATCCCGTCGAGGTTCGGCATCTTGATGTCGAACACGCCAAGATCCGGCGGATTGTCGTTGATTGCTTTCAGTGCCGCGACAGGATCCGAATAGACGCGCGTGATAAATCCCTCCTGCTGGAGGGCAATCGAGACCGATGTCAGGATATTGCGGTCATCGTCGACCAGCGCGATCACCTGGGTCATCCGCGGTCCATTGGGTTGCGTGTGTACGTCCAAGCCAGCGGCTTAACTAGCAGCCGATCCCGAAACAAGCTCGGCCGATGTAACCGTTTACAGCGCATTTTGGCTCGACATGCGGTGCTGAACGGCGGCCAATCCGTTTTGACCGGGCGTCGATTCCGTGGCTATACGGCCCTCAACGCATACGTATGCGGCGGCAGGCCAGGCACCGGTCGCCGCCGCATTTTGGCATTTGGGAAGGAAGGCTTGTCAGTGACTGATCGCGTTCCGTGTCGCGGCCTCGATGCCCAGGGCATTGCCACCGGCGCCGAGATCTTCTGGAACCTGACCACGGCACCGCTTGTCGAACATGCGGTGCGCCGGGGCGAAGGGCTGCTCGCGAAGGAGGGCCCGCTCGTCGTGCGTACCGGAATGCACACCGGCCGCAGCGCCCAGGACAAGTTCACGGTCAAGGATGAGCTGACCTCGGATGTGATCTGGTGGAACAACGGCAACAAGCCGATGGAACCGGACGCCTTCAAGAGATTGCACGACGATTTCTTGTTGGCGCTCGGCGACAAGGATCAGCTGTACGTCGCCGATCTCTTCGGCGGCTCCCAGCCCGAGCACCGCGTCAAGGTTCGCGTGATCAATGAGCTTGCATGGCACAATCTCTTCATCCGCACCTTGTTGGTGCGACCGGAAGCGGATGAGCTGCAGGGTTTCGAGCCCGAATTCACAATCATCGACCTGCCGAGCTTCCGGGCGGAACCCGAGCGGCATGGCTGTCGCACCGAGACGGTCATTGCGGTCAACTTTACCAAGAAGCTGATCCTGATCGGCGGAACGGCCTATGCCGGCGAGATGAAGAAGTCGGTCTTCGGCCTTCTTAATTTCATTCTGCCGCCGCAGGGCATTATGCCGATGCATTGCTCGGCAAACATCGGTCCCGCAGGCGATACCGCTATTTTCTTCGGTCTCAGCGGCACCGGCAAGACGACGCTGTCGGCGGACCCGAGCCGCACGCTCATCGGCGACGACGAGCATGGCTGGTCGGATACCGCCGTCTTCAACTTCGAAGGCGGCTGCTACGCCAAGATGATCCGGCTATCCGCCGAATCCGAGCCCGAGATCTACGCGACCACCAAGCGTTTCGGCACGGTTCTTGAGAATGTCGTCATCGATCCTGTGACGCGCGAACTCGACCTCGACGATCCAGCGCTCGCCGAGAACAGCCGCGGCGCCTATCCGATCGACTTCATCCCGAACTCGTCAGAAGCGAACATGGGCCCGGTGCCCAAGAATGTCGTCATGCTGACGGCCGATGCGTTCGGCGTCCTTCCGCCGATCGCCAAGCTCACTCCCGACCAGGCGATGTACCATTTCCTGTCCGGCTACACCGCGAAAGTCGCGGGAACGGAGATCGGCGTCACAGAGCCGCAGGCGACCTTCTCGACCTGCTTCGGCGCGCCTTTCATGCCTCGCCATCCTTCCGTCTACGGCAATTTGCTGAAGAAGCGCATCGCCGCGGGCAGCGTCGATTGTTGGCTGGTCAATACCGGCTGGACCGGCGGCAAGTACGGCGCCGGCAAGCGCATGCCGATCAAGGCGACCCGCGCGCTCCTCAACGCCGCGCTCGACGGCAGCCTCAAGAACGGCAAATTCCGCAAGGACCCGAACTTCGGGTTTGAGGTGCCGCTGGAAGTTCCTGGCTGCACGGAATTGCTCGACCCGCGGAGCACTTGGGCCGATCCGACCGAATATGATGCGATGGCCGCAAAGCTCGTAGATCTATTCGTCGAGAATTTCGCGCAATTTGCTGACGCAGTGGACGAGGGCGTCCGGCAAGCCGCCCCGAAAGTGACGAACGGGCAAGCGCAACAACAAGCGCAGACCCAACCCGCCCAGAGGACATCAGCTTAAGGCCCAGCCGGATCTCGGGCCCTTCAACAAGGACCCGATCAATGACCGAGTTTCGCCCTGAGATTTTTTCATGCCGGCGCCGAGATCAAGCATATCGGCGAAGGGCTCGTTGCGCGTACCCTGCCGCGTCCGGAGTGGACCCACGAGGCCCACCTTGGAGCGACCACCTATTTGCTGCTGAAACGGCCCGACATCGATCTCGACGAGGAGCTGCCTGGACTCATCCCGCGCCTATAATGAGAGCGTCGGGGGCGTGAACAGCGACACCGAAGGCTATCACGAGACGATCACCCGCCTGTTCCTTCACGGCGTCCGGCTGTTCCTCGCTGAAGCGAATCCCGAGGAGCCAATGCACGAACTCGTGAACGAGCTGCTGCTATCGCCAATGGGACGCCGCGACTGGCCGCTCCGCTTTTACTCACCCGCGCGCCTCTTCTCGGTCGAGGCGAGACGCAATTTCGTTAAGCCCGACCTCGCCGCACTGCCATAGCCGTGGTAGGAGCGCCTGATCCGGTCCCAACAAGCTGGAGGGCAACATGGGCATTCTCGACAGTCTACTCAGCCAAGTCAGCGACAATTCGGACGTCGCAAATCTTGCCGCGAAAGTCGGCCTGTCACCCGAACATGTGCATTCGGCCGTGCAGGCGCTGGCCAAATTCCATCCGATGGATGTCGACACCGCCGAGGGCGCTGCAGCCGAAACCGGAATTCCGGTCGACAAGCTCCAGGAAATCATCGGCCACATCGGCGGCGAAGGAGCGCTCGGCCGCTATGCGTCGCTGCTCCAAGGCGAAGGCGGGCTGGGCAATATCGCGTCGGATTTGCTCGGAAAGAGCTAGTCGCGCCAAAGCCTGGGCTTTCGTCCGGGCGATAAAATCGTCGATGTTCCTGTGAGCAGGTCCACGGGCACGTTGCCGCCGAACACGACAGCATCGTCGAAGGCCCTACTTCGCGCCCAGCGCCTCGCGCCGAGAAATGCGGCGCTTTGGCCTTGACGAAGGCGAGGCCAATCCCTGTCAATGGGACAGGAGATGGAAATTCCGACAGACCTATCTCGCCCGTTCACCATGCGGTCGATCATAGCGGTCCGACGGAACGTCGCCTGTCGAACGAGGAAATTTGCGCATGAAGTTGTTGCTTGGATTTGGTGCGGCATTGCTGTCGACTGGCGCGCTCTGTTTCCCCGCGGTCGCAGCCTCGCAAGCGAAACATTTGACGCCAAACTCCGCCGATGCGCGGCTGAGGGCCCTCTATAACGGATATGCGTCGTGGGACGCGAAGGAGTCCGGCTATTTCGAGAACGACCGCGGCGATATTGAGAGCGCTGGTTATCTCGCTCACGTCGACGAAGCTTCGCAGCTTCGCCGCGGCGCCCACGTGAAAGAGCTCCTCGAGCAGTTGAACGCGATCCGAAGGGACAAGCTTTCACCCGACGAGCAGGTCAACGCCGCGGTATTCCGAACCCTTCTCGAAAATTCGCTCTCTGAAGCCCGCTTCCGCACATGGGAGATGCCGTTCAACAGCGACAGCTCCTTCTGGACCTATCTGGATGCCTCGCAGCCGTTCGACGATGCAGCCGGTTACCGCCGCTACATCGCCAGGATGCGCGAGATCCCGCGTTATTTCGACGAGCAGATCGTGAATATGCGCGCCGGCCTGGCCCGCGGGTTCAGCGTCCCACGTCCGACGCTTGAAGGCCGCGACAAGTCGATCGCGACCTTTATTGTTGATGATCCGGAGAAGAGCAGCTTTTACAAGCCCTTCGAACGCTTTCCGGCAAACATTCCCGCTCAGGATCAAGGGGCGCTTAGGGCCGACGGTCGGGCCGCGATCCAGCAATCGGTCATGCCCGCCTATCAGAAGCTGCTTGCTTTCATCCGCGACGAATATGTCCCGCACTCACGAACGACAATCGCCGCGCATGACCTGCCCGACGGCGACGCCTTCTATCGGGCCCAGGTCCGCGAATACACGACCACCGACATGACGCCGGGGGAGATCCACCAGCTCGGCCTGAAGGAGGTCGCGAGGATCGACGCCGAGATGCAGAAAACGATGCGCGAGAGTGGGTTCCAGGGCTCGATGCCCGAATTCCTCGAATTCCTGAAAACCGATCCGCAATTCTACGCCAAGACGCCCGATGAGCTGCTTGAAGTCTCCGCCTACGTTACCAAGCGCGTCGACGAGGTGATCGGCCAGCATTTCGGTCTGCTTCCGCGCAAGCGGTTTGGGATTATCCCCGTGCCTGACTCGCTGGCGCCCTTCTACACTTCGGGACGCGGCGGCCTCGAGAATTGCATGATGAACACCTACGACCTGCCGGTCCGGCCGCTCTACAATATCCCGGTGCTTACCCTGCACGAATGCGAACCCGGGCACAGTTTCCAGCTTGCAATTTCCTCAGAGCAAAGGGCTCTGCCGGCGTTCCGCCGCAACCTCTACTTCTCAGGGATGGGCGAGGGGTGGGGACTTCTACAGCGAATGGCTGGGCAATGAGCTCGGTATATACCGCACTCCCTATGAGAAGTTCGGTCAGCTGAGCTACGAAATGTGGCGTGCGGCCCGGCTGGTGATCGACACTGGAATCCACCAGCAAGGCTGGTCTCGCCAGCAGGCGATCGATTATCTCTCCGGCCACACGGCACTGACCCAGCACGAGGTTGAAACCGAGGTCGATCGCTACATCAGCTGGCCGGGCCAGGCGCTCGCCTACAAATTAGGCGAGCTGACGATCCTACGTTTACGGACCGAAGCCGAGACGAGGCTTGGACCGAATTTCGACGAACGTCGCTTCCACGATGCGATCTTGGCGCTCGGCTCGGTGCCGCTGACGGTTCTCGAAGAACGAATGCACGAGTTCATCCGCGAGGAGGAAGTTCGAAGTCACGCAAAGAAAGCTGCCAGCTAGGCTGGAGGAAGAACATGCTCGGGTTCGACTTTGAGGCAATTGCCTTCGAAGTCGACGATCCGGAACTCGATCCCCAGGCGCGGCTGGCCCGCCGCGCGCCGACCATTCACTATCGCCGACCTTCACCCGTCCGCCGTTCGCATCGACCGGCTGAGTTGCAACGACAACGCGGCCCAAGAGGCGCCTGGCCCGATCGTTGAGGAATGGGTCCGCAGAATGGTCATAGCGCATCGAATAGGCGCGCCGGCCGCCTATGCGCGCAGCCAGGAAAGCAAGCACCGCAAAGATCGCAAATTGGAGGGGAAGGCTCAGCGGCAGCAACAGAGCCGCAAAGCCGGTAGCGATGGCCGCGGCCCCGATGAAAACGAGAAAGAATCCGGGCGCGATCAGCTCCGCGATCAGGAGAACCACGCCCCCGATCAGCCAGAGCCATTCCGGGTCGATAAGGAGGTCGCTCATTCGCCGGCTTTTGGCACGCTCGCCGGCGGCTTGCCCCTTGGCGCCGGAGGCAGGCTGCTTCGACCGAGCGCCTCTTTCGCGAGCTCGCCGATCCCGCCCAAGGTCCCGATCAGCTGGGTGGCCTCGACCGGGAAAAGGATCGTCTTCGCGTTCGGCGAGCGCGCAAATTCGGCGACGGCATCGACGTACTTTTGAGCTATGAAATAATTGATTGCCTGCGCGCTACCCGCCTCGATGGCGTCGCTGACCGCCTTGGTTGCAGCCGCTTCTGCCTGGGCGGCTCGCTCGCGGGCCTCGGCTTCCCGGAAGGCCGCTTCGCGCCCGCCCTCGGCCTGAAGGATCGCCGATTGCTTCTCGCCCTCGGCCTTCAGAATGGCCGATTGGCGCATGCCTTCCGCTTCCAGGATGACCGCGCGCTTCTCGCGCTCGGCCTTCATCTGGCGGGTCATCGCATTGACGATGTCTTGCGGCGGGCGGATGTCGCGAAGCTCAACCCGCGTGATCTTCACTCCCCAGGATTCGGTTGCCTGGTCAACCACCGAAAGCAGCTTCGTGTTGATCTCGTCACGTCGCGACAGCGTCTCATCAAGGTCCAAGGAGCCCATGACGGTCCTGAGGTTCGTCGTCGAAAGCGCCGTGATGGCGGTGTACAGGTCGTACACTTCATAGGCAGCTTTGGCGGCGTCGAGAACTTGGAAGAAGACGACACCATCGACCGCGACCATCGCATTGTCCTTGGTGATTATCTCCTGACCGGGGATCTCAAGAACCTGCTCCATCATGTTGATCCTGCGACCAACACGATTGAAGAAGGGCGTCACATAGTTGAAGCCGGGCTCCGCAACGCGCACGAAGCGTCCGAAATGTTCGATAGTGTATCGGTAGCCCTGGCGGACGATCTTCACGCCCATCATCACGTAAATAAGCACAAAAACCGCAACGGCTGCCATGAACGTCGTCAGCATTTTTCTTCCCCAGTTTCCCTCATTGAGGGCATGATGCGACGGTCATGGCTGTAGCGGAAGCGAAAAACGACAAGAGCATAGACCTGTTCGCCGTGCGGTCGCTGCTGTTTCTGCCCGCGTCCAACCCTCGCGCTATCGCCAAGGCACGCGATGCTCGCGCCGATCTCGTCATCCTCGATCTTGAAGATGCAGTGAAGCCGGACGAGAAAGATTTGGCACGGCATGCCGCTGTCGAGGCGGTGGCGGCCTCTTGGCCAATGCCAGTCGCGATACGCGTAAATGGGGTTGGGACTGAGTGGCACACACTCGATCTCGATGCCGTTGCGAAATCCAAGGCTGACCTGGTGGTGGTTCCGCGCGCGATCTCCGGCCACATCGTTCGCGGTATCCGCGATGTTGTGGCCAAGCCGATCTTGGCGATGATCGAGACCGCTTCGGGCGTACTCGCTGCTAGAGACGTCGCACAGGAAACCGCGGGCGTGATCGCCGGGACGAACGACTTGCGCGCCGACCTTCGCCTCCCGCTCGACGCGACCCGCGAGCCGATCTCGGCCTCGCTCCAGCTCATCGTGCTCGCCGCGCGCGCTGCCGGCGTGGCGGTATTCGACGGCGTTTTCAACAGTCTCGAGGACGGCCTCGGCTTCATGCGCGAAGCCGAGGAGGGGCGTCGGCTCGGCTTCGACGGCAAGAGCCTGATCCACCCGAATCAAATCGAGCCGTGTCACGAGGCTTTCGCCCCGTCTGCCCTTGAAATCGAGCGCGCGCAGGCACTCGTCGAGGCCTTCCAGGGCGGCGCTGAGCGGTTCGGCAACGAGATGATCGAGCGCATGCACGTCGAAGCGGCGCGCCGGGTGCTCGACAGGGCGAAGTCCTAGCAAGACTTGGCGAATTGCACTTTGCCTGCCATGGGCCGATATGGCCCAACTCGACGACACCGCTGACATTCGGCTCGGACTGACGTTCGATGACGTGCTTCTGCAGCCGCTTGAATCCTCGGTCTTACCGAGCCAGGCGGAAACGAAGACTTTCCTCACTCGCGAGATTCCGCTCAACATTCCGATTCTGTCCTCTGCGATGGACACGGTGACCGAGGCCGACATGGCGATCGCGCTCGCTCAGCTCGGCGGAATTGGCGTGCTCCACCGCAACCTCAGCATCGAGGAGCAGGCCTTCGCGGTCCGGCAGGTAAAGCGCTTCGAGAGCGGGATGGTGGTCAACCCGATTACCATGGCACCCGACCAGAGGCTCGACGAAGCACTCGAGCTGATGAAGACCCACCGCATCAGCGGCATCCCGATCGTCGAGAAGTCCGGGAAGCTATGCGGCATCCTCACCAATCGCGACGTGCGCTTCGCCGAGAGCCCAAAGCAGCCCGTCAGTGAGTTGATGACAAAGGAAAATCTCGCGACCGTGCCAATCGGCACGACCGAGCCGGAGGCGCGGCGCATCCTGCACCAACGGCGTATCGAAAAGCTGCTGGTCGTCGACGAGGACAATCACTGCGTCGGCCTGATTACAGTGAAGGACATCGAAAAGTCGGTGGCTGCCCCGCTCGCGACCAAGGACGTCGAAGGCCGGCTTCGTGTTGCTGCCGCTACGACTGTCGGTGACAAGGGATTCCAGCGGTCAGAGGCGTTGATCGAGGCTGGATGTGACTGCATCGTCATCGACACGGCGCACGGGCACAATGTCGACGTCGCCAAGGCCGTCGAGCGGGTGAAAACCCTCTCCAATTCGGTGCAGGTGATCGCGGGCAATGTTGCCACAGCCGATGCCGCCAAAGCGCTCGCAGATGCCGGCGCGGACGCGATCAAGGTCGGGATCGGCCCGGGCTCCATCTGCACGACGCGGGTGATTGCGGGAGTTGGCGTGCCGCAGCTGACGGCGGTCATGGATGCAGCGCGCGCCGCTAACGGAGTGCCCGTCATCGCCGACGGCGGGATCCGTACCAGCGGCGACATCGCCAAGGCGCTCGCCGCAGGAGCTTCCACGGTCATGGTCGGTTCGCTGCTCGCCGGAACCGAAGAAGCACCGGGAGAAATCTTCCTTTATCAGGGTCGTAGTTACAAATCTTACCGCGGGATGGGATCAGTCGGCGCGATGGCGCGAGGTTCTGCCGATCGCTATTTCCAGCAGGACATCGAGGACCATCTCAAGCTCGTGCCGGAGGGCATCGAAGGCCAGGTCCCCTACAAGGGCCCGGTCCGCGAGATCATCCACCAGCTGGTCGGCGGTGTGAAGGCCGCGATGGGTTACACCGGCTCGCGCACCATCGCTGAACTCCAGAAACGCGCGCGCTTCGTCCGCATCACCAATGCGGGCCTCTCCGAAAGCCATGTCCATGACGTGACGATCACGCGCGAGGCGCCCAATTATCCGACCCGTTAGTCGATGACACCCGCCGCTCGGCTGCAGGCGGCGATCGAGGTCCTCGATGAGGTGATAGCCTCGGCCCGCGACGAGGGATCGCCGGCGGATACGATCGTCACGCGATATTTCAGGCACCGGCGTTACGCAGGATCGAAGGACCGTCGCGCAGTGCGCGAACTCGTCTTCCAGGCAATACGGCGCTCGGCAGAACGGCCTGGGAGTGGCCGCGCCGCCATATTTGGATTGGCTGAGGACGAACCGAGCCTGCTCGAGCTGTTCGGCGAGCCGAGGGGCCCCGAACCGCTGGAAGCCAGCGAAACCCCTGCACGAGGGGGTTTCGTTCCTGAATGGCTAGCCAAGGAGTTTTCGCCGCTTGTTAGTGAAGATGAGTGGCCCGCGTTGCTGAAGCGTGCCCCGCTCGACCTTCGCGTCAACGTCGCGAAAGCATCGCGTGACGAGATACTGAAGGAATTACCGAACACAGCACCAACAGCGCTCAGCCCATGGGGCATTCGGCTCCTGACCGACAGCCGCGTCGACGATCACCCTGCTTTCAAAGCTGGCCTGGTCGAGGTCCAGGATGAAGGCAGCCAGCTCATCGCGCTCGCCTGCGAGGCAAAGAGCAGTGACGAGATCGTCGATCTGTGCGCTGGCGCAGGCGGCAAATCCCTCGCTCTCGCCGCGGCCGCGCCGGGAGCGCAAATTCTTGCCACGGACAGCAATCGCGCGCGCCTGTCCAAGCTTGCTCCTCGGGCGAAGCGCGCTGGAGCAAGCATTGATACGCGCCTCCTGAACCCGCCCGAGGAAGTCGACGAGCTCTCTGATTGGCGCGGGAAGGCCGACGTCGTCCTCGTCGATGCCCCCTGCTCGGGAAGCGGCACCTGGCGGCGCAATCCGGAGGGCCGCTGGCGGCTCACTCCTGATCGTCTGGACCGTCTCATCGCGGTCCAAGAGCGACTGCTGGATATCGGCACCGAGCTGGTCTGTCCGGGCGGTTGCCTCGTTTACGCAGTCTGCTCGCTCCTGTCCCGCGAAGGGGCAGGGCAGATTGAGGGCTTTCTCGAGCGCCATTCATCGTGGATTAGTGAGGAAAGCGCCATTGCCGGTGGACGTTTGGATGGTGCGGGCCGGTTATTGACGCCCGCTCACGACCATACTGACGGCTTTTTCGTCGCACGGGTCCGCCGTCCGTGCTAGGCGAAACGTTCGAGAAGTGGAGAAATTGATGCAGCCTTTTCCTCGTCTTCTGCTCGCCGGGTTCGCCGCGATCACGCTGGGCGCACCTGCCGCTGGGCAGCGTTCTGACGACCAGATTTCAGCCGAAGTCAGTCGAGCTGATGCACCAGGGACAGTCACTAATAGCCGCCGGCAAGCTGGAGGATGCGGAGAATGTGCTGGAGACCGCCTTGGCGGTCGATCCGCGTAATCGCTGGGCCTATGTCGATCTCGCCCGAGTGGCCGAGAAGCAGCATCTCTTCGGCAAGGCGATCCGCATGACCGGCAAGGCCCTGCTAATCGAACCCAGCGACCCTGATGCGATCGCGGTTCAGGGCGAGGCGATGGTCGAGATGGGCGCAACGGCCCGCGCGCAGGAAAATCTGCAGAAGCTTCAGACGATCTGCGGCGGCAAGGCCTGCCCCCAGATTGCGCAGCTTTCTGCCGCGATTTCGCGTGGACCGACGGTCGCTTCGGCCAAGGTTCCCGAGAGCCCCAAGTCCAACTAGCTGAGCGCGCGCGCGAGCTTCACCCACTCTTCAACGCTTAGCGTCTCGGCGCGCCGCTCAACATCGATGCCAAGCGATACCGCCGCTTCAAGCGCGCCGGGGAAGCTCTTGAGGCTAGAGCGAAGCATCTTTCGGCGCTGGCCGAAGGCAGCCTCGGTTAGGCTCTCGATCACTTTCGCGCTTACGTCATCTGGCTGCTGAGCTGGAGTGATGTGGACGACCGCCGAGGTAACCTTCGGGGGCGGCACAAAGGCCGAGCGGTTCACAATCATCGCGATGCGCGGCCGTGAGCGCCATTGCGCCGCGACAGACAAGCGGCCGAAGGCATCCCTCCCGGGCTGAGCGACGATCCGCTCCGCCACTTCCTTCTGGAACATGAGCGTCAGCGAGCGCCACCATGGCGGCCAATCACTCGAGAGCCATCTCAGCAGCAGGGCAGTACCCACATTGTAGGGCAGGTTGGCAACGACGTGGGCTCCTTCGCCGACAACGTCCCGCTCGTTCACCTGCAGTGCGTCTGCCTCAAGGATCCGCAGTCTCTCTCCGAATTCTTGCCGAAGCTCGTCCAGCGCGGGAACGCAGCGTCGGTCGCGTTCCACGGCGGTGACGGTCGCGCCGGCATCGAGCAGCGCTCGCGTCAGGCCGCCTGGGCCCGGACCAACCTCATAGACGGGCTCGCCGGCTAGGTCGCCGGGAATGCCGGCGATCCGGCCCAACAGCTGCCGGTCGAGAATGAAATTCTGCCCCAGCGCCTTGCTCGCACTGAGGCCGTGCCGGGCAATGACCTCGCGCAGCGGCTCAGGTTGACCGGTCAAACTGCCTCGGAACGGAGCGACGCGCTCTGGGCGGCAAGCCGGATTGCCGCAGCCATCGGGCGCGGGTCGGCCCTGTCCTGGCCGGCGATGTCGAACGCGGTACCGTGGTCGGGCGCGGTCCGGACGATCGGCAGCCCAAGCGTCACGTTGACGGCATCCTCGAAATGCAGCGCCTTGATCGGGATCAGCGCCTGGTCGTGGTACATGCAGAGCGCCGCGTCGTAATTTGCGCGAGCAACCGAATGAAACATCGTATCGGCAGGGTGCGGACCGCTGACCCGCCATCCCTCGGCCGCCAGGGCAGCGATTGCAGGTTCGATCAGATCAATCTCCTCGGTGCCAAGCTGTCCGCCTTCTCCGGAATGCGGGTTAAGGCCGGAGACGGCTAGCCGCGGTTCCGGAATACCGAAATTGCGCTGGAGACCCCGCAGCGCCGCGCGACCACGCGATTCGATCAGTGCGCTCGTAAGATTTAGCGAGACCTGCGATAGCGGCAGATGCGTAGTGACCGGCACCGTCCGCAGCGTCGGGCCAGCGAGCATCATTACGACATTGGCTGCGGCAACGCCGCAGCGCTCGGCCACGAACTCGGTCTGGCCCGGATGCTGGAAGCCGATCGAATAAAGCTGTTCCTTGGCGACCGGCCCGGTGATGACCGCCGCAACCGAGCCGGATCTGGCGAGCCCGACGGCGATCTCGAGCGAATCGAGGGAGCAGTGAGCTCCAGCCACGCTTGGATGGCCAGGTGTGTCGGCATGGGCGGCGTTGAGCTGGAATAACGGTAATCCGACGTCGAAGGCCGAGTCCGCCTGCCGGGGATCGTCGATCACTTCGATGGGACCATCCCACACGGCTGCGATCGAGCGTGGGTCCCCGATCGCGACGAACGGAGCCAATCGGAACTCATCACGCGAGTCCCAGCATTTCGCAATGACTTCGGGGCCGATGCCCGCCGGATCACCGAGTGAAACCGCGAGTGGGTAGGGCGGCGCTGTGGACATGATGGCCGCCCTTATCTGAAATGATCGATCAGCGGAATTCGATCACCGCGTCGCGGCGAAGGTCCGCGAGGTAGCGCCTGGAGCGCATGTTCACTCGCTCCTCGTTGAGCTGGCTATAGACGTCGTCATAACTCGGAGCAGTGGAATTGGCTTCGTCGCGGCCGCACATCACGAGCACGCGCACGCCCTCGTCGAGCGAACCGAACGGCTGCGTGGCCTGGCCGACCTGCATCGGCAGCATCATCTGCTGAAGTGTAGCTGGAAGATCGCGCAACTTGATCTGGTCGCTTTGAACGACTTCGCCGTGGAATTCGCCAGCGATCTTCTCGGCACCGCCGCAGCCACCGATGTTCTTGGCTGCCTCGGCAAAGCGCGCGACAATGGGCTCGGCCTGTTCACGCCTCGTTCCCTTCGGGAAGCTGATCGACACCTGCTTGAGGCTGAGCACGGCATCGCGCGGATCCGGTGTCAGGATCTTGCGGGTGTCCTGGACCGCGATAATCGAAACTCCGCCCTGAACAGGGATCGGGTTGCTGATCGAGCCCGGTGCCATCGTACGCAGGGCGGCGGCGAGCGGTCCGGGGAGCTGTTCGGGCCGGACCCACCCGAGATCGCCGCCGACAGCCGCAGTGGAGGCCTCTGAATATTGCCGGGCGTAGCCCGCGAACGAGGCACCGTTCTTCAACTGCTCGAGGATCTTGCCCGCATTCTGCAGCGTCTGATCCTGTGTGTAGGGCGTCGCGGAAAGGAAAATCTCGCCGACGCGATATTCCTCGGTGCCCTTCGATGCGGTCATGCGGTCCATCACGGCCTTCACTTCGTCTTCACCGACGCTCACGCCGCTCTCGATCTTGGCTTGCTGTAGCCTGCGCCACGCGATCTCTCCTTCGATCTGGCGACGCAGCGAGGAGATCGAAGATCCGCGGGATTCGAGATAAGAAGCAAGCTGCTCCGGCGTCTGCTTCGAATCCCCGGCTACGCGCTGGACCGTCCGGTCGATATCCGACTTCTTGATGTCGATCTTCTCGGTCTTGGCGGCCTGGATTTCGAGCGTTTCGTCGATCAGGTTGCGCAGAACCTGCTGGCGCAGCGTGTCGACCTGATCGGCCGGAATGGGTTGTCCATTCGCAATCGAGAGGAACGAAAGGCGCTGGTCGACGTCCGTTTGCGTGATCACGTCGCCATTCACGATTGCCGTGGCCTTGATGACCGATGGCATCGTTGTTCCGAACAGCTGCGGGTGTTCCGGCAGGTGGAGCGATTGGGTGGTGTTGATCGGCTGCCCGTCCGGCTGGTCGGATTGCTGCGCGGCTGCGCCGCTCGCCAATCCCAGCAGGATTGCTGCTCCAGCCCACAGGGCGCGCGAGGAATTCGGTCGGAAAGCTCGTGCCACGATTTTCAAAATTCCCTTGATTTGCAGCGTGCTGCTGGTGGTTGCCGTTTATCCAGGCCCGCTGAACGCAGCCTTAGCGGCCAATCCCCTTTAATGCCAAGTGAATGCCGAAGGTGTTTCCGGCTCGGAAGGTGCCTACCCGCTCATAGTCGCGCTTCCACGTGAGTCCAATCTGCAGGCAATCATCTTCATATTGGATGCCGAGGCGGTCGCGGACCGGCTCCCATCCGTCAGCCATTGAGAGCGGATCCTCGGTCTGGTCCGTGAGATCGACCACGGCCGCGCCGAAAACGGACCAGTAGCGCGCGAACAAAATCCGTCCCGCGACGCGAAGCTCTTCGACGTCGCGAAGGTCCTCGATCGTCGCATCAACATCGCGATTGAGCTTGAGATAACCGATCTGGGCGTAGGTCTGAGTTGTACCGATGGTGAGGTCGATCTCGTTGCGGCGAACCGCGAAATTGTCCTTGTCGATGCGGAAGCGGTGGGTGAGGTCGAGCAAGCGTCCGTAGCGAATGCTCGTCCGGCCGACGATGTCTGACCAGCGGTCGGTGAGGCCTGTCCCCTGAGGAAAGATGCCCGGCCGGTCGACGAGCCGGTAGCTCTGTCCAATCGTGCTCTCGATCGACAGATTGGGTCGATCGAGCGTCCAGTCCGCGCCGTAGGTGATTCGTGAAGCGTCCTCCCACCGGTCGTAACCCGGGAAGCGATTCAGCGCGAACAGGTTGCTGTCCTCAAGATCGATCGAGCGTGCGTCCTCGTTGGGAATGTCGATGTTCGGCGTCGGCGGCGTCAGCACCAGCTGCACTCGCGGCGTCAATCGCTGCGATTCCGCCGAGCAGCGGACCGATGAACGGCCATTTGATGTCCGCGGCGAGCGCGCCGATCACGCGCGTATGCCAACCGTCCGTGCCGCTGTAGATCGGCACCGCGGTGATCTCCGCATCGTCGGTATGATAGACGTCGCCGCGACCGTAGGCGGTCAGTGTCAATTCCTGCCCCCACGGCGTCAGCCGCCTCAGGTCCCATTCGGCGCTGGCGAACGCGCGCTGCGTGTCCTGCCCCTCGATACGGATGATCGACAGGCTATTCGCCTGGATCTGCAAGGTCCCGCCGAACAGACCCTCTTTGCGGAAACGCGCATCGATCGCGGGCAGGGCGATCGGAATCTCCTTTTGGACGTCCTCGGCGCGGAGCCCCTCGAATGCCCAGCCGGCAATTGTGATGTAGGAAATCCGGGCTGATGCGCTCGACGTTGACGACATTGCGCAGCCGATCGTCGTTGGTGAGGTCGTAGCGCCGGGTGAGTGTCTTGTCTGTGGCCGCACGCAGCGAGGTGGTAATGCTCCGATAGGGGTCGAGCTGGGCCTTGCCGTTCGCTTCAAAATAGCCGCGGAAGCCCTTCCTCGTGGACGTCACTTCGGGATCGACACTCTCGATCGTGCCGTAGGTGAGAAAGCCACCAATCTCGAAAGCGCCCCACTTATCGAGTTGCCGGTATTTCGCCTCGATTGCCGGAAGGACGCCCGTGTAGACATGCGGCGTCAGCGTCAGGTCCCGGTTGCTACCCATCTGCCAGTGATAAGGCTCTGCAATTTCAAAGCCCTTCTTGCTGGAGATGCTGAAATCGGGTGCGAGCCAGCCGCTGCTGCCCTCCTTTCCGCGCGAAATATTGAAGATCGGGAGAAGCGGAATTGTGACGCCAAAGATCTGCAGATGGCCCGCGATGAACCGCGTGCGACCCGTTGAAGGGTCATCGATCACCCGGGCCGCGGTGATGGCCCAGCTCGGCCGTTTGGGGCAGCCGGTCGCAGTCGTGACAGGGCAGGGCGAATAGATTGCATTCTCGAGCGTGGTGACATCGCCCGAACGCGTTCCTCGCGCTGCTGCGACCCTTGCACCGTTCTCGAGAACGATCAGCAGGTTGCTCACCGTCCCGTCGCGCAGCGTGTCGGTGAGCTGCACGGTGTCCCCGACGAGCTTGTCGCCTTGGGGCGTCAGAAGAACCACGTTGCCCTGGGCGTAGACCTTGCCGGTCTTGCGTTCCCAGACCACCTTGTCAGCCGCGAGGTAATTGCCCTCCCGGTTCATCCGCACGTCGCCGCTGGCGGTCAGGACGTCGGCGTCGTTGTCGTAGGTGACCTCGTCGGCGCTGAATTCGACGATCTGGTCCTGTTGGGCGGGGCTGGCCGAGGCCGGGGCCGAAGCCGGGAGCGCCTGGGCGACCGCAGGCGCGGGAACCGCCATCAGCACCGGCAAAGCTGACCACCAGACAAATCTCGCCGCCAACGCTGTCCCAACTCGAATGATGCGCCCCTTGACGAGCGCCTATCGCACCTCGTGCGCAGGACGACAATCGGCCAGAACGATGACCGGCGCTCCTTTGCCAAGGTTCGACTTGCATCCTAAAGGCGGCGCAAACGTCCGCCTTTCAGGGAAAATCGCAAGATGAAGATCAGCTTCGCCGACAGCCGGCCCTCGGGAGACTATGCGCTGGTCCTGCCGGTCGCAGGCAAGGATCGCTCGACGCTCACTTCGCTTGGAAGTGCGCAGGCGGCCGTTAGCGCAGCTCTCGACCGCCAGCGGTTCGAGGGTGACGCGGCGAGCGTTTCGGAACAGTTCGTCGACGACAACGGCGCAGTGCGCCGTGTCCTCCTCGTTGGCGTCGGAGCCGACGCGAAAGGCGGCGACGCGGCGGAAAAGTTGGGTGGAACGGCCGCGGCAAGACTGCTCGCGTCGGGCGAGAAGAGGGCCGTGATCGATATCAACGGTCTCAATTATGATGCAGATGCGGCAGCGCGCGTTGCCCTTGGGGCGGTGCTGCGTTCGTGGCGGCACGATCGCTATCGGACCAAGTTGAAGGAAAACCAGAAGCCGACGCTTGACGAGGTTGTCATCGTCGGCGGCGGCGAGGGCGCCGAGCAGCGTTACAAGTCGCGCTGGGCACCGGTCGCCGAAGGCGTGTCGCTAACCCGTGAGCTCGTTACCGAGCCGGCGAATATCATCTATCCGGAAAGTTTCGTCGAGCGCGTCCGGGCCGCGCTCGAGGGATCCGGCGTCGAAATCGAGATGCTTGACCGGGCGCAGATGGAAAAGCTTGGCATGGGCGCGCTCCTCGGAGTTGCGCAAGGCTCCTCGCGTGAGGCTCGCCTATTGATCCTGAAGTGGAACGGCAGCGGAAAGGATGATCAGGCGACTGCCTTCGTCGGGAAGGGCGTCACCTTCGATACGGGCGGCATCTCGATCAAACCGGCCGCCGGCATGGAAGCGATGAAGTGGGACATGGGTGGTGCCGGCGCGGTGGCGGGTGCGTTCAAGGCGCTCGCGCTGCGCAAGGCCAAGGCTAACCTGGTCGGCATCTGCGGGCTCGTCGAGAATATGCCGGGCGGCAACGCGCAGCGCCCCGGCGACGTGGTCACGACCATGTCGGGACAGACTGTCGAAGTGATCAATACTGACGCGGAAGGGCGGCTCGTGCTTGCCGATGCCGTCACTTACGTGCAGCGCAACTACAAGCCCTCCACGATCATCGATCTCGCGACACTGACGGGCGCGATCCTCATCAGCCTCGGCCATGAGTGGGCAGGGCTATTCTCAAACAATGATGAGCTTTCATCCGAGCTCCTGAAGGCGGCCGGGGAGTCCGGCGACAAGCTATGGCGGATGCCGCTGGCGGAGCCGTTCGACCGTCTGATCGATTCGCCGATCGCCGACATGAAGAATGTTGGCCCGCGCGAGGGCGGCTCGATCACCGCGGCGCAGTTCATCCAGCGCTTCGTCGAAAATGGCGTGAGGTGGGCTCACGTCGACATGGCCGGGAAGGCCTGGTCGGACAAGCCGAGCTCGACCTACGAGAAGGGTGCAACCGGATTCGGCGTGCGACTTCTCGACCAATATGTCGCGGACGTGCTCGAAGCCTGAGCGCAGGCGGCCGTGCAGGTCGATTTCTATCAACTCGCGGGTACTCCGCCTGAGCAGGTGATCGCGAGCATCGCCGAGAAGGTCATGTTCGGGGAAGGGCGGCTCCTCGTCATTGCCGAGGACGAGGGCTTCCTTGCACGGCTCGATCGGATGCTCTGGGACCA
Organism: uncultured Alphaproteobacteria bacterium; assembly: GCA_963766415.1. Classification (GTDB taxonomy): domain Bacteria; phylum Pseudomonadota; class Alphaproteobacteria; order Sphingomonadales; family Sphingomonadaceae; genus Sphingomicrobium. Next base: position 24,574 of record CAVYAH010000090.1, on the reverse strand, counting down.
GGGGCCGAAGAGCTTCCTTCCCCACGGGCTCGCGGGTGGCGCCGATGACACGCGGCAGCCGATCCTGCTCTCGACCAGCCCGGATGCACCCAATCTCGCACGCAATATGCTGATTGCCGACGGTATCTGGCGGGATTCTGCGCTGTCCTACGAGAGAGCCTTCTTCCTGTTCGACAATCCGACGCTCGAAGATGCCCGCCTGGCCTGGAAGCTGTTGGCCGGCAGGGAGGGGGTGGAGCGCCGTTACTGGGCGCGCGAAGGCGCGAAGTGGGTGAAGAAGGCGTGAGGCTTGCCGCGGCGCCGGTCCACGGCTAGGCGGCCCTCCAATTCCAACCAAATCAATTGCAGGAGACCGCCCGGTCATGGCCGCGACGCGCACCTTTTCGATCATTAAGCCCGACGCCACCCGCCGCAACCTTACCGGCGCGATCACCAAGATGCTCGAGGACGCGGGCCTTCGCGTCGTAGCCTCCAAGCGCATCCGCATGAGCCGCGACCAGGCCGAGCGCTTCTACGCGGTCCACAAGGAGCGGCCGTTCTACAACGATCTTTGTGCCTTCATGACGTCAGGCCCAGTCGTGGTGCAGGTGCTCGAGGGCGAGAACGCTGTGAAGCTCAACCGCGATGTCATGGGCGCGACTAACCCGGCCGATGCCGCCGAAGGCACGATCCGCAAGACCTATGCTGAGTCGATCGAGGCCAATTCGGTGCACGGTTCCGATAGCGACGAGAACGCGAAGATCGAGATAGACTTCTTCTTCGAGCCGAACGAAGTCGTCGGCTAGCTCAAAGTACGGGGCTCATCGTTGCGAGCAGGTTCTGCCAGAGCCTGCGCCCGACACCAAAGGCAGCAACCTGGTCTGCGGTCACTTGATCCGAGTCTAGCCAGATACTCGGCCTGGCGGTCGCGAACGGCCGCTGCGAACGTGCGATCGGCGAACAGGATGTTGTTCTCGAAGTTCAGCTCGAAGCTGCGGCGGTCGAGATTGGCGCTGCCGATGAGGCCGACCGAGCGGTCAGCGACCATCGTCTTCGCGTGGAGCAGCCCCTTTCGATACTCGTATAACTCGATGCCAGCCTTCAGCAGGTCCTCGTAGTAGCTCTGGCAAGTTGCAGCGACGACGCGGCTGTCGCACCGCTTCGGAACAGCCATGATCGTCTTCACGCCTCTCCGCGCGGCCGAGGTCAGCGCGAAGAGCAATTGTTCGTCCGGGACGAAGTAGGGGGTGGTCAGTACAAGCTCCTGGCGCGCTGAATGGATCAGCTCCGAAAAGCAGGCTGGCATCGCATCGAAGCTGAGGGTTGGCCCCGTGCCGATCACTTGCGCCACGATCTGACCCTTCGTCCTCGCCGGCGCCGAGGTTTGGGACAGAAGTCCGCTGATGTCCTCGCCGCCCTCGGCGATCCAGTCCGAGACAAAGAGAAATTGGCAATGCTGCGCTGCCGGCCCCTCCCAGCGCGTCATGATGTCGACCCAGGGCGCATAGTGCGGCTTGATGCGAAATTCGGGGTCGGCAATGTTCTGGCTTCCGCACCACGCGATGCCGTTGTCGATGACGAGGAGCTTGCGATGATTGCGAAGGTCGACGCGGCCGCGGATGAGCGTCCACAATGGATTGCCCACAGGCAGGGCCACCCGGGCGCGACAGCCCTTGTCGCGCATTTCGTTCCAATGGAATGATCGGATAAGTCGGTGCGAACCCAAAGCATCGGCGAGGATGCGGACTTCGACACCCCGCTCGGCCGCCCTGATGCAGGCGTCCTTTACCTTCAGGCCATTGTGGTCGATCAGCCAGATGTACGTGCAAATGTGCACGTGACGCTTAGCGGCGTCGATATCGGCTACCATCTCCTCGATGGCGACATTGCTGTCCGCCGCGATGCGGGCGCTGTTGCCGGATGTCGGGTCAAGGGAGTTAATGCTGCGGGCGAGGGCGAACGGCGCTTCCTGGGGGCTGGACTGGACTTGGCCAAAGAATGATTCATCGCCCTTCGGACGGGGAAGTCTCGCGTCGATTTCCCTGCCGCGCGAACGTCGCCGCGTGCTGATCCGCGTTTCGCCGAGCATCAGATAGGCGATCATCCCGAGCAACGGTACGGCGATGATAACGATGATCCAGGCCAGCCTCGATGCGGGCTCGCGGTGGGGCCGGGTAAGCACCCGGAATAGGAATCCAGCCTCGGCCAGGACCAGCAGAACTTCGGCCCAGGACGAGAGATGGATAGACAAATCAGCCTCTGCTCAGGCTCACGAGGTGGAGCGAGCGCCCTCCGAAGAGACCGCCGCCTTTCCACATGTAGCGCAGCGAATAGGTACTGGAAGAGCGGCGATCCTTGCCCATCTCGACGTAGCGGGCATCGATCCGGGTCCGGACCGAGAGGGCGCGGTCCTTAGGCTCCTTGTCACGTCCTGGCAGCGCCGGCTCGACGTCGCTTGAATCCAAGTCGCCATCGCTTCCAACCGAGATCGGCGACGCGCCCGCAATCGTCACCGTCAGGGACTGCAGCGCGTGACCTGATTCGACGGGGCTGATTTCAAGCCGCCGTCCACCATCTTCCCGTTTGGCACGGAGGGTCAGCGGGATCGACTGGCGCTGCTCCACCAATTTCGTCGGGCCATTCTTGTCACTGCTCTTCCAGCTGATCCAGACGCCGGCGGCCGAGACGGCAAGGGCGGCGAGGGCAATCAGCTCGCCCAGTGTGATCCACCGGCGGCGGCGGCGTTCCGATTCGGTCTCACTCATCGGCCGCCAGCCTCGAGCAAGCGGCGCGGCGCCGCAAGCTCCCAGCTTGCAGCGATGCGGTCGGCGACATGGTCCCAATCGATGTCTTGGCCAGCAAGGTTGATCGAGATCCAGCTCGGCAGATAAGCGGGCTTCGAATAGGTGTCGGGAGCGGCTTCAAGCAGTATCGCTTGCTCATCGAAGCTGCTGGTTCTCACGCAGACCACGACCTTGCCGTCACCGTGATGATTGTTGCGGAACTGTGCGAACTGCTTTCCGGCGACGAAAAAGGTCGGCTGTCCGTGCGAAAGCCGCTCATCCGTTTCCGGCAGCTCGAGGGCCGCTTCGCGGATCTTGGCTAATGGGTCGATCATCTCATCACAAATTCGTTGAGCACGGCTGGATATAGGCGATGCTCCGCGGCGAGCACGCGCTGTTCGAGCGTGGCCGCAGTGTCGCTGCCCTCGATTGGAACCTCGGCCTGTCCGAGCACCTCTCCCGCATCGAGTTCATCGGTGACGATGTGGACCGAGCACCCACTTGCGGCATCGCCGGCCTCGATCGCGCGGGCGTGGGTGCCGAGCCCTCGATACTTGGGCAGGAGGGAAGGGTGGATATTGATGATGCGCCCGCCCCAATGCCGCACGAACCATGGCGATAGAATGCGCATGAAACCCGCGAGCGCGACTGTCCCCACTCCCTGTTCTTCGAGCGCAGCCGACACCATGCGGTCATATTCTTCCCGCTCGAAACCCCTGCTGTCGCGTGCCCAGGTGGGGAGGCCATGATCGCGGGCCCAATCGAGCCCCGGCGCGCCCGTCTTGTTCGAGGCGACCAGCACTACCTGGTACCGACGCGCTTGCTCCACGAGCGCGCGCTGTTGCTGCCGCGCCCGGAGATGAGGATTTCCAACACGCTTCCGATCACGCATTGTGGGTCGCGGACCAATCCCTCGGTGAATTCCACATGCCGCTTTGACCGTGAACGGTGCAGCCGCGCCGCCCAGCCTCGATTCGGCCGATCTCAAAGGCTGATTTGCCCCAGCCTTCCACTGCGCCCGTGATTTGTGCTGCCAGCTCCGGCGCCGCCACCACGGCCATGCCGACGCCGCAATTGAAGGTTCGCGCCATTTCTTCGGGGGCAACGCGTCCGCCCGCCTGCAAGAGCGAGAAAATCGGAGGCAATTGCCAGCGGCCTGTGTCTACGACGGCATGGCAACCGTCAGGTAAAACCCGCGGAATATTCTCGAGAAGTCCACCTCCGGTAATGTGCGCCAAGCCTTTCACTCGGCGTTCCTGCACCAGCGGAAGAAGTGAGCGAACATAGATGCGAGTTGGCTCGAGAAGCACCTCGCCAAGATTGCGACCGCCTTCACCCGGCAAGCTCTCGTCGAGCTTCCAGCCTTGCTGCTCGATGACCCTCCGAACCAGCGAGAAGCCGTTGCTGTGGACGCCCGAACTCGCAAGACCGATGATCACATCGCCTGACTTGATGGCTGTGCCCGTCAGCACATTGTCACGCTCAACAGCACCGACGCAGAAGCCGGCCAGGTCATAATCGCCCGCGGCATACATGCCCGGCATCTCTGCCGTCTCGCCGCCGATGAGAGCGCAGCCAGCCTGGCGGCACCCCTCGGCAATCGATGCGACGACGGCCGCCGCCACATCCTCGTCCAGCTTCCCTGTCGCGTAATAGTCAAGGAAGAACAAAGGCTCCGCGCCCTGGACGATGAGATCGTTAGCGCACATTGCGACGAGATCGATCCCGACGCCGTCGTGACGGCCCGTCTCGATCGCCAGCTTGAGCTTGGTTCCCACACCGTCATTCGCGGCGACGAGCAATGGATCAAAATAGCCCGCTGCCTTCAGGTCGAAGAAGCCTCCGAAGCCGCCGAGTTCGGCATCCGCGCCAGCACGTGCGGTTGAGCGAGCGAGAGGACCAATCGCCTTTACTAGCGTATTTCCGGCGTCGATCGACACTCCGGAATTCGGCATAAGTGAGAGGCTTTTGGCTCATTGCGGGCGGGCAGTAGAGACAAGCCGCTTGGATTTCCACGCCGTTGTCGCCAAAAGACGCGGCGAATGCTCCGTCGACGCCTCGTAATCCCCTTACTGCTGCTCCTGGCCGCCCTCGGCATCGGTGCAGCCGTCTATGCGCAGCTTGAAAGCAGCGATCGCGGGATCCTGCCGCTCGACACGTCGGGCACGCTCGAGATCGGTCCCGTCCACGTCGACGTAAGCGCCGCCGATTCCCAGTCGGCGCGCCTCGCGGGCTGGCGAATGGCGCAGCGCCAAGGCTACCGAGCGCTATGGGCGAAGATGCACAATGTGCCCATCAACCAGGCGCCTAATCCGCCCGACGGAGCGCTCGACCAGATCGTAAGCTCGATCAATGTCGATCACGAACTCCTGGGGCCCAACCGCTACATCGCCGATCTGACGATCGAGTTCGACCGCAACCGCTCCGCTCCCTTCCTTGGCGTTGAAGGCGGCCAGGTGATCGAACATTCGGTCCCGATGCTTCTCATTCCCGTGACAGTGACCGCCGGAACCGAGACCAGCGTGGAATTTCGCAACGCCTGGCAGCGCGCCTGGGCGCAGTTCCGGACGGCTCAGACCCCGATCAACTACGTCCGCGTGAGCGGCATGGGCGCCGATCCGCTGCTAGTGAACGCGGCACAGATTGGACGACCTGGCCGCGGCTGGTGGCGGGCGCTCCTCGACATGTACAGCGCGCAGGACATCCTGGTTGCGGAAGTTCAGCTTCAACGCGCCTACCCGGGCGGCCCGGCCCTCGCGCGTTTCATCGCGCGCCATGGCCCGGACAATGAGATCGTTGGCGGGTTCTCGCTCACCGCGCCGAACAGCGACGCGATCCCGGCGATGATGGCGCAGGGCGCCCAGCGAATCGATTCGATCTTCGCCCAGGCGCTTGCCGATGGCCGCCTGTCGCGCGACGGATCGCTAAATCTGCCTCCACCACCGGTGCAACTGGTGCCCGTGGTCGCACCGCCGAAACCGGTCAATCTCGTGAACGCCTATCAGGTGCAGGTAACGGGCAAGGATGTAGTCATTTACAATTTCGCGATGGCACATTTGCGGACGCTGCCGGGCATCAGCTCGGCGACCCCGCAACAGATCAATGCGACCGGAACGAGCTATATTCTTGTCGGTTATCGTGGTTCGATTGCGCAACTCGCTGGCGCGCTGACCGCGAGGGGATGGGTCGTCGACTATTCCGGCACGGTCGTTCGAATTCGCTCGGCGAGCGACAAACCGCCTGCGCTTCCGCCATCCCCGCAGGCGGCGCCGCCGGCAACGCCGGCACCAAAGCCGGCATCTTCGTCGCAACCGGTAGCCACCCAGAATTCGGGCGCTGCTGAATGACGCAGGGCCCGGACCAGATCGCGCTTCCGCTCGACTGGCCGCAAAGCGAAGGGGACGCCCGCTTCATCGTCTCGGAGGCGAATCGAGACGCGTTCGATCATTTCCGCAAATTCAGCATATGGCCTGTGAAGGCGACGATCCTCACTGGGCCGCGCCGGTCGGGCCGGACCCTGCTCGCTCGAAGCTTCGTCGAGCGGGTCGGTGGAAGACTGTTCGACGAAGCCGAGCGGCGCGATGAGGAAGAGCTGTTCCACGCCTGGAACCAGGCCCAGGATACCGCACGCCCACTGATCATGGTCGCCGACGCGGTGCCACCTGCCTGGTCGCCGGTTTTGCCTGATCTGAAGACTCGTCTAGCGATCACGCCCATCGTTCGGATCGGCCACCCGGACGACGCATTGTTCGCCGCGCTGATGCAGCTGCATTTCGCCGATCGCGGGCTCCATATTCCACCCGATGCGCTGCGCTTTATGAGTGAGCGTTTGCACCGAGACTATTGGACCGCAGAGCGGGCAGTCGAAGCCGTCGATCGATTTGCAATCGCGGAGCGGGCCCGGCTGTCCCTACCGACTGTACGACGGGCGCTGGCTGAAGCCCGGATGATCGGTGAGGCGGCTTAGCCGCACTTGATTTCGGTGATCTTCTTGTCCGGACCCAAATGCACCGTCACCCGATCTTCGCGATAGTCCATCGTCAGCATCACGCCGGGGGGCGCCCAGCGGAGCACCGCAGCATTGCTGGCACGTTTGATCGCCGCGCCGGTCGAGCTGCTCTCGGATCTCCCGATGAACTGGTCAGTACCTTCCGTCTGGCATTTATGACCCGGCGTCACGCCGTGGATCTGAGGATCCGCCGGCGCGGTCGAGCAAGCTGCTAACAGGGCAGGCCCGAGGGCGAAGATCTTACGCATCAACCGGTTCCTCCTCGCGCACCCGGCTCATCTTGAGTTTCCCGTTCTCGATTGCGAAGGCGAGACGCCCCTCGACGAGGTCGACCGCATCCTTGCCGAACTGCTCGTAGCGCCATCCGCTGAGGATATTGAGGTTTTTGCGGACACCTGCGGCAAGCGCTTCAAGATCATCGGAGCGAGCAATCAGGCGGGCGGCGACGCCGCTCTCCTTTGCTCGGACCTTCAACAACAACTTCAATAGATCACTGACGAGCGCGGCGTCCTTCGTCAGTCCAGGACGCCTGGGCTCTCGATCGGGCATTTCGTTCTGATCCAAAGGCTTGGAAGCTTCGAGCGATCCCATGAGCCGTCCCCCGATGTCATTGGTCCTCCAGCCGGCGGAAAGCCCACGGACCCTGCCGAGGTCGTCCTGCGTCCTTGGCGGGTGGAGCACTATCTCGTTGAGCGTATCATCCTTGATGATCCGCCCGCGGGGCAGGTTCTTCGAACGCGCCTCGGTCTCGCGCCAAGCGGCAAGCGCCTTCAGCCGTCCAAGCACCGCCGGGTTGCGGCTTGGAAGCTTGAGACGCTTCCAGCCATCTTCCGGCGGGAAGGCGAAGCTCGATGGGTCTGCGAGACGTTCCATCTCTTCGTCCAGCCACGCGCCACGGCCAGTCTTCTTCAGCTTCTCGACCATGCGCGGAAAGACGGTAGCAAGGTGCGTCACATCGGCGATCGCATAGTCGATCTGGCGCTTGTCCAGGGGCCGCCGACTCCAGTCCGTGAACCGAGCGCCCTTATCGAGACTGTGGCCGAGCAGGCTCTCGATGAGGTTGGAATAGCCGATCTGCTCTCCGTGTCCGAGTGCCATTGCGGCGATTTGCGTGTCAAAAAGCGGATGGGGGACCTTGCCAGTCAGATTGTGAATGATCTCGAGGTCCTGGCCGCCGGCGTGAAAGACCTTCAGCACCTCTTCGTTGTTCACGAACAAATCGAGAAGCGGCTTCAGGTCTATCCCTTCGGCCTTGGGGTCGATCGCGGCAGCTTCCTGCGGGGACGCTACCTGGATCAGGCAGAGGTCGGGCCAATAGGTGTTCTCGCGCATGAACTCTGTGTCCACGGCGATGAACGGCTGGTCGGTAAGTCGTTCGACGAGAGACTTGAGGTCTTCGGACTTGGAAATCAGTGGATGGATACGCATGAGTCTGCGCTGGCCCATAGCCCCGCCCTCGCGGGTTGACAAAAAGTGAGTGGGAAGTGAAGCGCGACGCTCACTTTTCCACGCATTTTTGACCCAGAGAGAGAGTTGACGTTCCGCATGCACGCCTATCGTACCCACACCTGCGCCGAGCTGCGCAAAAGCAACGTCACCGAGACGGTTCGCCTTTCAGGTTGGGTCCATCGCAAGCGCGACCACGGGCATCTGCTGTTCGTCGACCTGCGTGATCATTACGGTCTCACGCAAATCGTAGCAGATACGGAGTCGCCGGCGTTCGAGACGCTCGACCGCCTGCGTGTGGAATTGGTCGTGACGGTCGAAGGTGAAGTGGTCGCCCGGTCGGCCGACACCGTGAACACGAATCTGGCCACCGGCGAGATAGAGATTCGCGCGGGCGAAGTGTCCGTGCAGTCCACGGCTGCTGAGCTGCCGATGCCGGTGGCCGGCGAACAGGATTATCCCGAGGAGATCCGGCTCAAATATCGCTACCTCGATCTTCGCCGCGAGGAGGTCCATGCGAATATCATGCTGCGCTCGGCCGTGATCACCTCGATCCGGCGGCGAATGATCGAGCAAGGGTTCACTGAGTTTCAGACGCCGATCCTGACGGCGAGCTCGCCGGAAGGCGCGCGCGACTATCTCGTTCCGAGCCGTGTCCACCCCGGCAAATTTTACGCGCTTCCGCAGGCTCCGCAGATGTTCAAGCAGCTGATCATGGTCGCGGGTTTCGACCGTTACTTTCAGATCGCACCCTGCTTTCGCGACGAGGATGCGCGCGCCGACCGCAGCCCCGGCGAATTCTATCAGCTCGATTTCGAAATGAGCTTCGTTACCCAGGACGATGTATTCGCAGCGATCGAGCCGGTGCTCTCGGGTGTTTTCCAGGAATTCGCCAATGGGCGGACCGTCACGGCGGCTGGTGAGTATCCTCGCATCCCGTATAAGGAAGCGCTGCTAAAGTACGGATCGGACAAGCCAGATCTTAGGAACCCGCTTCTCATCACCGATGTCTCGGAGCACTTTAAGGGCTCGGGTTTCGGCCTGTTTGCAGGCCTCGTGGACAAGGGTGCCGTGGTCCGGGCCGTGCCGGCGCCCGGCACGGCGGAGAAGAGCCGCAAATTCTTCGACGACATGAATGAATGGGCGCGGAGCGAAGGCTTTGCCGGCCTCGGCTATGCGACCCGCAAGGGCGGAGAATGGGGCGGGCCGATTGCCAAGAACCACGGCGAGGAGGGCATGAGCCGGATCGCAGAGGCGATGAGCATCGGACCGAACGACGGAATCTTCTTCGCTGCAGGCAAGGAAGAAGACGCGGCCAAACTCGCTGGTCTGGCCCGTACCCGCGTCGCTGAGCAGCTCGACCTGCTCGAGAAAGGTGCATTCCGCTTCTGCTGGATCGTCGACTTCCCGATGTTCGAGTTCAATGACGAGCAAATGAAGATCGACTTCTCGCACAATCCCTTCTCCATGCCGCAGGGCGGGATGGAGGCATTGGAGTCAAGGGATCCGCTGGAGATCCTCGCTTGGCAGTACGACATCGTCTGCAACGGCGTGGAGTTGAGCTCCGGTGCAATTCGGAACCACCGTCCCGACATCATGTACAAGGCGTTCGAGATCGCCGGCTACACTCGCGAGGAGGTAGACACCAACTTCGCCGGCATGATCAACGCGTTCAAGTTCGGTGCCCCGCCGCACGGCGGGTCCGCGCCCGGCATCGACCGGATAGTCATGCTTCTCGCCGACGAACCGAACATCCGTGAGGTGATCCTCTTCCCGATGAACCAGAAGGCGGAGGACCTGATGATGAACGCCCCGTCGGAGGTCGACCCGATCCAGCTCAAAGAGCTCCACATCCGCATTGTCGATCCGAGCTGATCTCAACTCGGGTAGCGGATCTCCATGATTTCGTAGCTCTTTTCTCCTGAGGGAAGGCGGACGATGCGCTCGTCGCCGACTTTCGCTCCGACCAGCGCCCGGGCCAGCGGAGCGCTCCAACCGATCCTTCCCACACAGGCGTCGGTTTCGTCATCGCCAACGATGGTGAGCGTGCGGCGGTTGTCGTCTTCGTCCGCAACCTCGACGGTCGCGCCGAATCGCACCTGGTCCCTTGACTGCTGGGTCGATGGATCAACCACCCTGGCGGCCTTCATGATGCGCGAGAGATGGGAAATGCGGCGGTCCACCTCACGCAACCGCTTGCGCCCATAGATGTAATCGCCATTTTCCGAGCGGTCGCCATTGGCCGCAGCCCAGGCAATCGTCTCGACGAGCTTGGGGCGCTCGATACCGAACAGCTCGTCATATTCGGCGCGGACGCGCGCGAAACCTTCGGGCGTGATGAAGCGGGGCGATTGATCGGCCATCGACGAACCAACTATCAGCCTGGCTGGTCCTTCCCAAGATAGCGCGAGACGTGGAGCGCCGTCCGTTGCGGCTGAGTCGTTCGAAGCGAGTCGTACACCACGCTGTTTTCGATCACCCGCTGCACGTAACCGCGGGTCTCATCGTATGGGATCGCTTCGATCCAGGCGACGACGTCGACCTGCCCGCGCGGGTCGCCGTATTGCCGTACCCACTTGCCGGCGTTGCCGGAACCAGCGTTGTAGCTCGCGACGGCGAGCGGCACGTTCCCGCCCCAGATGTCGAGCATGTGCTGGAAGTAGGCCGAGCCGATCGTGACGTTGTAGTTCTGGTCGGTGAGCAAGCGATAGCTGTCGTAGCCGATGTTCAACTTGTCGGCCTGGTCCCGCGCGGTTCCCGGCATCAGCTGCATCATGCCGCGCGCACCGGCATGGCTGATTGCATAGGGATCGAACGAGCTCTCCTGTCGACTGATGCCGTGGGCGAGCGACCACAGGCTGTTCGATACCGACGCTGAGAGCATCGGATAGGCCTGGCGCACGTAGAAGCTGGAACCCTTGATCCGCGCCATTCGGGCGACCCAGACCGGCAGGTCCTGCCGGCCGGTCTCAAGCGCGAGCTGGATCGCAAGATTGCGATCGACGTCCGTATCGAGCGAATGTGCGAGCGCCTGAACGAACAGCGCCTGCTCGGTCGAGCGGCCTTGCTGTCCGAGGATGCGAAGCGCCTGGACGAGTTGCCGACTGTTGAACGCTGCGCGCTGGACCGAGGTCGTCGTATATTGCGGCAGCGCCGCTGGCGGGGCAGGAACGCCGCGTCCCAGGCGCTCGAGCGCGAGCTGACCGTAGAAGAGGTCGGGATAAGCCGCGGCGCGCTGGAAATAGCTGCTCGCCGTTTGGAACTGCCCTGCGGCAAGCGCGGCACGCCCCGCCCAATAATCGCCCTTCGTCTGCACCTGGAGGGAGCGGCCGGCGCGCGCGTAGCGATCGAACATCGACAGCGCGCTCTGGGACTGACGCATCCGTTCGAGCGCGACGCTGCCGCCGAGCCAGGCGAGGTTGGTATAGTCGTCGCGAACGCCGAGCGGCTGGTCGGCAACCTGCACGCCCGCGGGAAGGACGTCATCGATCTGCCGTGTGATGTTGTAGGCTGATTGCCAGTCGCGATCGCTCGCAGCGTCCTCGGCTAAGAGGAGCAGCATGTCGTAAAAGCGCTCAGGGTCTGCCGGTTTGTAGATGAAATGGTGGGTGCGGGCACCAAGGTCCCGGGCTGCATTGGGGTAGTGGTGGTCGCGAAGGTAGCGGGCGCGATCCATCATGAGGCCCGCATCGCTGGTCACGCTGTCGATCACCGCATGATAGCGAACCTCGGCGTCCGACGAATCCTGCTGCATCGCGATCCGTGCCGCGAAAGCCGGCTGACGCTCGGGGCTCGCACTTGCGAGGAGTCGCGACGCAATGTCGGGCTTCTTGTCGAAGAGAAGCGAATCAATCCGCCGGTCACTGTCGGTTTGGGTGAAATTACCGCCATAGCGAGCCCAGATCGCCTGTTCGTCATCGATGCTCAGGTCTGACGAGGTCCAAGCGCTGCGCGCAGCCTCCAATGCGTCGGCAGCGCGTCCGCTTGCGGCATAAGCTTCGGTCAGGCGCGCCCAACCGTTCGCCGTATCCGGTTTTTCCCGAGCGAAGAAAGCGATCACGGTTGACGGGTTCTCGCCCGAGCGCATCGCCCTCTCAGCCCAGCTGCGCATGCGTGAGGTATCAGGCCAGTCAGGGTTCGCGATCAGAAAAGAGGCATAGTCGGCGAAGCTGTAGCCGCTGCTTTGGCGCAAGCGCCGCCACTGATCGAGCGAATAAGCAACACTGGGCGCATAGGTGGGAGCAGCAGCATATGCAGTCGGCGCAGCATATTGCGCCGAACTGAGAGGCGCGGTTGCCAGCAGCACTGGCACAAATCCAGCAAATCGCCACATGCTGGACATATTGGTACGCCCCTCCTTATCAGCCACTGAACGCGGCCCACTTGTCCACAGAAAAAACTCGCTATGCGGGAGTTAAGTTCATGTTTTTCGGCTCGATCCCAGCGTTGGTGACGCCCTTTTCCGGTGGCCGTGTCGCCGAAGACACATTCAGCCAATTCGTCGAATGGCAGATTGCTGAAGGCTCCGACGCTTTGGTCGCGTGCGGCACTACCGGCGAAAGCGCGACCCTCAGCCGCGACGAGCATCGCGAGGTCATCGCCCATGCCGTCCGAATATCGAACGGCCGAGTGCCAGTGATCGCCGGCTGCGGCAGTTATTCGACCGAAACTGCGAGAGACATGGTGCGGGCGGCGGCGGACGTCGGCGCGGACGCGGCGCTCGTCGTCGTCCCTTATTACAACAAGCCAAGCCAGGCGGGCATCGCGGCTCATTTCACCGCCATCGCCGAAGTGTCTCCACTGCCGATCGTGGTCTACAATGTACCCTCCCGAACAGTCGCCGACATCTCGGTGGAAACACTTGGAAAGATTTCAGCGCACGCCCGGATCGTCGCGATCAAGGACGCGACCGGCAACCTCGGACGCGTCTCGGCTCAGCGGCTCGCCTGCGGCGAGAACTTCTGCCAGCTGTCCGGCAACGACGACATGGCGCTTGGTTTCAACGCGATGGGCGGCGTTGGCTGCATCTCGGTCACGGCCAATGTCGCGCCGAAACTTTGCTCCGAATTCCAGAAGGCGATGCGCGAGCGACGCTGGGACGACGCCGTCAAGCTGCAGGACCGGCTCTACCCGCTGCATGCCGCGCTTTTCAGCGATGCGTCGCCGGCGCCGACGAAATATGCGCTTTCGCGTGTTCGGCCCGGATTCCCGACCGACCTTCGCCTGCCTCTCGTCGAAGCCTCCGACGTGTCGAAGCGCGCTGTGGATGCAGCACTCGAGCATGCGGGACTGAGCTGAGCTCTCATGGCCAAGCCGCTCGCACATCCGTTCGACAAGCATAAGGTCGTGGCCGAGAACCGGCGCGCGCGCTTCGATTATTTCGTCGAGGAGCGCTTCGAGGCCGGTATTCAGCTGACCGGCACCGAGGTGAAGTCGCTGCGAGGCGGCGAGGGATCCATCGCGGAGAGCTATGCGACGGTCGAGGGTGATGAAGTCTGGCTGATCAACAGCCACATCCCCGAATACAGCCACGGCAATCGGCTGAACCATGAACCGCGCCGCCAGCGAAAGCTGCTGCTCAAGAACCGCGAAATCGCCAAGCTGCAGGGCGCGGTGACCCGACAGGGGCTCACCCTCGTCCCGCTCTCGATCTATTTCAATAGCAATGGTCGGGCGAAGATCGAACTGGCGCTTGCGCGCGGCAAGAAGGTCCACGACAAGCGCGAGACAATGAAGGAGCGCGACTGGAAGCGCGAACAGCAGCGGCTGCTTCGGCATAATGCCTGAAGCCGGCTATGCTGCCTGAGAGGGGCGGAACTGGCCGCATGCGCTGGCTGACGCGTCACATTCCGACACGTGACACAGTGCACGAGCATTGGTTGCTGCGGCCGTTTGCGCGGCATCTGACACATCCATCACTGTGGCGGATGACGAGGCGTTCGGTGCCGCGCGGCGTTGCCGTCGGCATCTTCGTGGCGGTGATAATTCCCTTCATGCACACCGTCATCGCCGCGCTCGTGGCGATCCCGACGCGCGCCAATGTCGCGGTCGCGGCAGTATGCACGCTGGTCGTCAATCCGCTGACGATCCCGCCGATGTATTATGCGGCCTACCGGATCGGGTCTTGGGAGCTGCATCACAATTCGAACCTGGTGGATCCGGCCGCGGCCGAACAATTCTCGAGCGGACTGAGCCGCGCCTTGTTCTGGCTTCATCATGCGTCCGGATCAATCGCGGTTGGAATCCTCACCATGGCGGCGGCGTTCGCGGCGATCGGTTACCTCGTGGCGGCGGTGGGGTGGGGATTCTGGTCGCGCAGCCGGTGGCGGCAGCGGCGGCAGGCGCGAAAGGCCGCCTGACCGCGTGCCGTTTGTGGTCGTGAGGCCCGAGGCTGGAGACTGCTCCCGGGCCGACTTGCGCGGGCGCAGCCAAACTAACAAAAGATATGTGTTCGTCTGGAGGGGACTTGAGATGACGAGGTTCGTTGCGCTCGCACTTGCTTCAACCGCGCTGATCGGCTGTGCCAGTCAGACGCCGCCACCTACACCTCCACCGCCAGCACCAGCGCCCCTTGCGGAAGCCGCTCCGCTGCCCGCGCCAACCCCGAAGCCGAGATACGGCACCTTCGGCTTCGACTTAGCGGGCATGGACAAGAGCATCGCCGCGGGGGACGATTTCTTTGAATATGCGAACGGCACATGGGCCAAGAACACGCCCATCCCGCCAGACAAGGCTCGTTACGGCATGTTCAACGTCCTCGACGACTTGTCGAAGGAGCGGACCCGCACGATCATCGACGAACAGACGAAGGACCCCAACAGCAAAATCGGCAATAGCTACCTGAGCTTCATGGACGAGGCGGGCGTCGAGGCGAAAGGCCTGGCGCCGTTCGAGCCCTGGCTGAACGAAGTCCGAGCGATCAAGTCGAAGAAGGATCTCGCGAAGCTCTACTCCGATGCCGATCATCTGGGGATCGATATTCCTTACCGGATGTTCGTCGGCCAGGATCGCAAGGAGTCCGACCGCTATGCGCTGAGCGTGCTGCAAGCCGGTCTCGGCATGCCCGACCGCGACTATTACCTGTCCACCGATCCGAAGCTGGCAGACACGAAAGCCAAGTATCTGCAGCATCTGACGAACGTGCTAACGCTTGCCGGCGGGCCGAACGCGGCCGCCCGGGCGAAGGCGATCCTCGATTTCGAGACCAGGATCGCCAAGGTCCATTGGGCAAGAGCCGAAAGCCGCGACGCGAACAAGACATACAACAAGATGACGCTCGCGGAGGTGCGTAGGCTCGCTCCCGGCTTCGACTTACCTGAGCTCCTGAAAGGCGACGGGGCAAGCGTCGACTATGTGATTGTATTCCAGCCAAGCGCGTTCAAGGGGATTTCGGCTCTGGTCGGAAGCATGCCTTTGGCGGTTCTTAGGGATCAGCTCCTGGTGAGGTCGATCGACACCTACGCCGCATACCTGCCCAAGAAGTTCGACGATGAAAATTTCTCCTTTTACGGCACAGTCCTTTCCGGGACTCCGCAGCAGGAGCCGAGGTGGAAGCGCGCGGTCAATTTCACTGTCGGTGCGCTCGGCGATGATGTCAGCAAGCTCTACGTAGCCAGATATTTCCCGCCGGAGACCAAGGCCGCGGCCGATCAGCTCGTCCATAACCTCATCGCTGCGATGGGCCGGCGCATCGACGAGCTTGACTGGATGAGTGCCGAAACCAAGGCCAAGGCGCATGCCAAGCTCGCAGCCTTCACGCCGAAGATCGGCTATCCGTCGCAATGGCGCGACATGGACGGCCTCGTCATCGCGCGCGACGACCTGCTGGGGAACGCGATGCGGTCGAACCGCTTCGACTTCGACTATCAGGTCGGCAAGCTGGGCGGCCCAATCCGCCGCTGGGAGTGGGGCATGACTCCGATGGAGATCAACGCCTACTCGAACGCGACGATGGTCGAAATAGTCTTTCCGGCCGCGATCCTTCAGCCGCCATTCTTCGATCCGAACGCCGATCCGGCGGTGAACTATGGCGGAATCGGTGCCGTGATCGGCCATGAGATGAAGTCACCAGTTCGACGATCAGGGAAGCAAGTACGACCTGCACGGCAACCTTTTGGACTGGTGGAGCCCCGCCGACGCGAAGAATTTCCAGTCGCGGCTCGATAGATATGAGGCGCAGATCAACTCGTACGAGCCGCTTCCAGGCATGCACGTGAATGGCAAGCTGACGATGGGCGAGAATGTCGCCGACCTCGCCGGCCTCAGTGTTGCTCACGACGCCTATATCGCATCACTGAGCGGGGCGGCGGCACCTGTCATCGACGGCGTTACTGCAGATCAGCGCTTCTACCTTGGATGGGCACAGGTGTGGCGTTGCAACGATCGCGAGGCGGCACTTCGGCAACAGCTGCTCACGAACCCACACTCGCCTTGCCGGGTCCGGACCGATGTCGTGCGCAACATGGATCCTTGGTACCAGGCCTTCGGCGTTCAGCCGGGGCAGAAGCTATACCTCGCGCCAGCGGATCGCGTGCGCATCTGGTAGGATGGCGCGCATCTGATAGCATGGGCCCGTAACGCTTATGCTGTACCAGGAACTGCCCAGGATCGACTCCACTCGCCTCGATGGGTCGGGGCGTTGGCTCGCGGCTGCGTTGATCGTCGGAGCGGCGCTGACGGCTGGATTGCTGCTCTTCCTCCTCGGGCAGCCGATCATTGCCGGAGCCGTGGTGCTTGCGGGCGTGATCGGCGCCGTGATTGCCGCTGTGCGGGCGCCGGGCGTCTCGGCGCCAAGCGAACCGCTCATCGCCGGGCCCGATTATGCGCTGCTCGGCTCAGCAATGGGGCTCAGCAGCGACCCCGTCGCTTTGACGTCCGGCGAGGGCTCGTTGCTTCTCGTCAACGCGGCCTATCGAGACCGCTTCGGTAGTGCGCGGCCGCCGCTCGAACTGGGCGCCGATGACGATGCTCGCCAGGGCCTCCTCCTTGCCCAATCGATGGCCTGGCGCGACGGTGGAGGCTGCGTTGCGGGGATTGAAACCGCGGCGGGCCAAACTCCGGTCGAGGTCGAGCGAGTAGGGACCCAGAACGACCTTTTGCTGTGGCGCTTCGTGAAGGCGTCCGCGCCGGACCCTGTCACGATGGCAGCCAATCGGCTTCACGGGCGAGCAGGCGATCTGCTCAGCCGCGCCGGAGTACTTGCGGCCTTCATCGACCCGCAGGGCAAGGTCATCGCCCACAACCGGCTGTTCGAAGAGCGTGCCCTCGGCGGAGCACAGAGCGAGCCTCCACGCCTCGGCGATCTCGTGGAGGAGACCGATGACGGGGGCCATTTCCTGTTAAGCGCGGAAGGAGACACGGGCCGCCAACTTCGCGCCGTCCTCGTTCCGCTCGATCCGCCCGGGCCCACCGAATACGGTAACTTCTACCTATTCGACAGTCCGGACAGCTTGGCGATGCAAGGGTCGTCGCATCTTCAGGCGCTGCTCGACATGCTTCCGATCGGGTTGGCGCTCGTGGACGGCGACGGCCGCTTCCTGACAATGAACCAGGCCTTCTGCCAGGCCGCGGGAATCAAGGGCTCGAAGATGCCCGTTTATCCGGGCGATCTCGTCGTCAAGGAAGACAAGGCTGCGGTTGCCGACGCGGTTCGGCGGAACGCGCGTGGCCCGGCGATGTCCGGCGACCTTGCCGTGCGGCTCGCCCGCCAGCCGGCGGAGCCCGTGGCGCTGACCATCGCTGGGCTTCGCGGCCTGGGCGATGCCGCGGTGCTCCTGCTCCTCAAGGACAATAGCGAGGAGGCGAAGCTGAAGCGCCAGGTGGCGCAGGCCACGAAGATGCAGGTCGTCGGCCAGCTTGCAGGCGGTGTCGCGCATGACTTCAACAACATCCTCACCGCGATCATCGGCCACTGCGACCTCATGCTGATGCGGCATACGCCCGGCGACATCGATTACGACGACATCCAGCAGATCAAGTCGAACTCGAACCGGGCCGCGGGACTGACTCGCCAGTTGCTGGCGTTCTCGAGGCAGCAGACGCTGCGCCCGCAGGTCCTTCAGCTGCCCGATGTCGTCTCCGAAGTATCCCACCTGTTGAAGCGCCTTTTAGGAGAGACTGTCGAGCTCGTCGTAAAGCATGGCCGCAACCTCGGGCCGATCCGGGCCGATCCGGGCCAGCTCGAGCAGGTGATTATCAACCTAGCGGTGAACGCACGCGACGCGATGGTGCCGAAGGGCGGCGTTCTCACCATCCAGACCTATTCGGTGAAATCGGACCAAGTCGCGGAGCTCGGCTCCGACATTTTGCCGATCGCGGACTACAGCGCGCTGTCGGTGACCGACACGGGAACTGGAATCGCACCGAGCGTGCTGGGCAAGATATTCGAGCCCTTCTTCACTACGAAGGAGGTGGGCAAGGGCACTGGCCTCGGCCTCTCGACGGTCTACGGTATCGTCAAGCAGTCAGGCGGCTTCATCTTCGCAGATTCAAGGCTCGGGGAGGGGACACGCTTCGTCATTTACCTGCCAGTCCACCTTGAGGAGGCCAGCGCGGGGCGAGATCGGGCTGTCGGCAAGGCAAAGCAGGACGAGCTCTGGGGTAGCGGGACAGTGCTGTTGGTCGAAGACGAGCCGATGGTCCGAAGCGTCGCCGAGCGTGCCCTCACCCGGCACGGTTACAAGGTCGTCACCGCCGACAATGGCGAGGACGCGCTCGAGATCCTCGGCCGCGGCGAGCCGATCGCGCTGCTTATCAGCGACGTGGTGATGCCAGGAATGGACGGCCCGACGATGGTTCGGGAGGCGCGCAAGAGCTGGCCCGACCTGAAAATACTGTTCATGTCGGGCTATGCCGAGGAGCAGTTGAGGAAGTCCATCGACATAGAGAATGTGAATTTCCTGCCGAAACCCTTTTCAGTGATCGAGCTGGCAGCGGCGGCGCGGCGCGCCATTGCTGCGAAATAGGGTCTTTCCGGTTTCACACTCGCACCTTATGCGAGAGGGACATGGCCGACACCCGCTCCATTCTGATCGTTGAGGACGAGCCTCTCATTGCGATGATGCTCGAGGACTTCCTCAATTCGCTGGGGCACAAGGTCCGAGGCACCTGCGAAACCGTGGAATGCGCGCTCAAGGAGGTCGAGAAGGGCGGGTTCGACCTCGCCATCCTCGACGTGAACCTCAAGGGCGAGAACGTCTGGCCCGTCGCCACCAGGCTGCGCGAAAAGAAGGTGCCGTTCGTGATCGCCACGGGCGGGCACGTCGATCCGCCGCCGCCCGAGTTCAACGACGCTCCAGTTATCGAGAAACCCTACACGGTCGACCGCGTTACGCCCGCGATCGAGGCAGCCTTCGCCCAGTAAGCCGCTCGTTGCGGTCCTTAGCGCCATCTCGATGTTCGAATTTCAATCACATCTGATCTTCCCGACGCATGCGGTGCCATCCGCAGGACCGTGGCCGCCCCGCGCCGAGCGGCTGTCGCTCAGGAGCGCAGAGGACCAGGATCTTGCCGGCATTCACATTCCGGCGGATGAGCGCGCCAAGAAACGGACCCTAATCCTCGGCTTTGGTGGAAATGCCTGGAATGCTCAGGACGTTGCCCAATATCTGCACGAACTATTTCCCGACGAAGAGGTCGTCGCCTTCCATTATCGGGGGTATGCGCCGTCCGAAGGCTCGCCATCGGCCGATGCCCTGATCGCTGATGCGCCACTTATCTACGATCTCGCGGTCGAGCGGGTGCAACCGGCACGAATCATTGCCGTCGGCTTCAGTATCGGGAGCGGCGTTGCCGCCTGCTTGGCTCAGTCGCGCAAACTCGACGGCCTGATCCTCGTCACGCCCTTCGACTCGCTCAAGGCTGTTGCCCAATCCATGTTCCCGTGGCTGCCGATCGGGCCGCTCTTCGAACACGAAATTGATGCCGCCTCTGCAATCGAGAAGCTTGAGGCGCCGGTCGCCATCGTCGCCGCCGAACGTGACGAGATCGTCCCCACCAAGCGCACTGACGCATTGCGAGAGCGGGTGCCTGAACTCGTTTTCGACCGCACGATCGCGGGCGCCGGGCACAACGACATTTATGCCCGCTCCGACTTCCACGAGGCGATGCGAGAGGCATTCGATCGTCTCAAAGTGTGACAGGGCGCCCCTTGCCTGACGCAACCAGTCAATCCATATTCCTGAAATAAAACAGCAATCCTGGCGGGGGGGCACATAACGATCCCGCAGAGTTGATTGTGGCATAAAGCGGGCTAGCATGCCCATGAGAAGACGGTCGTTCGCGGCCGCAACGCAAGGACAGGAATGACCAAGCTTTCAGGCGGCGACAGCAAAAGCACCCTTTACTGCTCGTTCTGCGGCAAGTCGCAGCACGAGGTCAGGAAGCTGATTGCCGGACCGACCGTCTTCATCTGCGATGAGTGCGTCGAACTTTGCAACGACATTATCCGTGAAGAATCCAAGTCGGCGCTCGTCAAGACGCGCGACGGCGTTCCGACCCCGTCCGAAATCTGCAAGGTTCTCGACGATTATGTGATCGGGCAGGACCGCGCCAAGCGCGTTCTCTCCGTCGCCGTCCACAACCACTACAAACGGCTCTCGCATGGGGCGAAGTCCGGCAACGACGTCGAGCTCGCCAAATCCAACATCCTCCTGATCGGGCCGACCGGCTGCGGCAAGACGCTCTTGGCCCAGACGCTTGCCCGGATTCTCGACGTTCCCTTCACGATGGCCGACGCGACGACGCTGACCGAGGCGGGCTACGTCGGCGAAGACGTGGAGAACATCATTCTGAAGTTGCTCCAGTCCTCGGATTACAATGTCGAGAAGGCGCAGCGCGGCATCGTCTACATCGACGAGATCGATAAGATCAGCCGCAAATCGGACAATCCGTCGATCACACGCGACGTGTCAGGCGAAGGCGTTCAGCAAGCCCTGCTCAAGCTGATGGAAGGCACCACCGCGAGCGTTCCGCCACAGGGCGGCCGCAAGCATCCGCAGCAGGAATTCCTCCAGGTCGACACCACGAACATCCTTTTCATCTGCGGCGGCGCCTTTGCCGGTCTCGAGAAGATCATTTCCGACCGGATGCAGGGCAAATCGATGGGCTTTGGCGCTCATGTTGCCGCTCCAGACGAGCGGAAGACCGGCGAGGTGCTCAAGCATTGCGAGCCGGAGGACCTGCTCAAGTTCGGCCTCATTCCCGAATTCGTCGGCCGCCTGCCGGTGATCGCGACGTTGCTCGACCTTGACGAAACGGCGCTGGTCAAGATCCTGATCGAGCCGAAGAATGCCCTCGTCAAACAATATGCCAAGCTGTTCGACATGGAGGACGTGCAGCTCGAGTTCACCGATGACGCGCTCCATTCGATCGCGGTGAAGGCGATCGATCGGAAGACCGGTGCCCGCGGCCTGCGCTCTATCCTCGAGGGCATCCTGCTCGACACGATGTTCGACCTGCCATCGATGGATGGTGTCGACGAGGTCCACATTGACAAGGATGTTGCCGAAGGCCGCAAGGAACCGGTGCGGGTCTATGCCGCCAAGGACAAGGCCGACGACGCAGCCTGACCGCTAGAAAAGTCGGGGCAGGAGCGCCGGCGTCGAATTGCGATAATCCCGGAACGCATCGCCAAAGGTCTGCTCGAGCAGTTGATCCTCTATACGCGTCCGGATCAGTGTGCCGGCGAAAAACAAGGGAAGCCCGATGACGAGCTGCAACCAGTGTCCGAGCGCGGCGGCCAGTGCGAGCAGAAAGAGGAGCATCCCCAGATAGATCGGGTGCCGGACCCTGGCGTAGGGGCCGCGCCGGACGAGGTCATGGTCGCTCCGGGTCCGAGCGACGAGGCTCCAGTTCGGACCGAGCGCGCGCGAGCTCGCAGCGAACAGGGCGACGGCGCTGGACATCAACATTACCACCGCCGCTGTGCCGGCCAATCCGGCGGCACTCAATGGCAGGAGCGTGGGCTTTGGCGGCCCGAGACCCGTCGCAACGAAGCCCAGCGACTGCAGCAGGATTCCCAGTCTCGAGCGCTGATCGCGTCTCGAGCCAGCTTCCATCGTTCGCGACGATGCGGCGCGGATGAGGAAGAGGAAGAAGACGAGCGATAGCGCGACGAAAACCCATATCTGGACAGGACTGACGGGTACGCTCAGCGGCATGACGCTGATGCTATAAGCGATCAGCGTCCGTGAACAGCGGCGAGGAGCTGTGCGCCGTAACGCTCCATCAGATGCGCGTCACGGCCGTAATGGTCTTCGAGGAACTGTACGCCGTCTGCCGTCGGCTGGACGGTGAGGTACGTCATGTAGACCGGGATCGGCTGCGGCAGGTCGACCTCTTTCTCGACTTTGGGATCGTCACCCTGCGGGATGCGGCCATCGAACAGGAAGCGGGCGACGCGCTTATAATCTTCGAGCCTCACGCAGCCGTTGCTGATCCACAGTTCGTTCTTCGTGAAATGGTCTTTCTCCGGAGAATCATGGAGATAGATGCCGAAATAATTGGGCAGCATGAACTTCATCATGCCCATGGAATTCGCGGGGCTCGGCAGTCGCCTCAACGCCACTTCCTCGCGCCCGGCGACCACCGCATGCCAGTCGACCGTGTTAGGATCGATGACCTTTGCATTGTCGGTCAGGTCGGACAGCACCTGATATTCGCGCTCGCTCAGGTAACTGACGCCCTGTGAGGCGATACGCGGCCCGATGAGGTTTCTCACGAGATCGGGCGGAACATTCCAATACGGGTTGACGCTCGCATATTTGATGTAGGCGGCCATCATCGGCGTGGCAGTTTCCGCCTTGCCGACAACGACCTTCATTTCGTCGACCTTGCGGCCGTTCTCCCACATCGAAAGGCGGGCGTCTCCTGAATCGACAACCACATATTTGGGCTGCTCTTCAGGGGCGGGCAGACGCTTTGCTCGCTCCATGTTGATGATGATCAGCTGCTCGTAATAGTCGGAGCCACGGTTAAGCGCTTGGATCGTCCCGGCGCCTGCAACGCCGTCGTTCTTGAGGCCGTGAACCGCCTGGAATGCCTTCACCTTGGCGGCGAGCGCCGCATCGTAGCTGGCGCCGTCCGGCAGTCCGAGACGAGTGCGAAGGGCGCCGACGCGGTCCCCGGTCGAGCCGGGTTTCAGCGTTGGTCCATCCGGGATCTGGATTTGCGGTAGGCTGCCCCAGGTCTGTTCGTATTTGATCATGCCGCGTCGCAGGTCGGTGTAGATCGGGTTTACCGAGGTGAAGAGATCGACTGGCGCGGCGCTCCATGAAGCATCGTCGAGCCCGGCAAGGAAGCCGCGGTTATGGACGGCGTGCGGGACGAGGGATTCGTCGATGTAGATCATGTCGACGCCCTGCTCGATGGCGGGCGGGAGATCGATTGGCTCGAGCGCCGGCCCCTTGTTGGGCCGGGCGATTGGCGATTGCCACGATTGGCCGGCGGCCGCTGACTGGGGTGCCGGCTGCGCCATCCAGGGCTCGGCCACGGGCGCGCGCGTGGGCTGCGCCATCCAGGGTTCCGGCATGGGAGCGTTCGGCGGCGGCGCCATTGGGGCGCCCGGAACCGGCGGGGGCGGGGCGGGGGCGGGGCGCATACCATTGAGCCGAAGCACCGACCGACAGTGTCAGAGCGCTGAGCGCCAGCAGGGAATAACGAACCGTCATAAGCCTCTAGATAGTAGAGGAAAATGAATGGTGACAGAATCCGGTGATCAACTGATGCCGAATTATTCACCTTCCAACGGAAGTGTGTCTTTCTCGGCAGTTGGTGAGCCGAGTTTTTCGGCCATTTCCTCCACCTCTTCGTCAGTCGGCGCTTCCGGCAGCTCGTCCTCGCCTGGCGCGAGGCTATCGTCGGCGATACCAGGACCTGTGCCGGCGATGGTCTCGCCAATCAGCTCTTCGTTGGAGCCTGTGCTGATCTTTTCCCTGTCCTTGGCCATTCTCTTCCTCCTTCGCGCTATAAAGCGCCCAGCGCAGGACCGATGTTCCGGCCCTTTGTTGCGCCGGTGAATGGGGCCGCCCATATACTAGCCCATGACTTGCTTTCTTCCGATCCTTCCCCTTCGCGACATCGTCGTCTTCCCCCACCGCATTGTTCCGCTATTCGTGGGCCGCGAGAAATCGGTCGCGGCGCTGGAGGCAGCGATGGCGGCCGACAAGGAGCTGTTCCTCGTTGCCCAGCTCGATCCGGGCGAAGACGATCCCGACCGCGACGCGATGTACGATCTCGGCGTAATCGCCACGGCCATGCAGCTCTTGAAGCTGCCCGATGGTACCGTTCGTGTCCTCGTCGAAGGCGTGAAGCGGGCTCGGCTCGTGAGCCTCGTCGATCGCGGCGGCTACATGGCGGC
>CAVYAH010000089.1:0-13108 GCA_963766415.1 uncultured Alphaproteobacteria bacterium | reverse complement strand
TTCGGCTCGGCGAGCGTCGTGATGACGCCGTCATTCTCGAGCAAGTCGAGCGTGCCCAGCATATCGAGGCCGAGGACCTTGCCGAATAGCCCGAAAGTCGTTCCGCCAACCAGATTGTTGAACGTTACGAGCGTGCTCTCCGGCCTTAAGTCCCGTCTTCGGATCAATCGTCCCCGGGTCACCAGGAACCGTACCGATCGTGCCAGGATTGCCGCGGCCGATACTGCCGAGAACGTTACCGCCGCTGTTGTCGCGGCTAAGGAGGTTGACGCCGAACTGCTTGACGAGTGACCGGTTCATCTCCGCGACGCGAACCTTCAGCATCACTTGAAGCGGCGTCGCTATCTTGAGGCGGCTGACCGGAACGATGGTCAAGGCGGCACCAGGCTTCGATACGTCGACGCCTGGATTAAGTGCCGCGGCGACGGCATCTGAGCCTGGGCGGCGTCGTCTGGCGAGGCGACCACACCATTGAGCACTGCGACCTGACCAACGTTGGTGACGCTGATGTTCGCATCCGGCATCGCCTGATGCAGGATCTCGTTAATGGAGCTGATGTTCTGGTTGACCCGAACGCTCGCGCCGTAAACGACCGATCCGTCGGCCGCGGTCGCGATCACAGTCGCTTCCCCGGCCTTCTTACCGAACAGGTTCATCTGGCGCGGCCCGTTGACGTAGACGTCGGCAACTTCGGGGTTCGAAGTCCAAACGCTCGAAACGCTGCGCGGCAGATTGAGCATCTGTCCTTCGCCGACCGACAGCAGGACCTGCGTCGAGGGACGATAGGTTCCCGATGCATATGCCTTGGGCTGTGCAGCGGCTGCCGGAGCGGCGACCGTGGCAATGCCAACAGCCAGTGCCGCAAGGGCTGTGCCGAGCCGTGCTTTGCGGCTGATTGCTTGAATATTCATTTTAGCGAGCTCCCACCGGAACGACGGTGACACTATTGCCGCGCGCAATGCGGACCACGGGGCCGGCCACCACTGGGGTGGCTGAGCCGGTATTTGCCGACCCGCTGGCCTGTTCGGCCGGTGCGGATGGA
Source organism: uncultured Alphaproteobacteria bacterium (assembly GCA_963766415.1). Lineage (GTDB taxonomy): Bacteria > Pseudomonadota > Alphaproteobacteria > Sphingomonadales > Sphingomonadaceae > Sphingomicrobium. The sequence goes on along the minus strand of CAVYAH010000089.1, from coordinate 12,066 downwards.
TGGCTGGGGACAGTGCGGCGCTGGAAGCGCGACACGTCGCCGCCGGTCGTGAAGGTCGTATTCGAATCAGCCGGGCGGTCCGAATAAGCGAGCAGCATCTGGCGCTCCTGCGCCGGGCTGGCATTCGCCGGGACCTTGATGTCGCCGGCGGCAACCGCGCGCTCCAGGTCGGCGCTATTGTCGGCGATCGAGCGCAGCGACAGCGACAGCTGGCCCAGGCTCTGCGCAACCGCGATCTTCTCCGCGATCTTCGGGGTGACCTCGAAGGTCACGTTCGAAGCGGTCTTGACCACCGTTTTTCCGTCCGCGTCCTTGTCGGTGTAGCGCTGGTCGGTCGCGAGGACGCGGACGTTGCGCACGATTGTCTCGGAAACCTTCAGCGGCGGGCCTTCGCCGCCACCGCTGACCTGCTGCGTGAGCACGAGATCGACATGGTCTCCCGGGAAGATGAAGCCCGCGACGCCGCTCGAGGTGTTCACCGGAACGGTGACCGCACGCATGCCCGGGCCGAGCGCCGCTGCGAGGAAGCCGCGGTCCTCAGGACCGACCAGCGAACCACGCGTGACCGGCTGGCCGGCAGTGATCGCATAGCGAACGACGGTGCCCGCCAAGGTTTTCGAGTCAGGCTGACCCTCAACATAATAGGCACCCTGCATCAGTTCCTTCGGCCAGGGCTGGAAGGTGAAGCTGTCGGCATCGATGATGGTGCCGACCGGGAGCGCCTTCTTGGCGACGAGCACTTTCGGGCCAACCGGAACCGCAGGTGCGGCAGCAGCCTGCTGCGCGCCGGCGCCGGCGAACATGTTCTTGGCCATGACAGCGGTGATTACCGCGATGACCAGCGCTCCAACGAGCAGAGCGAGCTTCTTCACATCCATGGCGCAGTCGCCTCCCCCAGACGGGTCTTCAGAACAGCCTCACAAATCAGGCAAATTGGTTAAGAAAGCGTTGGGTGAGAATCGCGAGACCGCCGAATGCGATCGCGACTCCATACGGAATCTCGGGCCGGCCCGCGCGCTTGCGCGCCCAATGCAAGGCGATAACGACAAGCGTCAGAACGCCTCCGGCGATCGAGGTCAGCACGAGGAACTTGATCGTCGAAACCGGCGAAAACCAGAGCGCGAGCGCTGCCGCGAGCTTGACGTCACCTCCGCCCATCATCCCGGCATAAAATGCGCCGGCGAGCAGCACGAACACCACCGCGCCGCCAGCCAGCTGGACAGCAATGTCGGGCCACGGCGAAAGCGCGACCGACGCCCAATAAACCGGCGCGAGCAGTGCAACGGTGAGATTGAGTCGGTTCGAAATCGTGAAGGTTCGAACGTCAATCACCGCCGCGACGACCAGAATCACCGCAAGCACGACAAGCAGAAGGTCGGTAAATGGCGCGTTGAACATGACGCCACCACTAGACGGCGCCGCTTTCCAATTCGTAACCGGCTAGAAGAATGGTCGATTTTGATGTCGTGATTGTCGGCGGCGGGATCGCTGGTGCGAGCCTGGGCGCTAAGATTGCCGCCAGTCGCCGAACGGTGATTCTCGAGGCAGAGGACCAGTGCGGCTATCATGCAACGGGCCGATCGGCAGCCTTCTACCTCGAAAGCTATGGCGGGCCGGAAGTCGCGAAGCTGACCTTGGCGTCTCGCGCATACCTCGCCGATCCGCCGAAGGACGTCTCGGATCGCGGATTCCTCCACATGAGGGGAGACGTCCACCTGACGCGCGGAGAGCTTCCGGTAAGTTCCTGCGGAGGTCGAATCATGGCCGCTCGATCGTGCCGGGCTGGAGCGCTTGGTTCCAGGTATTCGACCCGAGTGGCAGCGAGCCTTGTTCGAGCCGACCTGCGCCGACATCGACGTTGCTTCACTTCATAATGCTTATCTGCGGAAGTTTCGACGCGAAGGGGGCAAGATCGAGACCCGCGCGGAAATGATTCGCGCCGAACGCCAAGGCGAATCCTGGACGATCGGGCTCGCCGACGGCTCGACGCGATCCTCATCGATTCTCGTCAATGCCGCTGGAGCCTGGGCTGACCGCGTCGCGCAGGTTGCTGGCGCAGCGCCGCTCAAAATCGAGCCCAAGCGACGGACGATGGTGCAGCTGAGAGTTGGACGCTCAGGCCTCAAAGGGCTTCCACTTGTCGATGCTGCTGACGGGACATTCTACTTTAAGGGAGAGGGCGACAGTTCGGTCTGGCTCAGTCCACACGACGAAATCCCGAGCGACCCGTGCGACGCTGCGCCCGACGAGGCAGACGTCGCCATAGCGATCGACCGCTTCGAACAGGTAGTCGACTGGCCGGTCATGCAGGTCGAACGCAGCTGGGCAGGGCTACGGAGCTTCGCGCCGGATCGATTGCCGGTCTACGGATTCGACTCGCTGACGTTCCAGGGTTCTTCTGGTGCGCGGGCCAGGGCGGGTTCGGAATCCAAACTTCGCCCGCGGCGGCCGCCATGGCTGCAGCGCTGATGCTGGATGAGCCATTACCGAACATGGTCGCGCTTATCGATCCGGCGGTTTTCTTGCCAACTCGCTTCGAGAAGCGGTCTTAGGGATGGGGAGGCGCGCGGCTCGTGCGCCTCCCCCACCAACCTTCCAACAAGGGAACGAGAGTGTTGGTGCTAAGGGCATGAATTAGGAATTGGAGCGGCAATTCCAAGTGAACTTGCGTTTAATTAGAGCCGGTGGTGGCGGCGCTGGTCGTCGGCCTCCGCGCAGGCGAGGGCATCGACCCGCTCATTCTCCTCATGGCCGTTGTGCGCCTTTACCCATTGCCACTCGATCCGGTGCGGCGCCGAAGCGTCCAGCAGCTCCTGCCAGAGCTCGGCATTCTTCACCGGCTTCTTGTCCGACGTGCGCCAGCCATTTTGGCGCCACTTGTGAATCCAGCGGGTGATTCCATCGCGTAGATACTGGCTGTCGGTGTGCAGCTTGACCTGACATGGGCGCTTCAGCGCCTCGAGTCCCTTGATGGCTGCCATCAGCTCCATCCGGTTGTTGGTGGTCAAGGGTTCGCCGCCCGAAAGCTCTTTTTCCTTGTCGCCCAGCCGGAGCAGCGCTGCCCAGCCGCCGGGGCCCCGATTCCCTCTGCATGCCCCGTCGGTGAAGATTTCTACGTAGGGAAGGTCGGCCACGTCAGTCGACGAGTTCGCGCGGGAGCTTGAATGTCATCCGCTCGGGACAGTGGTCCGCGACCTCCTCGGTAACCTCGAACCGTTCACCAAGCGCGGCGAGGACCTCGCAGACCAGGACTTCGGGGGCGGACGCACCAGCGGTCAATCCAATCGTCGCGGGCTCACCGACCCAATCCCAGTCGATGTCGGCGGCGCGTTCGATCAGGCGTGCCGAAACCCCCATCCGCGCCGCGACCTCGGCAAGCCGGAGCGAGTTGCTGCTGTTGGGTGCCCCGATGACGAGGATCCTCTCGCATTCAGGGGCGATCGCCTTGACGGCCTCCTGCCGATTAGCGGTCGCGTAGCAAATGTCTTCGCTGCGCGGCGCGCGAATCGCCGGGAAGCGCGCTTTAAGCGCTTCGACGATCGCGGCTGTGTCGTCGACCGATAAAGTCGTCTGCGTGAGGAAGGCGAGATCCGCCTGGTCGGAAACGCTGATCCTGCTGACGTCGTCCACCGTTTCGACGAGCGTAATCGCGCCTTCGGGCACCTGGCCGAAGGTTCCGATTACCTCGGGATGACCGGCATGGCCTATGAATAGGATATGGCGTCCTTCCTCGATCAATCGCTGCGCTTGCCGGTGAACTTTCGACACCAGCGGGCAGGTCGCATCGACATAGGTGAGGCTGCGGCTTTGCGCTTCGGCCGGCACCGATTTTGGCACGCCGTGCGCCGAAAACACCACGGGCCGGTCATCCGGCACCTCGTCGAGCTCATCCACGAACACCGCGCCGAGCCCCCGCAGCCGATCGACCACGAACTTGTTATGGACGATCTCGTGACGAACGTAGACCGGGGCGCCGAAGCGCCTGAGGGCAAGCTCGACGATCTGGATCGCGCGATCGACGCCGGCGCAAAAACCGCGCGGCGCGGCGATCAGGACACGAAGTGGGGGGCGGTTCAGCATTCGGACAGGCACATAAGGCTTCGCTTGCAGCCATAGAAGGGCCTTCCTATGAACGCGCTCATTCGCTTTCGCCCTGGTAAGGACTAACCCCACGTGAAGCTTCGCCTTGCAGCCCTAGCTGCCGTCATCCTGCTCAGCGCCTGCCGGCACGCCGGCGATATCACGACCGAGAACGGTGGCGGCGTGTATGCGGTGCGAAGCGATTGTCCGATTCCCGGAGTTCTTGCCGGGACTGGCGACATGACGCTCTTCAATCCGCAGGACAGCTCCAATTCTCGAGCGATCGATGTGACCGCGGCGATCACAGACCTTCGGGCGTCGTGCCAGGACGTGGGCGATGATGTCATTTCAACCGCGACATTCACGATCGTTGGCCTGCGCCGCGATGCCGGCTCAGCTCGGCAAGTCATTCTGCCCTATTTCAATGTCGCGCTTCAGGGTGGACAGACGATCGCCGCCAAGCAGATAGGCCAAGCCGTCCTTAATTTCGCGGCCGGCGATATCCACACCTACGTGCGCGTCCAGGCGACAGTTCGCGTGAACCGCGGCGCGGCGGCGCTACCGGCGAACGTTCGAGATATACTGACGCGGCCGCGCAAGGCCGGCCAGGCTGAAGCGGCTGTCGACCCAATGTCAGATCCTGCGGTGGCGAAGGCCGTGGCCAACGCAACCTTCGAACAGCTCATCGGCTTCCAGCTGACGCCGGGTCAGATCAAGTACAACGCGACTCGCTAGCGCGTTGACTTGGCTGCCTCGCGCGGCCAAGGGCACGCGTGTCGCCGGCGGTCTCAATCGCTGCCGGGAAGGCCGCACGGGAGAGTTCCCGCTTTCGTCCTCTGGGCTAAAGCGGGCGCCGAAGGAGCAACCGCCCCCGGAAATCTCTCAGGCATCATGGACCGCGCGCGCCTGACAGTCTGGAAAGTGTCCGCTGGAGCTTTAAGCGACGGCGGGCCGCCGAAGGGGCAAAGCTCTCAGGCGCTAGGGACAGACGGGGGCGGCGGCCTGATGGCTCCTTAGCGAGCATCGGCAGTCGCACCCTTTGCCGGAGCGCATGGAATGAGCAGGGAAGTCCACAACGGTCCAACCGACGAAACACAGGCGCGTGGCACGCCCTACAGCGGCGATCCTGATGGCGGGACCGGAGCGCCCCCTCAGCTCGACAAGCTTCCGCTCAAACTCCTGGCACCGCGAGCGCGGGGCGCGGATGGTGCCGTTCGCAGGTTACGAAATGCCGGTTCAGTACGAGGGAATCATCGCCGAGCACCTGTGGACTCGCAAGAATGCCGGGCTGTTCGACGTCAGCCACATGGGTCAGCTGCTGGTGCACGGCCACGGCGTCGATATGGCCCTTGAGAAACTGATGCCCGGCGACTTCCAGGCCGCCGCCGACATGAAGCCCAAATATTCTCTGCTGCTCGACGAGGAAGGCGGGATCATCGACGACCTGATGGCCACCCGCAGGGGCGAAGACTTCTACATCGTCGTCAACGGTGCCACCAAGCATGGCGATATCGCCTATATGGAACGGCGGCTGCCCGGCGAAGTCATCGTCGACCATATGAAAGAGCAGGCGCTACTTGCGCTGCAGGGGCCGCGCGCGGCGGACGTCCTCGAAGGCATTATCCCTGGTGTCGGTGAACTTGGCTTCATGCAGGCCGGCCCATTCAACTGGCAGGGCCGAAGTCTCTGGATCAGCCGCTCGGGATACACGGGCGAGGACGGGTTTGAGATTTCCGTTCCCGCCAGCGGGGCGGCGGATCTGGCGGATGCGATCACTGCGAACGAACTTGTGAAGCCGATCGGACTTGGTGCGCGTGATTCGCTGCGTCTCGAGGCGGGCCTTCCGCTCTACGGCCACGATCTCGACGACAAGACCACGCCGGTGATGGCCGGCCTCGCCTTCGCCATCAACAAGCGTCGGCGCATCGACGGCGGTTTTGCGGGCGCGATGCGCATCCTCGCCGAGATCGAAAATGGGCCGATCGAAAAGCGCGTCGGCTTCGAGATCGAAGGACGACAGCCGGTGCGAGAAGGCGCGCTGGTACTCGACGGCGAGGGAAATGAGGTCGGTCGAATCACTAGCGGCGGCTTTTCACCCTCGCTGCAACGCCCGATCGCCATGGGCTATCTCGCCGCGCCGTTCGCCGAAGACGGTACCGGGCTGAAGCTCGAGCAGCGCGGAAAGCTGTTTGACGCGCGCGTCGTGCCAATGCCGTTCGTCCCCCACCGTTATCACCGCAAGGGAGCTTCCGCATGAGCCTGTATTTCACGAAGGAGCACGAGTGGATCCGAGTCGACGGCGACACCGCCACGGTCGGAAATCTCGGATCATGCGCAGGAGCAGCTCGGCGATATCGTGTTCGCCGAGGTGCCGGAAACCGGCAAGCGGCTGAGCAAGGGCCAAGAGGCCGCGGTCGTCGAATCCGTGAAGGCGGCGTCGGACGTTTATGCGCCAATCTCTGGCGAGGTGGTCGAAGGAAACGACAAGGTGGCGGACGATCCTGCCCTTGTGAATAACGACCCGGAAGGCGAGGGCTGGTTCTTCAAGCTCAAGATCGACAATCCGGGAGAACTCGACGGCCTTATGGACGAAGCCGCCTACCGTGATTGGCTGAAGACGCTTTGAGCCAAAGCGCCGCCTCGACCAGCAAATGGAATGCGGGCGACTATGCGCGCGTCGGCAGCTTCGTCGCGGAGCTCGGAATGGCGGCGCTCGACCTGCTTGATCCGCAAGCTGGCGAGCAAATCCTCGATATCGGCTGCGGAGAAGGCACGTTGACGAAGAGGATCGCCGAACGCGGCTCAACCGTGCTCGGAATCGACAATTCGCGAGAGATGGTCGCGGCCGCGCGCGCCAATGGCGTCGATGCAATTCTCCTGGCGGCCGAAGACATGCAGTTCATCGATGAGTTCGATGCCGCATTCTCGAACGCTACGCTGCACTGGGTGCTCGAGAAGGAGCAGGCTGCGCGAGCAATCTTCCGGGCGCTGGACCCTCGCGGCCAATTCGCTGGAGAAATGGGGGGCGAGGGCAATCTCGAGAAGCTGCGCGAGGCGCTCGACGAGGAACTTGTCATCCGCGGCCACGTGCCGCCCGTCGAGGCGAGCAACTGGTACGCATCGCCAGAAGAATTCGCGGCTGTTTATGAAGCTGCGGGTTTTGGCGAAATCGACGCTCGCCTGATCGAACGCCCGACAGTCATCGATCACGGCGTCGCCCAATGGGTGATCACCTTTCGTCGTGGCTGGCTCGACCGGGCGGGAGTGCCCGAGGCCGAGCGCGCCGAGATCGGCGCGGCCGTTGCCGATCGCGTCGGCTCGAATGTCGCCGATTATGTCCGACTTCGCTTCATCATGAGGAAGCCCGCCTGATGCGTTACCTGCCACTGAGCGACGCCGACCGCAGCGAGATGCTGTCCGTGATCGGCGCCGGCTCGATTGACGAACTGTTCCGTGACGTACCCGAGAGCGCGCGGCTAACGGGGCCGATCGGGGGCCTAGAGATGCACGCTTCCGAGATGGCGGTCGAAAGGCATATGACGACGCTTTCCCGCAAGAACATGGTCGCGGGAGACGTCCCCTTCTTCCTCGGCTGCGGCGCCTACAAGCACCACATCCCGGCGAGCGTGGATCACATCATCCAGCGCGGCGAGTTCCTGACCAGCTACACGCCCTACCAGCCCGAGATCGCGCAAGGGACGCTGCAAATGATGTTCGAGTTCCAGACGCAAGTTGCGCGCCTGTTCGGCTGCGAAGTTGCGAATGCCTCGATGTACGACGGCTCAACCGCGATGTGGGAAGCGATCCTCATGGCGCACCGCATCACGCGCCGGAACAAGACGGTCATCTCCTCGGGCGTGCACCCGCACTATGTCAGTGTCGCTCGGACGATGGCGAAATTCAGTGCCGACGCGCTCGATACGTCGGTTCCGGAGCTGGACGCGGAGACGGACGTCGAAAGGCTGCTCGGGAAGATCGACGAGCAGACCAGCGCAATAGTCGTTCAGTATCCGGACATTCTTGGCCGGGTCACCGATCTCACGCCGATCGCCGAGGCGGCGCATGGGGCGGGGGCGCTGCTCATCGCCGTCGTTACCGAACCAGTCGCGCTTGGCCTCCTCAAGTCGCCCGGCGAGATGGGCGCTGACATCGTTGTCGGGGAAGGGCAGTCGATTGGCGTCGGTCTCCAGTTCGGCGGGCCGTATGTGGGGCTGTTCGCCTGTCGCGAGAAGCATGTCCGCCAGATGCCTGGTCGCCTGGCCGGGGAAACCGTGGACGCCGAGGGCAAGCGCGGCTTCGTCCTGACTCTCTCGACGCGCGAGCAGCATATTCGCCGCGAGAAGGCGACCTCCAACATCTGCACCAGCTCGGTGCTGTGCGCACTTGCATTCACCGTTCACCTGACCCTGCTCGGCGAGAAGGGCCTTCGCGAGCTCGCTCCTCAATCACGCGCGCGCGTGCGAGGTTGCAGGGCGGCTGGCCGCGATCAGTCCCGGCGTAGAACTGGTCAACGACAGCTTCTTCAACGAATCACGCTAAAGCTTCCGGTGGAAGCCCGGCCGGCGGTTGCATGCGCTTGTGGAGCGCGGCGTTCTTGGCGGCGTTTCGCTTGGTCGTCTCTATCCTGGCGTCGAACCACTCCAGAACGGGCTGGTTGTTGCCGTTACCGAGACGGCTACCGACGAGGACATCGATGCCTTGGAAGCCTCGCTGAAAGAGGTGATCCAATGACCGTCAATCCGTCGGGCTGGCGGCCTAGCACACCCGCGAACGAAGACGGCGAGGCGCAAACCGTTACCGGCAACCGCGCGCTGATGCTCGAAGAGCCGCTGATCTTCGAGATCGGCAGCAAGGACCAGACTGGCGTCGATTTCTCTAAGACGCCGCGGCGCGCCGCCCGCGTTGGCGGACTGGTTCGCAGCGAGGACATCGGCCTGCCGGGCCTCAGCGAGCCCGAGGCTGTCCGCCACTACACGCGTCTGTCGCGGCAAAATTACGCGATCGACCTCGGGCTTTTCCCGCTCGGGAGCTGCACGATGAAGCACAATCCGCGCCTCAACGAGAAGGTCGCGCGGCTGCCTGGCTTCGCCGACGTTCATCCGCTCCAGCCGCAGGAAACGGTTCAGGGCGCGCTGCAAGTCATCAACGAGCTGGCAGTCTGGCTGCTTTCCCTCACCGGCATGTACGGCGTGGCGATGAGCCCGAAGGCCGGCGCACACGGCGAGCTGTGCGGTCTGCTCTGCATTCGCGCGGCGCTCGAAGGGCGCGGGGACAAGCGCGAGGTGGTGCTGGTTCCAGAGAGCGCCCACGGGACGAACCCCGCGACGGCGGCGTTCGCCGGCTACCGCGTCGAGAATATTCCTGCCAACCCGGCGGGCCGCGTCGACCTTGAAGCTCTAAAGGCGCGGCTCGGGCCGGATGTCGCGGCCGTGATGATCACCAACCCGAACACCTGCGGCCTGTTCGAGCCTGACATGAAGGAGATCAGCGAGGCGGTCCATGCGGCCGGCGCCTTCGTCTACTGCGACGGCGCCAATTTCAACGCGATCGTTGGCAAGGTCCGGCCCGGCGATCTCGGCATCGATGCGATGCACATCAATCTTCACAAGACCTTCTCCACACCGCATGGCGGCGGCGGGCCCGGCTCGGGCCCGGTGGTGCTTTCCGAAGCATTGTCGCCTTATGGTCCCTTACCGTTCGCCGCGAAATATCGCGACGGCAGCTACAAGATCGTCGAAGAGGAGGATGCGGGCGAGGAGCATCCGAACGCCTTCGGGCGGATGGTCGCATTTCACGGACAGATGGGCATGTTCACGCGCGCGCTCGCCTACATTCTCAGCCACGGCGCCGATGGCCTGAAACAGGTCGCAGAGGACGCGGTGCTCAATGCCAACTACATCCTGAGGAGCCTTGAAGGCGTCCTCGACGCGCCGTTCGCGAAGAGCGGCCCATGCATGCACGAGGCGATCTTCTCTGACAAAGGCTTCGCCGACGACATCAGCACGATCGATCTCGCCAAGGCGCTGATCGACGAGGGCTTCCATCCGATGACCATGTATTTCCCTTTGGTCGTGCATGGCGCGATGCTGATCGAGCCGACAGAGACGGAATCGAAGGCGAGCCTCGATCAGTTCATCCTCGCTGTGCGGTCGATCGCTAAGCGGGCGAAGGGCGGCGACCAGAGCCTCAGGGCGGCGCCCATCTACGCGCCGCGGCGGCGGCTCGACGAAACGCTGGCTGCAAGGAAGCCGGTGCTGACCTACCGGGATCCGGATCCGGATCCGGCGCGGGCAGCGGAGTAAGCTTCAAAGGAGCAGCGTAGATGCAGGTACAAGCCCATCCGATCCACCAGAGCTGGACCAGTTACGCGATTTCGATCGGTATTATCATCGTCGTCATGGCGCTGCGGATGCGCGAATGGGCCGGATGCGGCCGCTCAAGCTGGAGACCTTGCGGATCGTGCCAGTGATCTATCTCGCCGTGGCTGCCCTCATGTCGTCCAATCCGCCGACCGGCTGGGTCGCGACCGCCTCAGTCATCGGGTTGCTAATGGCGCCGTAGTCGGCTGGCAGCGCGGCAAGATGATGGACATCCACGTCGATCCCGAGAACGTGACGCGCTCAATCAGAAGGCGTCGCCGACTGCCGATGCTCTTCCTCATCGCAATACGTTGTGGGATGCTTGGCCGCGGCTTGCTTGGATCAGAAGGGGTTAGCCCGGCGATGCTGACCGACCCTCTGATCGGTTTCGCGCTCGGCATGTTCACGCTTCAGCGCGTCGAGATGTATATCCGCGCCAAACGCCTGCTCGAGGAGGCGCGCGGCGGCGCTGTATGACGGACGAACGGCGCTTTTACGAAGCTCCCGCGGCAGGTGCATTGCGCTCTGCCCCCGCAGCGCAGAGAAACCGGGACCCGATTGCTCACGTCCTCAGCGAATGGCTTCCACCGGCTGGCCTCGTCCTCGAAATCGCAAGCGGAACGGGTGAGCATGCCGTTCATTTCGCCGGACGGTTCCCCGACCTCGACTGGCAGCCGAGCGACGTCCATCCCGAAGCGCTCGGGTCGATTGCCGCGTGGCGCGCGCAAGCCGGTCTGCCGAATGTCCGGCCGCCTATCGTCATCGATGCCGGCTCGGCTGACTGGCCAATCGAGCGCGCCGAGGCCGTGCTCAGCATCAACATGCAATCAGACAGTTGTGTTAGCTCGAAAGCCGCAGAAAACAGCGGTTTCGACGCCGTTATCAATCTCAATATGGTCCACATCTCACCTTGGACGGCAGCGCCGGGTCACACCTCACCGGCCTCGCGGGCCTCGTCGAGGAAACGCGCCGCAGGCTGAGGAAGCGTGACCGGCTCGTCACCGGCTACGACGGCGAGCCAGTCGTCGAACGGAATGAGCGCGGCACGGTCATCCTGGATCGTTACCACGGCAGGATCCCGTTCGTCGCGTGGCTGTGCGCCCACCCTTCGGACTCTACTTCGCCTGCCCTGAGTGGCTCATAGCGGGCGCGACCGGGCGACCGCGCCCACGCCGGTCAGCGTTTCTCGGTCGGGCGAGGTCGCGATGTTGTTGCCCAGCTCCACCGAGGTCGCGCTCGCCTTCACTGCGGCGCTCGACGCCGAGGGGCTGTTCGCGCTGGGCGGCCGGCACGCCAGCCAACGGCTGTGGTCCGCGCTCGCCGCCGGCGACGCCGACATCCCGCGGCAGCAGCCGGGCTCGCTGCACGTGGATGGGCGCTGCCGCGCTTGGCCGCATCCCAGAAACCGGCCCAGGGCAGGGACGTCGGGGGACCGCCGGCCATGCTTCCACCAGCTGCCCCACCGCCCGATCGCCTGGGCGATGCTGGAGCTCCACGTTGTGGACGCCGAAATGTTCGGCCACCACGTCGGCGAAATCCATAATGTCCAGCGTCCGTTTCGGATCGTCCGGACGTGCGGGGTCCTTCATGATGGTTCTCTCGAAATCGAGACTCATGACACCGATAC
>CAVYAH010000088.1:0-23127 GCA_963766415.1 uncultured Alphaproteobacteria bacterium | reverse complement strand
CGCTCGATCGCGGTCGTACAGGGCGTGCTGACGCTGATCGCGTTCGCGATGCTCCTTATTGCGTTCGCGCGCAGCGACATGTCCGTCGCGCTTGTCGTTGAGAACAGTAACAGCGCGAAGCCCTTCATCTACAAGGTCGCGGGCGCGTGGGGGAACCAGAGAGGGCTCGATGCTGATGTGGGTGACGATCCTGGCGGTCGCAGGGGCGTTCCTCGCGCTCCTTGGCCGCCGCACGAGCGAACGGACCCTTATTGCCGCCCTCGGTGCGCAGGCGGTGCTGGCACTCGGTTTTTATGCGTTCCTCCTGATCGCTTCCAATCCGTTCGCGCGGATGTGGCCCCGGCGCCGGATGGGCAGGGGCTGAACCCGCTCCTCCAGGATCCGGGCTTGGCGTTCCACCCGCCAACTCTTTACCTTGGCTATGTCGGGCTTTTCGGTCGCATTCAGCCCTCGCCGTCGGCGCGCTGCTGACCGGCGAAGTCAATTCCCGGCTGGCCCGCGCCATGCGGCCTTGGGTGCTAGGCGCGTGGATCCTGCTGACGCTCGGCATCACTGCAGGGAGCTACTGGGCCTATTACGAGCTCGGCTGGGGCGGTTACTGGTTCTGGGATCCGGTCGAAATGTCGTCACTGATGCCGTGGCTGAGCCGCGACCGCACTACTCATTCCATCAATGTCCTCGCCGCTCGAGGCGCATTGAAGGCATGGACAATGATGCTCGCGGTCATCGCCTTTTCGATGTCGATGGTCGGCACCTTCCTCGTGCGCTCGGGCATCCTGACCTCCGTCCATGCCTTTGCGATCGATCCGCAGCGTGGCACCTTCCTGCTCGCGCTCCTGGCCATCTATGTCGGCGCAGCCTTCACGCTCTTCGCGCTTCGTGGCGCAAGCCTGAAAGAGGGCGCCGTTCGAGCTGGTCAGCCGCGAGACCGGGCTCGTCATCAACAATCTAATTCTTAGCGTGATCCTCGGCGTAGTGTTCGTCGGCACACTTTATCCGCTGTTCGTCGAAGCGGTAAGCGGCGAGAAGCTCTCGGTCGGTGCGCCTTACTTCAACGTGGTTGCGGGTCCGCTGGCGCTTCTGCTGGCGGCGCTGGTTGGCATCGGTCCGCTAATTGCCTGGCGGCATGAACGCCGGCCCGTGTTCAAGCAGCTCCAAGTGCCTGCGCTGCTCGGCATCACCGCGCTTGCGATCACGATCATTCTCTGGCGCGACATGCATACCCTGCCGAGGCTCGGCCTCATGGTCGCCGCCTATCTCGCCGGCGCAAGCATCCTCCCATTGGTCAGCCGCAATCCCCTGCGTGCGCCGCTCGCGACCTGGGGGATGGTCATCGCCCATTTCGGTATCGCGGTCGCGCTTCTCGGCATGGCCGCCAACGCGGCGTTCACGAGTGAGAAGCTTGCGATCGCGAAACCAGGTGAATTGCTTGAAGTCGGTCCGTGGACCGTCGTCCTCGCGAGCGTGACTCCGAGAGCAGGCAAGAATTGGACTGCTATCGAGGCCGAATTACGGGCTGCGCGCGGTTCAAACGTCGTCACGCTCAGGCCGGAGACGCGCTATTTTTCAGACCCGCCGACCGCGACCAATAAATCGGCAATCCGCACCTTCTGGAACGGCCAACTCTACACCGTCGTGGGCAAGGAGGACGCGTCGGGGGCCTGGCAGCTGCGCCTATGGTGGAAGCCCTTCGTTACCCTGATCTGGGGCGGGGGAGCGCTGATCGCGCTCGGCGGTGCGCTCGCACTGATCGGGCGAATGTGGCGCCCCGTCTGGCGGCGCCGAGAGCAAGCGGATTGGCGCCGGGAGCGCTACATATGAGCCGCGCCGTCCGGTTCGCTCCGCTCGCACTTCTCCTGCTGATCATCGCCGCGCTGGTGTGGCGGCTTGCAACACCGGCCGATACGGACGTCCATTCAGCTCTCGAAGGAAAGCGTGTCCCGACGTTCACTTTGCCGGCCGCCCTTCCGATGAAGCCCGGTCTCTCATCCGCCGATCTTGCAACTGGTCAGCCGCACCTCGTCAATGTCTTCGCTAGCTGGTGCGTGCCGTGCGTCACCGAGGTCAAAGTGCTGCAGGCACTAAAGGCGAGCGGTGCTCCCGTTGAAGGCATTGCAATTCGCGATCGGCGAGATGATCTCACCGATTTCCTGGCGCATAACGGCGATCCTTATGAACGGATTGGAAGTGATGGCGAAAGCAAAGTTCCAGATTTCGCTTGGCTCGTCGGGGGTTCCGGAGAGCTTCATCGTCGATGGCAAGGGCGTGATCCGCTACCAGCACATCGGTCCAATTGAACGCTCTGAAATGCCATTGATCCTCTCAAAGCTGGAGCAGGCCCGGTGAGGCGGCTCTTCATTCCCCTTGGTCTGATCATCGCGCAGCCGCTATTCGCCGATAGCAATTTGCCGCCCGCCTATTGGTCTGACCGTCAACTGCCCGATCCCAGACAGGAAGCGCAGGCCCAAGCGCTCATGGAGCAGCTCCGCTGTCTTGTCTGCCAAGGTCGAGTCGATCGCCAATTCAGATGCCGAGCTTGCCGGCGACATGCGCGACCTCGTGCGGCGCCGGATTGCCGCTGGCGAAAAGCCGCAGGCGGTCCGCGCCTGGCTGGTCCAGCGCTACGGTACATGGATCAGCTACAAGCCGACTTCCGAACCCGCAGCATGGCCTTTATGGCTTGCGCCGCTCGCGCTGCTGGTCGTTGGCGTGTGGCTGATCCGCAGGCGCATCAGGGTGAAGAACTCCTAATGGGCTGGCTCATTCTCGTCCTGATCATCGCACTCAGCCTTGGCGCGCTCCGCGTCCTTCAGGTTCGCGGTGCAGCGTTCACCGCAAGCGCAGCCGCGCTCCTGCTGGGAGGTGCGGGCTACGCCCTTCAGGCAGTCCGAGCCTGCCGGGTATGCCGGCGCGGGGATTTGACAGCCGTGATGCCTTCCCGCTGACGGAGGCGCGGCACGCGTTCTTCGGCAACTTCACGCCCGCCGAGCCATGGCTTCGGATGTCGGAAGCACTGGCTCGCGACGGGCAGAGCGAGGATGCCGTCGGCATTCTCGAGAACGCAGTGAAACGGTATCCGGGCGACGCGCAGCTATGGATCGGCCTGGGCAACGCGCTCGTTGACCACGCGCGCGGGCTGACCCCGCCTGCCGAGCTCGCCTACCGACGCGCAGAACAGGTGGTACCCGGCCATCCAGCCGCACCGTTCTTCTATGGACTTGCTCTTGCCCGCTCCGGCGATCGGGAGGAGGCGCTCAAGGTCTGGCGCAATATCCTTGCCAAGGCGCCGCCGAATGTGAGTTGGCGGCCCTTGGTGCAGCAGGGGGTTGACGCGCTTAGCGGCCTACCTCCGCAGCAGCGCTAGGTCGCGACCGGCTCGTACTCGAGGTCGAGCGCCTCGGCGACGGCCTGGTGGCGAATCTTGCCATCGGATACATTGAGGCCTTCGGCGAGATGCGGGTCCTGGCGCATCGCTTCCTCAGCGCCGAGGTTCGCGATTTTGAGCGCGAATGGCAGCGTCGCGTTGTTGAGCGCGAAGGCGCTGGTCCGGGCGACGGCGCCGGGCATGTTTGCCACACAATAATGGATGATCCCGTCGACCTCGTAGACGGGATCGGCATGGGTCGTCGCGTGCGAGGTCTCGAAGCATCCGCCCTGGTCGATTGCGATGTCGACGAGCACGCTGCCGCGCTTCATCGTCTTTAGCATCTCGCGGGTGACGAGCTTGGGCGCCGCCGCTCCTGGAACGAGCACCGCGCCGATCACCAGCTCGGCTTCCTTGACGGCGCTCGCGATCGCAGCGCGCGATGCATAGGCCGTCTTAATCTGGCTCGAGAAGAACATGTCGAGTTCGGCGAGACGGTCATTGTTGATGTCGTAGATGGTGACGTCGGCGCGCATGCCCGTCGCCATCTGCGCGGCGTTCACGCCGGCGACGCCGCCGCCGAGGATCGCGACCTTCGCCGGCGCGACACCCGGAACGCCGCCGAGGAGCACGCCGCGGCCGCCTTGCTCTTTCTCGAGATAATGGGCGCCGACCTGGACCGACATCCGTCCGGCGACCTCGCTCATCGGCTTGAGAAGCGGCAGCGAACCATTCTTCGCCGTGACGGTCTCATAGGCGATGCAAATCGCGCCGGACTTCATCGAGTCCGAGCGCCTGGTCCTTGTCCGCCGCGAGGTGGAGATAGGTGAAGAGGATCTGCCCCGGGCGGAGCATTGCGATCTCCTCCGGCTGCGGCTCCTTCACCTTCACGATCATCTCGGCGGTATCGAAGACCGATTTCGCGTCGGGGAGGATTTTGGCGCCCGCCTTCTCAAAGGCTGAATCCGGGCAATCGATGCCTTGGCCGGCCTTCGTTTCGACGAAGAGTTCGTGACCATGAGCCACCAGCTCGGCAACCGAAGCAGGAAGTCAGCCCCAACCGATATTCATGGACCTTAATCTCTTTTGGCACCCCAATACGCATTTGTTCGTTCGCTCCGCTTGATGATTTCGCGGGCCTATAGACGGGGATTTCGTTCGCTGTCCCCTCCGATTGCGGGGGCGTAACGGCAGTGCTAGTGGAACGCATCCGTGACCGAGGATATCGCTCGCGGCCCAGGGGATGCGAACCAGTCGGTCGAGTTTGAACCTCAACACATGAGCATCACCAATACTGGAGCCGCCGAAGCCGAGGCGCCACAGGATTCCTCGCACGGTCACGGGCACGCGCACGGGCCTCTCTACAAGCTCGCGGTCGGAGCGATCGGGGTCGTTTTCGGCGACATCGGTACGTCGCCGATCTACTCCTTCCGGGAAACCTTGCGGGACATCACCCGCTGTCCGCCGACCAGTTCCACGTCCACGCCGTGCTCTCGATGATCTTCTGGTCGATGATGATCGTGGTGACGTTGAAATATGTCACCATCATCATGCGGGCCGACAACAAGGGCGAGGGCGGAAGCCTTGCCTTGCTGGCGTTGATCAACCGCTGCAACGAGCGGCAAGAAGAAATGGGCGAACAGCATCATCATGCTCGGCGTATTCGCCACGGCCCTGTTCTACGGGGACAGCATGATCACGCCGGCCGTGACAGTGCTGTCGGCGGTCGAGGGTCTGACGACGGTCCAACAGGGGTTCGCGCCCTTCGTCATTCCCGCCGCTCTCGTCATCCTCGTCGGATTGTTCGCAATCCAGTCCAGGGGCACCGCGCGGGTGGGTGCGATGTTCGGCCCGGTGATGCTCGTCTATTTCGGCGTGCTGGCGGTACTCGGCCTCGTCCACATCATGGACCAGCCAAGCGTCGTCCTGGCGATGATCAACCCCGCCAACGCTGTCGGCTTCTTCATAACGGAACCGATGCGAGCATTCCTGGCGATGGGCTCGGTCGTCCTCGCGCTGACCGGAGCCGAGGCCCTTACGCCGACATGGGTCACTTCGGACGCCGCCCGATCAAGGTCGCTTGGCTTTATTTCGTCCTGCCGGCCCTGCTGCTCAACTATATGGGGCAGGGCGCGATGCTGCTTTCGCTTCCGCCTCACCAGGTTGTCACGGCGGTGCGAGACCCATTCTTCTATCTGGCCTCTGACGAGTTCCGGCTACCGCTCGTGATCCTCGCCACGCTCGCATCGATCATCGCCAGCCAGGCGGTGATCATCCGGGGCATTCTCGGTCACCCAGCAGGCCATCCAGCTGGGCTTCGTCCCGCGGCTCAGGATCAGCCACACGAGCGAAAGCGCGGCGGGCCAGATCTACATTCCGGTCGTGAACTCGGCGCTCATGATCATGGTACTGCTGCTGGTCCTGACCTTCCGCTCTTCCTCGAACCTGGCCGCGGCGTACGGGATCGCGGTGACCGGCGCGATGGCCATAGATACCGTGCTGATCGCCGTCGTCCTGATCACTATGTGGAAGTGGAACCGCTATCTGACATCGTTGCTTCTCGTTGTCTTTTCTGCGGTCGACCTTGCGCTATTTCAGCTCCAACCTGACGAAAATCCCGGCGGGTGGATGGTTCCCGCTGCTCGTCGGCGCGATCGCCTTCACCTTCCTCACCACCTGGGCGAAGGGGCGCCAGCTCATGATCGCCCGAATGAACGAGGCGAGCCTGCCGATGGAGATCTTCATCAAATCGGCCGCTCCGAGCGCAGCGCGCGTGCCGGGCACCGCGGTTTTCATGACAAGCTCAGCGAGCGGCGTTCCCCACGCGCTCCTCCACAACCTCAAGCACAACAAGGTCCTGCACGAGCGGGTGATCCTGCTCACCGTGCGGATCGAGGACGTGCCCTACGTGGCGGAGGAAAAGAGGCTGGAAACCAAGGACTATGGCGCGGGCTTCTTCCGGGTCTTGCTCAGGTACGGATTCATGGAGGAGATCAACGTGCCCTCAGCGCTTGCCCAGCTCCGGGACGTGGGCCCGCAATGCAAGATGATGGACACCAGCTTCTTCCTGGCCCGGCAGACGCTTCTGCCTTCATCGAGGCCCGGAATGGCTATCTGGCGCGAGAAGTTGTTCGCCTGGATGCTTCGAAACGCCGAGAGTGCGATGGAATTCTTCAAGCTTCCGACCAACCGCGTGGTCGAGCTCGGGAGCCAGGTGGAGATCTGAACATCCGCCGCTCCCGCGCATTGGCGGCGGATGGCTGATACGATTTCCTGGGTCGCGACCATCGCAACGATTCTCGCCGCATCAATGACTGCAGCAAATCTGGGTTCGCGAGTGACGGGTTATGGTTTCTGCGTGTTCACGATCGGAGCCTTGTGCTGGATCGCGGTCGGGGTGCTTCACGAATCAGGCCGCCTTGCTTTGGACCAATGTCGTCCTCACTCTACTCGACCTCTTTGGCATCTGGCGCTGGCTCGGCCGCCAGGCGAAAGTAGAGGAGGGGGGCCATGCGGCATCTGAAGCGAGCGAGCAGACGCCTGGAGAAGCGCTGTTCCCGATCTCCCTGCTCAGTCGCGCTGTAGTAAGATGCGGCGACAAGAAGGTCGGCCATTGTATCGATGCCATGGCCGGCTGCAGGAGCGGCAGGCTTGACTATCTGGTCGTCTCCGAAGGAGGCCTTGCAGGGGTCGGCGAGAAGTTGCGTCGCGTGCCCTGGAGCCGGGCGCACGTGGACGGCGAATCCGTGGTTGCGCATTTCGCCGCCTATCGCTTCGAGCACTTGGAGGAGTTGCAAAGGGACGAATGGCCGGCCCACTGATTGTCACCGCGGAAATAGCGCCGCTCGACTTCTCGTGGCTCCAGGGATTGCGACGAGCCCACTATCCGCCCGAGCGGAACCAGGTGCCGGCGCACCTCACCATGTTCCGCGCACTTCCGCCTTCGGTCGAGGCTGAGCTTTGCTCGAGGCTCGCGCGGATCGTTCGTCAACGGGCACCCGCTGCAAGGATCGCGGGGCTATTGGACCTAGGCGGCGGAGTGGCGTTCCGTGTCGTCTCGGCCGACCTCGATCGCATGCGGGAGGAACTCGCTGCAGACCTGCACGGATTGCTGAGTGCGCAAGACTGCGGCGGCTGGAGACCCCACGTGACTATCCAGAACAAGGTCGCGCCGAAAGAATCGCGAGCGCTCAAGACAGCGCTCGAGAGCAGCTTCGAGCCTCGCTCGCTGCAGATTAGTGGTTTTGCAATTCACCGATATCTTGGAGGTCCGTGGGCGCCGGTCGCCGGCTATTCCTTCAGGCCTTAGGTGACGTCGCCGATTCCGTCGCAGCTTAGATCAAAGGCGGCAAGACCCGATTCGAGTATCGAAGCGAGCATCGGCTGGTCCATCAACTCGTTGATCGCCTCTTCGACGCTCTCGCTGACCATGCTCTGAGCTTCTTCCATCGCCTCATCCCAGTCGCTAGCTTCGAAGGTGCCCTGGCCGACCCAGCAGAAGGCTATCACTTCTGCCAGCTGGTCCTCGCCCAGGTCCTCGAACACGGCCTTGAGCTCTTCTTCGACGCTGTCGTTGATATCGTCTTCGAGAACACTGAGCGTGCCCTCCTGCTCGTCATCGACATCGTCGGCGTCTTCGTCGTCGGCATAATCGACCGTCTGAGCTTCATATTCGCGCGCGCGAAGGATGATCCGGCACAAAGTCTCGAGCGGGGTCAGCGGGTCCATTCAAGCCTCGTTTCTATCGCGCTCAACGACAGCAACAGTAAGCGGTTCCTCGCGTTGACCGCCTCGATGAGCGCACCTATATGCCGCGCCTCGCGACGCCACCAATTGGGGCGTTCCCTTGGCCTTGGGGCGGAGTAGCTCAGCTGGTTAGAGCAGCGAAATCATAATCCGCGTGTCGGGGGTTCAAGTCCCTCCTCCGCTACCATCGCAGCATCTGTGCGTTCTCGACACATAGGTAACAAAACGTTCCGGATACATGGGTTACACCTCGACCCATAGCCCTTAGCGGCGGCGTAGTTCGCTCTTCGGTCCCATTTCTGTTAAGTAGACGCAGCGCCAGCCTATAGGGCACCGGCCATGAACGACGCCGCAGGAACCGAAGCGCGTTACTCCGCGAACTGGTGGGAAAGCCGCACCCTCGAGGAATTGCAGGATCTGGCCCGTAAGGGTCTTGCATCCGGCGAAGTCGGCAGCGGAGCGCTCCGCGAGATCGAGCGCCGGGCGCGAGAGCGCGCAAGCGCTGACCAGCAGAAAACCGAGCTTCAGGTCGTCGAGAAAGAAGGATTGAGGATTCGACTGCTGGCAGTGGCCTTGATTGCACTTCTGATTGGCGTGATTGCTGTCGTGCTGCTGCGCTAAGCGGCCGCTAGTCTCGAAAAGAATTTTAGCGCGGTCGCGAGGTCGTCGATCAGGTCCTGCGGATCTTCGAGGCCGATGTGGAGGCGGACCAGGCTCGTGCTGGCGGATGAGTTAGGGTGCGGTGCGGATCGACCGGAAGCGCGAGGCTTTCATAGCCGCCCCAGCTATAGCCAATGCCGAACAGCTCGAGTTTCTCAACGAACGCGGAGCGGCCTTCCCAATCGGCCCCCTTGAGCTCGAAGGTGAAGAGGCCCGACGAACCCTTGAAGTCTCGCTCCCAATGTTCGTGGCCGGGACACTCCGGGAACGCAGGGTGAAGCAACCGCCCGACCTGCTCCTGTTCCTTCAGCCATCCGGCGATCATCAACGCGCTCTCTTCGTGCTGCTTCAGTCGAGCGGCCATCGTCCTGAGGCCGCGGGAACCGAGCCAGGCATCGTCGGGCGAAACACACTGGCCAAGGTCCCAGGTCACCTGCTGCAAATTCTTGTAATGCTCGCTTGTCGCCGTCGCCGAGCCAAGCATGACATCGGCATGCCCGCCGACATATTTGGTCCCGGCAACGATGCTGATATCGACGCCCGCCGCAATTGCAGGGAAGAACAGGGGCGTCGCCCAGGTGTTGTCTAGCAAGGTCACAATGCCGCGATCTCGCGCCATCGCGCAAATGCTGGGCACGTCCTGAACTTCCATGGTCTGCGATCCGGGACTTTCGAGAAGAATTGCCCGGGTTTTGTCGCCGATCACCTCGGCAATCGCGGCCCCGACGAGCGGATCATAATAGCGCGTGCTGATCTTCAATCGCTTGAGGATCGTATCGCAGAAGCGCCGTGTAGGACCGTAAACGTTGTCGGGGACCAGCAACTCGTCGCCGGGCTCGAGCACAGCCAGCAATGGCGTCGTAATCGCGGCAAGCCCCGATGAATAAAGCGCCGTTCCAGCAGCACCCGGCTCGAGCGCGGTCAGTGCCTCGGCGAGCGCCCATTGCGTTGCCGTGCCCTGCAATCCGTAGTTGTAAGTGCCGTGGGAGGCGCGGGTGCTGCGAAGCTGCTCGACACTATCGAAAAGGATCGTGGAAGCGCGTTCGACGGGTGGATTGACCAGCCTTCCACGCCATTCTTTGCGTCGCCCGCCTTCTACGAGCTTAGTTCGCGGGCGCTTCTCACTCTCAATCATGCTTCGGCCTCGGCATCACGCGAACCGATAGCATACAAAGCAAACGCCCGGATCGACTAGCGATCCGGGCGTCCTGCGTGACGATTGCTCGTCAGCCCCCTTGGATGCGTCGCGGCGAGAGTCCCCAGGTCGCGCTCAGCTCGTTCCCCAGACCGAGCGATCGCGCCGTCTCGCCACCATCCGAACCCGACCCAAGGGCCAGTTCGTTCGGACAAAATGTGCGTAGGCCGCTGCCAAACTGCTGTCACGACACGAAATTGACGCAGGTTGCTTTTCTGTGGCGCCTGTGTCGGCGCTGCCACATGTCCAAAGTCAAGTCCGCTCCGGTTGCGCCTATTTCGCTGCGACCCTACAGCGCGGGCCCATGCGTTGGTCCCAAGCATTCTTGCCCGTCCTTAAGGAAAGTCCCGCCGACGCCCAGATCGTTAGCCACAAGCTGATGTTGCGCGCGGGGCTGGTGCGGCAGACGGCCGCCGGCATCTATGCCTGGTTGCCGCTCGGCTTTCGGGTCCTCAAGAAAATAGAGCAGATCGTTCGCGAGGAGCAGGACCGCGCCGGTGCCCAGGAGATGCTGATGCCGACGCTCCAGGCCGCAGATTATTGGCGAGCCACCGGGCGCTACGAGGCCTATGGCCCCGAGATGCTTCGGATCACGGATCGGCAGGATCGGGAGCTGGTCTACGGCCCAACCAACGAGGACATGCTCACCGCCCTCTTCCAGGGATCGGCGAGAAGCTATCGCGACCTGCCGCGGATTTTGTACCACATCCAGTGGAAGTTCCGTGACGAGATCCGTCCGCGCTTCGGGGTGATGAGGGGGCGCGAATTCCTGATGAAGGATGCCTATAGCTTCGATCTCGACGAAGCGGGCGCCCGCATCAGCTACAACCGCATGTTCGTCGCTTATCTTCGGACATTCGCGCGCATGGGCCTGCGCGCCATCCCGATGCAGGCGGATACGGGACCGATCGGCGGCGACCTCAGCCACGAGTTCATCATCCTGGCGCCGTCGGGCGAAAGCGAGGTCTTCTTCCATAAGAGTTGGGAGGCGCTCCGGCCCGCGGAGGATTATTCGGTCGATGCCGCCGATCCATCGGCACTGCACGCATTCGTCAATTCGATGACCGCCGACTACGCCGCCACAGACGAGAAGCGCGATGAGGCGCACGAAACCAGGCTTGGCGGTGATCTTAGAAAGTCGCGCGGCATCGAGGTCGGCCACATTTTCTATTTCGGCGACAAATATACAAAATCGCTCGGCTTCACCGTCAGCGGGCCTGGAGGAGAGCCGGTGACACCCGTCGGAGGAAGCTATGGCATCGGCGTCTCGCGCCTGGTTGGAGCGATCATCGAGGCGAGCCATGACGATGCAGGCATTATCTGGCCCGAGCCGGTGGCGCCCTGGCATGTTGGCATCGTCACAATGCGTGCAGACGATGACGCAAGTGTCTCCGCCGCTGAAGCACTTTACGCCCAGTTGGTCGGGGCGGGCGTTGACGTGCTCTACGACGACCGCGACGAGCGCGGCGGCGTGAAGCTCGGCTCGATGGATCTCATCGGGCTGCCCTGGCAGGTAATCATTGGGCCGCGCGGGATCGCGAACGGCACTGTCGAGTTAAAGCGTCGTTCGACGGGAGAGCGCGAGGAGTTGAGTTCTGGAGTTCCGCAGTAGCAAGGCTCATCGCATGATCCTCAATCGCGCCGAGCGTATGCTCACCCGGCGCTATCTGCTTCCGGGGAAAGGCGAGGGGTTCATCTTCCTCGTCGCGAGCATCAGCCTTATCGCCGTGGCGCTCGGGGTTGCGGCGCTGATCATCGTCATGAGCGTCATGAACGGCTTCCGGGCCGAGCTGTTCGACAAGATCGTCGGCCTGAACGGCCATGCGGTCGTGCAGGGTTACGACGGTCGGCTCCCAGATTGGCAGCGTATCGCCGACACAGCGAAGAGAACGCCCGGCGTCACGTCGGCAGTCCCATTGATCGAAACGCCACTGATGGCCACGGCGAACGGACGTTTTGAAGGCGTGCTCGTGCGCGGGATGCGCGTCGAAGACATCCGGGGAAACAAGACGATCACGTCCAACGTACTCGCCGGCGACATCAAGTCCATCGTTCCGGGTAGCAACCGCGTCGCGATCGGCTCACGGCTAGCCGACACTCTGGGCGCCTTTCCAGGCAGTCAAATCACCTTGTGGAATCCGGATGGCCGCTCGACGGTCGTTGGAACGGTCCCGCGCGAAATCACCTATACGGTCGGAGCGGTCTTCGAGATTGGCGTATATGACTACGACAAGGCATTCGTGATCCTGCCGATGCAGGACGCCCAGCAGCTCCTGCTCTTGGGCGATCAGGTCGGCATGATCGAAATCCAGACCAGCGATCCAGACAAGGTGCAGGAGATTCTCGCCCCGCTTCAGAAGCTGGTTCAGGGCAAGGGCGTCATCACCGACTGGCGCCAGATGAACTCGGCGCTGTTCGAGGCGCTGGAAGTCGAGCGGGTCGCCATGTTTGTCGTCCTTTCGCTCATCGTCCTCGTCGCCGTGTTCAACATCTTATCGTCCCTGATCATGCTGGTCCGCGCGAAGACCCGCGACATCGCGATCCTGCGCACCATGGGCGCGAGTCGGCGCGGCATGATGAAGGTGTTCATGACGGTCGGGGTGACGATCGGCTCGCTTGGAATCGTGCTCGGAATAGTCCTCGGCGCGCTTTTCCTGTTCTTCCGGCAGAATGTCGTCGACGCGATCCAGGCCGTCACCGGGCAGAACCTGTGGGACCCGCCAGTACGCTTCCTCACCGACCTGCCCTGCAAAGACCGGATCCGTTCGAGGTCGCCGCGATCATCCTGACCGCGCTGATCCTCTCCTTCCTCGCGACGCTCTATCCTGCCTACAAGGCAGCGAGCACCGATCCGGTGCAGGTCCTTCGCTATGAGTGAGCCGGTCCTTGTCACGCGCGACCTGAAGCGCAGCTTCACGCAGGGCGACGTTACGATCGAGGTGCTGCGCGGAAGTCGATCTCGCGATCCAGCCCGGCGAGATCGTCGCGCTACTCGGACCCTCGGGTTCGGGAAAGTCGACGCTGCTTCAGGCCGTCGGCCTTCTGGAAGGCGGATTTGAGGGATCCATCCGACTGCAAGGCGAGGAAGCGGCGGAGCTCGACGACGAGGGCCGCACCCGGCTCCGGCGCGACTTGCTCGGGTTCGTCTACCAGTTTCACCACCTGCTGCCGGAGTTCAACGCGGTGGAGAATGTTGTCCTTCCGCAGCTGGTGTACGGTGCCGATATGCAGTCCGCGCATCAACGGGCGCAGCAACTGCTTGGTGCGCTCGGATTGGCGCAGCGTCTAGACCATCGTCCGTCCAAGCTATCGGGCGGTGAGCAGCAACGCGTCGCTGTCGCCCGCGCGCTCGCCAACAAGCCGCCGCTGGTGCTCGCCGACGAGCCGACCGGCAACCTCGACGAGCACACCGCTGACGCCGTGCTCGGTGAATTCCTCAACCTCGTCCGCGGCGAGGGCAGCGCTGCGCTCGTGGCGACCCACAATGAGCGCCTTGCCTCGAAGGTGGACCGCGTAGTCCGGCTGCACGAAGGACGGCTCCAATAGTGGAGCCGGAACGTCGCAGCGAGGTCCAGCGCTCCGCGCGTAATCCCAACTGGACAACGCTTGCGCTCATCGGTGGGCTGGTGCTCATGATCATTGTCATCATCTATTTCGCGACCAAGGGTAATCCGGACCAGGACAAGCTTACGCGGAACGAAGTTGGGGCAGAACGAGCAGCAGGCCAAAGCGCCCGCTCCCGAGAAGCTCTGCGCGAGCAAGCAGACCTATGATTTGATCAAGCGCGAGCTCTTCCGGCGCGCGGCTCAGCTTCGCGGCAGCGACCAGGCTGCTTTCGACCAGCTCTCCGGCTACGCCGTGGTGCGAATGGAAAACCCGGTCATGGAGAGCCAGGACAACTCTACGGGCGGATCAATTGCTCAGGATCCTGTCGCTTGACCTGCCTCCCGGGGTCGTGGCTGCCGGCGGGCACCGCACGTTGACGTCCGACGTCGATTACACCGTCCAGGCGGCGGCGGACGGTAGCGGCAACGTCGTCCTTTGCGCAATGCGGACCCGATCGTTACACCGTTGGCAACGCTCGCTCGGGCCGGCAACCCGCCCGAGGCGCGGCGACACGGCGAGGCCGCCTGGGTCTGCGATCCAGCCAAACACGCCGCAGCAGCCGCAGGAAAACGTCGCCGCATCAGTGTCGGCCAACAAGGAAGTCGGACCGGTTACTGTTTTTGCTGGAAGGCCAAGCTTCGACTGTTCGAGGGCTCGGTCGAGAGGGGA
Organism: uncultured Alphaproteobacteria bacterium; assembly: GCA_963766415.1. Lineage (GTDB taxonomy): Bacteria > Pseudomonadota > Alphaproteobacteria > Sphingomonadales > Sphingomonadaceae > Sphingomicrobium. Next base: position 8,887 of record CAVYAH010000088.1, on the reverse strand, counting down.
GCTCACCGTCTGCTCCGATCCCGGCCTTTCCGAGCTGGACGTCAACATGGCCACACAATATCGGCGCGCGCTCGCGACAGCTTCAACGCAGCAGGAAGGCCTGCTGAAACAGACGGGCAACCGGTTCATCGCTTATCGCAACCGCTGTCCCGATACGCATTGCGCTGCCGAGGCGTATCTTGGCCGAATGCGCGAGATCCGCGATATCATGGAGGGCCATTGGCAACCGCCGCGATAAGTGGTGGATAAGTCGGACGACTTCCTTGTCGCCGCGCCGCTATGGACCCCATAATTCAACCGTGAATCAGCCTTACGTTCCGCTCCGGGTATTCTCCTCGCTTCACCATGCTCGAAGGAGCGATGGAGCCAAAGATCATCGCCGAGCGCGCGGCGAAGCTTGGTTTCCCGGCGATTGCGGTCACGGATCGCAACGGTCTTTATGGCGTCATGCCATTTAGCGACGCCTGCTTCGCGAAAGGCGTCCAGCCGATCGTCGGCGCAATGCTCGCCGTCGCAAGGCCGCCGGAACTCGGCGGAGGACAGGCGATCGACTGGCTCGTTCTGCTTGCAAAGGATGACCAGGGCTATGCCAACCTCTGCAAGCTCGTTTCGGCGGCTCACCTCGACCGTCCGGTCGAGGAGGACCCGCATGTCGCTTTCGACAAGTTCGAGGGTCTGTCGGAGGGCCTGATCGCGCTGACCGCCGGGGCCGAGGGGGCTCTGGCACGGCTGCTCGCCGAGGGACAGCAGCTCAAGGCGGAATCCTATCTGGATCGGCTGCAGGCGCTTTTTCCAGGTCGGCTCTACATCGAAATCGCCCGCCGCGGCGACGCGACTGAAGAAGCCTCCGAGAACGCACTGATCGAACTCGCCTACGCCAGCGACGTGCCGCTCGTCGCGACCAACCCCGCGGCCTATGTCGATCCGTCCCTGCACGCCGCCCATGACGCGTTGCTGTGCATCGCGAATTCCGCCTACGTCGAAAGTGCCGATCGCGTCAGCTCATCGGCCGAGGCCTGGCTGAAAGACGACACCGCAATGGCAGGCCTTTTCGCCGATTTGCCGGAAGCGCTCGCCAACACGGCAGTGATCGCGCAGCGCTGCGCGGTCGCGGCGCCCAAGCGCCGGCCTATCTTGCCGCGCCTCGGCGAGGACGAGGACGAAGAACTTCGCGCCGATGCGCACGCCGGCCTTGAGAGGCGGCTGACGGGGCGATCCGAGGACGACAAGGCGCGCTATCGGGAGCGGATCGATTACGAGCTCGAAATCATTACCGGCATGGGCTTTGCCGGCTATTTCCTGATCGTCGCCGATTTTATCAAATGGGCGAAGGCGAACGACATCCCGGTCGGCCCTGGTCGCGGTTCGGGAGCGGGCTCCGTCGTCGCCTGGGCACTGACCATCACCGACCTCGACCCGCTCGCCCTCGGTCTGCTGTTCGAGCGTTTCCTGAACCCCGAACGCGTGTCGATGCCGGACTTCGATGTCGACTTTTGCGAAACGCACCGGGACAAGGTGATCACCTACGTCCAGCACAAATATGGTCGCGACAAGGTGGCGCAGATCATTACCTTCGGACGACTGAAGGCGCGCGCCGTGCTCAAGGACACCGGGCGCGTGCTTCAGATGCCGTACGGCCAGGTCGACCGCCTCGCGAAGCTAATCCCGAACCATCCGACCGATCCGTGGACGCTCGAGCGCTCACTGAACGGAGTTTCGGAGGTTGCGGCGGAGTACAAGGACCCAGACGTCAAGCGCCTGTTCGACCTTGCCATGAAGCTTGAGGGCCTTCCGCGTCACGCCTCGACACATGCCGCCGGCGTGGTGATTGGTGATCGTCCGCTCGACGAGCTCGTTCCGCTCTACCGAGATCCGCGCTCGGACACGCCCGTCACGCAGTTCGACATGAAATATGTCGAGGCGGCGGGCCTCGTAAAGTTCGACTTCCTCGGATTGAAGACCCTCTCTGTGCTCAAGGAGGGGCAACGCCTCCTCTCGGAGCAGGGAATAGAGATCGATTTCGGCGCCCTCCCATGGGACGATCCCGAGGTATTCGAACTCCTCCAGCGCGGCGACACGGTCGGCGTCTTCCAGGTCGAATCCGAAGGAATGCGGCGAACGCTTTCGGCCGTGAAACCCACGGTTTTCGAGGACATCATCGCCCTCAACGCGCTCTACCGTCCCGGACCGATGGACAACATCCCGATGTTCGGCCGCCGAAAGAATGGCGAGGAGCAAATCGAGTATCCTCACCCGCTACTCGAAGGCATCCTCAAGGAGACCTACGGGATCTTCGTCTACCAGGAACAGGTAATGCAGGCGGCGCAAATTCTCGCCGGCTATTCGCTCGGCGGGGCCGATCTTCTCCGCCGGGCCATGGGCAAGAAAATCAAGTCTGAGATGGATGCCCAGCGGGCAAACTTCGTGAAGGGCTGCGCCGAGCACAACAATATCCCTGCGACGAAGGCCAATGAACTCTTCGACTTGATCGACAAGTTCGCCGGCTACGGCTTCAACAAGAGCCACGCCGCGGCCTATGCTTTGCTGACCTACCAGACGGCCTGGCTGAAGGCCCACCACCGCGCCGAATTCTATGCGGCATCGATGAGCTTCGACATCGCGCTCACCGACAAGCTCGCGATGTTCGTGGAGGATATGCGCCGCGGCGCGGTCGAGTGTCTGCCGCCGGACATCAATGCCAGCAGCGCCTCTTTCAGGGTCGAGAACGGCGCTGTCCGCTACGCGCTTGGCGCTCTTAAGGGCGTTGGCGAAAAGGCCATGGAAGCGCTGGTCGAGGAGCGGGAGCGGGGAGGGCCGTTCGCGAGCCTCGAAGACTTCGCCTCCCGCATCGATCCGCGTTCGCTAAACCGCCGTCAGCTCGAGAGCCTGGCAGCTGCTGGTGCCTTCGATATCATCAAGCCGGAGCGAGCCGCTGTATTTGTCGGGGCCGAGATCATCCTTGCCCATGCTTCGAGCGCTCACGAGCAGCGCGAAACCGGCCAGGCGGGACTATTCGGCGTGAATTCCGCAGAAGCCGCGCCGATCCGGTTGCCGCGCCAGGAGCCATGGACTCTCGCGCAGGCGATGGCATCCGAGCGAGAGGCATTCGGCTTTTATTTCTCGGCTCATCCGGTGGATGCCGCCAGGCACCTCCTTCAAGCACACAAGGTCAAGACCTTCGCAGACGCTCGCGGACGTGCGTATCGCGGAAGGCGAACGCGTCAGCGCAATGATGGCCGGCCTCGTAGAGGACACGCGCTGGCGGACCTCAGCCCGCGGGCGCCGTTACATGATGACGACCTTGAGCGACAGCTCGGGCCAGTTCGTCGCGACGGCTTTTGATGACGAGGCAACGACGGCGCTGGAGGCAGCGGCCAAGGCTGGGCAATGCGGCCTCCTCAGCGTCGAACTCGACCGCCGCGCGGGAGACGAAACGCCCCGTGTCACGATCAAGCGGGTCCAGCCGCTCGCCGACCTCGCAAAGCGCACGCGCCTGCAAATGACGATTCGAGTGTCCGATGTTGCCGCCGTCGTCCGGATTTCCCGAGAACTCGCTGAGTTAAGTGGCGCAAGCGGCCTCGTGCGCTTCGTCCTGCCCCTCGCATCGGGAGGCGAGGCGATCGTCGTGGCCGGACGCGATTATGCGCTCGACGCCGAGCTGGCTGCTCGAATCGAGCGTATAGTCGGAGAGGACGCGGTCGACCTATCAGCTCAGGAGCCGCCGAGGCTCGCGCTGGTCGGCTAGGCCATCCAGAAGCCGTCGCGGTTCACGAGGCTCGTGATGTGCGCGTTCTGCTCCTTTGTCATGGCCTTCTTGAATTTGGGGAAGACCTCCTCTTCCTCCATGTGCGCATGCTCGGACACGAGCTGGCGGAACTCGCGAACCTTCTCGAGCCAGTTCGTCCCATCCGGGCCCATTTCATTGAGCTCGAAGATGAACGTCTTGATGTAGCCGTGCTCGCCTTCGAGATGGTCGGCATCCGCCGTCTCATTGGCTTCGCGTAGCGCCGGATAGACGACCATTTCCTCGGCGTGAGCGTGCTTGTCGAGGGCGTGTCCCAGCTTCATGAACAGCATCTTGCGCTTGAAGGTCTGCGTCTCGTCGGTCGCGAGCATTTTGTCGAATAGCGCAAGGGCCATGTCGTGCTCGGTCATGAGTATCTCATCCCAGTCGCCGACGGATGCTTCCAGGCCCTGCATGAGCGCCTTGCGGCCATAGTTGGCGACGAGGCCGATGGCAGCGCCGCCGAGGGCCGCGGCGATGATGGGACCCGTACCTTGGCCCCACGAAAACGCGCTGCGATTATTGCTGCTAGAGCCGGTGCGGTCTTTCCCGCTCGAGCTGGTGCGGTCGGATGTGCGGCTTTGGGTACGCGTGGCCATAAACTCCTCCTTGCATGGCATTAGTCATTCAACGGACAGGGGAGTGTCGCCGTTCCGCTCGCGAATCGCACGTCGTGAACCGTTCGGCGCATTGGCTAGACGCCGTTCGAAGGTTCCTTCGGTTGCTCGGGTTGAGAAGGAGGTGCGGCCTCATTCTGTTCCGGCGCCGGCTGCTGCTCCGGCACGCTCTCAGGCTCGGTTGAAGCCGGCGGAAGCTCGCTCACGACATTTTCGACGGGGGGCAGGGCCTTCGGGCTCTCATATTCCTCGCCGGGCACCGGCCGTGCCTGCTTGGTGACCGTGGGCGGCGCCCTGTTCACTGGCGCCGCCGCGCCCTTGTAGACGCAGGCATCCAGTCCGCCCTGGGCAACCGTCGGGATGCGGGCGGCGATCGTGTTCCCGTAGCGCCGGGTAAAGCCCTTGGGAGCAACCGCGCCCCGTTTCTTGGGGAGGGGAAGGATCGCAGCAATCCGCGCAGCCTCCATCGCGCTCATGGCGCTCGCATCATGGCCGAAGTACCGATCGGAGCCGGCATTGACGCCGTAGGTGCCGATGCCGGTCTCGGCGAGGTTAAGATAAACTTCCATGATCCGCCGCTTTCCCCACAGATGCTCGATGAGGAAGGTGAACCAGGCTTCGGTTCCCTTGCGCACATAGCCGCCGCCGTTCCACAGGAAAGCATTCTTCGCCGTCTGCTGGCTGATCGTTGACCCGCCGCGGATACGGCCGCCCGATGCATTGCGTTTCATTGCGTCTTCAATGGCTTCGAAGTCGAAGCCATGATGCGAACAGAACTTGCTGTCCTCCGCGGCGATCGAGGCGCGGACCATGTCCCGATCGATCTGGCTAATTGGCATCCAGTCCTTGTGCAGCCCGGTTCCGCCCAAAACGTCGCCGATCATTGTCACGGTAATCGGCGGGTTCACGAAACGGTAGGCAAGGACCCACAGGATCGAGATCAGGAAGAAGGCCACGACAATCTTGACGATCCAACCGGCGAGCCGCCTCACGAACGAGCGTGGGCGTCGCCGCTTGTACTGGGGAATCGTCGACTTGCGCTTCGCCACTCAGTCGTCCTTGGCAGGCGACTCCTCAGGCAGCAAGCCCAGGTCGAGTGTGGCAATGAACCGCTTCGGGTGGATCGCCACGTCGTCCTCGCCGATCTGGTCGAACGGATTTTCAAGGTCGTCCTGGATATTCTCGAGACCGACCAGGATCAGCGAGAACAGCACAGGCATCATGAAGAAGAGCTCGATCCGGAACTGTTCGGCCTGGTAGGCGAAATAGGGCCCGTAAATGATCGGCAGCAGCAGGATGAAAAAGTCGCTGAATGCGCGCAGCGCCCGCGGTGTGCGATATTCATAAATGTTCTTCGTGCTCTCGAAGGCCGTCATCATCCGGCTGATGTACTGGTTGAGGCGAGAGCATTCGGTCGGCGCAAGATGCTCCTCGCGCATCACGGTTACGAAGGCGGAGAGTCGGGCGAAGGCATTGTAGACGCGCTCCTCGTGCGGCCCGCCCTTGCCGAGAGGACTGAGGAACAGGTCACGGCAGCCCGAAAGCAGCTCGAGAAGCGCCGACTTTAGCTCGGCATCGCGAGCTTCGTCGCGAGGTGACACCCAGTCGCGCGAAGCAAGATAGAGGGCGCGTCCGCACGCCTTCATCGCCCCATATTCCTCGAGCGCCCTCTCGCGGCGCGTGTAGGCAGTGCTGATCGAGAAGACGAGCGGGAAGACAATCGCCGTCGCGATAAGCGTAAGTGGAAAATCGGCCTTGATGCCGAACTTCAGGCACAACCAGGTCGAGAGGACTGCAAGGAGGCTGATCGCGACGCTCTTGGCGTTCACGATCTTGGTCAGGCTCGACAAGATCGGAGCACGGCTTACCTCTCCCAATCTGAGTTGGAACGGTTAGCCAAAACTGCGGCCGCCGTGAAGGCGGGCTTCTTGCCGCACTGCAGCATAGCATTTACATCGCGCTTGCATGACTTCGACGAACGATATCCGCCGCTCCTTCCTCGATTTTTTCGAGAAGAACGGCCACGCGCGTGTCGCCTCAGCGCCGCTGGTGCCGCACAACGACCCGACGCTGATGTTCGTCAACGCCGGCATGGTGCCGTTCAAGAATGTCTTCACCGGGCTCGAGACCCGGCCGTACAGCCAGGCGACCAGCTCACAGAAGTGCGTCCGGGCGGGCGGCAAGCATAACGATCTCGACAACGTCGGCTACACCCAGCGCCACCATACCTTCTTCGAAATGCTCGGTAATTTCTCGTTCGGTGATTATTTCAAGGATCGCGCGATCGAGCTCGCCTGGAACCTGCTGACGAAGGAGTGGGGGTTAACACCCGACCGGCTGACGGCGACCGTCTATCACACCGACGACGAAGCCTTCGACTTGTGGAAGAAGATCTCGGGGTTGCCGGAAAGCCACATCATCCGCATTCCGACCAAGGATAATTTCTGGGCCATGGGCGACGACGGCCCATGCGGACCCTGCTCGGAGATTTTTTTCGATCACGGCGAACACCTGCCGGGCGGACCACCGGGTAGCCCCGACGAGGATGGCGACCGCTTCGTCGAGGTCTGGAACCTCGTCTTCATGCAGTACGAGCAGGCGGCGAACGAAATCGTCTCCGAGCTTCCAAAGAAGAGCATCGATACCGGGATGGGCCTCGAGCGCATCGCCGCGGTGCTGCAGGGGACGCCCGACAATTACGATACCGATACCTTCAAGGCGCTGATCCATGCCAGCGAGGAGCTGACGCGCACCAAAGCGGAAGGCGAGGACAAGGCGAGCCATCGCGTGATCGCCGACCACCTGCGCGCGAGCGGCTTCCTGGTCGCGGACGGCGTGCTGCCGGCAAACGAGGGTCGGGGATACGTCCTTCGCCGAATCATGCGCAGGGCAATGCGCCACGCGCATCTACTCGGAGCGAAGGAGCCGCTGATGTGGCGTCTGGTGCCGGCTCTCGTCGCCGAGATGGGCGCAGCCTATCCGGAGCTGGTCCGCGCTCAGCCCCTCATAGAGGCCACGCTTCAGCAGGAGGAGAAGCGCTTCCGGCAGACGCTGGCGACGGGGCTCAAGCTTCTCGATGAAGCCAGCGAGGAGCTTCAGCAGGGAGACACGCTGGCGGGCGAAACAGCGTTCAAGCTCTACGACACCTACGGCTTCCCCTACGACCTCACCGAGGATGCGCTGCGTTCGCGCGGCTACCATGTGGACCGCGCGGGATTCGACAGCGCGATGGCCGAACAGAAGGCCAAGGCGCGTGCCGCCTGGAAAGGCTCCGGTGCGAAGGCGAACGATGAGGTCTGGTTCGACCTCGCCGAGGAATATGGAGCGACCGAATTTACTGGCTATTCGGGCGATGAAGGAGAGGGCGTGGTTCTTGCGATCGTCCGTGACGGCGCGCGCGTCGAGAATGCCGAAGTCGGCCAAACGGTCGACGTCGTGCTCAACCAGACGCCCTTCTACGGCGAGAGTGGCGGACAGATCGGCGACACCGGAAAATTGACCAATCTCAAAGGTCTGGTTGGCGAGGTTGAAGACACATCGAAGCCGATTGGCAAGCTTCACGTGCTTCGAACAAAGATCGCCGCGGGTGAGCTGTCGGTTGGCGACACGGTCCATCAGAAGGTCGACAGCGAGCGCCGCAACCAAGTTCGTGCCAATCATAGCGCGACGCACCTGCTTCACGCGGCGCTTCGCCGCCATCTGGCACGCACGTCACGCAAAAGGGAAGCCTGGTCGCGCCCGACTATTTCCGCTTCGATTTCTCGCATCCGAAGGCGCTGACACGCGAAGAGATCGATGCCGTCGAGTCCGAGGTAAACGCGCAGATACGCGCCAATGAGACGGTTACAACGCGGTTGATGACCCCGGACGAGGCGATTTCGGCCGGCGCGATGGCATTGTTCGGTGAGAAATACGGCGATGAGGTGCGCGTCCTCTCGATGGGGAGCATGACCGACGCGGACTATTCCGTCGAGCTGTGCGGCGGCACGCACGTGCGGCGCTCGGCGATATCCAGCTGCTGAAGATCATCACCGAGAGCGCCGTTTCCTCAGGCGTGCGACGTATTGAGGCACTGACCGGCGAAGCCGCCCGCCAATGGCTCTCGGAGATCGCGAGGCGAAGCTGCGTGAGGCTGCGGCCGACGTTGAAGGCCGCGCCCGACGAGGTGCCCGCGCGCATCGCCTCGCTAGTCGAGGAACGCAAGCGCCTGGAGCGCGAGCTCGCCGAGGCGAAGAAGCAGCTCGCCATGGGCGGCCGGAGACTCCAAGGCGAAAGGTCCCGCGCCCGAGCAGGTCAATGGTCACCAATTCCTCGGGCAGGTCGTCGAGGGCTTAGATCCCAAGGACTTGCGGGCCGCCGTTGACGAGATGAAGAAGCGTCTCGGATCAGGCATCGGCGTGCTAATCGCCGTCAACGAGGGACGCGCCAGCGTCGTCGTCGGGGTCACCGACGACCTTGCAGGCCAGGTGAGCGCGGTCGATCTCGT
>CAVYAH010000087.1:0-48416 GCA_963766415.1 uncultured Alphaproteobacteria bacterium | reverse complement strand
ACTATAATCCAGTCCCAGGTCGAGACCGCTTGTTCTCGTTTCAGCGGTGTTGGCGATGCGTGCATCGACAATCACCGTCACGTCTCCGGGACCGGCCCCGCCCGGAGTGAAATTCGGCCCCGAAAAGTCGAGGACCTGTCCGGCGCCGGCGAAGAGGTCGCCAACCAGCCCCGCACCCGGCTCGCGGGTGACGATTGGCTCAAGCGCCGGATCGCCGACGACCACGATCTGCTGAGTTGGGAGCGCGATCCGGTTGGAAAAGCGTATCGCATAATAAGTGGCGCTGAGGTTGAGGCCGGGCAACGAATGCGGCGACCATTCGGTACCCGCCGAGAAGCTCTTCGACGTTTCCGGGCGCACTGCGGGATTGCTCCCCACAAGCGCCGCGCCGACGCCCGGCGGCGCCTGCGACGGGTCAATATAGAGCAGCGACGAGGGAAACAGGAAGACATTGTAAAGACCGAGCGTCTCTGAAAGCAGCGGCGCCCGACGAAGTTCCGTAGGAACCTCGGAAGCGAAGCCCCTTGAGCGGGGACCACAGCAGGCCGACTTTCGGATCGAAGCTCGACCCCAGCTTCTCGTAATGCTCGAAACGGCCGGCGGCCGTCAGGATCAGTTGCTCCAGGCCCGGGCGCCGGTTGCGGCTCGTGAAGAATGGCGCGTTGAGCTCAGCGAACAGCGAGCGGACATTGCGCGTTCCAGATTGTGGGGTCGGCAGATTGACTGCGGTTTCGAACAGGCTCGAATAACGTTCGCTGCGCATTTGCGCCCCCACGGCGAGCTTCACCGCGCCCGCCGGCACTTCAATGAGATCGCCATCGGCCTTGAGCTCGATCTCTCCGACCGAATTCTTTGTGTTGAAGATGTTGACGAGCCCCGCGCCGAGCGGCTGGAATTGGCTCTGCCTGGTGCGGTCCTGGAAATAGGAAGCCGTCGCCTCGGCGCGCCAGTTCGCGGCCAGATCGACGCCCAGCGTCGCGGTCCCGCCAAGCGAGCGCGCCTCCGCATGAGCGTTCACCGGAACCACTGGGCCGGCCACGAAATAGGATCGATCGGTGTCGCGCGCTGAATAATTGCCTGTGATCTCGAACGATACCTTGGCCCGAGTTCCTGCCTTGCAACGCCGTACAGACTGTGGCGGCGCTCTTGCGGGAACAACGACCAATCAGGCGGCAGGTTGATGGTGAAGTCCCGGTCCCTCGTCTCGATCTCGCTCTGGTTGCGATATTCATAAGCGAGCATTGCGTGGCCGCCGGTCCAGCCTGCGCCGGCCGTCGTTCCCGCCGAGCAGCTCGCGGCCCCCGCCGTCCGTGCTCGTGCCCACCTGGGCCATGGTTTCTAGCCCCCGGAAATCCTTGCGCAGGATGATATTCACGACACCAGCCACTGCGTCGGAGCCGTAAATCGCGGATGCGCCGTCGGTCAGGATCTCGATCCGCTCGATTGCCGACACCGGGATCAGCGAGACGTCGACGAAGGATCCGGTGCCGCTGGGGGCGACCCTGCGCCCGTTGACGAGGACCAGGGTCGCGCGCTGTCCAAGACCGCGAAGGTTGATCCCCGCGCCATGCTCAGTGATGTCCGCGCCAGCACCCGTGACCCCGAAATTCTCCTGAGCGACCCCGGCGGACAGGTTTTGAGGAAGGTGCCGAACCAGCTCCTCGACCGAAGACGGCGCGGCTTCATCGATGTCGCGTCTGCTAATCGTCAGCACCGGCGAGGTGGGAGGGGCGGAGCGGACATGGGTGCCCGTCACGACGATATCCTCATCGCTCCGGGTCGCGGCACTTTCGCCCGCCCGGCCATTCACAGGAATGCGGCCGATCACCAGCGACGTGCCGACCGCATGATAAGTAAGGCCGGTCCCTTCGAGCAGCTTGGAGAGTGCCTCCTCAGCCGTGAAGCTGCCTGAAAGGGGCGCTGCCTGGCGGGCGCGAACGACGTCGTCGGGCGCGATGACGTTGCGGCCGGTCCGGGCGGCGACGTCGCGCAGCGCCTGGGAAGCGGTACCGCGGGCAGATCGAAAAGGAATGTCGGTCCCCCTTCAGCCTTCGCAACGCTCGCGCCCGCCACCAACAAAGTCCATGCGGCTACTGCCGTCACTGCCCCTCTAGCCATTCGCACTCCCTCCCTCGCGCCCGCCATGGGCTGCGGAAGGGAAGACGTTCGGCGGAAGCCTCACCCTACTTCTTTTTTTTCGCAGCGGCGGCGACGGAAGGTGCGGCCGACCGAAACGGCGGTCGCTAGTTTAACGAGCCCGAGAATGTTAAGATGAACGCTGCTCGGTACATGGGTGGTTGGCCAGGGGGCGCACCATGCCTCGCATCTGGACTGTCCTGTTACTGGCGGCGTGGGTAATCAGCCCGGGCCGAGCCTTGGCCAAGCCGCACGGCCCTGGCCACTGCGATCCCAGCCATATCCAGGCCGAAATCAAGAGCACTCACCAAGTCCCTGACCTTACGGGTTGCCGTCCCGAAGTCGTCGGTCCCGCCCTCAGCAGCGAGGACTATCGGCTGAACGTTGAAAACAGAGTCGCTTCGGCGAACATCCCCGAGGGCCGAATTGTCAGGCAGCGCGTCGAGGGCAATTCCAGCAAGGTCTATGTCGATGTGTCAGCAGGTTCCCCCTACAAGCCGCAGCAACCGGCTGGGGGACACGAACCCGGCCATCATTCGCCGAACGTCGGCGATGTCCTCGGCGGGATCGTCGGAACCATTCTCACGAACCTGCCGCCGCCCAATCATGAGCCCCAGGTCCCGCCGACAAACACCGGGATGCCTCCACCGCCTCCACCTCAGGAGCCAGGGCCGAACCCTTTCACCGGAGTGACCGCCCCGCCCCCTCCCCACCGGAGCCTCCGCCTCCGCCCCCGGCGCCTCCGACAAATGTTGCTACAGTGGCCCCGGCGCCAGCGCCGCCCGCGCCGGCGCCGACCCCCGCGCCCAAAAAGACACAGCTCGCCCAAAACACAGAGAAGCCTCCGCCCAAGGGGCCCGCAGCGCCGCCGCCAACACCCAAGGACAATATCTCCCCGCCTGAGCCGAAGCCCGTGCCGCCGCCGGCCCCGGCGGTCGTCCCTCTCGCTCCGGCAATCCGCATCCCTCCGCCTCCGCCTCCGCCTCCTCCGCCGCCGCCCACCCGATTTTCGATCGCCGCGGCTCCGAGCGTCAAGGAAGGCGATGAGCTCGAGCTCGTGATCCAACGCGCGAACAGCGACGGCAAGCGGCATGTTGTCCGACTGGACTACAGCGACCCTTCGCTTCTCGTGGATGCGCCCACCTCATACGCCTTCGGGTCCGACCTTCCCGACAAAGTCATCTTGAAGCTCCGGACGGTCGCCAATCATCGGACAAATGGCGATCGTGACCTCGCGGTCACGCTCGCGGGCGCCGAGGGCGCCGAGGTCGGTCGCCCGGATTCGGTGATGGCCGTCATCCTCGAGCAGACGTCCTGGTGGCAAAAACTTCTGGAGCGCCTTTCCTCCCTGCCGCTGTGGGCCGTCGCGGTTGCCGCCGCCGCGGCCGCTGCGGCGGTCGGCGGGGCGGCGAAATTGCTGATGCCGCGTGCGAGCTGCTCGATTGAGCCTGGAAAGGTCGGCCTTGGTCCGACGCCGCTCAAGAGCTGCTGGCCCGCGCTTCGAGTGGAAGCCGCCGTTGGCGACGCTTCATTCTCGATTCCGCGCCCACTCCCGATCGGAACAAAGAGATGCCAGACCCAAGCCAGCCTAGCGCACTCCCGCTTAGCTCAATACCGCTGAGCCCGGTCCAGCTTAGCCTCGAGGAGCTACCGAGCGCCGAGGCGCTCGATCAGGCGCGCGGCGAGATCCAGAGCAAGCTTTCGGAGGAAGGCTCGCGGCTCGCGCAGCTGAACTGGAAGATCATGCGCAACGCCGCCGGCAAGGCGCTTCGAGACACGCTCGGCAAGCTCGACCTCCTCGAATATATCGCCGGCGCCTGGTGTACCGCCATCGAGCTAAGGGACCTCGCGAAGAAGACATTGAAAGCGCCAGGGACCGAGGACACGCTCGCCTTGGGTGAGCATGAGCCTACAATTCTCCTTCACCCCGTGGTCAACATACAGTGCGGGCCGGTCAAATTCCCGGCCCTGACGTTCGATCTCGAGCTCGGCGCTGCCGTCGAATGCGCAGTGCTCGTCGTCGCCGACGGCAAGCTTGCGGGGATCGAGACCGGCAGCTTCAAACCGTTCGCGACACTTTCCTACAAGGACCACGAGCTCAACAAGCTCAATGGGAAGGAGGTCTCCATCACCCGCCGCTTCAAGTTTCCCAGGGGAGGCCTCGCAATTCCGTGCTCAGCGGAAAACGACCCGAACGAGATCGCGCGCTGAGGGCCAACTAATAGGCGCCCTCATCTCAATTTAAGCGCGCCGCCGTGCTCTTGCGCGAGAGGATAAGATTGCCTTTCTCGTTTCGCATGACCGACAGGTGGAACGCTTCCGCCAATGCGGACGCAAGTGCTGCTACATCGCCGGCTCGGAACGCTCCTGTCACTCTAAGCTGGCCAAGCCCGTCCTCAAGGACGATCTTTTGCTCCGAATAGCGATTGGCCAGGGCCACGGCTGCCGCGAGCGGCGTGCCATCGAATTCAAGCATTCCGCGGGTCCAGTCGGACGCACCAGAAGCATGTTTCCTCACCGGTGCGCCGGATACAGCAATCGCCCCTTCGCCCGCTGCGAGACCGACGCCGTTGTTCGAAGGCTGCTCGGCGCTTCGAACGTCGGCATTCCCAGCCAGCACGTCGACCGTGCTTTGCTCCGCAAGCTTCGCGACATCGAGGACGCCGTTGCCCGCCGTTACCGTCGTATTCCCCGCTTCGATCACAAAGGGTGCATCAGCCTGCGCCAGGTCAAACCGAGCCCGCCCCGTCTTGATAACGGCCCTGCGCAGTGATCGCCCGACCTCGACCTCGACGCTGGTCGCAGTGTCGAGCGTCAACTTGGTTCCGTCGGCGAGCCTCACCTGCCTGATTTCGCCCACGTTGGTCGTAAGCATCACCGCTTCGGTTCCGGCCGGCCCAAGAATGCCCGCGCCGCGCAGGTAAAGGCAGCCCGCAACCAATAGCGCGAGGGCGGCGGCTGCCGCCCATGCGAAGCGCTGCTCGCGGGGGCGTTCTTGGGCCAGGGCCGGCGTTGCAAAAGCCCGCTCCGAATGGCGCAGCACTGCCGCACGCTCATAAGTCTGGCGGACACGCCCAAATGCGGCAGCGTGCGCCGATCGCCATCGTGCCATCGACGGAATTTACGTTCGATATCGGGATCGCGGCCGCTTTGAAGGCGAACCAGCCACGAGGCGGCCTCGCGGCGCAGCATTCCCTTGGTCTTAGGCAGCCTCAGTCGCACGGCTCAGCTCCGATCAAGCATGCGGTCGATCTTGGCAATGGCGTTGCTCATCTGCTTCTCGACGCCCTTGACGCTGAGACCGGTTCGCTCGGCGATTTCGGCATAGCTCAGGCCCTCGATGCGCTGTGCGAGGAAGATCTCGCGCGTTCTTGCCTTCAATTTCCCGATCGCGTGCTCGAGACGGCGCAGCGTGTCGCGCGATTTCGAGCACCGCCACCTGATCAATCACTGGGTCAAGAGGATCGCTCAACCGCGATTGCTCATCGAGCGCCCGCCCCCTCCCCCAGTCGCGCAGAAGGTTGGCGCCGACGCTCCAGAGATAGGCTTGCGGCTGCTCGATTGACCTCAGTTTGGCGGGCGCCAGACGGATGATCCTCAGAAACGCTTCATTGGCAAGCTCACGGGCTAGCTCGGAACACCCGGTCCTTCGCGCCAGGTGACGCACGAGGGCCGGGGAATGCTGGCGGAAAGCTCCTCGATTTGCTCACTGGCTTCGGCCGCCCACGGCTTGCTTGCAAGAAAGCGTCGTCGGCAGGGCCCGGCAAGCGCGGCGCCGACTTCGAGTTTGGGGATTGGAGCCGCAAGCCGTAGCTTTGGACTCCTGCTTCAACAATCGACGTCGGCCGGCACATCCACGATCTCCCTCGCGAACTGCGCCTTCGAGCCGGGTGTTGAGAACATGCTTGGACATGCGCCGCCGCCTTTAGCCGATAACGGCCTGGACATGCGCGGTGGCCACCCGGCCAGAATTTGATTTGGATCCGGTCGGCTCTCCCAAGTCGAGGTTCTCACGCCCCGGCGCCATTCGGCGCCGCACGACCTTAGCGGCGCGAGCGACTTTCGCAACGCGAGGCACCGGAAACTTGATCCAGATCAAGTTCCTAGATGCGCAGCCAAAGGCGGAGCGAAGCCTCTCGCAGCAGCCCTTTTGCTTCAAAGCAGCTGGACCTCTGCCAAGCGCCGCTGCGAGGGCCGATCCGATGTCCTTCCCGAAAGGATCGCTTTCGGGCCCGCGCCTCTAAAGGGCCATGCGAACTTGTCCCATCGCCGGCTCCAGTGCCTGGAACATTCGATCGTCCGCGTCGGACCCAACGAATTTCTTGCCCGCATTTCGCTCGAGCGGATCGGGGACGCCAATCCGCGCTCAAGAGATATTGCTTCAATCAGGACGTGCTCGACATCGCGATCAATGTTTACTCGCGGGTGCTGAGATCTTGTGGTCCCGTTGCCCGCACCCGGGCTTCTGCTAGGTTTCGGGTCGCTGGCCGCTTTTTTTAAAAATCCCATATCCGAGCCGCCTGCTGGAGCGCTAGCGTGCCTCAGGTTCCCAAAAATGAGAAAAGGGGAGACAATGGCCATCGAACTTAAAATCCTTGCGCTGGGCGCGCTGCTGCTCGTCGTCCACATCTTCACCGCGACCCGCTTCAAGACCGCGCAATATGGTCGGAATCGAACATCGGAGCGCGGGACGAAGCTCTCCCGCCAGCGAACCCCGTCACTGGCCGCACGATGCGTGCCCAGGCGAACTTCGAGGAGACCTTCCCCATCGCTGATTGTCGCCTTGTTGGCGTGGTCCTCGCGGAACTGAGCGAGTTGCACGGCCCTCGGCGGTGACTGGCTCGGCGCGCGCATCTTCGTCCACTCCTGCCCCTCTACGCATCGGCATCCTCTTGCCTATCCGGAAGGGTCGTCTTCGCTATCAGCATGATTGGCTTGGGCTCGGCGCTTTGGCCGCTGCTCGCTGGCTGAAACAGGTGGAGTTAGACCGTTTCATGTGTAATGCCGATCCCGATACCCCCAGGAGTTGAAACGGATGTGGGGCACTGGCGCTTTGCGTCCTTTTTCCTTCTTTGTCGGTACTCTTAGCAGTCACGATCCGCGCTCCGGATCAACCATGAGAAGGAATCACTGTAATGCCCACAGGCACAGTCAAGTTTTTCAACGAGTTCAAGGGCTTCTACTTGTATGCCGAGGGTGGCGGAGCCGACGCCTTTGTCCACATTCCCGACGTCGAGCGCTCGGGGATGAGCTCGCTGACGCGAACACCAGCGCGTATCCACGATGTCGAGCAGGACCAGCGCGAGAATGAGGCCTGATGAACCCAAAGCCGCTGACGATTAACCAGGGAAGCGCGCAGCACGTGCGCGCTTCCCCAATCCGGGACCTCAGCTGCGTCGCTCAAGGACACGGAATTCGCGAGGCTCCGCCTGAACACTGCGATGAGCAGCGGAGTTTCTGCTTCCCAATATGCAATATAATGTTAAAGGTCTCTGGCATCGAGCTCACCGGCTTTTTGCCGACATTGGCTGAGGTCACGATTTCGTACCCCTACAACTATCAGTGCTCGTCGGCAGCGATCCCCACGGCGTTTTCCTTCGTGGCGGCGAGCATTTCCTTAAATCGTGGCTTCTCGCGAATGCGGACGAAGTCGGGTCGGCCTCGGTATGTTTGATCTGCGAAGCCGTGTTCACAGTCCCAAGAAAAGGCTCAAGCACATCCAGGGCGGCTTCGTCGTCATGGAGCGACACGGTTAGCGTGCAGCCCAGATTATAGCGCATCGCCAGATCGTCGGGATCGAGCAGCAATCCGCGCTCTATCCATTCGCGCGCTCGATCGCCTTCCCCAGCGTTGCGAGGCTGACGTTCGAGCGAGCCGAGCGCGCTCTTGCTTCTGAGCCGACGAACGGCTCGGCGATTGCGAACGGTGCTCAGGCCCTCGCAACGCTCGGGGAAGGCGATCGAGCGCGCGAATGGATAGAGCGCGGATTGCTGCTCGATCCCGACAATCTGGCGATGCGCTATAATCTGGGCTGCACGCTAACCGTGTCGCTCCATGACGACGAAGCCGCCCTGGATGTGCTTGAGCCTTACTTTGGGACTGTGAACACAGCTTCGCAGATCAAGCATACCGAGGCCGACCCCGACTTCGTCCGCATTCGCGAGAAGCCGCGATTTAAGGAAATGCTCGCCGCTACGAAGAAGCGCCTGGGGATCACTGCCGACGAGCATTGAGAGGTCTGGGTCGAAATCGTGGCCTCAGCCAATGTCGGCAAAAAGCCGGCGCACTCGATGCAGAGACCTTTAAGCGTCTGATTCGGTTGGGAAGCAGAAACTCCGCTCTCATCGCAGTGTTCAGGCGGAACCTCGCGAATTCGCCGTCCTTGAGCGACGCAGGCTTTCTGAGGTCCCGGATTGGGGGAAGCGCGCAGCACGTGCGCGCTTCCCCTGGTTAATCATTCTCCGTCGGCGGGCTTTAGGTTGGTCGCCTTCATCTTGCCGCGCTGGTCCTGCTCGACATCGTAGGATACGCGCTGGTTTTCGCGTAGCGAGCTCATCCCCGAGCGCTCGACGTCGGAGATGTGGACAAAGGCGTCGGCTCCGCCACCCTCGGGCTGGATAAAGCCGAAGCCCTTGGACTCGTTGAAAAATTTGACTGTGCCTGTGGGCATTTGATGATTCCTTCTCATGGTTGATCCGAGCGCCGGATCGTGACTGCTAAGAGTACCGACAAAGAAGGAAAAAGGAGCCGCAAAGCGCCAGTGCCCATCCGTTTGCGACCTGGTAGCGGGATGCGCATTAGCGCATGAAACGGTCTGACTCCACTGTTTCAGCCAGCGAGCAGCGGCCAAAGCACCAAGCCCAAGCCAATCATGCTGATGACGAAGACGACCGTTCGGATCACAGGGATGCCGAATGCGTAGAGGGGCAGATAGACGATGCGCGCGCCGAGCCAGATCCAGCCGCCGAGGGCGGTCAACTCGCTCGTCCGGTTCGCGAGGACCACGCCCAACAAGGCGACAATCGCGATCGGGAAGGTCTCCTCGAAGTTCGCCTGGGCACGCATCGTGCGGCCAGTGACGGGGTTCGCTGGCGGGAGAGCTTCGTCCCGCGCTCCGATGTTCCAATTCCGACCATATTGCGCGGTCTTGAAGCGGGTCGCGGTGAAGATGTGGACGACGAGCAGCAGCGCGCCCAGCGCAAGGATTTTAAGTTCGATGGCCATTGTCTCCCCCTTTTCTCAATTTTGGGAACCTGAGGCACGCTAGCGCTCCGGCGGCTCGGATATGGGATTTTTAAAAAAAGCGGCCAGCGACCCGAAACCTAGCAGAAGCCCGGGTGCGGGCAACGGGACCACAAGATCTCAGCATCCCGCGAGTAAACATGATCGCGATGTCGAGCACGTCCTGATTGAAGCAATATCTCTTGAGCGCGGATTGGCGTCCCCGATCCGCTCGAGCGAAATGCGGGCAAGAAATTCGTTGGGTCCGACGCGGACGATCGAATGTTCCAGGCACTGGAGCCGGCGATGGGACAAGTTCGCATGGCCCTTTAGAGGCGCGGGCCCGAAAGCGATCCTTTCGGGAAGG
Organism: uncultured Alphaproteobacteria bacterium; assembly: GCA_963766415.1. Taxonomy (GTDB): domain Bacteria; phylum Pseudomonadota; class Alphaproteobacteria; order Sphingomonadales; family Sphingomonadaceae; genus Sphingomicrobium. The sequence continues at coordinate 38,692 of CAVYAH010000087.1, read as the reverse complement.
ACATCGGGATCGGCCCTCCAGCGGCGCTTGGCAGAGGTCCAGCTGCTTTGAAGCAAAAGGGCTGCTGCGAGAGGCTTCGCTCCGCCTTTGGCTGCGCATCTATGAACTTGATCTGGATCAAGTTTCCGGTGCGTCGCGTTGCGAAAGTCGCTCGCGCCGCTAAGGTCGTGCGGCGCCGAACGGCGCCGGGGCGTGAGAACCTCGACTTGGGAGAGCCGACCGGATCCAAATCAAATTCTGGCCGGGTGGCCACCGCGCATGTCCAGGCCGTTATCGGCTAAAGGCGGCGGCGCATGTCCAAGCATGTCTGCCGACGCCCGGCTCGAAGGCGCAGTTCGCGAGGGAGATCGTGGATGTGCCGGCCGACGTCGATTGTTGAAGCAGGAAGTCCAAAGCTACGGCTTGCGGCTCCAATCCCCAAACTCGAAGTCGGCGCCGCGCTTGCCGGCCCTGCCGACGACGCTTTCTTGCAAGCAAGCAGTGGGCCGCCTGAAGCCAGTGAGCAAATCGAGGAGCTTTACCGCCAGCATTCCCCGGCCCTCGTGCGTCACCTGGCGCGAAGGACCGGGTGTTCCGAGCTAGCCCGCGAGCTCGCCGAATGAAGCGTTTCTGAGGATCATCCGTCTGGCGCCCGCCAAACTGAGGTCAATCGAGCAGCCGCAAGCCTATCTCTGGAGCATCGGCGCCAACCTTCTGCGCGACTGGGGGAGGGGGCGGGGCGCTCGATGAGCAATCGCGGCTCAGCGATCCTTCTGTTCGACCCAGTGATTGATCAGGTGGCGGTGCTCGAATTCGCGCGACACGCTGCGCCGTCTCGAGCACGCGATCGGGAAATTGAAGGCAAGAACGCGCGAGATCTTCCTCGCACAGCGCATCGAGGGCCTGAGCTATGCCGAAATCGCCGAGCGAACCGGTCTCAGCGTCAAGGGCGTCGAGAAGCAGATGAGCAACGCCATTGCCAAGATCGACCGCATGCTTGATCGGAGCTGAGCCGTGCGCGACTGAGGCTGCCTAAGACCAAGGGAATGCTGCGCCGCGAGGCCGCCTCGTGGCTGGTTCGCCTTCAAAGCGGCCGCGATCCCGATATCGAACGTAAATTCCGTCGATGGCACGATGGCGATCCGGCGCACGCTGCCGCATTTGGGCGTGTCCGCCAGACTTATGAGCGTGCGGCAGTGCTGCGCCATTCGGAGCGGGCTTTTGCAACGCCGGCCCTGGCCCAAGAACGCCCCCGCGAGCAGCGCTTCGCATGGGCGGCAGCCGCCGCCCTCGCGCTATTGGTTGCGGGCTGCCTTTACCTGCGCGGCGCGGGCATTCTTGGGCCGGCCGGAACGAAGCGGTGATGCCGACGACTACGTGGGCGAAATCAGGCAGGTGAGGCTCGCCGACGGAACCAAGTTGACGCTCGACACTGCGACCAGCGTCGAGGTCGAGGTCGGGCGATCACTGCGCAGGGCCGTTATCAAGACGGGGCGGCTCGGTTTGACCTGGCGCAGGCTGATGCACCCTTTGTGATCGAAGCGGGGAATACGACGGTAACGGCGGACAACGGCGTCCTCGATGTCGCGAAGCTTGCGGAGCAAAGCACGGTCGACGTGCTGGCTGGGAATGCCGACGTTCGAAGCGCCGAGCAGCCTTCGAACAACGGCGTCGGTCTCGCAGCGGGCGAAGGGGCGATTGCTGTATCCGGCGCACCGGTGAGGAAACATGCTTCTGGTGCGTCCGACTGGACCCGCGGAATGCTTGAATTCGATGGCACGCCGCTCGCGGCAGCCGTGGCCCTGGCCAATCGCTATTCGAAGAACTGGAAAAAATCCGTCCTTGAGGACGGGCTTGGCCAGCTTAGAGTGACAGGAGCGTTCCGAGCCGGCGATGTAGCAGCACTTGCGTCCGCATTGGCGGAAGCGTTCCACCTGTCGGTCATGCGAAACGAGAAAGGCAATCTGATCCTCTCGCGCAAGAGCACGGCGGCGCGCTTAAATTGAGATGAGGGCGCCTATTAGTTGGCCCTCAGCGCGCGATCTCGTTCGGGTCGTTTTCCGCTGAGCACGGAATTGCGAGGCCTCCCCTGGGAAACTTGAAGCGGCGGGTGATGGAGACCTCCTTCCCATTGAGCTTGTTGAGCTCGTGGTCCTTGTAGGAAAGTGTCGCGAACGGTTTGAAGCTGCCGGTCTCGATCCCCGCAAGCTTGCCGTCGGCGACGACGAGCACTGCGCATTCGACGGCAGCGCCGAGCTCAAGATCGAACGTCAGGGCCGGGAATTTGACCGGCCGGCACCTGTATGTCGACCACGGGGTGAAGGAGAATTGTAGGCTCATGCTCACCCAAGGCGAGCGTGTCCTCGGTCCCTGGCGCTTTCAATGTCTTCTTCGCGAGGTCCCTTAGCTCGATGGCGGTACACCAGGCGCCGGCGATATATTCGAGGAGGTCGAGCTTGCCGAGCGTGTCTCGAAGCGCCTTGCCGGCGGCGTTGCGCATGATCTTCCAGTTCAGCTGCGCGAGCCGCGAGCCTTCCTCCGAAAGCTTGCTCTGGATCTCGCCGCGCGCCTGATCGAGCGCCTCGGCGCTCGGTAGCTCCTCGAGGCTGAGCTGGACCGGGCTCAGCGGCATTGAGCTAAGCGGGAGTGCGCTAGGCTGGCTTGGGTCTGGCATCTCTTTATGTTCCGATCGGGAGTGGGCGCGGAATCGAGAATGAAGCGTCGCCAACGGCGGCGTCCACTCGAAGCGCGGGCCAGCAGCTTTTGAGCGGCGTCGGACCAAGGCCGACCTTTCCAGGCTCAATCGAGCAGCTCGCACGCGGCATTAGCAATTTCGCCGCCCCGCCGACCGCCGCAGCGGCCGCGGCGGCGGCAACCGCGACGGCCCACAGCGGCAGGGAGGAAAGGCGCTCCAGAAGCTTTTGCCACCAGGATGTTTGGTCGAGGATGACGGCCATCACCGAATCCGGGCGACCGACCTCGGCGCCCTCGGCGCCCGCGAGCGTGACCGCGAGGTCACGATCGCCATTTGTCCGATGATTGGCGACCGTCCGGAGCTTCAAGATGACTTTGTCGGGAAGGTCGGACCCGAAGGCGTATGAGGTGGGCGATCCACGCAGAAGCGAAGGGTCGCTGTAGTCCAGTCGGACAACATGCCGCTTGCCGTCGCTGTTCGCGCGTTGGATCACGAGCTCGAGCTCATCGCCTTCCTTGACGCTCGGAGCCGCGGCGATCGAAAATCGGGTGGGCGGCGGCGGAGGAGGCGGAGGCGGAGGCGGAGGGATGCGGATTGCCGGAGCGAGAGGGACGACCGCCGGGGCCGGCGGCGGCACGGGCTTCGGCTCAGGCGGGGAGATATTGTCCTTGGGTGTTGGCGGCGGCGCTGCGGGCCCCTTGGGCGGAGGCTTCTCTGTGTTTTGGGCGAGCTGTCTTTTTGGGCGCGGGGGTCGGCGCCGGCTCCCGGACCGCGCTGGCGCCGGGGCCACTGTAGCAACATTTGTCGGAGGCGCCGGGGGCGGAGGCGGAGGCTCCTGTGCGGGAGGGGGCGGGGCGGTCACTCCGGTGAAAGGGTTCGGCCCTGGCTCCTGAGGTGGAGGCGGTGGAGGCATCCCGTGTTTGTCGGCGGGACCTGGGGCTCATAATTGGGCGGCGGCAGGTTCGTGAGAATGGTTCCGACGATCCCGCCGAGAACATCGCCGACGTTCGGCGAATGATGGCCGGGTTCGTGTCCCCCAGCCGGTTGCTGCGGCTTGTAGGGGGAACCTGCTGACACATCGACATAGACCTTGCTGGAATCGCCCTCGACGCGCTGCCTGACAATTCGGCCCTCGGGTATGTTCGCCGAAGCGACTTTGTTTTCAACGTTCAGCCGATAGTCCTCGCTGCTGAGGGCGGGACCGACGACTTCGGGACGGCAACCCGTAAGGTCAGGGACTTGGTGAGTGCTCTTGATCGGCCTGGATATGGCTGGGATCGCAGTGGCCAGGGCCGTGCGGCTTGGCCAAGGCTCGGCCCGGGCTGATTACCCACGCCGCCAGTAACAGGACAGTCCAGATGCGAGGCATGGTGCGCCCCCTGGCCAACCACCCATGTACCGAGCAGCGTTCATCTTAACATTCTCGGGCTCGTTAAACTAGCGACCGCCGTTTCGGTCGGCCGCACCTTCCGTCGCCGCCGCTGCGAAAAAAAAGAAGTAGGGTGAGGCTTCCGCCGAACGTCTTCTTCCGCAGCCCATGGCGGGCGCGAGGGAGGGAGTGCGAATGGCTAGAGGGGCAGTGACGGCAGTAGCCGCATGGACTTTGTTGGTGGCGGGCGCGAGCGTTGCGAAGGCTGAAGGGGGAGCCAACATTCCTTTTCGATCTGCCCGCGGAACCGCTTCCCCAGGCGCTGCGCGACGTCGCCGCCCGGACCGGCCGCAACGTCATCGCGCCCGACGACGTCGTTCGCGCCCGCCAGGCAGCGCCCCTTTCAGGCAGCTTCACGGCTGAGGAGGCACTCTCCAAGCTGCTCGAAGGGACCGGCCTTACTTATCATGCGGTCGGCACGTCGCTGGTGATCGGCCGCATTCCTGTGAATGGCCGGGCGGGCGAAAGTGCCGCGACCCGGAGCGATGAGGATATCGTCGTGACGGGCACCCATGTCCGCTCCGCCCCTCCCACCTCGCCGGTGCTGACTATTAGCAGACGCGACATCGATGAAGCCGCGCCGTCCTCGGTCGAGGAGCTGGTCCGGCACCTTCCTCAAAACCTGTCCGCCGGGGTCGCTCAGGAGAATTTCGGGGTCACGGGCGCTGGCGCGGACATCACTGAGCATGGCGCGGGGATCAACCTTCGCGGTCTTGGACAGCGCGCGACCCTGGTCCTCGTCAACGGGCGCAGGGTCGCCCCCAGCGGCACCGGATCCTTCGTCGACGTCTCGCTGATCCCGGTGTCGGCAATCGAGCGGATCGAGATCCTGACCGACGGCGCATCCGCGATTTACGGCTCCGACGCAGTGGCTGGTGTCGTGAATATCATCCTGCGCAAGGATTTCCGGGGGCTGAGAACCATGGCCCAGGTGGGCACGAGCACGGACGGCGGGGGCCGCGAGCTGCTCGCGGGAACGACGGCCGGCGCAGGCTGGACCGGCGGCCACGCAATGCTCGCTTATGAATATCGCAACCAGAGCGAGATCGAGACGAGGGACCGGGACTTCACCATCAACCTGCCGCCTGATTGGTCGTTGTTCCCGCAAGAGCGCCGCCACAGTCTGTACGGCGTTGCAAGGCAGGAACTCGGGCCGAAGGTATCGTTCGAGATCACAGGCAATTATTCAGCGCGCGACACCGATCGATCCTATTTCGTGGCCGGCCCAGTGGTTCCGGTGAACGCTCATGCGGAGGCGCGCTCGCTTGGCGGGACTGCGACGCTGGGCGTCGATCTGGCCGCGAACTGGCGCGCCGAGGCGACGGCTTCCTATTTCCAGGACCGCACCAGGCAGAGCCAATTCCAGCCGCTCGGCGCGGGGCTCGTCAACATCTTCAACACAAAGAATTCGGTCGGAGAGATCGAGCTCAAGGCCGATGGCGATCTCATTGAAGTGCCGGCGGGCGCGGTGAAGCTCGCCGTGGGGGCGCAAATGCGCAGCGAACGTTATTCGAGCCTGTTCGAAACCGCAGTCAATCTGCCGACCCCACAATCTGGAACGCGCAATGTCCGCTCGCTGTTCGCTGAGCTCAACGCGCCATTCTTCACGAGCCGCAACCGGCGCCCGGGCCTCGAGCAACTGATCCTGACGGCCGCCGGCCGTTTCGAGCATTACGAGAAGCTGGGTCGAGCTTCGATCCGAAAGTCGGCCTGCTGTGGTCCCCGCTCAAGGGGCTTCGCTTCCGAGGTTCCTACGGAACTTCGTTCAGGGCGCCGCTGCTTTCGGAGACGCTCGGTCTTTACAATGTCTTCCTGTTTCCCTCGTCGCTGCTCTATATTGACCCGTCGCAGGCGCCGCCGGGCGTCGGCGCGGCGCTTGTGGGGAGCAATCCCGCAGTGCGCCCGGAAACGTCGAAGAGCTTCTCGGCGGGTACCGATGGTCGCCGCATTCGTTGCCCGGCCTCAACCTCAGCGCCACTTATTATGCGATACGCTTTTCCAACCGGATCGCGCTCCCGACTCAGCAGATCGTGGTCGTCGGCGATCCGGCGCTTGAGCCAATCGTCACCCGCGAGCCGGGTGCGGGGCTGGTTGGCGACCTCTTCGCCGGCGCCGGACAGGTCCTCGACTTTTCGGGGCCGAATTTCACTCCGGGCGGGGCCGGTCCCGGAGACGTGACGGTGATTGTCGATGCACGCATCGCCAACACCGCTGAAACGAGAACAAGCGGTCTCGACCTGGGACTGGATTATAGTTTCGCACTCAGCGCGAACCGTTTCCGGCTCAGCCTCAATGCCAACAGGATCTTCAGGTTCGACGATCGGCTGACCAGCACGAGCCCGATGATTCACACGCTCGACACGCCCTATCATCCAATCGACTGGCGCGCCCGGGCGGGCCTGTCGTGGACGCGAGGACCGGTAAGCGCCGTTCTCTTCGCGAATCACGTCGATAGCTACCACGACAATCGCGGAGGCGCGTCACGAAGAGTCGGAGCATTCACGACGCTCGATGCCGGTGTCGCCTTCACAGGGTCGGAATCCGGACGATCGGTCCTCAGCAACCTGCGTATCGCGCTCAATGTCGACAATCTTCTCGACGCCGCTCCTCCGAAGCTTCTTCCTGACCCGGGGTCGACGAGCGGTGTCGGCTACGATCCGGTCAATGCGACGGGTCGAGGTCGCACCCTTTCAGTTCAGCTTCGCAAGCGGTGGTAAGCGCAGTGCGGATCCCCGTTCCACAGGGGCAACGCCGGCGCGCAACCGCGGCGTGGCTCCTGGCAGCAGTGCTGCTGATGATTCCGTCGCACGCTCCCGCCCGGGCGACGCTGTCGGTTCGAGACCTGGTGGAGATCGCCGACGTCGACAGTCTTAGCGTTTCGCCCGACGGCCACTATCTCGCCTTTCGCACCGTGCGCGCCGATGTCGCTCGCAACAGCTATGATCTCGAGTGGCACTCTGCCGAGCTCCAGTCGGGAGAAGTCCGGCCGATCGGAAGCGGCGGCGACCCCATCTATGTCGACCCGGGCCTGGTCGAAGCTGAGCCTCCGCTGTGGGGCCCCGACGGCGGGTCGATCCTGTTCCGTGCGTTCGTCGAGGGTTCAATCGGGGTCTGGCAGGCGAATGCGGACGGCCGGTCCGTGATTCCGTTGATCGTTCGCGATGAGGATGTGGAATCGCTTGGGCTCGATCCGGACGGCAAGGCGCTGATTTACAAGGTGGGACCGTCGCGCGAGAAAATCCGGCGGGCCGAGCGCGACGAATATGATTCGGGGATTCTCGTCGACCATTCGGTCGACCTTGCTCAGAATCTCTATCGCGGTGGGTCGGTCGACGGCCGAATGGCGAGCCAGCGGCTCGTGGGTTACTGGTTCGTTCGCGGCGGGCTCCTGTGGCGTCATCCACGGCAGGTGCGGCGCTTCGACCTTTCGAGCCGGACGGACGAGGCGGTTGGAGCGCCCGAACCGGTTCCGGATTTCCAGCCGCCATCCATGGCATATGAAGCGGAAGCCCGGTCTCCCGGCGGCGACATCGCCGAGGCCAGCTGGGACGGAGAATCGGGAACGGTCAGCGCCAGCCTGCAGGGCAGTCCGGTGAAGGTCGTCTGCGCCGATCCCTTGTGCGCGTCAGCGCACACTTCCGCGCTCGCGTGGCGGCCCGGCTCCAAGCAGTTATTGATCACGTTCACCGATCGGAATCGCCGCCAGTCGCTTTATCTGTGGGATGTATCTGCCAATCGCCTCCGGCTGGTGATCGAAGGCGACGGGCTGCTAAGCGGGGGAAGGCATGGGAGCAGCCCGTGCGCGGTTGGCCTGTCCGCGGCCTATTGCGTCTCCGCCAGCGCTGCTTCGCCCCCGAAGCTCGTGGCGATCGACCTCGATAGCGGGAAGGCGTCGGTCCTCTACGATCCCAATATGAGCTGGCGCGCCTCCTATCGGCCAGTGGTCGAGCAGCTCAGCTGGCAAACGGCCAGCGGCGTTCATGTCGCCGGCACCCTGCTGAACTCCGTCCGGGCCGCCGCTCCGGTCCGCGCCGTTGTTCGTCAATTATTACAGCTGCGAGGGTTTCCTACGTGGCGGCGAAGGCGACGAATGGCCGATCCCGGCGCTGCTCGCTTCAGGCTTTGCGGTCGCATGCGTCAACGCGGCGCCGTTCACAGGCTCCCAGGACGGCGTCGCAACTTATCGGACGGGCCTCGAGGCGGTACGTGCGTTAGTCACTCTGCTCGACCAGCGTGGCCTCATCGACCGCCGAAAGGTTGCAATGGGCGGGTTCAGCTTCGGGAGCGAAGTGGCGACGTGGATCGCCACGCACTCAGACCTCCTTTCGGCCCTGTCGATTGCCTCCGCCCAGTCCGACCCCGCAGGCTATTGGTTCAATGCGATCGGAGGCGGCGACCGGACGGCCCTTATGCGCAAGGTGTGGGGTCTCGGCCCGCCCGAGGAGACGCCCGCCAGGTGGAAACTGGTGTCGCCCGCGCTCAATACGGCGAGCATCCGCGCGCCCGTCCTGCTCCAGCTTCCCGAACAGGAGGCGCGGCGCATCCCCGAATATTACGCCCGCCTCACCAAGGGTGCCACACCGGCCGAGCTCTACGCTTATCCCGACGAGGATCACCTCAAGATCCAACCGCGGCACCGGCTCGCCGCCTATCAGCGCAACATCGACTGGTTTCGTTACTGGCTCCAGGATGTTCGCGACGTCGCGCCCGCCAAAGCGGGCCAATATGCCCGCTGGGACCTTCTAAAGTCACGGTGGAGGCAGGCCGGGCCGGCGCCTGCTCCATGACTCGAGCCACAGCTCGAGGGCAGCCATCTCGCTGATCCGCATCTGCACCTCGCTGTTTCTCCAATTGTCGGGGGCGAAGGCCTTCTCGAGCGCCGCCGCATCGGCAATTTCGAGCCCGACGAGCCGGCCACTCAGCAGCAGATCTTCAAGCTCGGGGCGGAGCCGTTCGAACGAACGATGGAACACACCCTCGAGGCTACCCTTGGTCCGCCGCTCGATGATCGAGGAGGGAATAAGCCTGCTGAAGGCCTCACGAGCGACCGCCCGGTCTATCCCACCTCGCACCCACTCCCATGATGGGATCGCAAGGCAGAGCTCGATGAGCGGCTGAGCCATCAATGGATGAAGGGCGGCGGACCTCGAGCCGATGCGCCGGTCCAAGAAATGCTGGATATGGACCAGGCTGGCGACATGTTCGCGCTTCCCAGGATAAGCGAGCGGAGGCGCGTCGAGCCAGGGATGCGCCTCGGGCCGCTGAAGCAGCGCATCGCGTTTGAGGAAGTGCCGGTCCTCGTTCCAGCGCCACCAGCCGCCGGGCAACGCCCGGCGTACCGCCTGTCCGGCGACGTCCCACAAGCCGCAGGCATCGAGCTTCGCAAGATCATCGAGCACATGCAGTGCAAAGGCAGGTCCACGCGCGCGAAGCGCGTCAAGCACCGCCGCGGTGCCGTTCAGATAGCAGAAGAGATTGTCGCCGCCGCCGCCGTCCACAAGCAGGTCTGCACCAAGCTCGAGGCGGTGCTGCTCGACTGCTTCGTCGAGGGGAAGGAGGACCGGGTTGGACCCCGGTCGGAACCTCGGCTCCGATGGCGCTCTGATTACGCATTGAAGATCCTCCTCGAGGATCTCTTTAAGGGGCGCGCCGAGGCGCCCGGCGATCGCACGGGCGTGGCGACGCTCGTCGCCGTCCGCCGAGCGGCTTGCGAAATTGACGGCGGCGAACTCGGTCCCGGATTGTGCGAGGCACGCGGCGATGATCGATGAATCGAGACCGCCCGAGAGCTGGAGGAGCAGTGTCGAGCCCGAAGCCTGCGCCGTGATTGTCCGCTGAGCAATGGTGCGCAAATCCTCGGCGAGGTTGCGGGGATCTGGTTCGACGCGGGCCTTGCTCGCATGATGCCATGGGTTCCAGGAGCTATGCTCCGACCAGCCGGCTGGTGACCCGCGGAGTTCCATTCCCGGCACGAGCTCCCGGACCTGGCGGATGCCGGTCCGGGCAGTCCTCAGATAAGGGAATTGCAGCCAGTGGACCGCAAACGCGGGGTCGACGTCGCCGTCCTCGAGCAGGCCGAGCGAGCAGGCGAGCTGCGCGTCGGAAACGAAGACGTCACCGCCGCCGCCGCGGACCTGGTAGGCCGGGATGCTGCCGGACGGATCGCGATAGACGTGTGCTATTCCCTCATGCGTGCTGAAGAGCAGGAAGTTGCCCCATATTCCTCGCCGAGGCACGCTGCCCACATCGACCGGCGAAGCAGGCCCGTCGAGCCTTCGATCGTCGTTATCGAACATCTGCCCGATCGCCGCGAATCCTTCCCCGGTGACCAAGCGCGTCTGCCCATCGGCGACGAGGAGCAGATCCGGGCGGTCGCACGCCAATTTGAGGTCAATCGCGCGGGCACGATCGCGCAGCGACTGGCGCTTCGCACCGCGCTCGAAGATCAGTGCGTAGCGGGCGTGCACTGGACGATGCGCACAGGCGTGAATCGTTCGATGCGCCCGAGGTGATCGTTGAGGAGGATCCCTCCCGACTGCACCCAGCAATGGGCTGCAAAGGGATCGAGCTTCACGCCGAAAACGAGAGCGGCGCTCTCGCCGCGACTTGCGAGCCAGCGCACGAGGGCGAGGGAGTCGCTGAGGCAATTGCCGCCAATCGGCACGAAACGCCTTGCCATAGCGAAGCGGATCGCGGTCGCGGCCGTGTCCGCAGCGGCCGCGCTCGAGCCGTCACGGGGTCGGATCGAAAGCGTCTCGGCCAGAATTTCGGCGATCGGCTGCCGGCGAATTGCATTTCTTGACTGGAGGACGAGCTTTCCCACTGCGAAAATCTCGGCAAGCGACGGTCTGGCGAAGGCGCGCAACCCTGAAAGGGCGGACCTCGTCGGCAATTGGCAAACGACAGGCTCCGGCGGACCGCTTTCCCCCATTTTCTGGAGGAAGGTGAGTTCCTCTTCGGGTTCTAGCGCGAAGTAAGTGTCGTCAGCGATGTCGACAAATACGGGACGGCCATCAACGAGACCGAAGCTTAAGGGCTGATGTTCCGGCTGCACGAACGGGTTGGCGCGGGAGCCTCAACTGGCTCCCGCGCGCTTGCCTCAACGGTCGGAAATGCCGTTGGGACGGTACAGGCCGACCTGCTCGATGGTCCCGAACACGGCGCCCTTGGTGGCGGCGCTGATCCGGCCGAGTTCGACGCGTGCGTTCCGCTGATCGTGCTTGCTGTTCATCCTGGTTCTCCTTCTCGCTGCATCGCTGCAGCGGCTTGAAAAGCTAGGAGCGGCCCAGGAAGGTACGAAATCTATTCGGCGCAAATAGATTGATTATGGTGCTGTGCCCTGTTCCGAGCGGCACACGAGAGGGGAGCTGCAGCGGCACGCGCCTAAATGAACCCGGTGTGAGCGTTTCGGTCCATATCGGCTCCGCGCCGGGCGGAGCCGAGGTCCCGTGTTGGACCATCTGCAAAAAGTGCGGCCTGCCTGCGCTTGGCGTCACGACAGCCCTGCGGAAGCGTGAGCTTTGAACCCCTGCCTTCGAGCAACTCCAACGCAAGGGGGTGGAACGCGTTCCGCGCCCTGATCGAGCCAGCTCAGCGCGGCTTTCATTCCGGCCCAAAGCAACCTTTATGCTGGGGAACGGGACGGCAAAGCTTTTCAGATGATGATTTTCAATCCGCGCAATTGCACGGCCCGATCTCCGATGCAGGCCGGAGCGCCGATGAGGCGCATCCTGCGCTGTTCGCCCATTGCCGAGCGGATCTCGACATCGAGCGTGAACCCGCGCCGGTGCTTGATCGAATAAGCGCGAAGGCGCTCCATCTTGGCCCGCGATTCCTCGCAATACAGAGCGAGCGTTTCCTCCCGGCTGATCCTGGCGTTCCTTGGCAAGCCGAAGATGTCGTAAACACCTCCTGACCAGGTCAGCGAATTGTTTGAAAGATCGCACTCCCAGCATCCGACATGGTGCAGGTTTAGGTCCCCCACCGCGGCGGGTCGAAGCATGTCGGTGACAGCGCTGTTGATCACTAATCCAAGGTCGAAATGCCGCGGCTGCTCCCACAGCGGCCAGCTGTGTTCGAGGATGGCATTCTCGATCATTGCGAGGGGGGAGCCCATTGCTAGCGCCGCTCGCCGACATCACGGAAATAGCGGCGAAGGGCCATACACGCCTTGGGCGTTAGCTCGACAAAGTCGTTTTTCGAGTCATGGGGATTGGGGGTCCGAAGGGCGAGTTCTCCAACCTCCAATGCTGTCACCCATCTGATCGAGGCCGCAGTCGAAACGGCCGCCGCCTTGCTTAGCCTGGACATGGTCCATCGCTCCTGACGGATTTGAGCGTTCAGGAGGTTGAGTAGCATCCCCCATGCGGGATCCGACAGCAGCTCACTTGGCAGATACAAGCTACGATCTCGCCACGCCCGAATGGCCCAATTAACCTCTTCCTCCGAAATCTCATCCGAGTTCGAGTTCGGATCTTCGAGGTCAGGCGCGGCGTCTTTGACTGACGAATTTGCAAGGTCCTGGGTGACGCGGCGGAGCCTTTTGTGGAGCGGCAACAAGCGCGCTGGGCTCTTGTCTGGTGAATATCTGGTCAATCGGGCCTCCGTGGGAGCTTGGGCGCCAGTCGTGTCGCGCAGTCGAAAAACTGATGTCTCTTCGCTCCATAGCCGAAATCTAACTTTCGATAAGCGTCCGAAACGGTGAAATTGTCCGCCTCGGCTTTGAAGCGAGCGGAAAAGCGGGGTCGCACTGCCGCGGGCGTTATTCACCGACGGGGCCGAAATGCGTCGGAAGCGACCTCCAGAGGGATCTTGCACTTTTTCAAGAACTGGCGACTGGCATGGAGAAATCAAGCGGATTTTGCGATCGATCCGGCGAGCCTCTCCCCGATCGTATGGGCGGCAATCTCAAATAGAAAACCGTGCTCTGGCCGGGGTGCTATGATCCAGCGCGCCAGCGATTTTGGAAGAGTTTCTGTCTGCAAGACTGATGCGCCCCTGGTGGGTTATTTTGAGTGCAGCGCCCGCCGCTAACCGGCCCTGCAAGCCGCGCTCTCTTCGCGCAGGTGAGGTTAATCGAGGCCCACCGGAATATCCGTTATGGATGATATCTTCGCTCGATTGCGGTGAGATCGCCCAAAGCCAAAGAGAAGGCCGCTCGCGCATTCTATTGGCTTAAATTGAAAACCCCTCGCGACGTTGAACTCAGCGAGGTTGGAGCCTCTGGGGCCATTTGCTGACCGCTTCGGAAAGCAGCGAGTCGAGGCTATTCCGGGCCTGCTCCGAGAGACGGATTGTATGGGCTCGCCGATCCGTCGGCGACTGCTCGCGCACGATGAGCCTGTGCGTTTCGAGAATTTCGATCCACCGCATGGCGGTCGTCACTGACGCGCTAATCGATCGGGCGAGATCGGCGGCGGCCGGCGCCTGTTCGGCAATGTAGAGCGCAATCAGCATGTCCCACGCAGGATCACTGAACATCGATGCAGGGAACAGCCGGCTTCGCGCCTTGCGGGTCTCGAACATGATCCGCGCCGCAAACTTCCGGGGATCGGTTTCGCGAACCGCTTCGAGCTCTGATTGACCATCCTCGAAAGATTCGAGGACCCTTTTCAGGGCGGCAACTTCGGCCGCGCCAAGCTCGATGCTTACGGGGCGAGCCGCGTTCGCAGCAGCGCCTTTCATCCTGATCTCGGCGACCACTCCAGAATTGTCGCAAGGCTCCGGCTCCGACACCAGCTCGGCCTTCTCGGTGCCCTCCGACCGCTTGGCGGCATGGGTTCCCTGGCGGCGAAAATCTTCCTCCACGAATCCTCCGGCGCCGCGTTGCGCTTCAGTCCAGATTCTGGCACGAGCGTAAACGCGCTGAAACTCGCAAGCGATCGATCGCATATGAGGTCGGGCGCTTCCGAACAAAAGTGCCCTACCGCGTCGATTTCGGCAGCGGCGCAGTCCTGCCGTGCCATACCCTAGAGTACAAGCGTCGCTGCCCATTTCGATCGAACCAAACTCGCCGAAATCTCTCTCCCTGTTGCGGACGCGCTCCACTTGGGGGAGCGAGGGGAGCCTTCACTGCGCGATCTTCAGGATGCTTGCTTTTCCGCCTCGACGTAAGCCCGCATTGCCCGGAAGCCCTTGTTGGAGAGTGTCAGGAAGCTGCGGCGCCCATCTAGTGGGTCGTCTTGCCGCTGGACGAGGCCGTCACGCTCGAGGGCGTCGATCCATCGAAGCGCAGTCGTCATCGCAATGTTCGCCGCCAGACCGACCGACGAGATGGACAGTTTCCTGCCTTCGCAATCGGCGGCGAAGAGCTCGAGGAGGATGTCCCAGGCCGGGTCGGAGAAGAGCGAGGCCCTGAAGAACATGCTGCGACGGGCCCGGGCCTTGATCATCTCGCGGCAGGCACGAGCGCTTCGGCTCGAATGGAAGGGATCGGCCAATTTGGCGGGCGCCGCTGCCGATGCGTATCCGATAAGCTCATGCCGCACTTTTGCGTCTCCTCTCTCTTGCCTGTTGAGCAAGGGGTAACGATGAGCTTCGAAGCGGGAGGTGAAATGTCAGGCCGGTTCGGCCTCGAATGCGCCTGGCCTCACCATTTCGGATGGAATCTCAACGGGCGGACAAGGGTCTGCAAGCTAGGTCGAACTCGATCTCGCCTCCCCACTGGCGAGATTGTCAACCGTGACCCGTCAGCCCCAGGGCTGGCGGGTCATTTTCTATCAGCTCGCTTCCGGATCGAAGCCGAAATAGCCTCCGACCAAATCGATCACTTCCTGCAACCTCGCACCGATTTCGGGTGAAAGGCCAAGGTCGTCGACGAGGCCGAGGGCTTCATTCAGCAGCTCCTGCAGATGTTGGCTGCCTTCTTCAGCGTCCGGCGACTGTGGACTATGTACGCGCTGCGACATCACGATACCCCCGAGCATGGACTGGCGAAGCCTCCGCTCCCTTCGGACGCCGCACCACCCGGTCCTGGATATCACAGTCGCGCGCTGGTCTATACGGTCGACGTGATTGTCTCGGAAAAATACAGGTCTAGCTTCTGACGGGCCCTGTCGCTCAGGCCGATGAAGGCGGTGCGCCGATCGGTTGGGTGCGCTTCGCGCCGGACCAGATCGTGAGCAGAGAGAAAGTCGAGCCAGCGTTTGGCGGTCGACATCGGGGTCCCGGAAAAGTGCAGGAGGCTGCCGACTGTCTGGCGCTGGCCGGACATGTCGAGGATGTAGAGCGCAAGCAGCATGTCCCAGGCGGCCTCGCCGAACATCGACTGGCCGAAGACCGATACACGGCGGCGGCGGTTGTGGAATTCGTCCTGCGCCCGCGTAAGCAGCGACGTGCGCTGCGTCGTCTCCGCTGAGCGGCGCGTCGGTTGCAGCCGCAACAGGTCGTCCGACGGCGCCTGGTCCACGCCGAGGAGAAGCCGAAGGAGGTGCCGCGCGGCCGACAGGTCCTTATGCGACAGCGTAACCGTTCGCTTCGTTTCTGCGTCCGATGGGCGGTTGTGGAACATTAACTTGCCGCCATAACCTTGGCGCAACACGGTGAAACAAGAAAACTCTCACCAAAATGGAATGAAATTCATACCAATTCGGAACGGACTGACCCTTACCAAAGCTGTTACGTTCATCTCGATTACGGTGAATGAGCCCCGAGGTCAGCTCCGATGAACATGAATTTCCAGCGGCCGCATGATTTGGAACTGCAGCACGGTGCGTTCCGGACGGTGGAACCTTCGGCCGACGAATCAACAACTAAGAGGAGCTGGCGGAAATACGGTCTTTGGCCGCTCATCGCTCTTGGCGCCTCTTATCTCGTCGTGAATGCGAGCGGCCGCACATTGCTGATCGTCGGCGGCGTGATCGTGGCGCTGGCCGGGCTTGCAACCCTGGTTTGCATCCGGGCCCAAAACGAAACTCCCTATTGGTGAGGCCTGATCGGTGGTTGGAGTTGCCGGTCAATCCGGCGGTCATATCTGCTCCGGCCCCGTTCCCAATCGGGCGTTTCAGCCGATAATTTGGAAGTGGCGGTGCGGCTGCGGGCCGCACCGCCTGGCATATGATCAGCGAGTGAGGCCCGGCTTGTGCCACAGGCCGATCATTTCGAGATCGGGCCCGCCGGCTCCCCTCGTGTCGATGCTGATGCGTCCGAGCGGGCGGCGCCCTGGATGTTTCGAGAGACGTTTCATCTGCCTTGTCTCCTGACGAGCCGTCGGAAGTGACGGCACCAGCGAGGCTAGTCTCGCACATTGGCTATCCGGAGCTTATTCGGAGCCGATACGACGATTGTTTCTGAGGGGGCTCAACTCTCGAGCAGCCGGCTGACCAGCTCGGGGACGATGCGCGCTCTGCGGCGATGATAGTGGACGAGCGCTTTTCGGAGCCTTTTCCTATCGCCGCTTTCGATCGCGACTACGATACCGGCGCTTTCTTCTTCGGCTGCGTCGAGGAGCGCATCCTCGATTCGCGAACGGGCTCGATCCGCTCGGTCAGTGTCGCGAGCGCAATCAAATGCTCGGGATTGCCGGTCGAGCGGGCGAGAGCGAGGAAAGCTGCGTTGCATCGCTCGTGGAGCGCCGCGCCGCGGTCGGACGCCTCTGGCGGCACTTCAAATTCCCCTCCTGGATTCTTCCGGTTGAGGATCGCAAGTAGAACCAGGTCTTGGTGCCAGGCGTAAAGGTGGCGAAGCGTCGTCTCGGTCAGCATGGGCACACGGAAACCCTCGTGCCGCGGCGCTTCGACGAGCCGCTCGCCGGTTAGCCGATGGAGCGCGTCGCGGACCGGGGTCACGCTAGCGTTGAGCTCCTCTGACAAGGCAGCGGGCTCGAGCCGTTCTCCAGGCCTGTAGTCGCCGCTCCTCAGCCGCAGCTTCAGCGCGGCATAGACCCGTTCGAACGTTCCTGGGGGGGGCATCCGCGGTGCCCCTCACGCAGCTGCGCTTTTCGGCCAGTCCTGGTTCCGGACGAACTCGGCGACGAGTTCCTCCTGGTCCGGTCGCAAGGCGTCGATCGCGGCGAGCCGTTCGGGCACTTCGTCCTGAAGTAGAAGGGACGGGCACTGCCCCTCATAATTGCCAAGATTGGGGCGGTGCTGCCGGTAGCCAACCAGGGCCGCAAGCTCAGGGTCGAAGGTTCGCGCAACCTCAGGCGGATAAGCGAGCCACTGGTTCTCGTAGGGCTTGAGCCAGCCGAGGCAGTAGCTGACGATCGCCCCTCGGCGAACCTCGCCGCTGGAATTGCCGCCGGCGCCATGAAGCGTCGACCCGAGGAAAAACAGGGCCGAGCCGGGATCAAGCTCGGCCGCGAATTCGCCGCTTGAAGGATCGGGGTCCAGCGCCCGTGGCCCGTGGCTTCTCGGCCAGATCAGAGTCGCGCCATTTTCGCGCCTGTACCTCGTGAATGGCCACATCACATTGACCAGATATTCTGTCTCGCCGATCGCTCCTCGCCACATGTCCTGGTCCCGGTGCGGAAGTTGCGGAGGCGCCCCGGGATGGAGAGCGAGCGCCTGGGTGAGGTTGAGCTGGATGCAATCGCACCAGGGTCCCAGCACATTGCGGACGACGGCGAGGGCCAGCGGATGCTCGACGATCCTTGACGCGAGCGGCGAGCGCGCGAGGAGCCGTCCAAACCTCTTCGTGCGCGCTCCGTAGAAGCCGCCTTCGCAGAAGGGAGTGCCCTCGAAGTCGCCCGCCAGGTCCGCGTCGAGTGCAGCGATGAGCTCGCGCGGAAGGAGTGATGGGATGACGCACCAGCCCTGGTCGAGCAGGTCGGAAGTCCATCGAGCTACGTCGCCGAGCGGAATGACGCGATCTTTCATCTTCATTCTTCCCCCCTCACGCCGCTCGCGGCATCCGCACCGGCGGTTCGAAGGCCGGATCCCACACCTGGTTCCGGGCAAGGAGTTCGGGCGTCTCCGGACTGATCTCGATAGCGAGCGCTCCAAGCGACCCACAATCGAGGCGAACCGGAAGGCCGAGCGGGCGGCAGTTCCAGCCGAAGGCGAGGATCTGCTGTAGCCAACATATTTCGGCGACCCCGGTATACGTGCGGATGCCGCGCTCCAGCGCATGCGAGACCAAAGCGCTCACGAGGCAGTTGCGGGTTCGCCGGCGCGACGCTGCATTCTGACGACGCGAGAGGCAGAAGCGCGTGATCTCGGCAATGCTTGGCCCCCTGGGCGGGAGCCCCGTGCAAAGCTGGGGGAACAGCGATCCCAGGATATGGCGCCGGATCGTAGGAATGAGCCGGGCCGACCCCAGATGGTCGCCCTCATCGTCGGCGACGATCACATAGGTCGCATGCTCGTTGTCGAATTCGTCAACCTCGAAGCGGCAGTCGAGCACCGGCAGATCCCATTTCAGAAGATCGACGAAGACACTCTTACGGTCCTCGAACATCGCCCTGAGAGCGCGGTTTTCCAATCCGCCAGCGAATCCGTTTTCGACGACGACATCCATGCTTGGTTCCCCTTCGTTGAGAAACAAGCATCACGGCACGGCCATCGACGCGATATACCAAGAAATGGGGGTGTCAGCGGCGGAGCACGTCAAGAAAGCCGATCGTCCCGTCGAACAGGGCGTGGATCGCGACCAGCGTGCGCTTGCCGACGCCGTAGCGCTCGCGCGCATTGCGCAAATGCTCGATCACTGTTTCATGGCTGATCCCGATTATGCGGGAGATTTCCCAGTCCGACTTTCCGCGCGCTGCCCAAATCACGCACTCGCGCTGGCGGTCTGTGAGCTGCACCGGCTCCTTCGTGATTTGCATTCGCTGCATTCGCCGTGCCGCTTCGAACGCGAAGGCGCCGACCAGTTGAAGGAGCGGGAGCTGCTCGCCGGGAAGTTGTTCGCCGGCCCCTCGAGCGAACGAGCAGGAGCCGTGCGCGTCCCCCGGGACATGGGCCGGAATGGTAAAGCCCTCGCCGATTCCGTGGGTTCGTGCGAGCTCGAGGACCCTCCGATCCTGCGCGGTCAGCGCGATCATGTCGGGAAGGTCGGACCAGGCGAATCCCACCCCGGTGAGGTTGCTCGCGCGGTGGACCGGGTCGAACCCGCCCAATGAATGCTCGTCGAACCAGTCGGCCCAGCCGTCCGGATAATTGTGGATCCGGATCGCCGCGTTGCTCCTGCGCACGTCGACATGGTGGGTCAGCGCGAAATAGGCGAAGCCGAGGTCGCGCGTGACCTCGGCCAGTGCGCCCGCGAGTTCGACTTCGCTTCCGAGTTCTCGAACATCCCTGACAAACGTCTCTACACGATCGAACATCCCCGCATCGGCTTCGCAGCGGCACGTGTTCCAAGTCACGTCAGCCCGCGGCGCCCCCTCTCATGAGCGCGAGCTGTCCGTCTCCCAAGAGCGGAATGCTTGAGCGCGGCTCCGAGCGGTTCGGCGCCTAACGGCGGTCGCGGAACCGTTCAAATATATTCACTTGTTAGTAAGAAATTTGACGGGAATTAAATGGGCCGGGTCATTGAAGGAGCCTTTGCTTTGGACGTGATAGCGAAGCGTTCCTTGGCATGCTGGTGAACGAGTGAGACGCTTAACCGACCGCTTTGCTGAAGCCATGGAGTCCTGCGAGGACCAGACGCAGCTCCGCGTCCTGCTTGCCGAGGCTGCTCTCGAGCTCGGTTTCCACCATTTCGCATTGCTCGATCATGCCAGCCTCGCGGGCGGGAGCGGTCTTGTCCGGGTCGACAATTATCCGCACGGCTGGGTGAGCGAGCTAGTGGCATGCGGTTATGCTCCCGACGATCCGGTGCATCTTGCGAGCCGGCGCTCGAACATGGGCTTTCGGTGGGTAGATCTCGGATCGCTCATCAGCCTCGAACGTCGCCATCGGAAAGTCCTGTCGCGAAGCCGCGATCACGGGCTTGGCGACGGTTTCACCGTTCCGGCGAACGTCCCGGGAGAGCCGGGCGCGTCCTGTTCGTTTGCGGTACGCGCGGGATCAGAGCTTCCGGTTGCGCGGCTCAATTGCGCCGAGCTTGTCGGCGCGCACGCGCTTCGCGCCGCCAGGCGGCTTCGCCCGTTCAAGCCGCCTCCGCGACCGCGGCTCAGCAGGCGCGAGCTCGAATGCCTGCGGCTGGTGGCGCGCGGCAAGACCGACTGGGAGATCGCGACGATCCTGGGCTTAAGCACGCACACCGTTCGTCAATATGGGAAACGCGCGCGCGCCGCTTATGGCGCCGTCAGCCGCACCCAACTCGTGGCTTATGGCCTGCGCGACGGGTGGCTAAGTTTCGAGGACGCAATTCCCCCGCGTGGGGGAATGGCCTGATGGACCTTCGCGCGCTGATCTCCATGTGTGAAGGCGGAGGCGGCATCAGCACCCGATTGGCGTGACGCGGCTTCTTATGCGCCGCTGCTCGGCGCCGACCGCTCGATGTTCGCTTGGGAATGGCTGAGGCGCGACCCAGCCTATCGCGCGGCCGCTCGAGCTTGCGCCATGGTTCCTGCCGAAAGGGATGCGGATGCAGCGCAATTCGGCCTGCTCTCCTTCGAGCCGGCGGAGCTGGCAGTGCCGACCGCGCGGCCGCTGTGGCATGCCGATGCCTATCCGTACGTGCTCGAGGCGCGCTCCGATCCGTCGCGTTCTCACGGCGACGAGATCGACCTTGGCCGTTTCCCGGGTCTGGTTCGCCTAGCCGAGCATGCCGACGCCGGCCATTTATTATTGTCCGACGGACTTCGTTCGATCCGGATCGACGCGCCGCCCGGCACGTTCGCAAACGGGCCGGTCTTCCTCGCCTACATGATCGGCGGCGTCGCGTCGGCCGAGCCGCCTCTCCTGACGCTCCGGCGCTTCCTCGCCTTGTGCCGAACGGAACGATTTTCGCGCGTGCTGCACGCACCAGAGCCCCGTGCCCGGCGCTGGATCATGATGATCCGCGCGCGGGACGCGCTCATTGCCGGAGCCGGCCAACGCGCTATTGCAGAGGTCCTGCTCAGCAGGTCGGTCAGCGAGCCGCGCTGGCGCGGCCGGGAGCCAAGCATCCGCTCCCAAGCTCAGCGGTTAGTTCGGTCTGCGCGGTTGATGGCAGCGGGCGGATATCGATCGTTGCTGGGATGAGTAGGTCCGCCATTTGGGGCGCTTCGGCTAACGCCGGCAATGGCTCGGCAGCATTGCTTATCCCCTCGTGGTCTACGCCCGGGCATTGTCGCATTCCTCAGGGCGAGGCGAGCGAACTTGAATGCGCTTCAGGCTGTCTTGTCGGCACCTTGTAGAAGAGCTTCCCCTCGCGGACTGAAGCGACGCCGTAAAAGGCTCGATTTGAAACGCGAAGCGTTCGCAGATCGATGCTCGAGCTGGGACCGATTCCGGTAATCCTCACCGCTTGGCCGTCCAGCGGTTTGCCCGGCGACAAATGCGCCGCTCCCTCGAGTTCGACCAGCCAGGCGTAACCATGAGTTCGTGTAAATAATCGACCAATTCCTTCAGGATCGACGGCAAGTGCGCTTCCCTCATCGATGCCAAGACCGACGGCGTCTGGATCAGTCGTCGAATGGACGCGCGCCACGAAAGCAATAAGCCTGCCGAGCCGATTACGCGCAGTGAAATGCGAGTCGGTGATGACATGCGAAAGAAACGGCACATGGAGGAAATTGCGGACTATGGTCACGGCGGGTCCGGCTGGATCCGCTAGCGCCTGGGCCGACTCTAGGCTGCCGCCGTCCATCGCCCCGTAAGCGGCAGACCCCAATATCGCGAGGCCGGCGCTCGTCCCGCCGAGCGGTTTTCCGGCTGCCAGATGTTCGTCGAGCAGGCGCGCGACGGGCGTATCCTTCCAGAACCGGACGTAGTTCGCCTGATCACCGCCCGCGATGAAAATCCCGTCGGCATGTCTCAAGAGGGACAGGACATGGCGATCAGAGGCCGCTCGTCGGCTATGAAACTCTATCGTTTCGACTGAGGCGAGCCCGCCGATCTGGCGGTAGAGCTCGTCACCCGACTCCCTGCCGCCCGACGCGCTGATGACGACGATGTGGCCGTGCCCCGCACGTTCGCCAAACCACCGGAGCGCGCTCTCGTCCCAGTCGCTGCCGCCTACAAGCAGTAGCCCCGGACTGGTTCGCGCCGGCCTCTTGGCAATGACGTTTCCGGCTTCGTAATATGAATATGCCGCGTTCGCCGGAGCGGCCGCGCAGGGCATGGCTGCGATGCACAGGAGCGCGCCCAGCAACAAGAGATGACCCGTGTTCTTGTTCATTCGGACCGCTACTCTGCACGCGCCGAGCGCGGCCGTCTCCATGAAGAACGCGAGCCATTCCATTGGGCGAAAGTGCAGCGGTCGGGCAGTGTCTGCAATGGGTGGAAGCGGGCCAAGGGCACCGAGGCCCGCCGGGGCTACCTCTCTTGTTAACGAACGCGGATGTATACGCAGGGGTGCACTACCCCAGCAGCGGGATGATCTTCCGCAAATCCATGGCGCGAGTGCTGAAGCGCGTTTCTCCTGCAGGAGTCCGAATTGCTGCAATATCGCCTCTTCTCACATGACGGCCATGGCAACTTCAGCCTGATTCAGGAATTTACCGCGCCGAACGATATCGACGCGGCCGAACTGATCGGCCGTTGGCGTGTCCGGCCGCTCGAACTTTGGCAATCGTCGCGCAAGGTGAAGTGCTGGGCATAAAAGCGGACGCGGCGCTCAAGAGGGCGCTCGTCGAGCATGCTTTAGTGTCCGCAGTCGAAAGCGAGAAACGGTCCGACAAGAGGGGACCCAAGTCGAACCGTTCCTTCAGAGACCCGCGCCGCTGCCCCGAAAACGGGGGTTCTCAATTCCACAGTAACATGGATTAGGGATGCCAAGTAAAATACTTTGGCCAGCGCATTCAGCGTCAAGCAGCGCCGAAGGGCTTAATTCCGAGCTTCCATACCAAGGTGCAGGTATCTCGGTTGAAAGTCAGCCAGCACGGCGAGTTTGTGCCAGTCATTGATCACGATGTGCCGTCTGCTCCGCGAAATATACCCGTCCGCTTCGAGCTTCATGAGCGTGCGGTTCACATGGACGGCCGTCAGCGCAACGGCGTCCGCAAGCTGCTCCTGTGTGATCGGCAACTCGTATTCGGTCTGTTTGCCGAGTTCTGAAAACTCCAGACGCAGGGCAAACTCGCACAAGAGGTGCCCGATGCGGACGATGGCCTTGCGACGGCCGATGTTGAGAATCGCACTCTCGGAAGATCGAACCTTCGACCAGCGTTTCGTACCACATTGCCATTCCAACTGCTGGACGCCTGAACGCAAGCTCGCGCACCGCCTCAACGGGGATAAGGGCGAGGTGGCCAGAACTCAGCATTTGCACGTTGTGATCCGCTATCCCGAGCAGCGAGTTCTGCAAGTCGACGATGTCACCCTTCATGTGGATGGACATGATTTGCCGGCCGCCGTTGCCGGCGACCTTGTAGCGATAAGCGAAGCCTGAAAGGAGGAGGCAGGCATGCTGCGGCCGATCTCCGTCCCACACGACATGATCGCCGACTTTCAGCTGTCTGCGCGTGAACGGCAATTCCCTGGCGGCATTTCGGTCGTCTTCGCTAAGCGGGTTCCACTGGTCGAGCTTGCGCACGAGCAGGTCGAGTGGATGGGTGAAGTCGTTGGACATTGGGCGCTCCGCTGGGCGGGAGCGCTAAGCTTGTCTCTCAGCCACCAGTAAGCCGCGATAGACGCCTGGTGATGTTTCCTCTTTATACCCCTTTAGGCCGAGAACCCTAATCCCAGTTACCTTCCATTCAGGCGTCGATTTCGAACTTGGCCTCCTCGTGCGCCTGAATAGAGACCACGTCATGAGGATCGATCGGTTTGATCAGGACCGGAATTCCTGGCCGAAGCGCCGACAGCGAGGACGGGATGTAGGTGTCCCCGTGAATGACGAACGGGACTTCCTTGTTCGAACGTTTTTGGCCCTTGGCCATGAGCAGTTTCCTTTGAATGAGCTTGATGGGCGGCGCGGCTGCGATGACCGCGCCGCCCTCGTCTCGACTAGCCGCGATAGCCGTTCATGCGGCCGATGCGAATGTTGGTGACCTGTCCGCGATAATCGACGTTGCAGCGGAAGCTGAGGTCGCCGCCAGCGTAGTTGCGGTTCGGATAGCCGTAGTGACCGCCATAGCCGCCACCGGAGCTCATCAGCCCGGAGACGCGAAGGCCATTGGAGCGCCGCTGGACGTCGCTAATTGCAGTGACGCGCATCGTCCCCGCATAGCCCTGCCGGTAGCCGTTGTTGTTGCCGTAACCAGGGTTGTAACCGTTGCCATATTGGGCGGCCGCCTGCGTCATCGCAGCAGAGGCGCATCGCGATACCGCCTGGCGGTCAGTCACATTGTAGCGATTGCCGAGAAGCTGATCGATGACCTGGCCAACCGAATTCAGCCCATAGCCCTGGTTGTAATTGTAGGGATAGCCCTGTTGCGGATAGCCCTGTTGCGGATAGCCCTGCTGGGGATAGGGACTCTGGGGATAGGAATTCTGGGGATAGGAATTCTGGGGATAGGAATTCTGGGATAGGAATTCTGGGCTGCGAGGGGTGCAGACAGCCCGCCGATCGCTGCCGCAGCGGCGAAATATCTGATGAAGTTCGTCATTTAGGAATTCCTCTTCTCAGCCGGAGAATGCCGGTGAGTTCGGGGGAAGAACGAACGCCGGGCGCCAGAAGATGCATGAACGGAACATAACGCCGGGCAGCGCACCAAGGCAGGAAGATAAAGCCCGTCTCAGATTTGATTGGAGCGTAAGGGGCGGGTGTCCGCAACGGATGGGCAATGGAGATAACGGGACTAAGCGCGGCTACGCCGCAAATGGTTCGCCCGCTCGGGCTTGCTCGCGCACGGTCGGTCGGTACTGAGCTAGCTTGGTGCCGCGCCTGGATAAGGAAAGAATAGTTCGTTGCCGTCCGGATCTTGGATGATCATCGTATCGTAGCCCCACCAGCCGTCGCGTACCGGCGCGCCGCGCTCCTCGAACTCGGCACGAAGGTCATCAATCCGACCATGCGCGAGCGATATGAACATGCGGCCGCGCCCGATCTTGTCCGGCTCCTGGCAATTTAGAAGCAGCGTGCAATCACCACGCGTCACTTCTCCGACGAGCACCGTGCCCTCCTCCTCGTAACGCTGGCTCTCAACGAAGCCGAGTTCGTCGCGATAGAAGGCGATCGCGCGTTCGACGCTTTCCACGAACAATATGGGTCGCGAATACCAACCGTCCTTCATCGGCCGCGCTCCTCCGTACGCGGAACTACTCCCGATCACCGCCTGATCATGAAAATCCTGTCTGGACAACTCCCGCGTTGCAAGTTGCCATTGGCTCAATAGCGTCAGGAAAGGGCGTGGGAATCCGACATTCGGCCGTGCTTCGAGTGCGCGGATGGCATCGATTCACAGCAGGTAGTATCGTCCGCCTTTGCACGAAGGGTCGCCGACATGCCTAGGCTATTTATGCTTGCAGTCTGATTGGCGGTGTTGCTGTCTGGCTCCGACAGCGCATTCGCTCAGACGAGTCCAACGCCCCCACTTTGGCGAAAGCAGACCAGCCCTTCAACATCGGATTTGTCCTCTACACCAAGGGGAAGGCACCCGGCACGTTGGATGCCCGATGGAATTACTCCAATGCCTACAGCGGTCCCGGGGTAGCGACCGGCGGTCCGGCCTCCGGGGGGTTCGCGGGCCGGTATCACGTCCGTTATTTCCTCGAGACGGCGAATTTTCCGACGAATATGATCTCGACATCGAAAAGCACGCCGGCGGCGATTTCTACGATGTGACATGGATTACAAATGGCACGGTGAGCGCGAAGGGCGTCGGTATGGAGCATCCCGAAGTGCGGGGGACTGGCCGTCGGCTGGCGCAGGATTGCAGACTGACCAGCTGCTAGCTTCCGCAATGGGTTCGTTATGGCCGAAGTGGGTGGAAGGCGGACATTCATAACCGTAAGAAAGCGGCTATGAGAATGGTCAGTACGGCAACCGCGGCGTTCCTCGTTGCGGCAGCTAGCAGTTCAGCGGCTTCCTCAGGCTGATGTCCGCAACGGGGTGGAAAGCGGACGCTAGACGACCGGCTCGCTTTCTCTGACGGCTTCCCTCGGTTGCGCTCGAAGTTCTGTTTGCATCCCGAGTCCTCCGGGTGAACGCGGATGATCGTCTTCCCCGGGCGTCGCTCGGTCGAGTTGAAGGCGGCGACGGCATCGTCGAGGGTCGAGACGGTGCCGATGTTCGTCCGCAGTCGTCCGTCCCGCACCCGCTGGACGATCTCGCTCAGTTGGGCACGATCGGACTCGACAACGAAGTCGACCGCCAGACCGTCGGCGGGCCGCGCCTCGGACGGCCCGACGATGGACACCAGCGTTCCTCCGGCTCGAACCAGGCGCGCGGACCGCTTCCCGATGTCGCCGCCGATGAGATCGAACACCAGATCGACGCCGCCGACGTCTTCCAGGGCGTCGTTCTCGAGGTCGACGAACTCGTTCGCGCCGAAGTCGAGCGCCTTCTGGCGGTCGGCGGCGCGTCCGGTGCCGATGACGTAGGCGCCCGCCAATCGTGCGAGTTGCGTCACCATCGACCCGACTGCGCCGGCCGCGCCGTGCGCGATGACGCTCTGCCCTGCCCGAAGGCGGCCGTGCTCGAACAGTCCCTGCCACGCGGTCAGGCCCGAGATCGGCAGGCTCGCGCCCACCGTGAAGTCGACGTCGCCCGGCAGCGGCGCGAGGTTGCGCGCCTCGACGGCCGCGTACTCGGCCAGGGTGCCGTCGCGATACCAGTCCGTGAGGCCGAACACCCGCTGTCCGACCGACAGCCCCGTCGTGCCATAGCCGAGGGCGGTGACCACTCCGGCCAGCTCGTGCCCGGGGATCGACGGTGTTCGGTCACGGTCGAGGCGATCGGTCCAGGTCGAAGGCCAAGCCAGCTCGGTGTCGACGAATCCCGACGCATGAACCTGAACGACGACGTCGTTTATCGCTGCCTGCGGCTCGGGCCGCTCCACCAGCTTCATCCCGGCCGTTCCCGCAGCCTGGTCCGTCACCACTATCGCCTTCATCGTTCACCTCCTCGTGTGTGATATTTCGCGGAGTGTGTGACAAACGACATGGAGCGCGATTAGCTAGCGCTGCTATCTGCTGATTTTGGTCATGGCGGGCTCGTACACGTCCGTCGAAACAGATGGCCCACTGCGGCCCTGCGCCCGCTGTCTCGAGTCGGTCAACCAACCCGATCCGGGTTATCGGCGAGCTGAACCCTACCAACGCTAGTTTCATTCTACTCTAACGACAGTGCCGCCAATGTCCTGAATGGGTCGCTTGTGGCCGGAAGTGGTTAGCGGACATATGGACGATTGCGTATAGGCCCCCGGGCCGGAAAAGCCGTAACTTGATAGTTAAGAGCAGCGCCTTGGCGAGAACGCTGGAGGGCTCGATGCAGGATAAGGCAATTGAAATACTCAATTCCCACCGGATCATGGCGATTTCCACGCTTCGCGCGGATGGATGGCCGCAGACGACAATTGTTGGTTACGCCAACGAGGGCCTGACTCTCTATTTCCTAATCTTTCGTACAAGTCAGAAGCTTGCGAACATTCGACGAGACAAACGCATATCGATTGCGGTGGGAGGGGAGCCGAAAGAGCTCGGCCAACTCACAGCGGTCTATGCTGCTGCGCACGCGACTGAGGTGATTGACCCTAAAGAGCGGACCCGGGCTTGGGACTTGCTCCAGTCGCGTCATTCAAATCTCATCGGCTTTGAACTGCCTGAACGAACCGAAGCCGCGATGATGAAGGCCGCATGTCAGTTCATGTCGGTGCTCGATTACCGCGAAGGTCCTGGGCATATCGACGAGATATCGATCAGTGATGGAGGTAAGGCGCGCCACGACGCGCGAACAGATCAATGGGGCTCGGCAGCTGTGAAGCCGGGCCTCATGCGGCCAAAGCAGACCTCAGACTGAGCAGCCGCGCATCAGACCTCATGGCAGGAATCGGTCGGTGATGG
This sequence comes from uncultured Alphaproteobacteria bacterium, assembly GCA_963766415.1. Taxonomy (GTDB): domain Bacteria; phylum Pseudomonadota; class Alphaproteobacteria; order Sphingomonadales; family Sphingomonadaceae; genus Sphingomicrobium. Next base: position 10,617 of record CAVYAH010000087.1, on the reverse strand, counting down.
CCGTCTAGGCTGGAATCCGGACCTAAGAGTTACGGGCTTCCTGTCGCATCTACCTGATGTTCGGTGCTCACGTCCGGGGCGAATTCTTTACCTGATTCCAAGCCTGGCGTGCGTCTGGAGGAAGCTTATCCATGTGCTTCAGGAACAATGCCAGCGTCCAGATCTGCCGGTCGGTAAGTGAAGATCCCCAGGAAGGCATCCCGGTCAGACGAATCCCGTGCTTTATTTTCCAGAAGGAGACACCCTCAGGGTCATCTTCCACGCCGTCGTCTGCTAGTTGCGGCGGCGCCGGATAAAGCCCCTTGGCCACCGGAGAAGCTGACGATGTTCCAGCCGCAGTGCCGTGGCAGATTGCGCAGTGCTGACCGTACAAAGCGGCTCCCTCGATCAGATTTGGGCTAGTGAGCGCAACGGGGTTGGGTCCTTCGGGAGCTTGGTTACGCAAAGTTGCATCCAGTGACGTGCCGGCAGCCCACAGCTCGAGGCCACCGGGTTTCGCGTCCGCGTTCGCAGGAATTAAGCCGCTTTGGAGGAGTACGTAAGCGCCGATAAACGCAACAATGATCGTAACGATGACGCCTGCTATAAAGCCTCGGACCATTTCAAGCTCCCGACTGATCGTTCGCGAGCCTCAACGGTCACGGCGCCTCATGGCTGCATGCCCGGCGTCGGGATGTTAGGTCCGCGCCCAGTTTGATGCCCAACCGCGAGAACATCCGCCCGGCTTAAAGCTAATGTCTGAAGCGGGCGGAACTGGACATGGGAGACGGCCGGCAGCCTAGCATTCTCTAGTTCCAGTGAGTTGCGGAATGGCACCGGTGCGCAATGGGTTTAGGCCGCGGCTTCCACGAAGATCAATACGAGGCAGATCAGAACCACGATGCTGCCGCCATCGAACAGCGCTGCAGATAGGGTTCTCGACAGATGAGGCAGGAGGAGCGGAGTGGCCATCAATGCAATTCCGGCGCCCACAGCTTTGGATATTTTGGGCGGTTTGCCTCTACTCATCGTGCTCGCGCAAGATAGTTGCCGTGCTCACTTCGCCGGGATCGAACGGAGCAATGCCGGTGCGAACCCTTGCGATGATTTCCCGAAGGTGCTCGGCTCTGGAAACTAGAATCTGGATCTTCGACCTCGCAGCGATCATGATACCGCGCGTGCGAGCGCCTATCTCGTTCGCGCAGACTGTCCCGATCCTTATACTTTAGGGGCATCTCCTCCTTGGACCTCGTGACGTAATGGTTGATGCGAAGATTGGACACGGAGACTTGGCCGATCGACGGCTCGGTCTTCGCATAGGGGTCGAAGGGTACGTAAGGCAGCCAGGCTGCCAAGTGTCGCAATCTGCGGCGACCATTGGCTTTGCGGATGATCCGAACTGGCCTGAAGTCTTCGGTCACAAGGGTATGACCGGGCTGCACCTCGAAGAGGTGAGCGCTTCGCGGCCGGATTGCCCGTGACGGATCGACGATCGTCTTCACCCGCCGGTTTCTGGCCCAATTGGTCTTTGCCCGTCTGGTGTAACTTTCAATCGTCAAGCCGTCCGGGCGGCTCTTTAGTCCGGAACTTCCGTAGCACTGCCAATTTACGACGACGCCAGCGTGATCCTCATATTGCTTGAGGACCTCCGACACCTTCGCGCCCGTAGGCGAAAACAGATACTCGTCGATGTCGACGAACGCCGCCCACCTCGTGCGGCCGGTGAGTTGTTGCAAAGCGTCGAGAAAAGCCTTGGTTTGGGCTCCGGTCTTCCAGTGCAACGGCCACTCGATCAATTCCACGATGCCGGCGCTAATCCAAGGTCGCAACACCTCCCGCGAATTGTCGGTGCTTCCGTTGTCGTAGAGCAGCACGTGCTCGATTCCTTCCGAGACGCAAAATGCCAGCCACTCGTCCAGGTAGGGCGCTTCATTCTTGAAAACGGTAACCGCCGACAGATACCAGCCGCGAGATACGCTCGATGTTGCAGCTGGTCGCATTCTCGATCCGCCGGAAAATGAAGAGGGGGTAGAAACAGGCGCACGTTAAGCGCCAAGGGGCATTGCCCCAGCGTTTCAGGAGCATGAAAAAACCCCAAACCGTGAGACGGAAGCTAATGTCCTGTCTGGAATGGATCGGTTAGAGCCGGAACGCGCGTGGGAAAGTGGACTGGTGTGGAAAAGTGGACTCCAGATGCCGCGTAGTTTTTCCACCGTTTCGCGGGCGGCAGCTCTGATCTGCTCCTCCGACTTGTCACCTACCGTCTCAATCGTTCGGAATAGCTCCGGCGCCGGCGGTTTGGGGACGGGGAGCGATCGCGTTCAACGGCCCGTAGGCGTCTGAGAGACGTCCTTGCTGGCAAAAAGGCGGAAGAAGGCAGCCTCGCTTCGCTTCCCGCCCCTCCTCGGTCAATACGACCGACTTCGCCTTGTTCACCGGGTCGAGAATGAGATCCTTGGCATGCAGCCGCCCCATCGCGTCCCAGTCGAACGACTTCCAGGCGCGCGACATCGACGGGAAACCCCGCTCGCCGTGCAGCGTCAGGAACATCAACGCTAGTACCGCCTCGTCGATCAGATCATTGTCAATCTGCGGATCGTCCATCGGCTCACCTCACGGTGCCTTATATCAGCAGATTTCGTTCGCTGCCGCATAGGGAGCGGGAACGCTGACGTTGGTGCTCGGCTCGTTGCTAAATCCAACCAACGGGTCGGCGCTTCCATTCCGAGTGTTAAAGTCCGTTCCGGCCCAGGCAGCATTTCCCACTCCGGGGGCGCGTCGCCTCTGAAGCGACGCTCGGATCGCATTCAGACCCATCCCTTTTCGAGCCTCTGCTGGACGAGAAGGTTGGTCCATCCCTGCGGGGATGGGCGAACGACCGACCAGTGCGAACCCGGGATCCAGGGCGGAAGACGACATTGCTCGAGCCGCCGGGGCCAAGAAGGGGAGCCCGTTCCTTTCGACGGAGCAGGCCAGATTCTGCCTTGGCCTGAGCCCGCGCAAAATGCAGGAGTTGCGCCGCGATGGGGTGGGCCCTTCCTTCCGCCGCCACTGCCGTTTCGTTCGCTATCATATTGACGATCTCAATTCCTGGTCGGGAAAGTCCAGCAAAACGACGCAACTTGGCTGAGACCCATCTCCAGCAGTTCCGAGCGATATCCGAGCTGGGATGCGCCCGAGATCGGGTTCGGCGCGGGCTGCGCCATCGGCCGATATCGGCGGCCGCTCTCCCCGCTTCCGCTCGCCGCCACGGTCTTGCTCCGGCCTCGTCCCCTGCTTGTCTGGAATGCGAGCTCGAGCAGTCCGCTCGGCCTCTATGCCGTCGCCCCGCCAATCTTCGTCCCGGACAGATGGCGTTGGCCTGGGCACCTGCCGATGCGCGCCGGCCCGCGTCGCTATGCCATTACCTTCCTTACGATGTACCACTTGTGAAAAGGGTCAGTGCTGTGGGGGACGCGCGCGTTTGCGCCAAGGGTGGCCTGGTTCTTGTCGACGGGCAGCCTGTAGCCGTGCGCGTGAAACGCGATCCCTCCGGCCGGACCATGGATGCGCGGATCACGATCCGCCGCTTCCTCGAGGGCCCGGCGGCGCCGGCCAACTGACCGAATGGGCCGGGGAGGGCCCTTCCACCTCCCCCAGGCCCACCGCGGGGCTTCGACTCCCCCTTCGGAAGCCCCGCGGTACCTTCAACAGGGACGATGAAGAAGCAGATTGATGGGCGACCTCAACGTCATCGACCGCTTCATGGCGGCCTTCATCCAGTACATCGACAGCGGCTTCGGGCTTCTTCGAGGCGACGTCGCCTTTTTGACGACGACGCTTGTCGGCATCGACATAACGCTCGCTGGCCTGTTCTGGGCGATGGGCGGCGAAAATGACTGATCGGCCGCTTCTTGAAGAAGATCCTCTACGTCGGCGCCTTCGCGCTCATCATCGGAAGCTTCTCGACGCTCGCGGGGATCATCTTCCGCTCCTTCCGCAGGGCTCGGGATTACCGCAGGCGGCTGAAGCCTCTCACCCGATGACCTCTTGCGGCCGGGGTTCATCGCATCGACTGGCGCCCTGTCCGCCTTGGAGCCGATAGCGCCGGGCAGTGCCCTTGGCCAGCGGCAGGAGAGGGGGTCGGCCCTCGATGACGAGCGCCAGCGCATCACTGCCGCGAGGAGAGCGGCGCGCTCGTCACCGCTGCTGGTGCAAATCGAAAGCGGTCATGGCGTGCCGGCCGACTTATCCTCGCAAGGCCTCGCTTCCACGGACACTTCCGCCGGCCCTGCGGCCGTTGCACTGACCGGGCCCCGAGAAACCGGTGTCGCGCGCACGCTTGAGACGTATCTTGATCGACACGAGTTCTCGCGAGGCGCCGCCTTGGACACTTAGTGCTGGGACGATCATCCCGGCGAGCCTCATCACCGGCCTGAATTCCGATCTTCCGGGGGTCGTTATCGCGCAGGTCACCGAAAATGTGCGCGACAGCGCAGCGGGCCGAACGATCCTTATTCCGCAAGGTGCGAAGCTCATTGGCAGCTACGACAGCAGGGCTTCCTACGGTCAGCGTCGGGCGCTGCTAGTCTGGAACCGCATCGTCTTTCCGGATGGATCCTCGGTCGGTCTCGACAAGATGCCGGCGGCCGATGCTGCGGGCTATTCGGGGCTTAGCGACGGGGTAAACTCCCACACCTGGCAGCTGGTCAAGGGCATCGTTCTCTCCACAATCCTTGGTGTTGGAACCGAGCTCAGCCTCGGCAGCTCCGAAAGCGATTTGGTTCGCGCAGTCCGCGAATCCGCCCAGCAGAATGCCGCGGATGCGGGCCAACAGCTCACTGCGCGCAATTTGGACATCAGGCCCACGATCACGGTGCGTCCAGGATGGCCGGTGCGCGTGATTGTGAACGAGGATCTGGTCCTTCAGCCGTGGACAGGATGACGGGGGAACGAAGCGCGCGAAGCTTCCGGAGGGAGAGGCGGCGAGCTCACCATTAGCGTCTCGCCCGAGCTCAACCGTACGCTTCATATTTCAAGCCTGCACGAGCGGTCGACCCGCCTTGCAATCGATCTCATTGAAGCGAAGCTGCCTATTCATCCCGGCGGAGGGCGACTGATGAAAGCGGCAGTTGTCACCCGGTTCGGACGGCGCTGGTCGATCGAGGTCCGCGACGTGCCCAAGCCAAAGCCCGCGGCGGGCGAAGTCTTGATCCGAGTCCGCGCGGCGACGGTCAACCGCACGGATTGCGGTGAGATGCGGAACCCGCACCTCATGCGTTTGATGTCTCGCGCACCGATACGCGGCATCCTCGGGATGGATTTTGCAGGTGAGGTCGAGTCCATCGGGCCCGGAACTTCGCAGTTCAAACCCGGCGACCGAGTCTTCGGTATGAGCCCATACGGTAGAAATGGCGCTCAGGCGGAATATGTCTGCTTGCCCGAATCGTCGGCGATCGCCGTCATGCCGAGCCCACTCACATTCGATCAAGCGCCCGTCTGCGAAGGCGCTTATTACGCCAATGGGAGCGTCAGCAAGTTCGTCAGGCCGGGCTGCAGGACCCTGATCTATGGCGCCTCGGGCGCGATCGGCACGGCGGCAGTACAGCTGGCGAAATACTATGGGGCAGACGTTACGGCGGTCGTGGAGACGCGGCACATCAAAATGGCAAGTTCGCTCGGAGCGGATCGCGTCGTTGACTACACTAAACCCGAATATGGACAGCTCGGCAGAAGTTTCGATTTCATCCTCGATGCCGTCGGCAAAATGAAGGTTCGTGACTGGCGGCGGCTATTGAATCGCGACGGCCATTTCGCGGTTACGGACCTTGGGCCAGGCGGCCGGGACGTGCCGTTCATGCTGTGGTCGGCGGTCACTGGTGACGGCCGGGTCAGCTGCCCTCTCCCGCCGCGCGGAAGCGCTCGACAGTTCATCCACTTTCTCAAGGAGCGGATGGAAGAGGGTAAGTTCCGCGCGGTCGTCGACCGCAAATACCCCCTCGATGCGATCTCCGAGGCCTACCGCTATGTTTACACCGCCCAAAAGACGGGCATCGTCGTGGTCGACGTGTAATCTGGCTGATGTCCGCGATGGGTTGCGTCCGTGGTGGGTAATGGGGCGGAAAAGCGGTCGTCAGCCCGAGCCTATCGACAAGCTGTTCGCCCGTACCGTAGCATCCCGGTCGAGGGGGGCGGCGCGAAATGGCGACCAATCCATCCGAGCTTTACATCGTCATTGCACAAATGTCCGTCGCATTTGCCGGCTTCGGTAGCCTCGCCAGCCGGTTAGGGCAGCGGCACGGCGGGGATGATGCCAAGGTTGATGCGATGCGGCTCGGCCTAATGCTGTCTGCGAGCCTTTCGACGACTTTGCTGGGGCTGCTCCCCGCCACCGTGGCTAGCCTCGTTTCGGACGAGCGGTTCGCCGTGCGTGTCTCCGCTGTTGTCGGCCTCGCCGCGATGCTTACCTATGCGCCGATTAGCGTCAGCAGGGCGCGCAAGATCCGGCATGCGCAAGGGTTCAGCAAGGGTGGCACGCTTGCTAGCTCCGTCTCCTCGTTAATGGCCTTCGTCGCCTTTGCGCTTTGCTCGCTCGACATACCGGGTGGACGGACCGCCGCACTTTATTTGCTGGGCCTTATGGGATTGCTCGGCTCGTCCATTGTCATGTTCTCGCGTGTAATCGCGTCGATGCTTCGTCCCCATAATGACGCCTCGTTCAAATAGGGTAAGCGAACTTCGCCCCTCAGCTCGCGTGCGGAGGATCGTGGCCTACACCAGGTCGAGATAGGCCGTGTATGGTCGCTCCCCCAGCGCGGTGAAGGGCGTCAGGATAATCGGGCCTTCGGCGGCGTCGGCCCGCCATTCAGTGGCGTTCGCGCGCCCTGCGCTCAGGAGCGCGGAACGGCTGAGGACTGGTACGGGCGCGTCTATGCCGGGCTTGACCGCCATCAGCGTGCGGCCAGCAGAGCGGTGTCTGGGTTGGAAGCAACGGCAACATTGGTTTCCAGTCCGAGAACAACAGCGCGGTCCGACAACGCCTGAGCAATCCGGGGAAGCGGGCCAAAGAGACTGCCAAGACCGCTGAGGTCCAGCAGGACAGTGTCATCGGCCACGTCTTCCACCCGCGGAGAGAAAGACTGGGCGCAATCGAGCAAGGTGGCGTGGGCGGCCGCTTCCTGCAGCAGGGAACGAGGACGCAAGACGAGGCCAGTGCAGGCCTCGACTTGCAGCTTGGTCATGCCAGTCCCCACGCCAGAGCAGCGGGCCTCTTCATTCAGCGAAAAAACTTTTTGCAGCGGCGGTTTACCTTCGAGCGCAACCACGGCCTGCGTACGCAACGCTGGCTCGGCGCGCAGTAACGCTTCCACGGGAAAATCGGGGACATAGATGGAAGCGTAAGCGGGCATAAAGAGTCGTCAGGCGTCAGCCGTCAGGAAACCCGAAGTGAATTTGTGACAAAAGAGGTCGCGGACTGCATGGGTTTTCGCTCCAGGCGCGAACGCAAAAGCCCGCTTTCGATCCGCAGGCCTTCCAAAAGTTGTGTATGCGCCGGTGCCAGATTGTGTGGCGGTTGAAGGCCCCTGCCAGAGGACTGCAGTTTCAGCAACAGCGAGGCGCAGGTGCGCGCACACGGAGACTGGGTCACGACGAAAAGCACGGTGCGCGTGTTTTCCACCGCGCGCTGAAAGCGGAACCAGGAAGTCAGCGGGACGCGCCGTGCTGCCGGTTGGGAAACATCGCCCAAGTCAATGGCAACCAGCCCAAAGCCGCCGCTCTGCAGCAGCAAGTCCGTAGCGCGAAGCGCCTGATCGAGCTTAGTCATCTCGGGGGACGAAGCGGCAGTGCCAGGGCGTTCAGCGCGGCGAAACTCTTCCTTCTTAGGTTTCGCACTGCGGGTCCCACAGCGTACCCAGAGGAATTGTTCGAAATCCACCCCGGCAGCCGCGGCTGAGGAGGGAGCGAGGGCATCACTTACGTCCACCAGGGCGCAGACCTCATGGCGCTGGGTGGCAGCGGCAAGGACCGCCATCAGCAAGCTGGTCCGTCCCGAGGAGGCAGGGCCGCATATCTCGGTGAGGCAGCCGCGCGGCAGACCGCCGATGAGATGGTCGAGTTCGCGGACACCACTGGAAACCATCTGAGGGGTAGGACGGACGCCCAGGTGCGCGGCAGGGACTACGCCTGCCAACTTGGGCAGGGCGGAGGTCAAGGAGCAAGGCGTCGCCCTTCTGTCCGACGTCGCCCGCGATCGGCAGGAGCACGAAAAGGTCCGCAAAGCGGCCATGGGACTCCTGACCGATTCGGGACAGGGAGGATGGGCCATCATCGAATCGCTGAAGGGTGATCTCCAGGTGGGCAATTGGGCCAGGGCGTTACTGAAGGACCGGGCTCGCAAGGATTGACCGGAGGTCGTGCTTCGCAACTTGCTCCTCGGGCGAGGGACCAGCGACGGTTTCGTTCGGGAGGGGATCATGAAGAGCGTCGTGTCGATGCCTTGCAGTACTCGACCTATCCCGAGGTCGAGGAATGCCGGAGGTCGATCGAGCCATTCGCTTCCAGATTCTCGCCGTGATCGGTAACCGCGGCCCTACCGAAGGACGAGAGGCTTGGCTGCGGCCGTGCACAACGCGTGGCCGATACCCTGATCCAACTTCCTGTTTCTCGTTTCCTCCTTCCAGACAGGGGCCCATTCATCGAATTCGTCGCTTTCGGCCGTCCCTGCGGGCAACGCCTTCGCACGGGACTGGCGAAGCTGTGATGGGACGTCGGGTCGTCGGGCCGACATGGTTTTTCTCGCCGGCTCAAGCGACTAAAACGTCGCGAAGGCCGCTTTGGTTTGTTCGGATGGCTCGCATTTACTGTTTAGAAGAGTGAGCTCGATACCTTGGACGCACGGAATAGTTCGTACAACCAGGGGTTGGGACGGACGACATCTTCCGCTTGGAGAACCCGCCGTGCGAACGAAAAAGCCCTCCCTGATCCGCCCCGTTCATGTCGCGATCTCGGTCGTCCTGGGACTCGCGGCCACAGTCACATTCTATTACACGCGGGTCGTGCCGCAGTTGGCCGCTAATACGACGAGTGCCATGGACGAAATCGGCACTGGCAAGGCGTTTTCGGCGATCACGCGTGACCTGATCGAACGCGAGAACCAGATCAAGCTCAATGCCTATGCCGCGTGCGGCGCCGTTCTGCCGTTGACGGTCGCCGGATGTATGGGTGCATTCGCAGCCGCGGCACGGCGTCAGCAATCCAAGGCCGGGCGCGCGTCATGAGCCGCGTTCCGGTGACTCGACGCTGTGCATGAACACGACTAGGCCCCTGGGATACTCCGTCGTTTCAAAATGATATGAAAATGACAAATAATCTAAATTCAATCGATCGCTGCCATTATTGCGAGGAAGAGCCGCCGGCAGTCGGCCAGGAAGCCCGTGCCTATCTTGTGGCAATCTCGAAGGAGGCACGAGACGCTGCCGCCGCGATCTGCGACAGGGGCCAGTCCACACACACCCGATTCCGGGACATAACTACACGCGTTCCGAAGCTGGAGAGTACGTGCAGACGATCAAGGTGCCGCGCTGCCGGAGGTGCCAAAAGCGACACGGGCTGCCGCTGACAATGGCGATCGTGGCCTGTCTGTGCAGCGTCCGTGGACGATCTGGCTCTCGACCACCGGAGTGATTCCTTCGTTCGTCAACAACGTGCGTGAACTCGTTCGGTCAAACTCGATCTGGGCGACAAGGAGCTGCGTCCGAGTCCGTTCTATCGCCTGTTTGCCGCCGCAGTGGTGACGCTCCTGCCGAGCTTCTTCGAGTGGGGCTGGCGGTGTGGCTGCTCGCCGCGGTCGGTATGCAATTCGTCGGGCTGGTCGTCGACAGCCGATCCGTGGGGGTCCGTCAAGACGTTTGCACCGATCACCAATGCGCTGACGAAGGGCTGGAAACTTCGCAACGAGAACGGTGTCATCGGCTAAACGCGCATGAGCACATGGGACCTACAATCCCTCCTCAGATCGCGATGACCCCGGGAGTCCAACGATGAAGATGCTTGTCCCGGGAGAGCGGGTTGCCATTCACGCGGCGCCCAACGCGCGTCGGCCGTTTGCTCCATGAGCGACCCGACACGAATCGTGGAGTCGTGCGAGATCATCAAACGCGATGGCCAGTCATGGGTCGGCATCGCTTTTTCCGAATCAGGCTACGGTTTTCTTGACGGCGAGATCGAAGTGCGGCAGCTCGCGACGTTTCGCCTGCTCCAGACGAGGTTGGCTGTGCATCAGACGCCCGACGGCGCAAGTCGCGTGGTTCGGACCTGCCATGCGGATGACGCCATACTGAACGGCCCAGCCGCGCACGCCGAGGGTTGGTCGGCCGTCTATGAAGGATCGTCTGGTTTGCCAGTTGGGTATATTCGCCAGTCGGAGGTCGTCTTCGCGGAGCAGTCGGATCCGCTCGTGGACGTTACTCACTCCGACCACGCACTCTCGACGGCATCTCCGTTGTTCGAGGAGTCCTGGCCGCTCAAGGATGGACGCTGTTTTTCAGACCGAGGTGAGGTGATCAAGGCACGCCGGTCTCCGCCCTTCTGGAACAAAACCAGCGCCCTCACGCTCGCGTTGACCGCGCTGCGGATGCTCTGCTGGCAGCAATACGTGGC